>NZ_JAQQWS010000016.1:0-73587 GCF_028610675.1 Alkalihalobacillus pseudalcaliphilus
AGAAAATGTGACTAACAATTGACGAGATACCTTGTATCTCTTTAATTCGCTTGGCTTTTGTTCAGTTTTCAAAGAACTTGCGTCGCTTAGTGGCGACTTTTACAATACTATCAAAAGCATCAGTTGCTGTCAACAATACTTTTAAAAAGTTTTTTGCTGTCCTTTTTGGGACAAGAATTAATATACCACCATATTTGTAGTGACGCAATACCTTTTTTCTCTTTTTATAAAAAAAATAATCGGCAGCTTCAAAATGAATGAAATGCCACCGACTTCATTATATTCTTGTTAGAGCCTATCATTTCTTTATTGTAAACCTCTTTTCGCTTTAGGTAATGCATACTTAAGTCTCTCTTCTGGAGATACAATCCTTTTAAATATTCCATAAACAATTTCATATTTTTCTTCCATTGCATGTTTAACGACATGGTCAATCCTCGGATCTGTTAAGTCTAGTAAGATTTCTTCTAGTTCTCTCTTTAACATATACTCGACTTCTTGTACTTCTTTTGTTGTCAATAAAAACCCCAACATCCACGACACCTCTACTCGACTAATAGTTACAATACTAATTTATGTTCCATGAAAAAAATGGTACCCTTACAATTCTTTTCTTTCTCGCTAATTTTTATTCATATCTTGTCCCTATTTTGAATAAAGATGGATTAGGAAAAAGTGAGGGGGAGTTCTAGTGAATGTCTTTTGGGTCTTTTCTGCAAAACGAATCAAGTCATTTTCAATTATTATCCTTACCGCCTTAATGGCCGCACTCTTTTTGTATGTAGAACGCACTCAATTACCTGTCTTTTCCACTTCGGAAGGGCCACAAGCTTTTTACAGAGCGGAAATTGAGCAAAAACAAGTTGCTCTTACCTTTAATATAAGTTGGGGCGATCAACGGGTAGGACCAATTTTAGAAGTATTAAAAGAGAACAATATGAAAGAAGCCACGTTTTTCGTATCGGCCTCATGGGCGGAACGCTATCCTGACATTGTGAAGCAAATCGTTGATGATGGACATATTATTGGCAGCCATGGTTACCAATACAAAGATTATACGAAGTGGGAAGATGATAAAGTCAATCAGGACATGCAGACAAGTAAAAGGGTCCTAAGTGATCTTGCTGGTCAATCGCCCCAGCTACTTAGACCTCCTAATGGTGATTTTGATAAACGTATCCTTCAAATAGCAGATAAACAAGGTTTAAGTATAATCCATTGGAGTGTTGATTCAAAAGACTATACGAACCCAGGTGTTGAGAAAATCGTAGAAAATACTTTGAGTGAAACGACTGCCGGTGACATCCTACTTTTCCATGCCTCTGACTCCGCCAAACAGACACATGAAGCTTTACCAATTGTCTTAAAAGAACTGAAAGGCAAAGGCTTCTCCTTTATATCGGTAGAGCAGATGATGGAAAATGCCAAATCCTCGAGTGAAGAAATTCAATAACTTCATATAAAACGCCCATTGAGAAGCCAGTTCACTTCGCCACCATCAAAGATGAAAGTATATTTTTGCTCTTAAACTGTTGGCTTTTCATTCAATTAGACTTTGTTCGTTTTCATTTTAAATGAATGGTGTTAGAGGGATTGTTAACTTGAGAATTAGCAGTAACCCAGCGGACGAAAACATGCGGAGACTCCCGTGGGACGTAGTGGCGAAAGCTTGAGATCCAGCGGCGTAGCCGATTAGCTCAGCGCCACCCCACAGGACGCGGAGTATGATTTTCGGTAGCGACGATTTCCGCTCTGAACATGAGTATCAGCATCAACTTTCATATAAAAAAGGCCAAGCACTATTTCTTCGCTTGACCTTTTTTATTCTTCTTTTTCGCTGTTCTTATATGTCCAGCTTCTACTTTTGAATTAGGATTACCGACTTTACTTTTTCCATCATCTTTATTTTGAAGACGATGTAAAATGAGCAATTGCCATGTATTCGCAGAAATTAATGGCGTTAAATATAACCATAGCCACTGTGAATCGTTATTTAATAAGGCAGGTACCCACTCTATCGTTGTTACTACATACATAAAGAATAAAGCAGGAATAAACGTTGCTTTATTTGTATCTTTTGCTTTTAAGTAAGCAATAAACATCGCGTATAATAAAAAGGCTAATGGCATGACCATATAATGGAAAATCGTTTCATTCGCTTCGGCAAAAGCAATATACCTAAAGTATACTAAATCAAATAAAACGAAGGCAATAATGACAACCTGAGCCGCATTCCAAAGCTTGGCCGATTTGAATATCCCTAGTCCAAAACGATGTATCGTCAAATAAGCGAAAAAGCCCATCTGGGCGATTAAAGCAAACGCTGCAGAAATACCAAATATCCAGACTAAACCAAAAAATAAATTCGCAAACCCTTCTCCAAATAAAATCTCGGATCGAATAAAAATACCAACAATCGTACCACTTATAGAACCTACCAATAAGGTAGAGATAAATAAAAATACTACTTTTCTACTGTTCACGACGTATCCTCCATCTACTCAGTACATTCTTTCTAATTGTATAAAATTTAAATAGTAATTACCACATTATCTTAAGGAACATGCATAATTTCTTCATAAATGTCTCAAATTAATGACAAAATGAAGGAAAGGAGCAACGAGAATGAAGCTACTTCATAAATCACTTGTTCTCTGTTTGATTTTGTTCCTAGCAACCGCTTGTGCTGCTGCGGAAAATGGCAATAATCCAGATTACGACAGTACGAAAAAAATGATGGTCGATATGCTTAAAACCGACGATGGAAAAAAAGCTATCCATGAAATTATGACGGAGGAGGAGTATCGTCATGATTTAGTCATGGATAATTTATTTGTAAGACAGACGATTCAAGAAACGTTAACATCCGATACAGGAAAAAAATACTGGCAAGAAACGATGCAAGACCCCGAATTTGCCAAAACATTCGCTGAAACGATGCAAGCAGAAAATGAAAAGATTTTAAAACGATTAATGAAGGACCCCGAATACCAACAAATGATGATGGATATTATGAAGGACCAGGATGTACAAAACTCAATCCTCGAACTTTTAAAAGCGAAAGAATACCGTGAGCAAACCATGAATATTATGGCAGAAGCCTTTGAAAGTCCTTACTTCATAGCCAAAGTGAATGAAATTCTTTCAAAAGTAACCGAAGAACAGCTGGAGAAACAGGATGAATCAGAAGAGAGTAGTGGCGGTGGTGGTTCAGAGGAAGAGTCTAAATCAGAAGAGAAAGAAAATGAATAATGACCAAATATAAAAACCGCCCGTTTAAATGGAGCGGTTTTCCTTCACGTTCAAATGAACAATGATTTACTTATTTCGTTTTATCAATGACTCGTTTGGCAATTTCCATATAAATCGAACCAATTTTGCTTTCCTCTTCATAAATAGAAGGGGCAAAATCGTGCTCATCAATGGCAGGTTGTCCAAGTGGAATTTGTCCAAGCAAAGCGGTTTTTAGCTCTTCAGCCAGACGTTCTCCACCACCTCGTCCGAAAACATATTCCTTCTCATTCGATACTTCGCTTTCAAAATAAGACATATTCTCAACCACACCTAAAATTTCATGGTGTGTCTTAATCGCCATTGCCCCAGCACGTGCCGCCACAAAAGCTGCTGTCGCATGAGGGGTACTTACGAGAATTTCCTTAGATTGTGGGAGCATCGTATGAATATCTAATGCCACATCCCCCGTTCCAGGCGGCAAGTCTAAAATTAAATAGTCGAGCTCTCCCCATTCAACATCGGCGAAAAATTGATTAATCATTTTCCCGAGCATAGGTCCACGCCAAATAACAGGAGCATTATTTTCGACAAAAAAGCCCATAGAGATTACTTTAACACCAAAACGTTCAACGGGATAAATACGGTCAGCTTTCACTTGTGGACGCTCTTCAATACCCATCATATCAGGTACACTAAAGCCATAAATGTCGGCATCAATAATTCCCACTCTTTTCCCTAAACGAACGAGTGATGTCGCTAAGTTAACGGAAACCGTTGATTTACCTACTCCACCTTTTCCACTCGTTACGGCAATAAAGGTGGTTGGACTATCAGGGTCCAATAAAGCAGGCCCTTCAAATTTTGGTTTCGGGAATCCACCAGCGGCTTCGATTTCCCCTTCTGTTAACTGATCAAAGCGAAGCCCAACAGAAGCAGCACCATTACCTTTTAAAATATTCACAACCTCTTGCTGTACTTCCATTTGTGAGCCTGAACCCATTTTTGCTAACGCAAGTTTGACGCTTACTTTATCGTCATTTATTTTAACCTCACGGATTCCACCTGTTTCACCGATGCTCTTATTTAAGTCTCGATCCTTGACGTGACTTAACGCATCTCTAACTTTTGACTCTGATAACACAACGAACACCATCCTTCTCCCATACTTCTTTCTCATATCTAGTATAGCATACGTAAAGACGAAGCCGTAAACGCTTGCACTTAATCACATTCAAAAAAACCTACCTCGGTTTCTAACCGCAATAGGCTTTATTGATTGGTTTATGGTACTGGCACCTTTTCATCCGTATAATACCTTATGACCCCTTGATAAATCGATGCTGCAATTTTTTCCTGATACTTAGGTTTCGTTAATAATTCAGCTTCTTCAGGATTTGATAAAAATCCAGCTTCGACAAGTGCACCAGTTATGGTAGCATGCTTTAGTAAATATACATTCTGGATTGGCTTAGCAACCCTTGTTGTATTTTCTAAGTTTCTTGTTAATTCATCTTGGACAAACTTCGCTAACTCTTCATTTCCTGGCGTCGCTTTTTGATAAAAAACTTGTGCTCCACTCCATTTCGGAGATGGTATCGCATTTAAATGCAGGCTGAGAAAGAGGTCAGCGTCCGATTCATTTATGATATCTGCTCTTCTCTTTAAGTCCTCTTGTTTTCTTTTACGAATTTTATGAGTGTTTTCTCCTGCTAAATCTACATCCTCTTCACGTGTCATTAATACAATGGCCCCTGCTTCTTGTAAATAATCTCGCAGAATAAAGCCAATTTCTAATGATATATCTTTTTCTAATGCCCCGTCCTTTGAGGTTGCTCCTCCATCAATACCGCCATGACCAGGATCAACAACAATCACTTTTCCAGACAATGGCAAACTCCAAGTTGACCAAGAATCATTACTCATAAATTGAAATTGTACAATGTATAACAATGCCACAATTCCAATCGCAAATGCAGCTCCCTTTAGCCATCTTTTCACTGATGCCTTCACACCATGACCCCCTGTCCCTTTCCTCTCTCTATATATACTGGGACTGGCTTAAATTTATGAAGATCATTTTGGAATTCAGTGAATTTCATTGTTGGAACAGCAAACATTGCTGCGCACAGCAGTGTTTGCTGTTGGTTGTACTTTACGCTGCATCTGTTTGCTGGCTGTTTTCACGGCTCTATTGCCGAGTATTTCGCTTTTCTTCGCATTGGCGGCTCTTTTCATAGCTTCTTTACCACGGATTCTGCCTTTTCCCCGTATTGACTACTCCGTTTCAGGCTACATTGCGGCTCATAATCCTTTCCCCGCATTGACTACTCTTTTCACTGCCGAATTGCCACACACCCCGTTTTTCCCCGCGAGACTAGCCACTTCTCTGCCTTCATCCCACACATTTCTTTTTATTGAAGCTTCATTTTATAACGGCGCTTTCCCTCTTGCAGTCCTCGGCTCCACCAAAGGTCTACAAAGGCATCAGCTGCAATTGATAATGATTCCTCATGACCGTAGCCACTCGTATCAAACCAGCCATATAAAATATGGAATAAGGAATGAGAAAGCTCTTGAAGCTCGAGCTCACAACGTCCCTTAACCTGTTCATCCGTTTCACCTAAATAACTTAACCGACTAAATTCCGCCCCAATCAAATAAGAATCAATCCCCAGATCCATGACCGGGTCAATTAAAAATGGATTCACCATGAATTGGAAAGGCATGATCGCTTTAAAATGCTGCTCTACATGCCTCTTTAAATCCTTTAGTGACAAGTGTCTTAGTATCCCGCGTTCAAAGCGCCATTGCTTCTGTCTTCTTTTATCCGATAAGTTGAACACAACCGTCACGATTAAGCTCCTCCTCTTTTTTTCTATAGTATGAGGAATTGCAGAAAAGGTCATGCTATGGTTTATTTTCCATTATCGAAAATGACAGAGACGCCAAGGATTTTGATTAATATAATGAATTTTTTGTAATTTTATTGGCGACGAATTGCAAGATGAGCACGATGATAATAATTAAAATCGCCATCGCAGAGGCCGTATAAACCTCGCCTCTCAAGAGGTTTTGGAATACGACCAAACTCATCGGTGCCCAATCCGAGGGTGCCATTAAAATCGTCACAGACGTTTCCTTAATTACGGTTACGAAAACCAAAATCGAACCAGCCGCAATACCAGGTAACATTAATGGACCAACAACGGTCATGATCGACATCAGTTTAGAGGCTCCCAAATTAATGGAGGCTTCTTCAATGTCTGGTTTGATTGACATCATCGTTCCCATCGTTGATCGAATCATATAGGGCATACGACGGATCGCATAAGCAATAATTAAAATCACCGCTGTTCCGGTTAATTTTAATGGTGCTGTATTAAACGTTTGGATGAAGGCAATACCTAAAGCAATACCTGGCACAATTAAAGGAATCGAAGAAATAAAATCAAGCTTCACCGCATTTTGACGAACAACGAAATAGGAAATAAGCGTCGAAATGACAACACTTATAACTAAAGCTCCCAAAGCTAATACGATACTATTTACTATATTATTTGTAGAACGGCTGAAAATCATCTGGTAATGATCAAGCGTAAATCCACGTGGTAATAAATCAGCTCCCCAAGTTGTTGCAAAGGATTGAACGCCTACTGATAAAACAGCAAGTAAAGGTATAAGTACAACAATCCCTGTATAAATGGCTAAACTTGTCGTTACCCATCTATTAGAGTTTTGTTTTAGTTGCTTCGGTTTTCCAGAGAGTGTTCCATAATTCTTTCCTTTTGTGACAAGACGCTGGAGCCAGAAAAAGAAAGCCGCAACAATGACCATAACGACTGTTAATATAGAAGCCCCTGCCCAGTTAAAAAAGCCAGATATTTCACGGTACGCCTCGACAACGATTAAATTTAAACCATCAGGCGCAAGAATAATAGGTGTTCCAAAATCAGAAAAACTTACCGTAAAAATTAATAAGGCACTTGAGATAATACCTGGCAAGGCAAGTGGTAATGTGATAAAAGCCATCGTTAACCAGCTTTTAGCCCCTAAATTATGAGAGGCCTCTTCTAACGAAATATCACTTAGCTTAAAAGCTGCCACCATTGGCCATAAAGCAAACGGGAAAAAAAAGAAAATTTGTACGAGCACAATCCCCGTCATTGAATACACATTAAATATCGTTCCGTCGCCGCCTAAGGTTTGAAACAAGGTCGTAGCCCAGCCAGTGCGACCGAACATAATAATAAAACCAGCCGCAGAAATAAAAGTAGGCACGATGATTGGTAAGGTGCATAGGGCTGCAAATACCTTTTTAAATGGCATCGTCGTCCTTGCAAAACCGTAAGCAATCGGCAAACACATCAGAATCACAAACGTGGAAACACCTAACGAAAGCATTAAACTATTTTTTAAAGCATGATAATACGTGCCACCCGCTACGAGCTTTTCATAATGCTCCAAGGAGGCATTCGTTAGCCTTTCAATATTCGTTTGTAAAATATCCATATTCACTAGCGAACCGAGAATATTAACCGGTTGTCCAGTAAAACTAACGATAAAGACGGAAAGTAAAGGTAAGATGAGAAACAGGATAAAAAAGAGGCCCACTAGCCATTTCAACAAAGATAAGCTGTCAAACCTTGAAAAAAAGGATCTGATTCGTTGACGCTTCTTTTTCATATGAGTAGCACCCTCTCTGGATCTACCGTCACCCACACCTCTTCACCGTCATGAAAAACACGTTCTCCGGGTACATATGTTTTCTCAATTCCTATTTCACGATCACCGACCTGGACATCATAGCGAATCGTTGCCCCCAAATACGTATGCATTTTTACTTTACCTTCTATTTTATTCTCTGCTTGTATCGCCGAATCTTTCGCATATACATTCATTCCCTCTGGACGAATTAACACATGAAGGGAATCTTCTTCTTTATTAAAACTTGATTTTAACAGGAAATTCTCTACCTTTATTAGTGAGCCATCTGGTTGGCTTTGGACATGTTTTCCTACGAAAATATTCGACGACCCGACAAAATCAGCGACAAATGGATTCGTAGGATTACTGTATAGCTCTGTCGGTGTCGCCATTTGAATAATTTCACCATCCTTCATAACCGCGACACGATCGGCCATACTCATCGCTTCTTCTTGATCATGAGTCACAAATACCGTTGTAATCCCTAAGTCCTGCTGGATTTTTCTAATCGTTGTTCTCATCGTATTCCTTAGTTTTTTATCTAAGTTAGATAAAGGCTCATCCATGAGCAAGACAGCAGGCTCCATCACCAGTGCTCGAGCTAATGCGACGCGCTGCTGCTGCCCACCAGAGAGCTCGTTAGTCCCTCTTTCAGCAAGATGTCCCAACTCCACATATTCAAGGGCTTCTGTTACTTTTTCAATAATATGTTTGGGCGGTTTAGCTAAGCGTCTGCTTAATAAACGAGCTAAACTGCTGACTTTCCTCCCTAACTTTCCATTGTAAAAATCACGAATTGTTAATCCATAGGAGACATTTTCAAAAACATTATAATGGGGGAACAGGGCGTAGCTTTGAAATACCATGCCACAATTCCGCTTATTTGCCGGTAATCGATTAATGACTTGGTTATTAAAGAGTATTTCTCCAGAAGTAGGCGTCTCAAAACCTGCAATACAACGCATCGTTGTTGTTTTCCCACAACCGGAAGGGCCAAGAAGGGCAAAGAACTCCCCTTCTTGTATATCTAGATTGACATGATTTAATGCTGTTACGTCATTTCCATACTTTTTTACAAGATTTCTTACCTTCACACCACTCATTGATTCGCCCTCCTCATATCCGACCTTGCTTATTGATATCTTTCTCGCCATTCATTTCGAATTCTGTCATAGTTTTCTACAACCCAGTCAATATCAAGATCCATAGCCTTATCCTTTAAACTATCTAATGTTAAAGGCGACTTGCCTTCTATACTTGGATCAATCGGAATGTGGAACCAGTCTGCTTTAATCTGCTGTCCTTTTGGCGAAAGCATAAAATCAATCAATTGCTCGGCCCCTTCACTGTTTGGACCATTTTCAATCATGGCAGCTGGGTTAACTAGCACTGGTGTGTTGGCAGGAATATGAAAGTCAACGGATTCACCACGATCCTTCATTTGATAAGCCATAAAATCAAAACCAATACCAATTGAAGCTTCTCCTGCAGCTGCTGCTTGTGCTGGCGCACCACCTGAATCAGGGAAACTACTCACATTCTCAACCAGTGCATCAAAGTACGCCCAGCCACTCTCTTCACCTTTATCCATCAGCTGACTAAGCACTAATAAGGTCGCTGTCCCAGATGCTGCTGGGTTCGGCATTTGGATTTCGCCAGCCCATTTTTCATCTAATAATTCATCCCATGTTTGCGGAAGCTCTGATTCGTCAACTAAGTCTGTGTTATAAATAAGACCCAGCACAAATACCTCCATACCTACCCATTTAAAGTCCTCATGACGCATTTTAATACCATCCTGATACACATCCCAATTCTCAGCTAACTCAGGTGTATACGCCTGGATAAACCCTCTTTCAATCGCTGATTCGAACGGCAAAATACCTCCGCCACCATACCAAACATCGGCCTCAGGATTGTCCATTTCCGCTATCATCTGATTCACTAAAACATTCGTGCCTGCATAATGAACATTGACCGGCGTACCCGTCTCTTCCTCAAAAGCCTCGGCAATTTCTCGTGTCATATCTGGTGTTTCGGGGGAATACAAGGTGACTGCTGCGCCACCTCCCTCTGAATCTGAACCTCCACAAGCTACTAAAAGCAACGTACATGAAAGAAATAGAATCACACTAGCAAACCGTCTCATACATAACCCTCCCAATCTTTCTTTTATATTCGTTTCTTTAACTCCAAAAAAATAGAAGAGAATATCTCTAAAACGAAGAAGGCTCTTCTGCTTTAGGTTTCTCTTCTATTCTCTATCAGATTATATGTTTGTCTATATGACACTATTCCACCTAATACTTGAATTAAAATTTTAAGTATGATGGTTAGAACGTTAACTGCAGCTGTTACACACACTCCAAATTGTAGCATGATCGGTTGGAGTTACCTAGGTAGTAGTGAGAATCAATCGCTCGGTGTTTCAGCTTGGTTGATTCTTTCTGCTAACTCTTGGCTATATGCCACTTTTGTTTCTTTTGACCAACTAAAATGGTCTGCCATATACTCAATAACGGCATCTTTCCATGTTTTCACCCAATCGATATTAAAAAAGAGGGCTCCTGTTCGATTGATGAAAAAGTCGATTGGTTTTGTGACCATTTCTTCTTCTATTCCATAACGAAGCTGGGCGTAGACAGCGAGATCCAACTCATGATTCGCTTCACGCTCAAAATCAGCGACATAGCTAAAAACCTTCTCGGTATTGGATCCGTATAAGTGCACGAGTTTTTCGGCCTGACTTTCCTCAAAGCCTAATTCCCGACCATGGCGAATCGTTTCCTTTACAAATGCCGGATAGTTGTGCGAACCACCCACATGCCCACCAGAGATCGGCATGTTTTTCGTTTGGCTCGGTGAATATAAGACCGCATATTCCTCTTTGAGTAGTTTCACAACTAGATTTACCGTTAGCTCTGCCATCTTTCTGTAGCCTGTCAATTTCCCCCCGGCAATGGAGATGAGACCAGAATCAGATTGCCAAATTTCGTCCTTACGTGAAATCTCCGACTCCTTTTTACCTTCTTCATATATGAGTGGACGAAGCCCCGCCCAACTAGACTCGACATCTTTTTCTGTCACAGTCACATGCGGAAACATATAGGATATGGCCTTTAGCAAATAGGAACGATCAGACTCGCTCATCGTAGGATTTGACGTATCCCCTTCAAAGAACGTATCCGTTGTTCCGACATACGTTTTATTTTCACGAGGTATAGCAAAAACCATCCTGCCGTCTGGTGTATCAAAATATACGGCTTGTTTTAACGGAAAGACCGATTGGTCAACAACAATATGCACACCTTTTGATAGCTTTAGTTGCTTCCCTTGCTTCGATTTGTCAAATTCACGAACATCATCAACCCATGGTCCTGTTGCATTGACGACCTTTTTCGCATATAGTTCCACCGTATCACCTGTCAACAAATCACGAACCTCGGCACCAACCACTTGCCCACCTTCATAGATAAGACCTTCAGCCCTCACATAATTAAGTGCATCAGCACCATATTTGATCGCTTCCTTTAAAACCTCTATCGTTAAACGAGCATCATCTGTACGATACTCCACATAATAACCGCCACCCTTTAAACCAACTTGGTTCACAAGTGGTTCACGAGCAATCGTTTCTTCGACCGTGAGCATTTTTCTCCGTTCCTTCTTCTTGACACCAGCCAAGAAATCATACACTTGCAAACCAAACGAAGTCGAGAATTTACCAAAAGTACCGCCTTCATGGAAAGGTAAAAGCATCCATTCTGGTGTTGTCACATGTGGTCCGTTTTCGTACACAATTTCTCTTTCCTTACCTACTTCAGCGACAAGCCTTACCTCCAATTGCTTGAGATAACGCAAACCTCCATGTACAAGCTTTGTTGAACGACTCGATGTACCCGCTGCAAAATCTTGCATTTCTATAAGTCCTATTTTCATCCCCCGAGAACTAGCATCTAAAGCGATTCCTGCTCCAGTAATACCACCGCCAATAACTAGAACGTCTAATTGCTGCTGACTCATACTCGCTAAAATACTGCTTCTATTCGTACTTGAAAAATTCATTTCATTCAGCCTCCCCGAAGTTTAGGACAAAAAAAGACCACACTACTATTAGGCATCCTTCCCCAATATCGTGTGGTCTCTCTTTTTCTCTACCAACTTTTATGATGATGTTATCTTCATATTACTACCTTAAAAATGAAAAAGCAACTGTCATTGCTTGTCCTTTTTATCACAGACACGAACCGTTTTCTTGCCTATAAACCTGTATAAACGCATAGCCCATACAAGGAGAAATCTAGGACATAATCCACCATGATGTCGAAACTGAAATAGCGTGGGGATCACTATTTCAGCTTCTATTGTCTATTCCCTTTGAGCGTTCGAATTAACCCTTATATGTTGCCGGAGAGAGCACAAAAAAACACGACTGGAACGTCCAGTCATGTTTCCCCTTCTTAATAGTAATAATAAGGAGGGTAATACGGCGGATATCCGTACCCGTATCCCCCAGGAAATAAAGCGTTCGCTGCAAGGCCCCCTAAGAACCCACCTACAAAAGGTCCTCCAAAGCCATAACCAAACCCAAAGCCCGGGCGACCTCCCCATCTACCTGGTCTACCACCCCAACGGCCTGGACGTCCGCCCCACGGTCTTCTAACCATTGACGGGTCATACGAATGGGTCGGTACGTGTGTGACATGATGTTGATGTGGTTCATAATTATAGGACTGTGACGGGTAACCGTCATAAGAGTGTTGCTCATGATAATGATTCATCTAGACATATACCTCCTTTAAATAACTGCTAACAGTATATGCATATGTCTAGATTTGTTCTGGGCGAGTGACCTACTATACATAATAAAAAATAGGTACTTACCCCAAACCCTTTATAAACAACTCCATGTACAGGCCATTAATCCTCATATTCTTTCTCAAACTCTTTATCACTTCGTACCGTATCGATATGTCTGACAGCTTGTTCAATCTGTTCTCGTTTGCCCTCTAAAAATGGAGGTAACGATAATTTTTCACCTAATGTCTCATAAGGCTCATCGCCCATAAAACCAGGTCCATCTGTCGCAAATTCAAATAAAATTTGAGGAGCAACTCTTGCATACAACGACTCAAAGAAATGACGATTCACATATCCTGAAGTATTAAAGCCCATTGAATCAAGATGTTTCGTCCACTCATCTAATACCGTCCGATCCTCGACTCTAAAAGCCGCATGGTGTACAGTGCCGTAACCTTGGACAGCCCGTGGTAACACTTGATTATGCTCCACCACAATCTGTGCACCATTTCCGCCTTCCCCCACTTCAAATAAATAACGACTTCCCTCTTTCGACACTTCTTTAAATAATAACGCTTGCTCCAATACTTGTTTAAAGAAATCAACATTAGCGACTCGAACAAATATCGGACCAAGTCCCGTAATCGCATACTCTAAAGGAATCGGACCATTCTTCCAAGGTGTACCACTTGCAACACCATCATTATGCTCATCGGAAATAAGTTGATAATGCTGATCATCAAAATCAACAAACGATAACGTCTTTTTGCCAAACTCCTCTTTAATTCCCTCATGCTTAACATCGAGACGATCAAATCTCTTCACCCAATAATCAATGGCTGCATCACTCGGAACTCGGAATGATGTTTTAAAAATCTCATCTGTCCCATGCTGCCCTTTAGGAATACCCGGGAAATCAAAGAACGTCATATCAGTCCCCGCATTCCCCTCATCATCAGCAAAAAATAAATGGTAAGTGCGGATATCATCTTGATTAACCGTCTTCTTAACTAATCGCATTCCTAACGTATACGTGAAAAACTCATAATTCTTCTCGGCACTACTCGTAATCGCCGTAACATGGTGAATCCCTTTTAAACTGTTCATATCATTCATCTCCTTTTAATATCGTTACTAGGTGAAAATTTGGATGGAGGGGAGGCCGGTTCCCTCGTTGTGGGCTCGGTGATGCCGTTTTCCTACAACACTAGGGTTATTTTGCTGTGGGAGTGTTGTTACTTCTTGGCTTTTCCTACAACACTACGGCCATTTTTCTCTGCCAGTGTTGTCATTTCTTTTATTTTCCCTTGTTTAATCTTCTTTAATCGGCGTCAACTTGGCTTCGATTTCTGCTCGTTTTTCCTCTAAGAAAGGCGGCAAGTCTAATGTCTCACCTAAAGTCTCGACGTCTGCATCCACTAAGAAGCCTGGCCCATCTGTTGCAATCTCAAATAGAATGCCATTGGACTCACGGAAATAAAGACTTTTGAAGTAATGGCGGTCGACAATACCTGATGAGTGAAAGCCTCTTGCCTTTACCTCTTTGTCCCAATGTTCTAGCTCCTCATCATTTTTGGCACGAATCGCTAAATGATGAACACTTCCTCGTCCTGGCTTCTCAGGCTCACCATCTAATTGCTTCACGACAATCTCACCGAATGCTTCACCTTCAATCGATTGAAAAATCCACTCATTTTCCTTTTGAGAAACTTCCGTATAACCAAATATCTCTTGAAGTGTCGCCGCCATTTTTTCAAGTCGTCGTACCGTTATTTCAATCGGTCCCATCCCTTGAATTTGGTGCTCCTTAGGAACGTCTGATTTCTCCCACGTCTCCCAATGATCAAGCTTTTGTCCATTCGCAACAGTGAGCACCATCCGTAAATTTTCTGAGTCTTCGAAGTGTAGGGCAGGTCGATTTGCATACGTTGTAATTCCACTATGCTTCACACCAAATTCTTCAAAGCGTTCTCTCCAATAAACTAAACTGTCCATAGTTGGCACTAATAACCCAATTTGAGTAATCGCGTTCGTTCCTCGGTGTGTACGTCCAACGAGCGGGATTTCAAAAAAAGTTAACTCGGTACCCGGGCTACCCGTTCTATCACCAAAAAATAAATGATACATCGTCGGGTCATCCTGGTTGACCGTCATTTTGACTCTTCTCAAGCCAAGAACATTTTTGTAAAAATGGTTATTCATATCAGCATTTTTGGTAATCATCGAAATGTGGTGATGGCCTGGGATGTTAAACATAATGTATTCCTCCTTTAATTTTCAATTGATTAGTCAAGTGATAGGGTAAAAAAATATCCTACCCCATTTTATTTTCACTGTTTTTTTGTACTTTTGTTATTAACGTATATAATTGCTTTTGCTCTTCTTCTGTTAAGCATTCATCAAAAAATGAGGACTGAAAAGCTAATTGTGCGTCAAAGGCCTCTTCAAGCTTTTGCTTACCTGCCTCTGTTAAAAATATCGTCTTCGTTTTCCAATTTTGCTTCCGTTCGATGAGGCCTTCTTTTTCAAGACGAGTGAGCATGCGCGAAATACCACCTTGCGTGACCGTCGCTTTGGCTGCTAACTCATTCTGTGTTAATGGCCCATAAACGGATATTTGGTTTAGAACATCAAATTGTGCAGACGTTAAATCATAAGGTTTCAAGAAATCATTCGATAATAAATTACTCTGATGCGTAAATCGCGATAGCCTCAACCAAATTAAAGATCCACGTGTATTCTTTTGCATATTTTGAATCACTCCCTCTCTCTATATTTATCACTTTACCAGTCAACTGATAAAAGATCAAGTCTTTTTATCTTGGATTCGAGATATTTTTATAAAAGGGTTTCTTTTATTATAGACTGCTTGTTTATATCTAAAGTGGTTTCCGTTTTTTAATGGCTTCGATTTATTGTGTCCGTTCTTCCTCAATTCTGACTGCTTTTCTCCACCTGCTCATTCAAATTCTTTTCTTAAACTCAGTGACACAAGGGTAAATAACAGAATATTCAGATGTAATTAAGATTCCTTAATGATATAATAGTTTTAAGCAAAATTCCTAATCGTGGAGGTTAAATAAACATAGTAGCCTCAAGTTTGAAAAATACTAACACTTTTAGTGAGAAAGGAGCTACGGAGCATCCTTCTAAAACGGATATTTTCTTCAAACATTTAGGCCGGTTTAATTAGTAAATGGTCATGAACCAAAGGCAGTAGACGCGATTATAGAAAAGAAGAGTTAGCAATAGAAAATGAACGATGGGTTTGTACTTAATGATAATCAGTTAATTATGTTCACTTAATTTCATGATTTATGTTAAAAGGTTAACACCTCAAAAAAATTTTACTTATTAAGTAGGTATATAGAATCACAAAAATACCTCACACTCTCAAAAAATTAGTCCATTCTTATTGTTAAGTTATCACCATGTCTTTTACATACTTTTCATTCAACACATCTTACGAAAAAGAGTTAATATTGAAAGGAGATTACTATGGGAGAATTAAAAGAAAAATTAAAAGCACTAGCACAAAGAATTGAGCCATTACGAGAGAAGATTACGACAGAGGAAGCTACGAAGACGAGTATTATCATGCCTTTCTTTCAAATTCTCGGATATGATATTTTTAATCCCAGTGAATTTACCCCTGAATATATCGCTGATGTTGGAATTAAAAAAGGGGAAAAAGTTGACTTTGCCATTGTAAAAAATGATTTACCTGTAATTTTAATTGAAGCAAAATCGATAACCGAAGAATTGCTCAAGCATGATTCACAACTCTTTCGTTATTTCGGTACAACTACAGCGAAATTCGCCATATTAACAAACGGTACTCATTATAAATTTTTCACAGATTTAGACGAACAAAATAAAATGGATAACTCCCCTTTTTTCGAATTTAATCTTCTCGATTTAAATAATAACCAAATTTCAGAACTAGAGAAATTTAAGAAAGATAAATTCAATGTCGACAACATTTTTAGTACAGCATCTGAATTGAAATATACCAATAAAATAAAAACTCTACTCTTTGAAATGTGGGATGAACCAAGTGATGAATTTATTACATTTATATTGAATAATATATATGATGGTCGAAAAACCAAAAATATAATTACCCAATTCACTCCCATCGTTAAACAATCATTAAATCAGTTTATAAATGAACTAGTTAACAAAAAACTAAGCGCAGCACTAAAATCAACTTCTGAAGATAAAAAAGCTAAAGCTGACGAGGAAATACAAGAAGAAGAAATGCCTGAATTAGACAGTGGTATCGTTACAACAGAAGAAGAAATTCAAGGGTTTGGAATAGCTAAAATTATTCTATCCGAAATAGTTAATGAAGAAAGAGTATTCTATCGAGATAACAAAAGTTATTTTAATATTCTGATAGATGATAACATTAGAAAATGGATCTGTCGTTTAGGTCTCGACTACAATAAAAAATACATTCAATTCAACGATGGTGATAAAACAACGGTTAGCATCGATAAGGTAACTGAATTAATGCTATATAAAGGAAAATTATTAGAAGTTGCCCGCTCACTCATTGATTAAACCACCAAAATCTACACCTAATAGACTCACAAACAAACCTGCTGCTTCCCTACTATTTGCTAATTCCACAATCTTTAAATATAGTAATAACTTATTGAATAAAAGGCACGAGAAATATTCGGTTTTAAACAAGTGCGTATTAAGTAAAAATCCCCAACCATAGACGGTTGGGGATTTGCTTTATAAAGATTAACATATTGAGAAATATACAGATAAATTCTAAGTGCATTGAATACATCGTAATCCATTAATATCGACATTTTGGGAATTGTTATATGGATAAAAGTGCATGAAAAAGGATTGAAATTGACATTACTTGAACCAATTTGAACCAAAGTGATTGATGTTAGTTGAATACACTATTAACTTGCTTTCCAGAATAGGGCGTTGTTTGTTCCACAATCGCGCCCTATTACGGCAAAAAATGTTGGTAACACACTTTGTCAACATTAGAACAGTTGGGAGATGATAATTTGATAACTATGAAAACATCGAAATACGAAATACATCAAGCCCAGTGGCAGGATCTGATCAGGGAACAAAGTGCGAGTGATTTATTAAAGAAGGCCAGAGAGGCCACCTAACTTATTAGCATTATAATCCGAGTCTGGCACCTACTTCTGCATACTTTATATCTTTTTTTCTTTCTGCATTCCAATTATCCCCTGTTTGCCCGTCCCATATCGCTCCTGTTTCAACGAAACCGACAGACGCAAACAACTTCCGGACGACTTCGTTTACCATCCAATATGATGTAGAAACTGCATCGGCTTTTCCTTGTGGAAATGACTTTATGTAATCAATAACTTTCACCATTGCTTGTTTGCCAAATCCTTTGCCTTGATGGTTTTTATCAATCATAAAGCGATTAAGTCCATAAGTAGATTTATCTCCATATTTTTCACATAAAAATGAACTCTCCGCTAATTTGTAAAATGCAATATCGACATATCCGATGACTTCATCATTGTTGCATATAGCGAAGATCATAGGAGGTTTTTCGTCGTTGAGTATCTTTACATAGGCTTTAGCCAAAGAATATATGCTGGGATCCACATTTCCTTTCTGCTCATCTGTCATGCTTAACTTCAACACTGCCTCAAAATTATCGTGGGTAATCTTTCTTAATTCAATCATTTTTCTTCCCTACTTTCTAACATGAAAATTTAAGGCCATTAACGTTACTTACACAGGAGTACCGTGTACCAAATAAATCTAAATAAAGTATACACGAAATCCCCACCTAATAGCAGGTGGGGATTATTTTACGCTTACCAACGATGTACAACCCCCCTTATTCGGAATAGCACCCGTTGTTAGCGTCATAACGTCATTATGGAACTTACATAGATGTTTAGTGGGGTAAGTAGCAAAGCCATCGAGTGAATCGTATATGTTGTGGGGAAGCCCAATGAATTGAGGTTCGTTCAAAGCGTAATTTGCTTTCTATGTACCCTTTACGGGATTAAACATTAAAAAGAACAACCTTTCACGGACTAAGAGATACCCCGCATCATTCTTATTTGCCCAGAATATAGATTTTGCTTATGTATCAAAACGGTTAGGACACATAAATATTCAAACCACACAAAAATACTATCTAGAATTAATGCCAGAAAAAAAGCATCAGCAAGATGCCGATGCTTTAAATCTGTTAAGTTCTTTGTGAGGTTCAAGCTGATTTGCGCCAAAATGAACCAAAAAACCCTCCTCGCTCCACAAGAGCAAAGAGGGTAAACATTGATATACCAAGTATATTAACGTTTTGAGAACTGAGGTGCACGACGTGCTGCTTTAAGACCGTATTTTTTACGTTCTTTCATACGTGCATCACGAGTTAAGAATCCAGCCGTCTTTAATGAAGGACGGTTGTCTGGGTCAACTGTTAATAGAGCACGTGCAACACCGTGACGGATAGCACCAGCTTGACCAGTGTAACCTCCACCGTTAACGTTTACGTGAACGTCATATTGACCTTCAACGCCAGTTTCTACTAAAGGTTGCTTAACGATAAGCTTTAATGTTTCAAGGTTAAAATATTCATCCATTTCGCGGCCGTTGATAACAACGCGGCCATCACCAGGTAATAGGCGTACACGAGCAACAGAGTGCTTACGACGACCAGTACCGTAATATTGTACTTGTGCCAAAATAATACCCTCCCTATCTATTAACCACGAAGTTCGTAAGCTTCTGGTTTTTGAGCTTGATGTTTGTGTTCGCTACCAGCATATACATGTAGTTTCATGCCTTGCTTACGACCTAACGTGTTCTTTGGTAGCATTCCTTTGATTGCAAGTTCTAACATACGCTCAGGCTTGTTAGCACGCATGTCTCCTGCCGTTGTTTGTTTTAAACCACCTGGGTGATTAGAGTGACGGTAGTAAATTTTGTCTTGTAATTTATTACCTGTTAACTCAATTTTCTCTGCATTGATGATAATAACGAAATCACCAGTGTCTACATGTGGCGTGAATGTTGGTTTGTGCTTACCACGAAGGATTGAAGCAACCTCAGATGCTAAACGACCAAGAGTTTGGCCAGCTGCATCAACAACATACCACTTACGATCAACTTCATTTGGCTTTGCCATATATGTTGTACGCATGAATTATACCTCCTAAAAACGCTCGCGTTCATTTTTCATTTTATTTTACTTACACCATTGTCTATTGTAACATTCCGTAACCCGGGGCTAGTGGGTTTTAGAATTACCATCTAACATCATATAATATCTAGAACCCAATGTCAACAACTTGTTACACGCGGGTTCGTTGTTTTTAACTGTTAATTTCTTCATTTTCAAAATAAAACTTCAAGCCGTACAAAAAACGGCTGTTCATCCCTTAAAAATGGCTGGTTCATAGTTGACTCGATACAAATACAGACCATGACCAGGTGCTGTCTTACCGGCCTTTGTGCGGTCCATCCCGTCGATGATTTCTTTCAGTTCTTTAGGCTCTCTTTTGCCTTGTCCAACCTCGACTAACGTACCTACGATAATTCGAACCATATTGTATAAAAAACCGTTTCCTTCTACCTTAAATAGCAGTTCATCACCTACGTGAACGAACTCCACCATCGTTACGGTCCTCACCTTATCGACAACACTCGTATTAGAAGCACAAAAGGCACTAAAGTCATGCTCTCCTACGATGTGTAGAGCCGCTTCCTTCATAGCGGCGATATTTAGGTCTGTAGGGATATGATACGTATACTTTCTTCTAAATACATCGCCCTCAGCCCCTAAGAGCATACGATAATGATATTGCTTGGACACAGCTGAATAACGAGCATGGAAATCAGTCGCGACCTCTGTGGCCTTTCTCACTCGAACATCAGCTGGTAATAAGGCATTTAATGCTTTTTTCCAACGTTCATCGGTTAGCTGTAAGCTCGAATCAAAGTGAAAGACCTGACCGATTGCATGGACTCCTGCATCGGTCCGACCCGATGAATGCACGCGTTGCTCAAAACCCTTATGAATTTTTTTTAAAGCTGTTTCGAGCTCTAGTTGCACAGTCCTTTTTCCTGGCTGTACTTGATAGCCAGCAAAACCAGTCCCGTCATAAGATATCTCACATGCCCATTTCTTCATTTCACTCTCTCCTTACAGACTCCTCAATACAATCATAACGACACCTAAAGTTAGACAACTGAATACGGCGATCGTATCCATAAGCCCCCACTGAAGCTTTCTCAGCCTCGTCCGTCCCTCGCCACCTTGATACCCTCTCGCTTCCATAGCTAAGGCAAGCTCCTCGGCCCTTTTAAAAGCACTCATAAATAAAGGAATTAATAAGGGCAACAAGGCTTTCATTCGGTCTCTCCAAGGTCCTGAACTAAAGTCAACACCACGGGCCATTTGAGCTTTTAAAATCTTTTCTGTTTCTTGTAAAAAAGTAGGGATGAATCGTAAGGCAATTGAGACCATGAGGGCGAACTCATGCGTCGGCACTTTTAACTTTTTCAAAGGCTTTAATAGGCTCTCTAAGCCATTAGTCAAATCAACTGGGCTTGTTGTTAACGTCACCAGAGAAGTAATCGCAATAATCGAGATTAAGCGCATCGATAGAAATACACCTTGATTAAATCCTTGTTCATGAATCGAAATTGGACCAAGCTGGACCCATACCTGTCCTCCCTTTGTCATAAAAAGATGTAAAAGGAAGGTAAAAACGACCAAAATAAAAATCGGCCGCATCCCTTTATACAGAAAATAAAAGGGTACTTGCGATAACCACATTATAAAAATCGTGACAACAACAAATAATAAAAGCGCATACCAATTCGATGCGATAAAAACGATCAACATCAGCATAAACGCTGCGACCATTTTCGAGCGAGGGTCAAGCTGGTGTAACGACGATTGCCCTGGCACGTATTGGCCAATAATCACATTCTGAAACATTAGCTTTTCTCCCTTTTTCGAAGATGGTTGCTTATATAGGTAGCCAGACCGTCGATGTCAAAATACAACTCTTTCTCTTGTAGCTGAAATCTTTTATTAAAGGCTCTTAAAAAGGCGAGTTCATCAGGTTCTGCTAAGCCAAATCCTTCTAGCAATTCCTTTTTGGAAAAAACTTCTTCCTTTGTACCACTTAGTTTTATTGAGCCTTGATCCATCACAATAAGGTAATCTGCATATTCCGCCGCAACCTCCATTTGATGTGTGACCAAAATCGTCGTTGTGCCGAAGGATTGATGATACTGATAAAAGAGTTCTAGCATCTCTTTTTGGCCGAGTGGATCTAGCCCTGCTGTTGGTTCATCAAGGACAAGTACTTCTGGTTTGCTAATTAATACAGATGCGATGGCAACACGACGCATTTGACCACCACTTAGCTGAAAGGGCGATGTCTGTAACATATCCGTGGTTAGACCTACTCTTGGCAGTAGCTCCTCTAATCTCCTTTTGATTTCAGCCTCTTCCACGCCAAAATTACGAGGGCCAAACATGATATCCTTTTCTACCGTTTCTTCAAATAGCTGATGCTCGGGATATTGAAAAACAAGTCCAACCTTCTCCCTTAGCTCTCGCATCGATGGATACTTTTTCCCTGCTTCTAATACATAGGGTCCAATCTGAATCTTCCCTTTGGAAGGTTTGAGTAATCCGTTTAAATGTTGGATAAGAGTCGATTTCCCAGAACCCGTATGACCGATTATTGCCGTGAAACGACCCTTCGGAATATGTATCGTCACATTTTCTAGAGCCTTTTTTTCAAAAGGAGTCTTAGTCATATACGTATGTTCTACGTCTGTGAATGTAATGTCCATAGCTCCTCCAATACATCATCCTCTGACTCATGCGTAGCTGATAATGGAATACCTTGCTCAATTAGCTTCTTTTGAACAGCAAGTACAAAAGGGATTTGCAAACCGGCTCGTTGCAGTAAGTCCTGATTATTAAAGATATCGATAGGTTTGTTATCTGCAATTATCTGACCTCTCTCAAGTACAAGTAAACGATCAGCCTGCCAAGCTTCCTCCATATCATGAGTAATCGAAATAATCGTGATTCCACGAGATTTTAATAGCTCCATAATCTTTCTTACTTCTTTACGACCGCTCGGGTCTAACATCGAGGTAGACTCATCAAAAACCAGCACATCTGGCTCAAGTACGAGTACCCCACAAATAGCTACTCTTTGTTTTTGACCTCCAGAAAGACGATGAGGCTCGCGGTCTAACAAGTCTTTAATCCCAATCAGTTCAGCATAAAAATCAATTTGCTTAAGCATCTCTTCACGTTGTACCCCCTGATTTTCTAAACCAAAGGCGATATCGTCACGTACATTCGTTGCAACAAATTGATGCTCTGGATTCTGAAAGACCATTCCAACCCTTAAACGGATCTCTCTTAAGTTACTCTCTTTGTTTGTAGGAAGGCTTCTAACATAGACGGTTCCACTTGAAGGTTGCACTAAGCCGTTCATTAACTTACCGATCGTTGACTTACCCGATCCATTTCGACCGACTATACTGAGCCATTGGCTTTTCGGTACAGAGAATTGAATATCACTTACTGCTTCTACATCACTTTCTAGATAACGATATGTGACGTTTTCAAATATGATTAGTTCATCCACAAGTTATTTCCTCCTACCTTACTCTCCTCTACTCTGAAAGCAAAAAAGGGCTCCACAGTAAAAGAGGCATAAGTCTCCATTCTGTCGTGCCCTAATCTATACAATCAGAGAGAGCCGTCTAACGTAACAACGTTAAACAAGCTCAATAATTACCATTGGAGCACCGTCTCCGCGACGAGGTCCAATTTTTAAAATACGAGTGTATCCACCTTGACGCTCTTCATAACGCGTAGCGATATCAGAGAAAAGCTTCTGGATAGCGTCTTGGTTAGACTCTTCATCTGCCACTTCGCGACGGATGAATGCTGCCGCTTGACGACGAGCGTGTAAGTCACCACGTTTTCCAAGAGTGATCATTTTCTCAACGATTGAACGAAGCTCTTTCGCTTTCGCTTCAGTCGTTTCGATACGCTCATTAATGATAAGGTCTGTAGCTAAATCACGGAAAAGTGCTTTACGCTGTGAACTCGTACGACCTAATTTTGCGTATGCCATAGTTCGTTTTCCCTCCCTTTATCAATACTTTTCCCTAAGTAAGGGCAAGTATAAAACATTCATGATGTAAACTCTAAGCTTCCTACAATTAATCTTCTTTACGAAGACCTAGACCTAGCTCACCAAGCTTCTCTTGAACTTCCTCAAGTGATTTACGTCCAAGATTACGTACTTTCATCATGTCTTCTTCTGTTTTTTGAGTCAGCTCTTGTACAGTGTTAATACCTGCACGTTTTAAACAGTTATAAGAACGAACAGATAAGTCAAGCTCTTCGATCGTCATCTCAAGAACTTTTTCTTTCTGGTCTTCTTCTTTTTCAACCATGATTTCCGCATTTTGTGCTTGGTCCGTTAAACCGACGAAGATGTTAAGGTGTTCAGTAAGAATTTTCGCACCTAAAGAAACAGCTTCTTCAGGACGAATACTTCCATCTGTCCACACATCAAGAGTAAGTTTGTCATAATTCGTCACTTGACCGACACGAGTATTTTCTACTTGATAATTCACACGAGAAACTGGTGTGTAAATTGAATCGATCGGTAGAACACCAATTGCTTGATCTTCTGATTTATTACCTTCAGCCAACACATAACCACGACCACGCTTAGCCGTTAAACGCATGCGAAGATTAGCACCTTTTGCTAACGTAGCAATATACAAGTCTGGATTTAACACTTCAACATCACTGTCATGAGTTAAATCAGCTGCGGTTACTTTGCCTTCACCTTGTACATCAATTTCCATCGTTTTTTCTTCATCAGAGTAAATCTTAAGTGCTAGTTTTTTCAAGTTCAAAATAATCGTTGTTACATCTTCTACAACACCTTCAATTGTAGAGAACTCATGTAAAACACCATCAATTTGAACTGAAGTAATCGCAGCACCAGGTAGTGATGAGAGAAGAATACGACGTAAGGAGTTTCCTAGAGTAGTACCATAACCACGTTCTAGTGGCTCTACTACAAATTTACCGTACTTTGCGTCTTCACTAACTTCAACCGTTTCAATAATTGGCTTTTCAATTTCAATCATTAAACAAACCCTCCTTCAAAACGTCGAACTCCGGTAGACTGTTAGGAAAGCCTAACCGGATATCCTATTAGGCAGTTCCCAACCGTTTGACCATTCTTGTCAACTGGATTTTCCGTCTTATCCATTATTGACACATTTGGGAAATCTATACAATGATTGATTCCGTTACACTCTACGACGTTTTGGCGGACGGCAGCCGTTGTGTGGAACTGGAGTCACATCTTTGATCATGTTGACTTCTAGTCCTACAGCTTGTAATGAACGAATCGCAGCTTCACGACCTGCACCAGGACCTTTTACAGATACTTCGATTGATTTCATGCCATTTTCCATTGCTGTTTTTGCAGCAGCTTCAGCAGCCATTTGAGCTGCGAATGGAGTAGACTTACGAGAACCTTTGAAGCCTAAATTTCCAGCACTTGCCCATGAAATTGCATTTCCGTGCACATCAGTTATCGTCACAATCGTATTGTTAAATGTTGAACGGATATGCGCAATACCTGACTCAACATTCTTACGTTGACGACGCTTTGGACGAGTATTCGTTTTCTTAGCCATTGCTTAGATGACCTCCTTTACTTATTTCTTCTTGTTAGCTACAGTACGACGAGGACCTTTACGTGTACGAGCATTGTTTTTAGAATTCTGACCACGAACTGGTAAACTACGACGGTGGCGGATACCACGATATGAACCAATTTCAATTAGGCGTTTGATGTTTAGAGAAACTTCACGACGAAGGTCTCCCTCAACTGTGTGTGCTTCTACAGCTTCACGAATGCGACCTAATTCTTCTTCCGTTAAGTCACGAACGCGAGTATTTTCAGATACACCAGCTTGCGCTAGAATTTCTGTTGATTTAGCTTTTCCAACTCCGTATACATACGTAAGTGCGATGACTACACGTTTGTCACGAGGAATATCAACACCAGCAATACGTGCCATTGATTAGCACCTCCTTATATTAACCTTGCTTTTGTTTATGTTTCGGATTTTCACAAATAACCATAACCGTCCCTTTACGACGGATGACTTTGCACTTTTCACAAATCGGCTTGACAGATGGTCTAACCTTCATTATTGTTACCTCCTTATAGTACGGAGTGCATGAAATTTATATTACTTTAAACAGATCGAAATGTAAAACGAACAACACATTCATTACGATGAACGTTCTTTATTTATAACGATAAGTGATTCGTCCACGAGTTAGGTCATAAGGAGAAAGCTCAACTGTCACCTTGTCACCAGGTAGAATCCGAATGAAGTGCATTCTAATTTTTCCTGAAACATGGGCTAATACTTTGTGTCCATTTTCTAACTCTACACGAAACATTGCATTTGGAAGTGGTTCAATTACTGTACCTTCAACTTCAATTACATCCTCTTTCGCCATAGGTATTCACGCTCCTTCCTTCAGTAAATAATTTATATACAGGTTTACAATTCATCGCTTCGAGAAAATTAATCGGCTTTCGTTAATATCTCAAAACCTGAATCCGTAATCGCAATTGTGTGCTCAAAGTGTGCACAATTCTTCTTGTCAACTGTCTCTACGGTCCAGTTGTCAGCAAGAGTTCGCACATATCGCGAACCAGCATTCACCATCGGTTCAATCGCTAAAACCATTCCTGGCTTTAAACGAGGCCCTTTTCCAGGTGGACCGTAATGAGGAATTTGTGGATCCTCATGTAAGTCTTGCCCAACGCCATGTCCAACATACTCACGCACAATCGAGAAACCAAAAGGTTCAACATACGATTGAATCGCATGAGATATATCTGATAAACGACCTCCAGGCAAAGCCTGTTCTAGACCTTTAAAAAGGGAAGCTTCCGTGACTTCGAGCAACTTCTTATCATCATCACTAATATTCCCTACTGCATACGTCCAAGCTGAATCACCATGATACCCCTTGTAATATGCACCGATGTCAATGCTGATGATGTCGCCATCTTTCAGCTCGCGATTCCCTGGAATACCATGCACTAATTCTTCATTTACTGAAGCACAGATACTACCTTTGAATCCGTTATAGCCTTTAAAAGAGGGAGATGCATCGTGTGAACGAATAAACTCCTCCGCTATTTTGTCTAGTTGAATTGTTGTAACACCAGGTTTGATATGTGGTTGTAACGCTTGATGTGTAAGTGCAACAATTTTCCCAGCTTCACGCATAATCTCGAGCTCGCGCTCTGTTTTACAAATGATCATGCATGAATCCCTCTTAATAATTGATCGATATCGTTGAAAACAACATTAATATCTTGATTACCATTGATATTTTCAAGGTAACCTTTTTCTGTATAGAAATCAATTAAAGGTTGGGCCTGTTGTTGATTCACTTCAAGACGCTTCTTAACCGTTTCTGGTTTGTCATCGTCACGTTGAATTAAGTCACTTCCATCTACATCACATTTTCCTTCTACTTGAGGAGGATTGAAAATCACATGGTATGTTTTCCCTGATGTAGGTGAAACCCGTCGACCTGTTAATCGCTCTAATAACAGCTGCTCCGGCACATCAACATTTAAAACATAATCAATTTTACGTCCTAGAGATGACATAATTTCTTCTAATGCTTCTGCTTGTGCTACTGTACGCGGAAATCCATCAAGTAAGAAACCATCTTTGCAATCATCTTCACTTAGACGTTCGCGTACGATTCCGATCGTAACTTCATCAGGTACAAGCTCTCCCGCATCCATAAACGATTTAGCTTTTAGCCCTAACTCTGTCTGGTCTTTCATCGCCGCACGAAACATGTCACCGGTTGAAATGTGAGGAATTTGATATTTTTCTACAATTCTCTCAGCTTGAGTACCCTTACCAGCGCCTGGTAATCCCATTAAAATAAGATTCACTTATATCCCTCCATTATCCAAAATAACAACAGTAGAGAGACAGGACGAGAGATCTCTTACCCTGCTCCCCTTATTACTTAATAAAGCCTTTATATGAACGCTTAATTAATTGACTCTCAATACGTTTCATCGTGTCTAATGCTACACCAACCACGATTAACAATCCAGTACCACCAACTTGAACAGCTTGTGGTAAATCTAGGAGTTTCGTGAAAAAGACTGGTAAAGTAGCAACAACCGCTAAGAAGATAGCTCCAACAAACGTTAAGCGATATAAAATGCGCGTTAAGTAAGTTTGTGTTGATTTTCCTGGACGAATGCCTGGGATATAACCACCTTGTTTTTTAAGGTTTTCAGCCATCTGCTCAGGGTTAACTTGAACAAATGTATAAAAGTACGTAAACCCAATAATGAGTGCAGCATATACAACCATTCCAATTGGATTCGTATAATCAAAATACGTAATAATCCAATTAGAGACAGGATTGTCATCTCCGAAGAATCCTGCTACAACTGGTGGAAACATAAATAGCGACATCGCAAAGATAACCGGAATTACCCCTGCTGCATTAACCTTAATTGGTAAATGAGTCGATTGTCCACCAACTGGACTACGTCCTGCTAAACGCTTCGCATACTGAACAGGAATTTTCCTTAGAGCTTGTTGAACGAAAATTACACCGACTGTAATAGCTAATATTGCTAACAATAGAAGTAAAACAGTGACAATGCTTAAGAATAACTGGTCACCAGCATCTTGAATTTGAAGTGCGTAAACTTGGTTTACAGCATTCGGAATTCCAGCTGCGATACCAGCAAAGATAATAATAGAAATACCATTACCAACACCGTACGCTGTAATTTGCTCACCTAGCCACATTAAGAAAGCTGTACCAGCTGTCAAAACGAGTGCAATAAATATATACACCGGAATAGATGGGTTAGGTATTAGTCCAGGGAAAATACTATTAAACCCAATTGACATACCTAACGCTTGAATGAATCCTAAAACGATCGTTCCATAACGGGTAAACTGCGTTAGTTTACGACGCCCTGCTTCACCCTGTTTTGCCCACTCTGCAAATTTTGGAACTACATCCATTTGTAATAACTGCACCACGATGGATGCTGTAATGTATGGCATAATTCCCATTGCAAAAATTGAAAAGTTCCCTAGCGCTCCCCCGCCAAACGTGTTGAGAAAGCCAAACGCATTAGCTTGATCGACAAATGTAAGTACATCACTATTAGAACCTGGAATAGGAATAAAACTTCCTACCCTAAAAACAATGAGCATCAGAAGGGTGAATACGACTTTGCGACGAATGTCACCCACTCTAATAATATTGGAGATCGTTTGGAACATTAAATCACCTCTGTTTTTCCGCCTGCAGCTTCAATTGCTGCAACAGCTGAGGCCGAGAACTTATTTGCTTTAACAGTTAAGTTCTTTTCGATTTTTCCGTTACCTAAAATCTTAATACCGTATTTAACGTTTTTCACAGTACCACTCTCGATTAACAACTCAGGTGTAACCTCAGTACCTTCTTCAAAACGATTAAGTGTATCTAAGTTAACAACCGTGAATTCTTTACGAGTTGGGTTAGTAAAACCACGTTTTGGTAAACGACGGTATAAAGGATTTTGACCACCCTCAAATCCTGGGCGTACACCGCCACCAGAGCGTGAATTTTGACCTTTATGTCCTCTACCTGCTGTCTTACCGTTTCCAGAACCGATACCGCGACCTACACGATTGCGTACTTTACGTGAACCTTCTGCAGGTTTTAACTCATGAAGTTTCATGTTGACACCTCCTCATATAAAAATGATGATTTTATGCTTCGATCTCTTTTACTGTTAAAAGGTGTGAAACCTTATTTACCATACCGCGAATCGCAGCGTTATCTGCTTGAACAACCGTTTGGTGCATTTTGCGTAACCCAAGAGTGTTCACTGTAACGCGTTGGTCTTCCGGACGACCGATAAGACTACGAGTGAGGGTAATTTCTAATTTCTTAGCCATTTAATATCCCTCCTTAACCTAACAGTTCTTCTACTGATTTACCGCGAAGTTTAGCTACTTCTTCTGCACGCTTTAAGCTTTGTAATCCTTGCATAGTAGCACGTACCATGTTGATAGGATTATTTGAACCTAGAGACTTAGAAAGAATATCGCCAACACCTGCAAGATCTAGTACCGCACGTACAGGACCACCTGCAATAACTCCAGTACCTTCAGATGCTGGTTTTAATAATACTCGACCAGCTCCAAAATGTCCTGTCACTAAATGTGGAATTGTTGTACCAACAACTGGTACTTCGATGAGGTTTTTCTTCGCATCTTCTACCGCTTTACGGATAGCTTCAGGAACTTCCTGAGCTTTACCCATACCGAAACCGACATGACCGTTTTTATCGCCAACAACAACCAATGCAGCAAAGCGGAAACGACGTCCACCTTTAACAACTTTTGCTACACGATTGACTGCTACTACTTTTTCTTCAAGTTCCAACGTATTAGGGTCAATACGACGCATTCGTTTTCCCTCCTTTTACCTTTAAAATTCTAGACCAGCTTCACGAGCTGCGTCTGCTAATGTTGCTACACGTCCGTGGTATACATAACCGCCACGATCAAAGACAATGACTTTATGTCCATTTTCTACTGCACGTTTTGCTACAAGTGCTCCTACTTGTTTAGCTGCTTCTGTGTTGCTTCCATTTTCTAAACCTAGCTCTTTATCTAATGAAGATGCAGATGCTAAAGTAACACCATTAACATCATCGATTAATTGAGCGTAGATGTGTTTAGAAGAACGGAAAACATTTAAGCGCGGACGTTCAGGAGTGCCTGTGATTGCGCGACGAACATGAGCGTGTCTTTTCTTACGTGCCGTATTTTTATTAGGCTTCGTAATCATTGAACGTCAGTCCTTTCCGTAATTTAATGATTATTTACCAGTTTTACCTTCTTTACGACGGATGTACTCGCCTTCGTAGCGAATACCTTTTCCTTTGTAAGGCTCAGGTAGACGTACAGAACGAATATTTGAAGCAACTGCTCCTACACGTTCTTTATCAATTCCTTTAACAACAACTTTTGTGTTAGCAGGAACGTCAATTTCAATTCCTTCTTCTGGAACGATTTCAACAGGGTGAGAGTAACCTACATTAAGTACAAGTTTTTGACCTGATTTAGAAGCACGGTAACCGACACCGACTAATTCTAAATTGCGTTCAAAACCTTTTGTTACACCTTCAACCATATTTCCAATCAAACTAGCAGTTGTTCCGTGAAGAGCACGGTGCTCTTTCTTATCAGATGGACGTTCAACTGTAATTTGGTTTTCTTCAACATTAATTTTCATGTCTGGATGAAATTCGCGTGTTAACTCACCTTTAGGACCTTTCACTGAGAAAGTAGTCCCTTCAAGTGTAACCGTAACACCACTTGGAACTTCAACAGGCTTCTTACCAATACGAGACATTCGATACACCTCCGTTCAATTAAAGAATCTTACCAAACGTACGCTAATACTTCGCCACCAATTTGTTGAGAACGAGCTTCTTTATCAGTTAAAACTCCGTTAGAAGTTGAAACGATAGCAATTCCAAGTCCGCCTAACACACGTGGAAGTTCACCAGCTTTCGCATATACGCGAAGACCAGGCTTACTGATACGTTTTAATCCAGTAATAACACGTTCGTTTGTAGGGCCGTATTTTAGGAAGATACGGATAACTCCTTGTTTATTATCTTCAACATACTCATAATCGCGAATAAAACCTTCACGCTTTAAGATTTCAGCAATTTCCTTCTTCACCTTTGAAGCAGGCAATTCTAATTTCTCGTGACGAACAGTGTTCGCATTACGAATACGAGTCAACATATCTGCAATTGGATCTGTCATGACCATTTGTATATACCTCCTTCCCGTTCTTGAGCTTACCAGCTAGCTTTCTTCACGCCAGGAATTTGCCCTTTGTAAGCAAGTTCTCTGAAGCAAATCCGGCAAAGTTTAAACTTACGAATAACTGAATGAGGACGACCGCAGCGTTCGCAACGTGTATACTCTTGTACTTTATACTTTTGTGTGCGTTTTTGCTTAGCAATCATTGATTTCTTTGCCAATGTTTTCCCTCCTCTTAATTAGGACACCTATTATTTTTGGAAAGGCATTCCCATAGATGTTAATAATTCACGAGCTTCTTCATCCGTGTTAGCTGTTGTTACGATAACAACATCCATACCGCGTACTTTATCAACTTTATCGTAGTCGATTTCAGGGAAAATTAATTGCTCTTTCACACCAAGAGTATAGTTTCCACGACCATCAAAAGCTTTCTTAGAGATACCGCGGAAGTCACGTACACGTGGTAATGAAACAGTAACTAACTTATCTAAGAATTCATACATGCGCTCACCACGAAGTGTTACCTTCGCACCGATTGGCATACCTTCACGAAGCTTGAAACCAGCGATTGATTTCTTCGCCTTTGTTACAAGTGGTTTTTGACCAGTAATTTGTCCTAACTCTTCAACCGCTTTATCTAAAGCTTTTGCGTTAGAAACAGCATCACCGATACCCATGTTAACAACGATTTTCTCAATTTTTGGCACAGCCATAACTGAACTATAATTGAACTTCTCTACAAGAGAAGGAACGATTTCATTTGTGTACTTTTCCTTTAAACGATTCACAGGATTAACCTCCTTTCAAACCTGATTACTATTTGTCTAATGCTTCGCCAGACTTTTTAGCAATACGTACTTTTTTACCATCTTCTACTTTATAACCTACACGAGTAGGCTCACCTGACTTAGGATCAATTGGCATTACGTTAGAAACATGAATGGCTGCTTCTTGATTTAAGATTCCACCTTGTGGATTATCTTGAGATGGCTTAGCGTGTTTTTTCACTAAGTTAACACCTTCAACAAGTACACGTTCCTTTTTCGGGAAAGCTTCTAAAATAACGCCTTGTTTACCTTTGTCTTTACCGGAGATCACTTTTACAGTGTCACCTTTTTTGACATGCATCTTTGCCATGTTCGCACCTCCTTGACAGGCCTTCTTCTCAATAAAGAGTTATTAAAGAACTTCCGGAGCAAGAGACACAATCTTCATGAATTGGTTATCACGAAGTTCACGTGCTACAGGTCCAAAAATACGAGTTCCGCGAGGGCTCTTATCATCACGGATAATTACAACTGCGTTCTCATCAAACTTGATGTAAGAACCATCATTACGACGAACGCCACTCTTTGAACGAACAATTACAGCTCTTACTACGTCACCTTTTTTGACAACGCCACCTGGTGTTGCTTGTTTCACCGAACAAACGATAACATCACCAATATTAGCTGTTTTACGACCAGAACCACCTAAAACTTTGATAGCTAGTACTTCACGAGCACCTGAGTTATCAGCAACTTTTAAACGGGATTCTTGTTGAATCATACGGTTTTACCTCCCTTCAACTAAAGAACATCTATTAAATGATAACTGCTTCTTCAACGATTTCTACTAAACGGAAACGTTTATCTTTTGATAAAGGACGTGTTTCCATAATTTTTACGATATCGCCAACTTTAGCTTGGTTATCTTCATCATGCGCTTTAAACTTCTTAGAGTATTTTACACGCTTACCGTAAAGGCGGTCTTTTTTATAAGTTTCTACAAGAACAGTAATGGTTTTATCCATTTTGTCGGAAACTACGCGCCCATTATATACCTTACGTTGGTTGCGGTCCATTGTTTTAAAACCTCCTTTTAGCCGTTGTTAATTCCAAGCTCACGTTCACGCAAAACTGTTTTAGCGCGAGCGATAGCTTTACGAACTTCACGAATGCGGGCCGGATTATCTAATTGACCAGTCGCTAGTTGAAAGCGAAGGTTGAATAATTCTTCTTTAAGTGATTTCGTTTTTTGCTCAATTTCAGCAGTGGTTAAGTTACGAATATCATTAGCTTTCATTTGCGTCACCACCCACTTCTTCACGTTTTACAAATTTACATTTAACAGGTAGTTTGTGAGAAGCTAAACGTAACGCTTCACGAGCTACCTCTTCAGATACTCCAGAAATTTCAAACATCACTTTACCAGGTTTAACAACAGCAACCCATCCTTCAGGTGCCCCTTTACCTGAACCCATTCGAACTTCTAGAGGTTTTGCAGTGTAAGGTTTAGATGGGAAAATCTTAATCCAAACTTTACCACCACGTTTCATATAACGAGTCATCGCAATACGAGCCGCTTCAATTTGACGGTTTGTTACCCAAGAAGCATCTTGTGCTTGTAAACCGTACTCACCGAAGTGTACTTCAGTACCGCCTTTTGCACGACCACGCATTTTTCCACGATGTTCACGACGATATTTCACACGTTTTGGCATTAACATGATTAGTTGCCTCCTTCCTTTTGGTTCGTACCTTTCGTTGGAAGTACTTCACCACGATAAATCCAAATTTTTACACCTAATTTACCGTAAGTTGTATCAGCTTCAGCTGTACCGTAATCGATGTCAGCACGAAGCGTGTGAAGTGGAACAGTTCCCTCACTGTAATGTTCAGCTCGAGCAATATCAGCTCCGCCTAAACGACCAGATACTTGTGTTTTGATACCTTTAGCTCCCGCACGCATTGTACGTTGAATGGCTTGTTTCATTGCACGACGGAAAGAGATACGATTCTCTAATTGACGAGCAATATTTTCAGCTACTAATTTAGCATCTAAATCAGCTTGCTTGATTTCAAAGATGTTGATATGAACTCTCTTACCTGTTAGTTCATTTAAAGCTTTACGTAAAGCTTCTACTTCTGAACCACCTTTACCGATAACCATACCTGGCTTAGCCGTAGATACAGTAACGTTAACGCGGTTTGCAGCACGTTCAATTTCTACTTTAGAAACTGAAGCTTCTTTCAAACGGTTTTCAATGTACTCACGAATTTTAATATCTTCGTGTAGTAAGTCAGCATAATCTTTATCAGCGTACCATTTTGACTCCCAGTCACGGATAACGCCTACTCGAAGTCCAACTGGATTAACCTTTTGACCCACGCTTATCCCTCCTTCTTTTCTGTTACAACTAGTGTGATGTGGCTTGTGCGTTTGTTAATACGACTAGCACGACCTTGTGCACGTGGACGGAAACGCTTAAGCGTTACTCCCTCATCAACGAACACTTCACTAATTACAAGATTATTTGGCTCCATTTCATAGTTGTGCTCAGCATTCGCAATCGCAGAGTTAAGTAATTTCTCAACAACTGGAGAAGCAGCTTTTGGTGTGTGGCGTAAAATTGCAATGGCCTCACCAACTTGCTTTCCGCGAATTAAATCAACAACTAAACGAACTTTACGAGGAGCAATACGAACTTGTTTGGCTACAGCTTTAGCTTGCATAGACTAAAGACCTCCTCTCTAAATCACCTTAACGTCTTGTTTTCTTATCATCAGCAGCATGACCTTTATAAGTACGAGTTGGTGCAAATTCACCTAACTTGTGCCCTACCATGTCTTCTGAGATGTATACAGGTACATGCTTACGACCATCATAAACTGCGATCGTGTGACCAATAAAATCAGGGAAAATCGTTGAACGACGAGACCAAGTTTTAATTACTCGCTTATCATCCGTTTCGTTCATCGCCTCAACTTTTTTCATTAAATGATCATCGACAAAAGGTCCTTTTTTCAAACTACGACCCATGAGATATCCTCCCTTCGTGATTGGCGCACGGTTCCTAGTAGAACCGTTGCACTAATCCTTTTATTTTTTACGACGACGTACAATATATTTGTCAGACGCTTTGTTCTTCTTACGCGTTTTGTATCCAAGGGTTGGTTTGCCCCATGGAGACATTGGAGATTTACGTCCGATAGGTGCTTTACCTTCACCACCACCGTGTGGGTGATCATTAGGGTTCATTACAGAACCACGAACAGTTGGACGCTTACCTAACCAGCGAGAACGACCAGCTTTACCGATGTTTACTAGTTCGTGCTCTAAGTTACCAACTTGACCGATTGTTGCACGGCAAGTAGCTAGAATACGACGAGTTTCACCAGAATTTAAACGTACTAATACATAATCTTCTTCTTTACCAAGAAGTTGAGCTTCTGTACCAGCAGAACGAACTAATTGTCCACCTTTACCTGGTTTTAACTCGATATTATGAATAACAGTACCAACTGGGATATTTTTTAATGGAAGTGCATTTCCTACTTTGATATCAGCTTCTGAACCTGATTCGATCATAGTTCCAACTTCTAAGCCTTTAGGAGCAAGAATATAACGCTTCTCACCGTCAACATAGTTGATTAAAGCGATGTTAGCAGAACGGTTTGGATCGTATTCGATCGTAGCAACGCGTCCTGGAATTCCATCTTTGTTACGTTTAAAGTCAATAACACGATATTGACGTTTGTGTCCGCCACCTTGATGACGTACAGTTAATTTACCTTGGTTATTACGACCGCCTTTTTTATGAAGCGGAGCTAATAACGATTTTTCCGGCTTATCTGTTGTGATTTCTTTGAAATCTAATACAGACATGCCACGACGACCGGCACTGGTCGGTTTATACTTCTTAATAGCCATCTTCAGTTACCTCCTTCTTTAAAAAATTAAACTCCCTCGAAAAATTCGAGTTCTTTACTCTCTGGTGTTAGAGTGACCAAAGCTTTTTTACGACGAGCTGTGTAGCCAGTGTAACGACCAAAGCGCTTAGATTTACCTTTGTAGTTCATCGTGTTGACTTTAGCAACTTTCACTTCAAAGATTTCTTCAACCGCATCTTTAATTTGTGTTTTATTAGCACGAACATCTACTTCAAATGTGTATACTTTCTCACTCATTAAATCAGCTGAACGTTCTGTAATAACTGGGCGCTTAATGATATCACGAGCGTTTGACATTACGCAAGCACCTCCTCTACCTTTTCAACGGCTTCTTTGGTGATGATAAGCTTATCATGCTTGATGACATCTAAGACATTAACACCTTCTGCTGTAACAAATGTTACTCCTGGGATATTACGTGCAGATAAGGCAACTTTTTCATCATAATTCGCCGTAACAACTAACGCTTTAGAATCTACTGATAAAGAAGCTAAAACATTAACCATTTCTTTTGTTTTAACTGCATCGAATTTAAGGTCATCCAATACAATAATTTCTGCAGCTTGCACTTTGCTAGAAAGAGCAGACTTAATAGCTAAACGACGAACTTTTTTCGGTAATTTGTAGCTGTAGCTACGTGGAGTTGGACCGAATACTACGCCTCCACCAACCCATTGTGGTGAACGGATTGATCCTTGACGAGCACGACCAGTTCCTTTTTGACGCCATGGCTTACGTCCTCCACCGCGTACTTCCGAACGTCCTTTAGTTTTGTGTGTACCTTGACGTAAAGATGCTTGTTGCATCACGATAGCGTCATGTAATACAGCTTTATTTGGTTCTAAACCAAAAATTGATTCTGTTAGTTCGATATCTCCAACTTGAGAACCTGTTTGATTGAATAATGCTACTTTCGGCATGATGTGGCCTCCTTTCTAAATCTTATTAGTTACCTTTGACAGCAGTTTGAACAGTTACATAGCTCTTTTTAGCTCCAGGAATATTACCTTTTACTAATAATAAGTTACGCTCTGTATCAACTTTAACAACTTCAAGGTTTTGAATCGTTTTTTGCTCTCCACCCATACGTCCAGGTAATAGTTTACCTTTGAAAACTCGGTTAGGAGCAACAGGACCCATTGAACCAGGACGACGGTGATATCTAGAACCGTGTGACATTGGTCCACGAGATTGGTTATGACGCTTAATCGCACCTTGGAAACCTTTCCCTTTAGAAATACCTGTTACATCGATTTTTTCACCTACTGCAAAAGTATCTACCTTAACTTCTTGCCCTACTGTATAATCAGCAAGGTTTACGTCACGGATTTCCTTCATGAAGCGCTTAGGTGTTGTATCAGCTTTTGCAGCATGACCTTCAGCTGGCTTAGTGATGTTAGACTTCTTTTGATCAGCAAATCCTAATTGAACTGCTTCATAACCGTCAGCTTCAACTGTTTTCACTTGAAGAACAACGTTAGGCTCAGCTTCAATTACTGTTACTGGAATAACTTCACCGTTTTCTGCAAAAACTTGAGTCATACCGATTTTTCTTCCTAAGATTCCTTTGGACATCCGAAACACCTCCTATAAATAATTTAATGTATTTGCCATTTTTACTATGAAAAGACTTTTACTAGTCTATGAATTACAATTTAATTTCAATGTCTACGCCAGATGGTAAGTCCAAACGCATTAAAGCGTCCACAGTTTGTGGAGTCGGATTTACAATATCAATAAGGCGTTTATGCGTGCGCATTTCGAATTGTTCGCGAGAATCTTTATACTTATGAACCGCACGAAGAATTGTGTAAACTGACTTCTCAGTTGGTAACGGAATCGGTCCTGATACTTGAGCACCTGAACGTTTTGCCGTTTCTACAATTTTCTCTGCTGATTGATCAAGCACACGGTGATCATAAGCCTTCAAACGAATACGAATCTTTTGCTTTGCCATAATAGCCCCTCCTTTATCGTCCATTTTTAAAATAGACATACTCCGCGAAAATTTCCTACACCGTGCCATGGCAAAGGGGCCTGGTGTGTCAGCAACCTTCCGCATCATCGCTGTCAATGACCAACATTCAACATTATACTTGAATTAAAGGCATAAATCAAGGAAATATCCTGTTGTTCACACTTTTTCTATTATAAAGAGCGTAACCTATAATTGCAAGTTTATTTTTATTTTATTTTTTCCTCTTATACCCATAAAAAAAGAGCACTTTATAAAAGTGCTCTTTTTTAACGGAATACCGTGATTACTTAGTGATTGTAGCTACAACACCAGCACCAACTGTACGTCCACCTTCACGGATTGAGAATTTAGTACCTTCTTCAATCGCGATTGGTGAAATTAATTCTACAGTCATTTCGATGTTATCGCCAGGCATTACCATCTCAACGCCTTCTGGAAGATGAACGATTCCAGTTACATCAGTTGTACGGAAGTAGAACTGAGGACGGTAGTTAGAGAAGAATGGAGTGTGACGTCCACCCTCTTCTTTTGAAAGAACATAAACTTCAGCTTGGAAGTTTGTGTGTGGTGTGATTGTTCCTGGCTTAGCAAGAACTTGTCCACGTTGGATATCATCACGAGATACACCACGTAGTAACGCACCAATGTTGTCTCCAGCTTCAGCGTAATCAAGAAGCTTACGGAACATCTCTACTCCAGTTACAGTAGTAGAAGATTTTTCTTCAGCAAGACCGATGATGTCAATAACGTCACCTACGTTTAGTTGTCCACGCTCAACACGTCCTGTAGCAACTGTACCACGACCAGTAATTGAGAATACATCCTCAACTGGCATCATGAATGGCTTTTCAGTGTCACGTGGTGGAGTTGGGATGTACTCATCAACAGCGTCCATTAGCTCGATGATTTTAGCTTCCCAAGCAGCGTCTCCTTCTAATGCTTTAAGAGCAGAACCTTGGATAACAGGAATGTCATCACCAGGGAAGTCGTACTCAGAAAGAAGGTCACGTACTTCCATTTCTACTAATTCTAATAACTCTTCGTCATCAACCATATCACACTTGTTTAAGAATACAACTAAGTATGGTACACCTACTTGACGAGAAAGTAAGATGTGCTCACGAGTTTGTGGCATTGGACCATCAGCAGCAGATACTACTAAGATTCCTCCGTCCATTTGCGCAGCACCAGTGATCATGTTTTTAACATAGTCAGCGTGTCCTGGGCAGTCAACGTGTGCATAGTGACGAGAATCAGTTTCGTACTCAACGTGTGCAGTTGAGATTGTGATTCCACGCTCACGCTCTTCTGGAGCACCATCAATAGCATCATATGCCATTGCTGTACCTTTACCAGATTTTTTTGCAAGTACTGTTGTAATTGCAGCAGTTAATGTAGTTTTACCATGGTCAACGTGTCCAATTGTACCAATATTGGCATGCGTCTTGGAACGGTCGAATTTTTCTTTACCCATGACTCAATTCCTCCCTTAATTTAACTTATAATATGGTGGTTAAGAAAGGTGATTATCCATTTTAATTCTGAATAATACCTTTCTTAGAATACAACAAAATTAATATAGAAACAAATAGTATACTGGATTATTCACCAGATTGTTTCTTAATGATTTCTTCAGCAACGCTCTTAGGTACTTCTTCATAATGATCAAAGAACATAGAGTATGTTCCGCGACCTTGAGTACGTGAACGAAGTGAAGTTGCATATCCAAACATTTCAGCAAGTGGAACAAACGCTTTAACGATTTGTGCATTACCACGAGCTTCCATACCTTCTACGCGTCCGCGACGTGCAGTTACGTCACCCATAATATCACCCATGTACTCCTCAGGAATTACTACTTCCACTTTCATAAGTGGCTCTAATAATACTGGACTACATTTTGATTTAGCATTTTTAAGTGCCATAGAAGCGGCAATCTTAAACGCCATCTCTGATGAATCGACATCATGGTAAGATCCATCATATAATTTTGCTTTAATATCAATGATTGGGAAGCCAGCGATCATACCATTGTCAAGAGCTTCTGAGATTCCTTGTTCAACGGAACCAATATACTCACGTGGTACAACACCACCGACAATTGCATTTTCGAATTCAAAACCTGCTCCTTCTTCGTTTGGAGAGAACTCAACCCAAACGTGACCAAATTGACCGCGTCCACCTGATTGACGAACGAACTTACCTTCAACTTGAGCCGTTTGACGAATTGTCTCACGATAAGAAACTTGAGGAGCACCAACATTAGCTTCTACTTTGAATTCACGTCTCATACGGTCAACGATGATATCAAGGTGAAGCTCACCCATACCACCAATGATCGTCTGACCTGTTTCTTCATCAGTATGTGTTCTGAAAGTAGGATCTTCTTCTGCAAGTTTCGCAAGAGCGATACCCATTTTATCTTGGTCAGCCTTAGACTTAGGCTCAACAGATAAGTGAATAACTGGTTCTGGGAAATTCATTGACTCTAAAATAACAAGGTTTTTCTCATCACATAGAGTGTCTCCAGTTGTTGTATCTTTTAATCCAACCGCTGCTGCAATATCCCCAGAGTATACAGTTGAAATCTCTTCACGAGAGTTCGCGTGCATTTGTAGGATACGACCAACACGTTCGCGCTTATCCTTTGTAGCATTACGTACATATGAACCTGAGTCTAATGTACCTGAATAAACACGGAAGAATGTTAATTTACCAACAAATGGATCCGTCATTACTTTAAATGCTAAAGCGGCAAATGGTTGATCATCGCCTGGTTCGCGCGTTACTTCTTCTTCGCTATCAGGAACATGACCTTTAATTGCTGCTACATCTAAAGGTGATGGTAAGTAAGCTAATACAGCATCTAAAAGTGCCTGTACACCTTTATTTTTGAATGCTGAACCACAGATTACAGGGTAGAATTCGACATTACATGTCCCTTTACGAATCGCAGCAACAATTTCTTCGTTCGTAAGTTCTTCCCCTTCAAGATACTTCATCATAAGCTCTTCGTCTAGTTCAGCTACTGCTTCAACTAAAGACTCACGAAGCTCATCAGCTTTATCTTTATAATCTGCAGGGATTTCTGTTGTTTCCCAATCTTGACCTAAATCATCTTTAGAGATGTGGGCAACCATTTCAATTAAATCGATGAATCCAACGAAATCTTCTTCAGCACCGATTGGTAATTGAATTGGGTGAGCGTTCGCTTGTAAACGATCGCGTAATGTCCCAACAGAATACATAAAGTCCGCACCAGTCTTATCCATTTTGTTAACGAATACGATACGTGGTACGCCATAAGTTGTTGCTTGACGCCATACAGTTTCTGTTTGCGGTTCAACTCCAGATTGAGCATCAAGAACCGCAACCGCCCCATCAAGTACACGTAAAGAACGTTCAACTTCAACCGTAAAGTCTACGTGTCCAGGTGTATCAATAATGTTGATACGGTGGTTTTTCCATTGAGCTGTAGTCGCAGCAGACGTGATTGTAATACCACGCTCTTGCTCTTGCTCCATCCAGTCCATCTGAGAAGCACCTTCGTGTGTTTCACCAATTTTGTGTACACGACCTGTGTAGAATAAAATACGCTCAGTTGCTGTTGTTTTACCGGCATCGATGTGAGCCATGATGCCGATATTACGTGTATCTTTTAAGGAGAATTCTCTTGCCATAATGCATTTCTCCTTCCTGCAATTAAATTAATAAGAACTAATAGAATCTTACCAGCGATAGTGAGCAAACGCTTTGTTCGCTTCTGCCATCTTATGAGTATCTTCACGTTTCTTAACAGCAGCACCAGTGTTGTTAGCTGCATCAAGAATTTCGTTAGCTAAACGCTCTTCCATCGTTTTTTCTCCACGAAGACGAGAGTAGTTAACTAACCAACGAAGACCTAAAGTTGTACGACGCTCAGGTTTTACTTCGATCGGCACTTGATAGTTTGCACCACCAACACGACGAGCTTTAACCTCAAGAACAGGCATAATGTTCTTTAAAGCTTGATCGAAAACTTCCATAGGGTCATTTCCGCTACGCTCTTTTACTAATTCAAACGCATTATATAAAATTGTTTGAGCTACACCACGCTTACCATCGATCATAAGACGGTTGATTAAACGAGTGACTAGCTTCGTTTTGTAAATTGGATCAGGTAACACATCACGACGAGCTACAGGACCTTTTCGAGGCATATCATTCCCCTCCTTTCAACTATAAATAATTCATTACTTCTTCTCTTTTGGACGTTTCGTACCATATTTAGAACGACCTTGCATACGGTTTTGAACTCCGGCAGTATCTAACGCACCACGAACGATGTGATAACGTACCCCTGGTAAGTCTTTTACACGACCTCCACGGATAAGCACAACACTATGTTCTTGTAAGTTATGTCCGATACCTGGAATGTAAGCCGTAACCTCAATTTGGTTCGTTAAGCGAACACGTGCATATTTACGAAGAGCCGAGTTTGGCTTTTTCGGTGTCATTGTACCAACACGAGTACAAACTCCACGCTTTTGTGGTGATGAAAGATTCGTTTGCACTTTTTTATAGCTGTTATAGCCTTTGTTAAGTGCTGGTGAATCAGATTTCTTCACTTTATCTACACGACCTTTACGAATTAACTGGTTAATTGTTGGCATGTTTGTTCCTCCTTTCCTTCATTAAAATAAGACCACAGTTCCTGGTGGTTCATATTTTGGCAAAAGTAAAGTTTTTGCCAAACGGTAGGCTCCGAGTGGCAAAAACAATATTATTTCTTTATCGCAACCGTAGCTGCTCCTACCTCAATATTACACGCTTTGCCAAGCATTTTCATTGAGTCGACATAATGAATGGGAATACCTTTATCACGAGACGACGCCTCTACCTTGTGAATCACACGATATTCAGCATCTTTTGCAATATAAACTTCCTTCACTTCATTACTATCTAAAGATCGTAAGGTTTGTTTCGTACCTATGACTATTTCGTTAGCCTGCATTACTTTTTCATAAGACATAGTTAATCCTCCAAAGCAATACGTTCTTTGGCACACTTTGATATCTTATCATTGTGATAATCTGAATGTCAAGGTTTATTCGATAAAATTTCAAGTGAAATCTAAACAAAGAATTAATGCTGAGAGTCTAAAAATACTTACTGTCCTTCTAGACCCTCCAACATTCATTATTCGTTATTCGTTTGTAATAAGTTCTTCTAATTCGGAATGCTCTTCACTAGAAACTTGGTTATCATCATGCTTTGACATGATATTTAAATTACGATAACGGTTCATCCCCGTACCAGCTGGAACCAGCTTACCGATAATAACATTTTCTTTCAATCCAAGTAACTCATCACGCTTACCTTTAATCGCTGCATCTGTTAAGACACGAGTTGTTTCTTGGAACGATGCTGCTGATAAGAATGAATCCGTCTCAAGTGATGCCTTTGTAATACCAAGTAACACAGGACGTCCCGTTGCTGGGCGTTCTCCTGTATTAAGAACCGTTTTGTTCTCATCATTGAAGTTTTGGATTTCAACTAATGATCCAGGCAAAATATTCGTTTCACCCGCATCAACAACGCGTACTTTACGAAGCATTTGACGAACCATAACCTCTACGTGCTTATCGCCAATTTCTACCCCTTGCATACGGTAAACCTTTTGAACTTCACGTAATAAGTATTCTTGAACACCATTAATACCTTTTACTTTAAGAAGCTCTTTCGGATCAATTGAACCTTCTGTTAATGGTGCACCTGGAGGTACGACATCCCCAATTGAAACTTTAATACGTGAACCGTATGGAATCGCATATGCTTTCGTTTCCATGACGCCTTTTAGTGATACTTCACGCTTGTCGCCTTCTTTAATATCAACAATTTCACCTTCGAACTCAGAAATAACCGCTTGACCTTTCGGGTTACGAGCTTCAAAGAGCTCCTGAATACGTGGTAAACCTTGCGTAATATCATCTCCGGCTACCCCACCTGTATGGAAGGTACGCATCGTTAACTGTGTCCCTGGCTCACCGATAGATTGAGCAGCAATAATACCTACTGCTTCTCCTACCTCTACATCGCTACCTGTAGCAAGGTTACGACCATAACACTGTTTACAAACACCGTGACGTGTATCACATGTAAATACAGAACGGATATGAACACTTTCGATATCTGTATCGACAATAATTTTGGCGATATCTTCAGTAATTAAGTCATTTCTTTTTACGATAACATCTTTTGTTTGAGGATGACGAACGGTCTTAAAAGCAACACGGCCAACTAAACGGTCGAATAACTCTTCAATAACTTCGTTGCCCTCTTTAATCGCCGCAACTTCTAAGCCACGATCCGTACCACAATCCTGTTCTCTGACGATGACGTCTTGAGCAACGTCAACAAGTCGACGAGTTAAATAACCTGAGTCAGCTGTCTTAAGGGCTGTATCGGCAAGACCTTTACGAGCACCGTGCGTCGAAATAAAGTACTCTAATACCGTTAAACCTTCTCGGAAACTTGAACGGATTGGAAGTTCGATAATTCGGCCAGACGGGTTAGCCATTAACCCACGCATACCTGCAAGCTGCGTGAAGTTAGAAGCGTTACCACGGGCACCAGAGTCACTCATCATAAAGATTGGGTTTCGCTTATCTAATGTAAGCATTAACTTATCTTGAATAACGTCCTTAGCATTACTCCAAACAGAGATAACACGGTCGTATCTCTCTTCCTCTGTAATTAAACCACGACGGAATTGCTTCGTAATACGTTCAACTTTTAACTCAGCCTCAGCTAAAATTTCTTTCTTTTCAGCAAGTACAACGATATCCGCTACACCAACAGTAATACCAGCTTTTGTAGAATATTTAAATCCTAAGTCCTTCATACGGTCAAGCATCTTAGATGTTTCCGTAATCTTAAACGTTTTAAATACTTCTGCGATGATATTACCTAAGAAACCTTTCTTAAATGGAGAAACGACATCACGTTTTAAGAACTCAGCCTTAACATCAGTTGTACTCGGCACAAGATAATTACTTGGCGTTTCAACCTCTAGGTTAAAGTCAGTTGGTTCGTTAATGTATGGGAATGTTTCCGGTAAAATCTCATTAAAGATTAACTTACCAACTGTCGTTAACAACAACTTATCATTTTCATCTTCTTTAAACGTTGATTTATTTAAAGATGCGACCGGAATCGCTACACGAGAATGTAGGTGTACATAACCATTTTGGTAAGCTAGTAATGCTTCGTTTGTATCTTTAAAGATTGCTCCCTCACCTTTTGCATCATCACGTTCCATAGTTAAGTAATAGTTACCTAATACCATATCCTGTGATGGTGTAACAACTGGTTTACCATCTTTAGGGTTAAGGATGTTTTGGGCAGCTAACATTAAAATACGAGCTTCCGCTTGAGCTTCTGCTGATAAAGGAACGTGAACGGCCATTTGGTCACCGTCAAAGTCAGCGTTATAAGCTGTACAAACTAACGGATGCAAACGAATCGCACGACCTTCTACTAAAATAGGTTCAAACGCCTGGATACCAAGACGGTGAAGTGTAGGAGCTCGGTTTAGTAATACAGGGTGCTCACGAATTACTTCCTCAAGTACATCCCAAACTTCCGGTTGAACGCGTTCAACTTTACGCTTGGCGCTCTTAATGTTATGAGCTAGACCTTTGCTTACAAGCTCTTTCATAACAAAAGGCTTAAATAATTCAAGTGCCATCTCCTTAGGTAAACCACATTGGTACATTTTTAGGTTAGGTCCTACGACGATAACCGAACGACCAGAGTAGTCAACACGTTTACCTAATAAGTTTTGACGGAAACGACCTTGTTTACCTTTTAACATGTGTGATAACGATTTTAATGGACGGTTACCCGGACCTGTTACAGGACGACCACGACGGCCATTGTCGATTAAAGCATCTACAGCTTCTTGCAGCATACGCTTTTCATTTTGAACAATAATGTTTGGTGCTCCTAAATCTAATAAACGCTTCAAACGATTATTACGGTTAATCACTCGACGGTATAAGTCATTTAAGTCCGAAGTCGCAAAACGACCACCATCAAGTTGTACCATCGGACGAAGCTCTGGCGGGATAACTGGAAGTACGTCTAAAATCATCCAAGATGGCTCATTACCTGAGTTTCTAAATGCTTCTAATACTTCAAGACGTTTAATCGCACGAGTACGACGTTGACCTTGTGCCGTTAAAAGCTCTTCTTTTAAAGCATCTACTTCTTTTTCTAAATCGATATCAGCTAAAAGCTTACGAATCGCTTCAGCACCCATTTGTGCAGTAAAAGAACGACCATACTTATCGTAATAAGCACGATATTCTTTTTCTGAAAGAAGTTGCTTTTTCTCAAGTGGTGTATCGCCATTATCTGTCACAACATAAGAAGCAAAGTAAATAACTTCTTCTAATGAACGTGGAGACATGTCTAATACAAGACCCATACGGCTTGGAATCCCTTTGAAATACCAAATATGCGATACAGGAGCCGCTAACTCGATATGTCCCATACGCTCACGACGAACTTTTGAACGTGTTACCTCTACGCCACAACGATCACAAACAACACCTTTATAACGAACACGTTTGTATTTTCCACAATGACATTCCCAGTCCTTTTGCGGTCCGAAAATACGTTCACAGAAAAGTCCATCCTTTTCAGGTTTTAAAGTACGGTAGTTTATTGTTTCTGGCTTTTTAACTTCCCCTCTTGACCAAGAACGAATCTTGTTTGGTGAAGCAAGACCAATTTTCATATATTCGAAGTTATTCACATCTAACAAGGGGCTAACCTCCCTTTTAGTTTCCAAGTTTTTTGCAAACGGAAAAGGGAACTAGCGTCAACTAGCTTCCATAAAGTCTCTGATTTTGTCAAAACTTCAGCTACTAGCTAACACTAGTCCCTTACCATAAACCGACAAAGGTTCATTCTATATTAAGCTTTTGACTCGTTAGCATCGAAGTTAAGGTTTAACTTTTCGCTTGTTTGATCGTCTTCATCATCAAGCTCTAGCATTTCAATTTCTTCTTCATTGCTAGAAAGCATCTTAACATCCATACCTAAAGACTGAAGCTCTTTAATTAATACTTTAAACGATTCAGGTACACCTGGTTCAGGGACATTCTCACCTTTTACAATCGCTTCATACGTTTTCACACGACCAACAACGTCATCTGATTTAACCGTTAGAATCTCTTGTAATGTGTAAGCTGCACCGTATGCTTCAAGTGCCCAAACCTCCATCTCACCGAAACGCTGTCCACCAAATTGAGCTTTACCACCTAGTGGTTGTTGCGTAACTAGAGAATAAGGTCCTGTCGAACGTGCATGAAGCTTATCATCAACCATGTGTGCCAGCTTAATCATATACATGATACCTACTGATACACGGTTATCAAACGGCTCACCCGTACGTCCATCATAAAGAATAGTTTTACCATCACGAGCCATGCCCGCTTCATCTAATGTACCCCAAACATCTTCCTCATTCGCACCATCAAAAACAGGTGATGCAACGTGGATACCAAGCTTACGAGCAGCCATACCTAAATGGAGCTCAAGCACTTGTCCGATGTTCATTCGCGAAGGTACACCTAGTGGGTTTAACATGATATCGATTGGTGTTCCGTCTGGTAAATAAGGCATATCTTCCTCTGGTAAAATACGAGAGATTACCCCTTTATTACCGTGACGACCCGCCATTTTATCGCCTTCATGGATTTTACGCTTTTGTACGATATAAACACGAACGAGCTGATTCACACCTGGAGGTAACTCATCGCCATCTTCACGATTGAAGATTTTTACGTCGAGAACGATTCCGTCGCCACCATGTGGTGCACGTAATGATGTATCACGTACCTCACGAGCTTTTTCACCAAAGATAGCATGTAGCAGACGTTCTTCAGCTGTTAATTCTGTAACTCCTTTTGGTGTTACTTTACCAACGAGAATATCTCCGTCTTTTACTTCCGCTCCAACTCGTATAATTCCACGATCATCAAGGTTCTTCAATGCGTCTTCCCCAACGTTCGGAATATCACGTGTAATTTCCTCTGGTCCAAGCTTTGTATCACGAGATTCTGACTCATACTCTTCAATATGGACAGATGTGTAAACATCATCTTTAACAAGGCGCTCACTTAAAATGATAGCATCCTCATAGTTATAACCTTCCCAAGTCATGAATCCAACCATTACATTACGGCCAAGAGCCATCTCACCCTGCTCCATTGATGGACCGTCTGCTAAGATTTCGCGCTTCTCAACAACGTCTCCTTCACGAACAATCGGGCGTTGGTTATAACTTGTTCCTTGGTTAGAACGAACAAACTTCTGTAAACGATATTTATCTAAATCACCTTTGACTTCTTTACCGTCTACTTCTTCGATACGACGAACCCAAATTTCACGAGCTGTTACACGCTCTACAAGACCTGGGAATTTTGAAACAATCGCAGCACCTGAGTCTTTAGCAGAAACGTGCTCCATCCCTGTACCGACAATTGGTGCTTCTGGTACTAATAAAGGAACAGCTTGACGTTGCATGTTCGCTCCCATTAGTGCACGGTTGGAGTCATCGTTCTCTAAGAACGGGATACATGAAGTCGCAGCAGAAACAACCTGCTTCGGTGATACATCCATATAATCAATACGTTCTTTTGATACGACTAAGTTCTCACCACGGAAACGGGCAATAATATTATCGTTAATAAAAGAGCCGTCATCATTTAAACGAGCATTCGCTTGGGCAACGACATAGTTATCTTCTTCATCTGCTGTTAAGTAATCAATCTGAGAGGTAACTTTCCCAGTTTCAGAGTCAATACGGCGGTATGGTGTTTCCATAAAGCCAAACTCATTCACTTTAGCATAAGAAGATAAAGAGTTGATAAGTCCAATGTTTGGACCCTCAGGCGTTTCAATCGGACACATACGACCATAGTGAGACCAGTGAACGTCACGTACTTCAAAGCCAGCACGCTCACGCGTTAAACCACCAGGTCCTAAGGCAGAAAGACGACGCTTATGTGTTAATTCAGCAAGCGGATTCGTTTGGTCCATAAACTGTGATAACTGAGAAGAACCAAAGAACTCTTTAATTGAAGCAATAACTGGACGAATATTAATAAGCGCTTGAGGCGTAATCATATTCGGATCTTGTATCGACATACGCTCACGAACAACACGTTCCATACGCGATAAACCGATTCTAAATTGGTTTTGTAATAATTCACCAACTGAACGAAGGCGACGGTTACCAAGGTGATCGATGTCATCTGTATCACCGACACCGTGTAATAAGTTAAAGAAGTAATTAATCGATGCAATAATGTCAGCAGGTGTAATATGCTTCGTATCACGATCGACCATACCATTACCCATTACGCGGATAGGCATCTCTCCATCAACATCATCAGGAGCATAGATTAAGATGGATTGAAGATTGATATCTTCATCTCCTACTACCCCACCTGTTGTGCGAGCCTTTCTAAAACCAACATTATTCTCTAAGTAAGGTATGATACGATCTAAAGTACGACGATCAAGTAATGTACCTTTTTCCGCTAGCACTTCTCCTGTTTCAGGATCAATAAGCGTCTCAGCTAAACGTTGATTAAATAGACGATTCTTAATGTGGAGCTTTTTATTGATTTTATAACGACCTACATTGGCCAAATCATAGCGTTTCGGGTCAAAGAAGCGAGACTCTAATAAGCTTTTCGCATTTTCAACCGTAGGTGGTTCACCTGGGCGTAAACGCTCATAAATTTCTAATAGGGCTTTTTCGGAGCTATCGGTATTGTCTTTTTCAAGGGAATTGCGTAAAAACTCATCTTCCCCTAATAAATCAATGATCTCTTGATCAGATCCAAACCCTAATCCACGTAAAAGAACCGTTACAGGGATCTTTCTCGTACGATCAATACGAACATACACGATATCTTTCGCATCTGTTTCGAGCTCTAACCAAGCTCCTCGGTTTGGAATAACAGTAGCGGTATAGCCCTTCTTTCCGTTCTTATCCGTTTTTTCACTATAATAGACACTTGGCGAACGAACTAATTGGGAAACTATAACACGTTCTGCACCATTAATAACAAAGGTACCTGTCTCTGTCATTAATGGGAAATCTCCCATAAATACTTCTTGCTCCTTCACTTCACCTGTCTCTTTGTTAATAAGACGGACTTTTACGCGTAAAGGCGCAGCATATGTTACATCTCGTTCTTTCGACTCATCGACCGGATACTTAGGCTCTCCTAAGCTATAATCGATAAATTCTAAAACCAAATTCCCTGTGAAATCTTGAATTGGGGAAATGTCTTGAAACATTTCACGAAGTCCCTCATCAAGAAACCATTGATAAGAAGCTGTTTGTATCTCGATTAAGTTCGGTAATTCCAATACCTCATTAATCCTTGCATAGCTTCTACGTTGGCGGTGGCGTCCATACTGAACAAGTTGACCTGTCAACTGATTCACCCCTCAAATCTAGCGTTATAGTATCTAAAATTGATTTCTCTACACAGTACCTTCTCCTGCTAAGCAATCATTGAAGCTCATCATGTCAGAGAAAAATTTTAAAAAATAATGAAACAAAAAGAAATATGGCTTTGAAATTAAAACCATAAAAAACGTACTCACATTTGATTATTCTAGTATAACCATTATTATCCTGTTATAATCAAATAATCCTTGACTTTTTCATTTTTTGCACAACAAAAAATAGGTAGTTATACGCATTAAATAACAATACCACAAAACAAAGGCTCAGTCAATTTTTTTGGCGACGATTAAATAGTAGCCTTTTTTCTTCTTATAAACCTCACTTTGACCAAACACTTCATTTAATTTCTCAATAGCTGAGGGTGCCCCTTGTTTCTTTTGGATGACGACCCATAACTCACCTAACGGCTTAAGATGTTCATAGGCTTGTTCAAGAATATCATGGACAACCTTTTTCCCCGCTCGAATAGGTGGATTCGTTACAATTAATGCAAAATTGTTTTCCTTCACCTTCTCAAAGCCATTGCTTTGATACACCTTCACATTATTAACTCCATTTTCTTCGGCGTTGATTTGCGAAAGCAATAAGGCTCTTTCATTAACATCAACCATCGTCACATCACGCTCCGAATTCTTCCTGGCTAACGTTAAGCCGATCGGACCATAACCACAACCGACATCAAGAATCGGACCAACAGTAGAAGGTACTATCATTTCTTCAATTAAAAAACGACTCCCAAAATCAACCTCACCTTTTGAGAATACACCACGATCCGTCGTAAATGAAAAGGATAGGCCAGCAAGTTCAGTGTTCCATTTTCTGACGTCACTTTCTATCTGTGGTTGTTTGGAATAATAATGTTCTGACATAACCAAGGCAATCCCTTCTTATATATCCTAGTGAGAGAAAAAAAGACCCGCTTTGACGCGAGTCTTTTTCACTTTATCAAATTACTTAACTGCTACAGAAGCTCCTGCTTCTTCAAGTTTAGCTTTGATTTCTTCAGCTTCTTCTTTGCTAGCGCCTTCTTTAACTGGAGCTGGTGCACCATCTACAACAGCTTTCGCTTCTTTAAGACCAAGACCAGTGATTTCACGAACAACTTTGATTACGTTGATTTTAGATCCACCAGCAGACTCAAGAATTACATCGAATTCAGTTTGCTCAGCAGCGCCACCGTCAGCAGCTCCACCAGCTACAGCTACAGGTGCTGCAGCCGTTACACCAAACTCTTCTTCAATTGCTTTAACTAAGTCGTTAAGCTCTAAAACTGTCATTTCTTTAATCGCTTCAATAATTTGCTCTTTGCTCATTTTATTTTCCTCCTATTATTGGTTTTCTTTTATGAAACATTCCTTAAGCAGAAGCTACTATTAAGCTCCTTGCTCTTCCTTTTGCTCTGCAACAGCTTTTGTAACAAGCGCCATGTTGCGCATTGGTGCTTGAAGAACGCTGAGTAGCATAGAAAGAAGTCCATCGCGAGACGGTAGTTCCGCAAGCGCTTTGATTTCTTCTGCAGATGCAACTTGACCTTCGATAACACCAGCTTTAATTTCAAGAGCTTCGTGTTTTTTCGCGAACTCATTGATAATTTTAGCAGGGGCAATTACATCATCAGCACCAAATGCAATCGCAGTTGGTCCCACTAGATGTGAATCTAAGTCAGTAAGCTCAGTAGCTTCTGTCGCACGACGAGTTAATGTGTTTTTGTAAACCTTAAACTCGATACCAGCTTCACGAAGCTGCTTACGTAATTCTGTTACTTCAGCAACATTAAGACCACGGTAATCAACCACTACTGTTGATTTACTGTCGCGTAATTTAGCTGCAATATCAGAAACAACTTGTTGTTTTTGTTCTAGTATGCTCATTGTTACACCTCCTAGAGTTTGTTGTTCCATACCCGGACGTATTAAGCTATAAAAAGCCCTCACGCTATAATAGACATGAGGGCATTATGGACTCTAATTGAAGAATCTATATCGCTTACCTCGGTAGGATAATTAAGCTAAAAGCCCCTACTGTCTACGGTATGAATGTTAATTTTATTTGAATGCTCTCGCACACTCCTAGAAGTATACGCAGCTTCCAATCAAATGTCAACTATTATTTTGTTAAAGCAGATGCATTAACACGAACTCCAGGACCCATAGTTGAAGCAACCGTTACGTTCTTCACATAAGTTCCTTTCGCCGCAGCAGGCTTAGCTTTCATTAATGTATCGATAATTGTTTTGAAGTTCTCCGTTAATTTCTCAGTTTCGAACGACACTTTACCGATAGGAACATGAATGTTACCCGCTTTATCAACACGGTATTCTACTTTACCAGCTTTAATTTCGTTGATCGCTTTTTCTACGTCAAATGTTACAGTTCCTGTTTTAGGGTTTGGCATTAAGCCTTTTGGTCCAAGGACACGACCTAATTTACCAACTTGTGCCATCATATCTGGTGTTGCTACGATTACATCAAACTCGAACCAACCTTGGTTGATTTTGTTAATATAATCCTCATCACCTACGAAATCAGCTCCAGCAGCTTCTGCTTCTTTTGCTTTTTCGCCTTTAGCAAATACTAAAACAGATTGTGTTTTACCTGTTCCATTTGGAAGTACAACCGCACCACGGATTTGTTGGTCCGCTTTTTTAGGGTCAACTCCAAGACGTACAGCTACTTCTACAGTTTCGTCGAACTTAGCAGTCGCTGTCTTCTTCACTAATTCTAATGCTTCATCTACTAAATAAGCTGTATCACGATCAACTAATTTAATAGCATCTTGATACTTTTTACTCTTTTTAGCCATGTTTATTTCCTCCTCAAATGTGGTTTTAGCGGTAGAACCTCCCACTATGAAAGGTTGCGAACCTAATAATAGGGATGAGGACTCGCCTCAATCGCAACCTCGTGAGTCTTACCTTTAATCTTCAATCACAATACCCATGCTACGCGCAGTTCCTTCAACCATGCGCATTGCTGCTTCAACATCAGCTGCATTTAAATCTGGCATTTTTGTCTCAGCAATCTCGCGTACTTTATCACGCTTGACTGTTGCAACCTTATTACGGTTTGGCTCGCCAGAACCAGACTCAATTCCTGCTGCTTTCTTAAGTAGAACGGCAGCTGGAGGAGTTTTCGTAATAAATGTAAACGAACGGTCTTCAAATACCGTAATTTCTACAGGAATGATAAGACCAGCTTGATCTGAAGTACGAGCATTAAACTCTTTACAGAATCCCATGATATTAACACCTGCTTGACCTAGTGCAGGACCAACTGGTGGTGCTGGATTTGCTTTTCCAGCAGGAATTTGTAACTTAACCATTTTAATTACCTTTTTCGCCACGTGACACACCTCCTTAGTCCGTGATGTGGTATCCGGGCTCTTCACCCTCCCACTCAAAAAACGGATGCATGCATGCACCCGATTGGCTCATGTTAATAAACCATTATCAACCATGACGATTTTATCATCTTCACCGACCAATTTCAAGTTTTTTTCAAATTAAATCTTTTCAACCTGTCCAAACTCTAGTTCTACCGGTGTTTCACGACCAAACATATTAACATGCACTTTTAATTTCTTTTTGTCGACAAGAATCTCTTCTATCGAGCCAACAAAGTTAGCGAACGGACCTTCTTTCACCTTCACTGATTCCTTAAGTTCAAAATCAATCTCGGCTTTCGGTTCCTCTACACCCATTTGTTTCAGGATGCGATCAACTTCATCAGGCATTAGCGCTGTAGGTTTCGATCCCGCACCAGCCGAACCAACGAAACCAGTCACACCTGGCGTATTCCGCACAACATACCAGGAATCGTCCGTCATTAACATCTCAACGAGTACATAACCAGGGAAAACTTTCCTAGAAACGGTTTTACTTTTCCCGTTTTTCACTTCTGTTTCTTCTTCGACAGGAACAAGAACACGGAAGATTTTATCGGCCATTTCCATCGATTCAAGACGCTTTTCTAGATTCGCTTTTACTTTATTTTCATACCCAGAGTAAGTATGAACAACATACCAATTTTTTTCCATGCTTTCAGGACGGTAGCGTCCTTCCCTCCTCATAGAGTTTAATAAAAGCCTTAACACTTCATTAAGGCTATCTATTTAAACCACTTTATTAACCAACTAATCGTTCTACTATGGCTGAAATCCCTAAATCAACAGCCCAAAAGAAAAGTGACATAATGATAACTGTTACAATAACTACAACTGTATAGCGAGTGAGTTCCTTTCTCGACGGCCAAGAAACCCTTTTCATCTCACGTACAACACCGCCAAAGAAATTGCCACTACTTTTTTCACCGTTTGCCAAACGAGACACCTCCAACACACCAATCAATATAGACAAAAGTATGATTATCTATTCCGATCTACGTATTTTTATTGTAATTGATTTACATATAAGCCAAATAAAATAGTTATTTCTAAAACCATCATTCAACAAATCTATCAGAATGCCTTACTTCGTTTCCCGATGAAGCGTATGCTCATTACAGGTTTTACAAAACTTCTTGATCTCTAAACGTTTTGTCTCGTTTTGGTTATTCTTATTTGTTGAATAATTACGAGATTGACAGATACTACACGCAAGGGCAATTTTTGCTGACAATACTTGTCCACCCCCAGTTTAGACGTACATACATACATTTTCACTCTAGCACAGCTAAAATAGGGTGTCAATTCAATCTCAAGATTATATCGATGTATCTTATATTTTTCACATGTAACTAACAGAGAAATAAAAACATAAAGCATGGTGCAAAGTTCTAAACTTCACACCATGCTTTTTGAACTTTCCGACTTATTGATTTACAATGTCACACCTTTTAACTCCACATAACGCTCTAACTTACGCTTCACCCGTTGCAGTGCATTATCAATCGACTTGACATGCCGGTTTAAATCTTCTGAAATTTCTTGATAGGAACGTCCATCTAAATAAAGCATCAAAACCTGCTGTTCGAGCTCGCTTAAAATCTCACCCATTTTCAATTCAATGTCTGCAAATTCTTCTTGATTAATTAGAAGTTCTTCTGGATTGGTTACACGTGTTCCGCATATTACATCAAGTAATGTACGGTCGGATTCTTCGTCGTATAAAGGCTTGTCCAATGATACGTATGAATTTAATGGGATATGTTTTTGTCTGGTTGCTGTTTTGATCGCTGTAATAATTTGTCTCGTTACACAAAGCTCAGCAAAGGCTTTAAATGATGATAGCTTCTCACCATTAAAGTCTCTGATCGCTTTGTAAAGACCAATCATACCTTCTTGCACAATATCTTCATGATCGGCACCTATTAAAAAATAGGATCGAGCTTTTGCCCGAACAAAATTTTTGTACTTCGTAATTAAATATTCAAGTGCCGCACCGTCTCCTAAGCGTGCCTGTCCTACTAATTGATCATCATCAAACTGGTTAAAATCCGGCTTTGCTAAAGTTTCTTGAAGGTCCATGCTCAAAACAATCCCCCCCGACCTAGGTGCTGTTAAATTATAGAAACATTATATAGCACACTTTTCGAGAAGGTCAACTACCCTTTATAAACCTCGACGCCATTTTTCAAAAATTTCTGCCACTTCATCAGAAAGCTTGAGATTTGTCGTTCTTTGGCTTTTTCTTGTTTTTTCGACAGCATGATGAATGCCCTTTGTCATCATTTCTGTTTCAATTAAGAGCTCTCTCGCTGACTTCCTCAAAGCCCCTTTTCCAAACGTTATCGACTGTTCAGTGAAATCAGAAGTTGCCACATGGATCGTGCGATCGAGACGCTTTAATTCCGAAACTAACTTTTCAATTCTCTCATCAGCCGTTTCATTTTTCCCTGTATAAATCACATCTACTCGATAATTCTTATACTTCTTCCCTACACCCTCAACCATATGGGCATCAAAGACCACTTTGACCTCATAACCGGTAAACCCTTGGTATTCCGCCATCACTTCAACTAACTTATTCCTTGCTAGGTCGAGGTCCTTATCTTTTAAGGTGCGCAGCTTCGGCCACGCACCTATAATATTGTATCCATCGACAAGTAATATATCTTTCATTTTCTTATCACTTACCTAGTGGCTTTCGATTTCGATATACTTCATACATCAATAAGCTTGCTGCAACAGACGCATTCAAAGATGTAACCTGACCAACCATCGGAATTTGAATGAGGAAGTCGCATTTCTCCTTGACGAGCCTACTCATCCCTTTACCCTCACTACCGATCACTAATCCAATCGGCATATCATAGGAGGCTTGTCTATAATCTTGTTCGCCTTTTGCATCCGTTCCAACAAACCATAAGCCTCGTTTCTTTAAATCGTCCATCGTCCTTGCCACATTGGTCACTCGAACAACCGGAATATATTCAATCGCTCCTGTTGATGCTTTGGCAACGGTTTGGGTCAGCCCTACTGCACGACGTTTAGGAATAATCACACCATGCGCACCTACTGCATCAGCCGTTCGCAATATCGATCCTAAGTTATGTGGATCTTCTAACTCATCTAATACAAGGAAAAATGGTTCTTCATTACGGCTTGCAGCAACCTCAAATAAATCATCTACCTCTTTATACTCATAGGCAGCAATAGAAGCGACAACCCCTTGATGATTGGTCGTTTTCACTAGTTGCTCTAACTTACGTTTTGGTGCTTGCTGGACCAATACCTTCTGTTGTTTGGCTAAGTCTATCACTTTTGCCATTTGGCCTTTTTGTGCACCTTCAGCAATCCATATCTTGTTAATCGTATGGCCTGATCGCAATGCTTCTATTACAGGGTTTTTACCGACAATAAACTCTTCACTCATGGGCCCACCTCCTCGGTATTTTTGAAAGTAGCTAGTGCCTGTCCAACGACTTCATCTAATCTCTCTTTTTCACCCAGTACATATAGATAGCCTAGTAATGCCTCAAGTGCAGTGGCATAACGATATGTCTGAACATCTGTATTTTTAGGGACAGAACCTGACTTGGCATTCCGGCCTCTCTTAACAACGGCAACTTCCTGCGCTGTTAAAAACCCTTCGTCAAGTAATGATCGTACCATCATTGCTTGTGCTTTGGCGGAGACATAACTCGTCGCTTCCTTATGCAGCTGGTGTGGCCGAACTTTCCCTTCAGCAATTAATTGATAGCGGACATACATATCTAAAACCGCGTCGCCCATATAAGCAAGGGCGAGCGGGTTTAATTGCTTTAAATCAATTGTTGGCTCCATTAATTTCATATTATCCACGTTTCCAACGAACCCCCTGTGCCGTATCCTCTAAGAGAATTCCTTTTTCTTTTAGAAAATCTCTGATTTCATCAGCACGTGCAAAATCCTTGTCTACTCTTGCTTGATTTCTCTGTATAATTAGCTCATCAATTTCTTCATCCAAGATCTCTTCTTCTGTAGCCAATTGCAAGCCTAGCACCGATGCAAGTTCATCTAAACGCTCAATAAAAGCTTGAAGAACCCGTTCAGATGTTTGTTCTTCGCGTAAATAACGATTCGCTTCTTTTGCTAACTCAAACATCACTGAAATCCCATTGGCAGTATTGAAATCATCGTCCATTTCTTCAATAAATGCTTCTTTCGCTCCCTCGATCTTTTCAAGCCACTCAGCTTCTTCTCCATAATTAGCTGATTTTTCTAAGCGGTGCACTAAGCTTTGTCTAGCTCCTTTTAAGCGCTCAAGACCTCGTTTGGCTCCCTCTAATAATTCATCACTAAAGTTAATCGGACTACGGTAATGAGCAGTCAGCATGAAAAAACGAATGACTTCTGGAGAATGCTGTTGAATCATGTCATGTGCCAAAACAAAATTCCCGAGCGACTTCGACATTTTTTCATTATCAATATTAATAAATCCATTGTGCAGCCAATAATTAGCCATCGGTTTTTCTGTTAATGCTTCCGATTGTGCAATTTCATTTTCATGATGTGGAAACGTTAAATCTTGACCACCTGCATGAATATCAATCGTCTCACCTAAATATTTTTTCACCATAGCGGAGCATTCAATGTGCCACCCTGGTCTACCATGCCCCCAAGGGCTTTCCCAAGAGATCTCTCCTTCTTTAACATCCTTCCATAACGCAAAGTCTAATGGATCCTCTTTTCGCTCATCTACTTTAATACGTGCGCCAGAACGCAAATCCTCAATCGATTGTGAAGATAATTTTCCATAATCCTTAAATTTTCTAGTACGATAGTATACATCGCCATCAGCTTCATAGGCATAGCCTTTGTTAATCAGTTTCTCAATAAATTCGATGATTTCCGGAATCGTTTCTGTTACGCGAGGATGATGATCGGCCTTATTCACACCTAAGGCACATGTATCTTCGTGATAAGCCTCAATAAATTTATTGGCCACTTCAAATACGTCTTCACCTAGTTCGTTCGCTGCTTTAATAATTTTATCATCGACATCCGTGAAGTTAGAAACAAAATTCACTTCGTAACCACGGTATTTCAAATAATTGCGGACTACATCATACACAATCGGTGGTCTCGCATTACCAATATGAATGTAGTTATAAACCGTTGGTCCACATACATACATCTTGACCTTACCTTCTTCAAGAGGTATAAACGCTTCCTTCTTTTTCGTTAAACTGTTGTAAAGCTTTATTGCCATACGAATTTCTCCTTTATAATCATCTCTTGCACTCTTTAAACCGTCATTTGACTAATTAATATATTCACGATCGATTCATTCGTTCTTATTATGGTCGTTATGAGCAGAAAAGAAACGGTTAGTTACCATTCTTATTCCTCATTTTGTTTGCTTCTAAGCTCTTTTCTTAAGGAAAGGATTTCTTCCTCTAGCTCTTTCAATTTATCAGCAATTGGATCTGGTAACATGTGATGATTCAAGCTTTGCTCTACTTTAATACCATCTTGGACCACGATTTTACCCGGAATTCCAACAACCGTTGAATTAGGGGGTACTTCTTTTAAGACGACGGAGCCTGCTCCTACTCTAGCGTTTTCACCAATGGTAAAAGATCCTAAGATTTTTGCCCCTGAGGCAATTAATACACCATCAGCAACCGTTGGATGTCGTTTCCCCTTCTCCTTACCTGTTCCACCTAATGTCACTCCTTGGTATATGGTGACATCATTTCCTATTTCACATGTTTCACCAATAACCACACCCATACCGTGGTCAATAAACACTCGTTGCCCTATCACTGCACCAGGGTGAATTTCAATACCTGTGATAAAACGATTCACCTGTGATAATAATCTACCGATGAAATAAAACTTCTTTTTCCACAACCAATGAGCGAAACGATGCATCCAAATGGCATGCACACCCGAATAAGTAAAAATGACCTCAAACCGACTTCTTGCTGCTGGATCGCGATCAAAAACAACATCTAAATCACTTAGTAATGTTCTAAATACTTTTTTCAACTCCACTCACTCCCCCCGAAAGCTCGCTCAACTCATAATAAAAACGCCTCTATGCATTCTTACATGCACAGAGGCGCTCGCGCACGGTTCCACTCTGTTTAATGATCCAAAAGTAGTTTTGCTTTTTAAGTCGGATCATCTTCTCTTTTTGGCGTATAACGTCGCTACACGCTCTCCCCTACTAATCAAGTTCAAGGAAAGGCTCAAGGGTGCACGTATACAAGTCTTTCGTTAGATTACTTTCAGCCATCGGTAATCCTCTCTTTCAACGAAAGGAGCTTGTAACACTCCCTCTCAACACGTTCATCATATATAAATGTATTTTGTATGAAAGTTAGTGCGAACATAGAGCGTTACTGTCGCTACCGAAAATTATGCTCGGCGTCCTGCGGGGTGGCACTGAACTAACTGGCACAGCCAGTGGATTTCAGCCCGCCACTATGTCCCATAGGAGTCTCCGCATGTTTGGTCTGCTGAGTACTGCTCATTTTCTCAATTACAACTAACAAACAACTTCATACATGTTTATTTTTTATATTTTTTAATTCTTATAGTATGCGAAATTACTTGATGCGTTTATACTAATTTGTTTAGGCGGGCTATTACAACTTCTTTACCTAATAGTTCGATGGAATCGGCAAGCTCTGGACCGTGTGTTTGACCTGTTGTAGCCACACGAATTGGCATAAATAACTTTTTCCCTTTATATCCTGTTGCTTTTTGAGTTGCTTTAATTGCACCTTTGATGTTAGCTGCAACAAATTCATCTAATTTCTCTATTTCTTGTAAAAAGCCACCCATGACTTCTGGCACCTGCTCTTCATCTAGCACAGACTGAGCCTCTTCATTATACTCAATTTCTGTTTTAAAGAACAACTCTGTTAGCTCAACAATTTCTGCTCCGTAATGAAGTTGTTCTTGATATAAGCTCACAAGACGTTCCACCCATCGCGCTTGCTCCGGTGACATCTCTTCTGGTAACCTACCAGCCTTCTGTAAGTGTGGTATGGTCAACGCTAATACACGATCGATATCCGCTTTTTTCATATACTGATTATTCATCCAAGCTAATTTTCCTGTGTCAAAAACAGCTGGCGACTTTGATACTCGCTCGAGGCTAAACTGTTCCTCTAATTCTTTTAATGAGAAAATTTCTTCCTCACCAACAGGCGACCAGCCCAGTAGAGCAAGGAAATTAACAATCGCTTCTGGTAAATACCCTAAATCCTTATATTGTTCAACAAACTGAATAATGGACTCATCACGCTTACTCATCTTTTGACGATCAGCATTTAATATTAATGATGCATGAGCAAAAGTAGGGACTTCAAATCCAAACGCTTCAAAAAGCATCACTTGTCTTGGTGTATTCGATAAATGCTCTTCACCACGGATAACATGGCTAATCTTCATGAAGTGATCATCAATGACAACGGCAAAGTTATACATCGGTACACCGTCTTTACGAGCAATAACAAAATCACCAATTCCATCAGATTCAAAAGATACTTCACCACGAACTGAGTCCGAAATCTTAATAACCTGACCTCCCGGAACACGGAAACGAATAACAGGCTTTAATCCTTTCGCTTCATAAGCTTGTCGTTGTTCCTCTGTTAAATCACGGTCCCGGCCACTATAACGAGGCATTTCACCACGAGCAAGCTGTGCATCTCGCTCCGCTTGTAACTCCTCCTCCGTCATATAACAGTAGTACGCCTTTCCTTCTTCTAACAGCTTATTAAGGTGTTGGGTATATACATCCATTCTTTCCATGCTACGGTAAGGACCATAAGGACCACCAACATCAACACTCTCATCCCAGTCTATACCGAGCCATTTCATACTATCTAATAATTTCTCCATCGCTGTTTCAACATTACGGGCTTGGTCTGTGTCCTCAATACGCAGAACAAACTTACCGCCTTGATTTTTTGCATATAAATAATTAAATAAAGCAGAACGAGCCCCACCAATATGTAAATGTCCAGTCGGACTAGGAGCAAAACGAACACGAACTTCCTTAGTCATTCTCTACACTCTCCGTTTCTGTATCAAGCCTAATCGCTTTTTCACTTTTCTTATTGTAGCACCAACTTAAGGCTGGTCGTCAAGACTGTTTTGTTAACAAAATAACCGCTTGTGACGCAATACCTTCTCCTCTACCCGTGAAACCCAATTTCTCTGTTGTTGTTGCTTTTACATTAATTTGTTCCAAGTCTGCTTCCAGTAAAGTAGCAATTCTTGTTCTCATTTCTTGTATATGAGGGGCCATTTTCGGCATTTGGGCAATAATTGTACAGTCAAGATTACCTAATACATAGCCTTTATCCTTCACTAATTTCCAAACATCCATTAATAGCTTTGCTGAATCAGCATCTTTAAATTCTGCTGACGTATCAGGGAAATGCTTCCCAATATCGCCCTCTGCTATCGCACCTAAAGCAGCATCCGCAATCGTATGTAATAAAACATCGGCATCAGAATGTCCAAGTAGCCCTTTCTCATAAGGAATGGTTATACCTCCTAAGATTAAAGGTCTACCTTCCACAAGCTGATGCACATCAAAACCTTGTCCAATTCTGAACATGCTATTCCCTCACTTCCCTCTCTAGGATCGCCTCTGCAAATAATAAATCCTCTGGTGTTGTAATCTTAATATTATAATAATCTCCCTCAACAATCGCAACTGGGTGCTTGACCCATTCAACTAAGCTTGCATCATCCGTTCCTATTCGACCTTCTTGTAATGCTTGTTGATGAGCTTCTTGAATGATGGGTAATTGAAAAGCTTGAGGTGTTTGTACATTCCAAAGCAACCGACGCTCTAACGTTTTGCTCACACGTTGCTGATGAACCTCTTTAATCGTTTCTTTCGTTGGAACCGCCAAAATAGCCGCCCCTACTTCTTCGGTTTTAGCGATTAGTTGATGGACATACGCTTTTTTTACAAACGGTCTTGCTCCATCATGAATGAGTACGATTTTTTCCATATCAATAGCTGCGATGCCTACTCTAACACTATCTTGTCTTTCCGCCCCCCCTACCAAAATGACTTTGACCTTTTCATAATGAAAATCCCGAACAATCTGTTTCAGTATATCTATTTCATCTTGATGAGCCACGATTATGATCTCTTCACACCATTCATCTTCTTCAAAAGCTTTGAGTGTATAAGTAATGAGAGGTTTTCCTTTAAGTTCAATGAATAGCTTATTTCTCCCTGCCTGCATCCGTTTACCTTGGCCTGCTGCCAACAAAACGAGACTGTATCCCATGTCGCTCGCTCCATTCCCGTTTCTTATCTGTTTTATTTTAGCACGAATGACCACCATCATGCTTGATAAAAGCTTACTCTTGAAGGTTCACTCAGATCAGTATTTTAAATTTCTAGAAACAGACTGTAAAAATAAATGCTGACTAAAAAAAGTAGATGAGAAATAGCCTTTGGGCTTTCCATCTACTTTTCTCCTTGTATGGATGATATAATAGCTCACTCTTAGAGTTAAGATTATAATGCCTTTTCTAACGCTTTCGGTTTGGCAAAAATCATACGTCCCGCGCTTGTTTGTAGAACACTTGTCACAATTACATCAATATGTTTATTAATATAATCACGTCCACCTTCCACAACAATCATCGTTCCATCATCTAAATAGGCGACACCTTGATGGTGCTCCTTACCATCCTTAATCACTTGGACATTCATTTCTTCACCGGGTAACACAACCGGTTTAACCGCATTGGCCAAATCATTAATGTTTAAAACCGCGACACCTTGAAGCTCACACACTTTATTTAAATTAAAATCATTGGTTACAACGACACCAGATGTTAATTTAGCTAACTTAACAAGCTTACTATCTACCTCTTGCACCTCTTCAAAGTCACCTTCGTAAATTTCAACATTCACCGGTAACTCTTTTTGAATCTTATTTAATATATCTAAACCTCTACGACCTCGATTTCGTTTTAACACATCGGAAGAGTCAGCAATGTGCTGCAATTCCTCTAAAACAAAACCAGGAATTACCAATGTCCCTTCTAGAAAACGCGTCTTACAAATATCGGCTATCCGACCATCAATAATGACACTCGTATCTAAAATCTTGAGATCAGAGTCCTTATTCACATCATCTTTATTCTTTTCACGACCTAACTGCTTCGTAACCGTAAATACTTGGATAAGCTCATCCCGCTTTTTAAAACCAATTTGAAAACCAAGATACCCTAATAAGAGAGTAAGAAAAATCGGTAATATTGAACTAACAAACCCAAAATCAAAGGCATTTAATGGAATTAAAAAGGCAACTATAAGACCAATAATTAAACCCATCGTTCCAAAAAGTACGTCCGTTACTGGTGCTTTTAAGATCGCTTCTTCTAGCAGCTTAATGAGACGAACAAAATAATCAGCTACCAATAAACTAAGAAAATATAATAGCAAACCACCCATAACTACTCCGACATATGGAGATAATAACCAATTCGTCTCTACCCCTATTAATTGAATTAACTCAGGCATATAAATGAATCCTAATGTCCCTCCAATTAATATAAAACATAATTGTATAATCCGTTTAAGCAATGCTATTTCACCTCCTTGCCTTTATTATAGACAAGTTTTCAAAATCAAAACCTAGCAAACTCTATTTCACATAAAATTCCATTATTAAGCGTCAATTTCACCTTTTTTCAACACGCTTTTGTCGAAAATTTAGAAGAAAGGAGCTACCTAGATATGTCGGTCAACAAAAAGCTGCTCTTGGATACGGTTCAAACCATTTTTAATCATTTTAGCTCGAGCTTCACCAATCCCATCCACCTCATCTAATTCATCAATACTTGCAAACATAATATGGGCAAGATCACCGTACTTTTCAATTAGATTCTCAATAATTAAATTAGGTAAGCGTGGAATTCGATGAAGTATTCGATAACCTCTTGGCATAACTGATTGATCTTGTACATTCGTCATGCGACTATACCCTAAAATCTTGACGATTTCATTGTCATCTAATAACTCGGGCGACTCACTTTTTGTTAATTCACGTAAGGTCTCATAGACATCCGTTTTCTTTTCCTTGACATAATCTTTTAGCAAGTAAATAGCCTCTTTTTCAATATTTGAAACCAGCTCATTTAATTGCATCGTTATGAGACGACCTTCATCCCCAAGTTCGTTGACATAATTAATAATTTCGCGCTTAATACGCAATACCATTTGCACGCGATGAATAACTTGGATTACCTCTTGAAACGTGACAAGCTGTTCAAATTCTAGTGCGCCAAGGTTTGTTACCCCTTGATCTAAGACAACTTTATACTTTTCTAACGTTTGCACCGCTTGATTCGCTTTAGTTAAGATTACACCGATATCTTTGAGTGCATAACGGTTCTCCCCTTGATACAAGGTAATGACATTTCGGCGTTGAGAGATCGAGATAACCAAGTTGCCTGTTTGTTTCGCCACACGCTCTGCAGTCCGGTGCCTAATCCCTGTTTCGTTGGATTCAATTCCATTATTAGGTACTAGCTGTGTATTGGCATATAAAATTCTCGTTCCATCTTCATTTAAAATAATCGCCCCATCCATTTTTGCTAATTCATATAGATAAGCCGGTGAGAAATCACAGTTAATAAAAAAGCCACCGTCAACAATATTCATCATTTCATTGTTGTAACCGAGCACGATTAATCCACCTGTATTTGCTCTTAAAACATTATCAATTCCTGCTCGTAATGCTGTTCCTGGTGACACTAACCTTAATACGTCTTGAATAAAATTACTCTTTTTACGTTCATCCATTTCTCTATTACCCTCCTAACACCGTATCCAATGCTTCCTCTAAGCTAGAAACACCAACCACTTCGATCCCCTTTGGAAATGTCCAACCACCGATATTTTTCTCAGGAATAATAACTCTTTTAAAGCCTAGTTTAGCAGCTTCGTTGACTCTTTGTTCAATTCGAGCTACTCTTCTTATTTCACCAGTTAAACCAATTTCACCGATGGCGACATCCATTGGATTGGTCACTTGATTTCTAAAGCTTGAAGCAATGCTTATAGCCACCGCTAAATCTACGGCTGGCTCATCTAATCGTATGCCCCCTGCGACATTTAAATAGGCGTCTTGGTTTTGTAATAATAAGCCGACTCGCTTTTCTAATACAGCCATTAATAAGGAGACTCGATTATGGTCAATTCCCGTTGCCATTCTTCTAGGATTCCCAAAACTAGTTGGACTGATTAGCGCTTGTAGCTCAACCAATACCGGACGAGTCCCTTCCATTGATGCAACTACAATGGAACCTGCCACACCTTGTGAACGTTCTTCAAGAAAGATTTCTGAAGGGTTTAACACCTCTTCAAGACCTAGCTCTTTCATTTCAAAAATGCCCATTTCATTCGTCGATCCAAAACGATTTTTGACCGCTCGTAATATTCGATATGTATGATGTCTCTCCCCTTCAAAATAAAGAACAGAATCAACCATATGCTCAAGTAATTTGGGCCCAGCAATTGAACCTTGCTTTGTTACATGACCGACGATAAAAATGGACACACCTTTTGTCTTAGCTATTTTCATAAATGTTGCTGTACATTCTCGAACTTGTGCAACACTACCCGGAGCAGAGGAAATTTCGTCTTGATATACCGTTTGAATGGAATCAATAATCACTAATACTGGATTAACTTCATCTATAGCTTGCTCGATGAGACTAATATCAGTTTCTGCTAAAACAAACAACTCATCATTGCTTAAATGTAACCTATCGGCCCGAAGTTTCGTTTGCTTCACGGACTCTTCACCTGAAATATAAAGGACACGTTGCTTCTCGGCAGCAAGCTTTGATGAAAGTTGTAAAAGTAGCGTTGATTTACCAATACCCGGGTCACCACCAACTAAAACAAGTGAGCCAGGTACAACGCCACCACCAAGTACTCGATTTAGCTCCACCATAGTCGTATTTATTCTCGGTTCCTTCTCACTTTCAACCTTCATAATCGATTGTGGTTTGGCCACTCCCTGTGTCGAGGTTACATACCCTCTACTTGAGGCCTTGACTGCTTGCTCAAATTCTTCCACCATCGTATTCCAACCCTGACAACCAGGGCACTTCCCCATCCATTTAGCTGATTCATATCCACATTCTTGACAAACAAACTTGGTCTTTTTTTTCGCCACCTAACCTACCTACTTCCTTGAAACATTCTTGCTTATATTGTAGCAAAAATCAGCTATAAAAGTTGGAATTATGATCCTATGTTTATACTCTTATTAGAATGACCCTCTAGCATGAAAATTAAGCATTGATTTTGGATGAAAGTATACTTAGTATGACGTGGAGATATAACTTTCGCCTATGTTATTGCCTTGTTTTTCGTTTTGTACGTTTTTTCACTCTCTTTTTCAGATCGAAAATCCGGCATTCCGCATATTTTAACGCGTTACTAATGGCATGGACATAACCTACTTTATATAATTTTCTTCTATATCTTGACTACCTTTTATTGTATGGTAAAAAGCCAGGAGTTTATGACAACTCCTGGCCCTTCAAAGAAAATGTTACTAGCTCTCTTAAAAAGACCTAGTTTTTAACTTTCGTATCTTCTTTAGCAACAACATATAATTCATCATCTTTTACATCAATGACCGCTCTTTGTCCCTTTGAAATCGTACCCTTTAACAACTCTTCAGATAACCGATCCTCCACTTGCTTTTGCAAAGCACGGCGTAATGGTCTTGCTCCATACTCTGGATCATAACCAATATCAGTAATTTTATCTAATGCCTTCTCCGTTAACTCTAAGTCAATTCCTTGCTCATAAAGACGCTTCTTTAACTGCTCTGCCATTAAATTCGTAATTTCACGAACATGCTTCTTCTCAAGTGAGTGGAAAACAATAATTTCATCGATACGATTTAAAAATTCTGGGCGGAAGCTACGTTTTAACTCGCTCATAACTTTATCTTTCATATCTTTATATTCTTGACCTTCACTTTCAATAGCGAAACCTAAATATTTGTTTCGTTTTAAAGCACTCGCCCCAACATTAGATGTCATGATAATAGCTGTATTACGAAAATCAACCGTACGCCCTTTTGAATCGGTTAAACGTCCATCCTCAAGCACTTGAAGTAAAATGTTAAAGACTTCTGGATGTGCTTTTTCAATTTCATCTAATAAAATCACTGAATATGGTTTACGACGTACCTTCTCTGTTAATTGTCCGCCTTCTTCATGACCGACATATCCAGGAGGAGAACCTACTAGGCGACTCGTCGCATGCTTTTCCATATACTCTGACATATCAATTCGAATAACCGAGTCTTCATCACCAAATAACGTTTCAGCTACCGCTCTTGCTAATTCGGTTTTACCAACACCCGTAGGCCCTAAGAATATAAAAGAACCAATTGGACGCTTCGGATCCTTCAAGCCTGCACGAGCACGGCGTACCGCTTTGGAGATTGATACGACCGCCTCTTCTTGGCCAACGACACGACCGTGAAGAATCTCTTCCATACGTAATAGACGATCCGTTTCTTCCTCTGCTAATTTCGAAACAGGTACTCCCGTCCAGCTTGCTACAACTTGGGCAATATCATCAACGACCACTTCTGTGTTTTCTTGACCTTGTTTTTTCTTCCACTCATTCTTCATTTCATCTACATCTTCACGCAGACGCTGTTCTGAATCACGTAATGATGCTGCTTTTTCAAATTCTTGGCTTTGTACAGCTGCATCTTTTTCTTTCCTTGTCTCTTCCAGCTTTTGTTCAAGTTCTTTTAAGTTCGGTGGAGCTGTATAGGAACGAAGACGAACTTTAGAAGCTGCTTCATCAATTAAATCAATCGCTTTATCTGGTAAAAAACGATCGGTAATATATCGATCTGATAGTTTCACGGCTTCAGAGATGGCATCATCTGTAATCGTAACGCGATGATGAGCTTCATAACGATCACGCAGGCCATGGAGAATCTGAATAGACTCTTCTAATGTTGGCTCATTGACTTGTATAGGCTGGAACCTACGCTCTAATGCCGCATCCTTTTCAATATACTTACGGTATTCATCTAATGTGGTCGCTCCAATACATTGAAGCTCCCCACGTGCTAATGACGGCTTTAAGATATTTGAAGCATCAATCGCCCCTTCAGCTCCACCTGCACCAATTAACGTGTGTAATTCATCAATGAATAAAATAACATTGCCTGCTTGGCGAATTTCATCCATAACCTTTTTTAAACGGTCCTCAAATTCACCACGATATTTAGTTCCAGCAACAACTGTTCCCATATCTAATGTCATAACTCTTTTATTTCGAAGTGTTTCCGGTACCTCATTCGCAATAATCGCTTGTGCTAATCCTTCAGCTATTGCTGTTTTACCAACACCTGGCTCACCAATTAAGACAGGGTTATTTTTTGTACGCCTACTTAAAACTTGAATAACACGCTCAATTTCCTTACTACGACCTATAACAGGGTCAAGTGCTTCCTCACGGGCAATCGCAGTTAAATCACGAGCTAAGCTGTCTAAAGTCGGTGTGCTAGCATGGCTTGCTGCTCCACTTTGTTGTGCAGAGCTACCGACTTCATTACTCCCTAATAATTGCAACACTTGCTGACGAGCTTTATTTAAACTAACTCCGAGATTATTCAAGACTCGAGCGGCTACACCTTCACCTTCACGAATTAAACCAAGCAAGATATGTTCGGTACCTACATAGGAGTGACCAAGCTTACGTGCTTCATCCATGGATAATTCAATGACCTTTTTTGCACGCGGTGTATAATGAATAGTTTTAGATCCTTCTTGGCCTTTACCAATAAGCGTTTCCACTTCTTTTTGGATTTTCTCAGAGCCTAAGCCTAATGCCTGTAAAGCTTTCGCTGCAATTCCTTCACCTTCTCGGATTAAACCTAAAAGAATATGCTCTGTTCCTATATTATTATGTCCTAAGCGAATTGCTTCTTCCTGTGCCAAAGCTAATACCTTTTGTGCTCGTTCTGTAAAACGTCCAAACATCATAGACGCCCACCTCCATCATTAGTTATCTGTCTTCTCCTCTAATTGCAAGCGCTCACGTATTAACGCAGCTCTTCTTTCATCACGCTGGTCAGCGTTCAGCACATCTCCAGCAAATTGCTGCAAAAATCCCGGCTGTGTTAAAATCATTAATTCATTAAGGATATTCCCTGATATTCCTTTTATTAACCCTAAATCAATACCTAAGCGAACATCTGATAAGCGTTGAGTTGCTTCTTTGGATTCTATGACCCTACTGTGAGCCAAAATACCATATGAACGATATACTCGGTCTTCAAGTTGAAGCTTTGAATTTTCCAATAAGTACTCTCTAGCTGCCTTTTCTTGTTGAATAAGTTGGAGAACTACACCTCTTAAATCCTCCACAATATCTTTTTCAGATTTTCCTAAAGTTAACTGGTTAGATACTTGAAATAGGTTACCTAATGCTTCGCTACCTTCACCGTAAATTCCTCTAACAACTAATCCTAATTGATTAATTGCAGGTAAAATCCGATTTAATTGTTGGGTCATCGCAAGTGCTGGTAAGTGCATCATAACCGATGCCCGTAAGCCCGTTCCAACATTTGTGGGACAACTCGTTAAATACCCCCGCTTTTCATCAAAGGCATAAGTGAGGTGTTCTTCAATCCAATCATCTATTTCACCGGCAGTTTCCAACCCATTTATTAATTGAAAGCCCGGAAATAAGCATTGAATGCGAAGATGGTCCTCTTCATTTAACATAATACTTATAGATTCATCCTCACTTAATAATACGGCACCAAACTTAGATTGTTCCGCCAAATTTGGACTTATTAAATGCTTCTCAACTAACACCCTTTTTTCATTAACCCTCATATCTTCCATTAACAAAAGCTCTAATGGCTTAACACTTTCGGGCCTCTTATCTTTTAACGCCTCATCAACATGCTTAACTATAGCTTGAGATTCCTCAGTAGAAGCTAAAAGGGGGAACTTAAATTGCTTTATATTACGAGCAAGACGAATTCGACTACTTAATACAATCTCTGATTCCACGCCATCCTCTTTCATCCAAGGGCTGATGGCCTCTGATATAAATCGTTCTAAAGACATGTCAAGAGCCCTCCTCTTGTTCATTCATTAATACGGTTAATTGCTTTACTTCATCACGAATTCGCGCAGCTTCTTCAAATTCTTCTTTATCAATGAATTTTTTCATTTCTGTTTTTAGTTCCGTAATCTGACGCTTTAATTGGATTTTTCCCCCGATACGTTTAGGCACTTTGCCTGCATGAACTTTATTACCACTATGCACTCTTTTTAAAATTGGTTCTAACTTCAATTCAAAGTTCTCATAACAATGAGCACAACCAAAGCGACCGATTCTTGTAAATTGTTCATAAGTCATGCCGCAATTATCACATGTCAGATTATTTATAGATGCTGATTTCCCTTGTACAGGCTGCTCAAAATTTAATAATCCAGATAGTAATTGATGAATAGAGAAGCTATTTGTACCAGGGAATTGCTCACCCTTCTCCCTTGCACATTGTTCACAAATATGGAATTCTGTTTTTTCCCCATTTATGATTTTGGTAAAATGTAATGTTGCTTGCCTTTGTTGACAATCTTGACACTGCATGTTCTACACCACCTAACTTATTCATCTGTATCAATATACTTTAATGTTCGTATCATTGCTTTTAACAAATTGGCTCTAATTTCGTCACGATGCTGAATCGATGTTTGATAGTGAGTTCTTTCCATGGCACTAAGCATTAATTTGCATTCACGCTTTGAAATGGACTCCTCTTCATATAAGCGTATAATGATATTTTCCGCTGCCTGCTGGTCAATCCCGCGTCCAATTAACTCAATAATTTGATCATATAAAGCAATTTCAGTAGCGGGTTGTACTTTAATAATACGGATATATCCACCACCACCCCTTTTACTTTCTACCAAATATCCTTTTTCAATTGTAAATCGTGTTCCAATAACATAATTTATCTGGGAAGGGACACATTGAAATTGACGTGCGAGTTCACTTCTTTTTATTTCGACAATATCTTTACCACTATTCAAAAGTATTTTCTTTAAATAGCCTTCAATAACATCGGAAACATTTTTCAACTTATTCCCTCCTTCCAAAAAGGCATTCCCTTTGACAAAATACTACAATTTTTGACTTTGACTATCTTTGACTTTATACGTATATTATAAGCAAGCACGAATAAAAGTGCAACAAATCTACTCCACCTAGTATAGCCTTATATCTTATAAAACATTCGTATGATGTATTGATACCGCACAGGTAGAAATAAGGTTGATTCATTTATAAGAGTTTAGTTCGTTACTTTTTAGACTTGGAGTATGCCAAAAAATCCATTTTGAAATTAGGTGCTTCAAAATGGATTTCACGCTCCAGAAATAATCTCCTTACAATCAGTTACGAATACCTTACTTTATTCTTATAATCAAAAATAAAATAACCAACTAAGAAACCAATTCCAGGTCCTATACTAACCGCATATAACATGGAAATTGGTGAGAACATACTTAGTAAAATGCCTAACCCCGCTCCCATAATCATTCCATATGTTAACAAATTAACAGATTGATTCTGCTCTTCTTCCTTATATTTGCCCTTTTTATAATTATATATCATACTTCTGATGACAAATACCGATATGGTTCCAACTATGAGAAGAGGTAACACAGCCATCAAAATATCAGTAAACAACTCCATATCAGGACCACCTTTCACCTCAAAATTAAATAAAATAATCTAAACAATAAGTTATTTATTACTTTAACATATTTCTTACGTTCATGCTGTACGAAGATAAATTCCCTACAAACGATTATAATAAAGACAAATATTAGTCACCTAGCAAATCGTTCTTCAATCTTTTTCAGGTGCCTTGCTTCTAGGTGCTGTTTTTCCAAACAGTCCCTTTTGCTGCGAGCTTGATCTGCCTGACAACGTCCTACTGTCTCTTCGGTCCTCTTCTTTCAGGGCATGAAGCTTCTTCTCCGATGTCTCTCACGAACGTATTTGATTCTCTTCCTTCGATCGCTTTCCGGGGCTTCGCTTCGTAGGAGCTGCTTCTTCGAACCAGCGCTCTTTTGCGCCGAGTATACTCTTTATGCATATTAAAAAGCACAATCCAAATGGATTGTGCTTTATCGCCTGGCAACGTCCTACTGTCTCTTCGGAT
>NZ_JAQQWS010000017.1:0-60561 GCF_028610675.1 Alkalihalobacillus pseudalcaliphilus
AAAATGTGACTAACAATTGACGAGATACCTTGTATCTCTTTAATTCGCTTGGCTTTTGTTCAGTTTTCAAAGAACTTTTTATCGCTCATTGGCGACTTATCTAATATATCATTTTCAGCATTCTGAGTCAATAACTTTTTTAAAAATTTTTTAACCGTTAGCTTCTTATAGTAAACTAAGAAGCTTCAATAGCTGATGTCTTAGCGACGTATATTAATATAACATTCTACTATCAGAAACGCAATGTTTTTTTAAAAATAATTTTATTTAAATTATATTATTATAGGTTTGCAAGTGATTCTTTAACTTTATTTACCCTTTAAAACTTTTATTCTCTATATAAATCACTTAGGTGCTGGATGATATGTTTCATTCCGGTTCGGTCTGATAACTACTTATAATTTCTTTTCCTCGTTCGAAAAATTTATAAACTAAATATGATCAATGTTTATAGCGAACTAGGCATTGCCCTCATGGCGGTGAACTTAAGAAAGTTCACCATTACACGTCACCAACTAAGTCCATTTGCACCTAAAATGAAACAAAAAACGAGTCTCCTGAACAACATTCTGTTCACACGACTCGTTTTTTTGTATTTAAAGAGGGTTATATCCCTCCCTCTTTGAGTTATTCCTCTTCTTCTGTATCTTCTTTCACCTGTTCTACTGGTGAAGCTTCATCAGCGTCTGTTGTATCGTTGACTTCCTCTAATTCCTCATCAACAACATCATCTTCATCGATATCTACTCTTGCCACGGTTGCAACCTCTTCGCCTTCTCCAATACGGATGACCTTTACCCCTTGAGTATTACGTCCAGTAATAGAAATACCTTCTACCTGCGTACGGATAATAACACCTGATACGGTAATAATCATAATATCATGATCATCTGAAACAATTTTAAGAGCGACTAAAGCTCCGTTTTTATCCGTAATATTTGAGGTTTTAATTCCTTTACCACCACGGTTTTGAATTCGATATTCTTCTATAGGTGTACGCTTTCCGTAACCTTTCTCCGTCACGATCAGTACTTGATGGCCATCTTCAATAATATCCATTCCAACAACGTAATCATCTTCTTTTAAGGAAATCCCTTTTACGCCACCTGCTGTACGTCCCATTAGACGAACATCATTTTCATGGAAACGAATGGCCATTCCATTTTTAGTACCAATGATGATCTCTTGTTCACCATTCGTAAGTCGAACACCATGTAATTCATCATCTTCTCTAATATTAATGGCAAATAGGCCACCTTTTCGAATATTAGCAAATGACGATAATTGCGTTCTCTTAGCAATACCTTTTTTCGTTAAGAAGAATAAGAACTCATCATCCTTAAACTCTTCAATGGGAATAACGGTACTAATAAATTCATCCGAATCTATTTGTAAAAGATTTATAATCGGAATGCCTTTTGCCGTTCTGCCTAACTCAGGAATCTCATAGCCTTTTAAACGATACACCTTACCCTTATTTGAGAAAAAGAGAATCGTATGGTGTGTATTCGTAGTAAAGAGCTGCGAAACGAAATCATTATCGTTTGTGCCCATACCTTGAATTCCTTTTCCACCTCTTCTTTGGCTACGATACGTCGAAATAGGTAAACGTTTAATATATCCATTATGAGTGAGCGTAATAACAATATTTTGACGTGGGATTAAATCCTCATCCTCAAATTGCTCCTCATTCATGGAAATAATCGTACGACGCTCATCATTAAATTTCGCTTTAATTTCAAGTAACTCTTCACGAATAATTTCAAGAACCTTCTGATCATCTGCTAAAATCGCTTGTAACTCAGCAATTCGAGCTAATAATTCTTGATATTCACCTTCGATTTTATCACGCTCTAAACCAGTTAAACGCTGTAATCGCATATCTAAAATCGCTTGCGCTTGCTCATAGCTTAATTGATAGTTTTCCATTAAACCATTTCGAGCTATATCTGTTGTCTGCGAAGCACGAATCAAACTAATAATCTCATCAATATGATCAAGAGCAATTCGTAACCCTTCTAAAATATGAGCACGTGCCTCTGCTTTACGCAATTCGAATGAGGTACGACGGCGAATAACCTCAACTTGATGCTTTAAGTATTGCTCTAAAGCTTCTTTCAAATTCAGTAGTTTCGGTCGTCCATCAACAAGAGCAAGTAGATTAATACCAAAGCTAGTTTGTAGAGAAGTTTGTTTATATAAATTATTTAATAAAACATTGGCATTTACATCACGACGTAACTCGATCACAACTCTTAATCCGTCACGATCAGACTCATCACGCAGATCCGTAATACCTTCTATTTTCTTTTCCCGAACAAGTTCAGCAATTTTTTCAATTAATTTTGCTTTATTCACCTGAAAAGGAATTTCAGATACAACAATCCTTGGTTTTCCATTATGTTCTAATATTTCTGTTTTGGCACGAAGAGTAATTGAACCTCGTCCCGTCTGGTAAGCTTTACGAATACCTGATCGACCAATAATCTCTGCCCCCGTAGGAAAATCAGGACCCGGGATGTATTCCATAAGCTCAGGGATATCAATATCGGGATTATTTGATAAAGCTAAAACTCCATCAATGACTTCACCTAATTGATGTGGTGGAATATTCGTAGCCATACCAACGGCAATCCCTGAAGCACCATTCACTAAAAGGTTAGGAAATCTCGCTGGTAATACAACAGGCTCTCTTTCTGAGCCATCGTAGTTATCCGTATAATCAATCGTGTCTTTATTAATATCACGGAGTAGCTCCATTGATATTTTCGACATTTTTGCCTCTGTATAACGCATCGCAGCAGCAGAATCGCCATCAATCGAACCAAAGTTACCATGCCCATTTACAAGCATATAACGGTAACTAAAATCTTGGGCCATCCTTACCATCGTTTCATAAACGGCCGAGTCACCATGTGGGTGATATTTACCAATAACTTCACCAACAATACGAGCAGACTTTTTATAAGCCTTATCCGCTGTCATACCTAGATCATTCATCGCATAAAGGATACGACGGTGCACCGGCTTTAAGCCATCACGGGCATCTGGTAAGGCACGACTCACAATAACACTCATCGCATAATCCATAAACGATGCTTTCATTTCATTGGCTATATTTATTTCTTTAACTCTTGATTGTTCCTGTTCAGCCATTCCTTAAACCTCCAACTAGATATCAAGATTCTCAACGTATTCCGCATTTTCTTGTATAAAATCACGACGCGGCTCGACTCGATCCCCCATCAGTACTTCAAAGATTTCATCCGCTTTTATCGCATCCTCTAAAGTTACTTGTAAAAGTGTACGATGTTCTGGGTCCATCGTCGTTTCCCAAAGCTGGCCAGGGTTCATCTCCCCTAAACCTTTGTAACGTTGAATCCCTAATTTTGCACCTTCTGGGAAAGACGCAATCAGTGGTTCTAGTTCTTTTTGTACATAAGCATAACGAATATCCTTGCCATGTGAGACTTTATACAATGGCGGTTGAGCAATATAAATATATCCGTAATCTAATAACGGCCTCATGTAACGATAGAAAAATGTCAAAAGTAATGTACGAATATGAGCACCATCAACATCTGCATCCGTCATAATAATAATTTTATGATATCTAGCTTTTTCTATATCAAAATCACCACCAACACCTGTACCAAATGCTGTGATCATCGCTCTAATTTCATTATTTGCTAAGATTTTATCTAAACGAGCTTTTTCGACATTAATAATTTTACCTCTTAAAGGCAGAATAGCTTGGAAATGTCGATCGCGACCTTGTTTAGCCGAACCTCCAGCTGAATCACCCTCTACGATATATATCTCACTAATGGACGCATCTTTTGAAGAACAGTCTGCTAGTTTCCCTGGTAAAGCACTTACCTCTAATGCACTTTTTCTTCTTGTTAATTCACGAGCTTTTTTAGCCGCTTCACGAGCTCTAGAAGCCATTAAACCTTTTTCGACAATCTTTCGTCCAACCTGTGGATTTTCAATTAAGAAACGAGCAAAATGCTCTGAAAATAGTGAATCCGTAATCGTACGAGCTTCACTGTTTCCTAGTTTTGTTTTCGTTTGCCCTTCAAATTGAGGATCAGGAATCTTAACAGAAATAATCGCTGTTAAGCCTTCACGAACATCGTCCCCTGTTAAATTAGGGTCATTTTCTTTCAATAAACTATTTTTTCTAGCATAATCATTAATAACACGAGTTAACCCCGTCTTAAAACCAGATTCATGCGTTCCACCTTCATGCGTACTAATATTATTAGCAAAAGAATATAAGTTGCCGACATACCCATCGTTATATTGAACAGCAACCTCAACCGTTAAACCATCCTTTTCACCTTCAATGTGGATGGGCTCTTCATGTAAAACTTCTTTTGAACGATTTAGATGCTTCACAAATGAAGCGATTCCGCCTTCGTAATAATACGTATCAGATTTTCCACCTTCACGTTTATCCGTAATCGTAATCGTTAAGCCTTTATTTAAAAATGCTAACTCTCGTAAACGTAAAGCTAATGTATCATAATCATAAACGATTGATTCTTGGAAAATCTCAGGATCCGGTTTAAAGTGTGTTTTTGTACCAGAATTTTCACTATCGCCAATAACCGCCAAATCAGCTGCAGGCACTCCACGATGATATTGCTGGTGATAGACTTTCCCATCTCTTTCAATTTCAACTTCAAGTAGTGTTGATAAGGCATTTACAACCGATGCACCAACACCGTGCAGTCCACCAGAAACCTTATAGCCTCCACCGCCAAACTTACCCCCTGCATGCAGCACCGTCATAATGACTTCAACTGCAGGTCTGCCCATCTTCTCATGAATTCCAACAGGGATACCTCGTCCATTATCCTGCACAGTGATACTATTATCTTCCTCAATTAAGACATCAATTTGGTCACAGTATCCCGCCATCGCTTCATCAATACTGTTGTCTACAATTTCCCAAACGAGATGATGTAGGCCTCGAACACTCGTAGAGCCAATGTACATACCAGGTCGTTTCCTAACGGCCTCAAGACCTTCTAAGACTTGTATTTGACTCGCATCATAGGATTGTTGTTCAGAAAGCTGTTCATTCGACAAGTTCTTCACCTTCATTCTCTATTCTTTCAAACATGAATTCATACTTCTATATGTGAACTCTATTCAAGCTAGAGCTAGTGCTTTTCTTCTAATTGTAAATCTAAATCAGACGTTGCTACCGCTCGTTTTTTTAACGTACCGGAAGAAACAGGTGAGTAGTATACAACATGGTCGGTTATAACAATAGATTTAATAAAATCCTCACTAATGACAACTGATTTCTTCCGTTTTTTCTCTTGCTGCAAATAAGCACTTGTCAAATTCGAGGATTCTTGCACATCTCGACTTAATATTGCAATCACTTCTTTTGCTCTTACAACCATATCGCCACCTAAATGGATAAACAATCTATCACTCACCCTCTCCTTGTAATTGTATCGTACCTTGATGAACGTCAAAAATCTTCGCTTGCTCCAACGCTTGTTTATGTACTCCAGCCAAATTTGTTGTTGTAACAAAAGTCTGCACCTTTTTTTGAATGGTATCGATTAAATGGGACTGACGATAATCATCTAATTCAGATAAAACGTCGTCTAATAAAAGGATCGGGTATTCACCAATTTCTTCATGAATTAATTCAATCTCTGCTAATTTTAAAGAAAGTGCTGTCGTTCTTTGTTGCCCTTGTGAGCCATAGGTTTGAACGTTTCGACCGTTGACCTCAAAACCTAAATCATCACGATGAGGTCCAAACAAAGTAACACCACGCTGAATTTCCTTTTGTTTTTTCTCCGTATATGTTTGATAGAGTATATCTTTTATTTTCGTCAAGTCTTGCTCTTCTGATACGTTAGTAGATGATAAATATGCGATTTCTAATTCTTCTTTATCACGGCTAATATCAGCATGAATTCCTTTTGCCCAAGCTTGTAGTTGCTTCAAAAAACGAAAACGTTTATGAATAATCTCGCCTGCTAAAGGAATCATTTGCTCAGTTAAAATATCAAGCATGTCCTTAGGGCCTTTATTTACTTGGAGCTGCTTCAATAATTGATTACGCTGCAACAATACTTTTTGATATAAACCTAAGTGATATAAATATAACGGATTTATTTGCCCAAGCTCTCTATCAAGAAATTTACGTCTACCTTGTGGGCTACCCTTTACGAGGTTTAAGTCCTCTGGTGCAAACATGACAACATTTACAGCCCCAATATATTCACTTAACTTTCTTTGCTCAAGTCCATTTATTTTTACTTTTTTCCCTTTGGTTGAGATAATGACATCTAATTTCACAGATGAATTTTTTCTCACGAATTCTCCTTCAATTCTAGCAAAATCCTCTCCCCAACCTATTAATTCCTTGTCATTAGACGTTCGATGTGACTTGGCTAGGGCAAGAACATAGATAGCTTCAATCATATTCGTTTTCCCTTGGGCATTTTCACCGATACAAACATTTACTTTAGGGTCAAATACAGCTTCAGCACTTCCATAATTCCGAAAGTGCTTAACGGATAGTGATTTAATATACATTCAACAACCCTCTATATCGATTGAATCTCATATTTGGCTCCATCATGAAGTCGTACGATATTCCCATGAACTAGTTTTTTTCCACGACGATTTTCAAGCTCATCGTTTACGTAGACGTCATATTCACTTAAATACCATTTGGCCATCCCACCTGTGTCAATGGCACCAACTTCTTTTAGTAATTGTCCTAAGGTGATATAAGGGCTAGAAATAGAAATCGTATCCATGTTCCCACTCTACTTTCTTTCTAAAATATTGAGTATCAAAGGCAAGACAGCAAATCAATTAGTGAAATGCTGTCTTTTCATTCGTCGCTTTTATCTTGTCTCTATTGTACTAAACGAAATGATTCTCGCCAAGTCTCATCTAAAAAATGTGAGTCTACCAACGATTAATACGTACGAACAGGCGAGAATAAGTGTAAATAATGCTCCTGTTCAATCGGTCTAATCACAAAAGGACTCATCGCTCCAGTAAATTCTACCTTCATCTCTTCACTATCAATTACTTTTAAAGCATCAATGACATTTTTTCCATTAAAGGAAATACGCATTTCCTCGCCTTCGAGTGATTGACTTTGAATTTTTTCTGTTACTTTACCTACCTCAGCAGAAACAGACGTAATTTCAATCATTCCATCTTCTAATGTTTTTAAAGTAATGACATTATTTTTGGCTTCTTTTGAAAGTAATAAAGCACGTTCCAACGCTTGTAACAACGGCTTCGTTTGTAAGAAAATCGTCGTTTTACTTTGGTTTGGAATCATATTTTTCGTTACAGGGTACTTTCCCTCTAATAATCGCGAGAAGAATAATAAATTATTTAACTTAAATAAAATTTGGTTTTCCGTTACAACAACATCGATCAACTCTTGACTATCTTCAATAATCTTATTTAATTCATTCATGCTTTTTCCTGGGATAACCACATTCTCAAAATTGAGTTCATCATCATTTCGTTCTATCTTCGTTTTCCTTAAAGCCAAACGATGACTATCTGTTGCAGTACAGACCAATTCCCCGTGAGTCGATTCTAAGTTTACACCTGTCAATACGGGGCGTGTTTCTTGAGTGGACACAGCGAACACAGTTTGACGAATCATATTTTTTAACATGTCTTGTGGTAGGCGAAATAATAAATCTTCTTCTAACTGCGGCAAGCGTGGATATTCTTCTGGATCTAAACCATTAAGATTAAAGACAGCCGATCCTGATTTGATTGTGGCTGCAAATTGATCTTGTACGATGATCTCAACTTCGTCACCAGGTAATTTCTTTACGATATCAGGGAAATATTTAGCTTGTAAAACAATACTACCTTCTTGTTTTAATGTGATGAATTGTTTGTCTCCATCTTCTAGGGGAATAAAGGTCTCAATAGAAATATCAGAGTCACTTCCTGTTAAAGTGACACCATCTGAATTGGCGACAATTTTAATACCCGTTAAGATAGGAATCGTTGTTCTTGATGAGACAGCTTTTGCCACATGCTGAATATCATGAACAAATCGTTCGCGGTCAATAAAAAAATGCATAGAAAAAAGCTCCTTTTAATATAATTCTTTTAAAAAAATATAGTAGTAATAGTAATAGGGCCTGTGATTATGTGGATAAGACCAAAAAACTGATAAATAGCAAGTTATCCAGATGTGGATATCCTGTGCGCGAATGAAAGGAAGTTATAAACAGTTTCCACTACGCTTTTAATCGTTCATTAATTTCTTGAACGGTCTTTTGTAGCTCATGATCAGCAGATAGTAGCTTAGAAATCTTTTCATGGGCATGAATGACCGTCGTATGATCGCGGCCACCGAATTCACTACCTATCTTAGGTAAAGAAGAATCGGTTAATTCTCTTGATAGATACATCGCAATTTGTCGTGGAAATGCGACAGATTTCGTTCTCTTCTTTGCTTTAAAATCTTCTAACTTCACTTGAAAATACTCACCAACGGCTTTTTGAATATCAATAATCGTGATCACTCTTGGTTTTGAATTAGGAATAATATCTTTTAATGCTTCAGCAGCTAGGTCAGCATTCATATCTTGATTAATGAGAGATGAATAGGCGACAACACGAATAAGTGCTCCTTCTAATTCACGGATATTTGTATCGATCTGATTAGCGATATATAACATCACTTCATTAGGGATATCTAAATTCTCTGCTTTAGCTTTTTTTCGGAGGATCGCAATACGCGTTTCTAAATCTGGTGGTGTAATATCTGTTATTAATCCCCATTCAAAACGAGAACGCAAACGGTCCTCTAGTGTTGGTATTTCTTTTGGTGGTCTGTCACTAGAAATGACAATTTGTTTCGATTCCTCATGTAAGGCATTAAATGTATGGAAAAATTCTTCCTGTGTTTGTTCTTTTCCCGCTAAAAACTGAATATCATCAATTAATAAAACATCAACATTTCTATATTTATTCCGGAAGTTGACTGCTTTATTATCTCGGATCGCATTAATGAACTCATTTGTGAATTTTTCAGAGGACAAATAAACAACTTTAGCATTTGGATTATGATCCATCACATAATGACCAATTGCATGCATTAAATGTGTTTTCCCTAAGCCCACTCCTCCATAAATAAATAAAGGATTATAGGCTTTCGCTGGTGCTTCTGCTACAGCGAGAGAAGCCGCATGGGCAAAACGGTTGCCAGAGCCAATAACAAAAGTATTAAAGGTATATTTATCATTTAGCATCGATTTCGTCGAGATTGACGTAGCATTGGCATCTGCTGCCGGTTGCTTTTTTGGAGTCGGCTCTAAAAAGAAATCTTCATCCGATTTATGCTCGGGAATAATGAACTTTGGGTTTAAACGTACACCCGTTAGTTCTTCGATTGTCTCAGAGGTTAGTTCAGAGTAATGATCTTCTAACCAATCCCTTGCAAATTCATTTGGTGCTTTAATTATAATAACTTCATTTTGGATATCACGTGCAGTTGTTGATTTTAACCATGTATCATAGCTGGGGCCTCTCACTTTTTTCTTCATTTCAGCTAAGACACGTTCCCATAAATCATGAATATTTTCCAACGGATGAACCTCCTTTTCTTCAAGTACTAATAGGTATAAAGGTTTGCAAATAAATTTAAAAATCTCTGTTATCGCACTTGCTACATGAAGGAATGACAGAGTTTATTTTCGGGTGTATAAGTTTTGTATAAGGTGCTGCATGACGGTGTATAAACATAAAAACACAGATTTTGTGGAGATATATATAATATAGTAGAAAAGTGTCAGTTTTAACATATCCACGTATGTTGTGGAAAAGAAGATACACACAATTAAAAACCTGTCCACAACCTTACCCACAGGCTGTGGACAGGTTTTTATGTTTATATAGTCGTCCACGAGTGAAAACATATTAATCATAGCAAAAAAAACCTTCTACCGCAACGGCTTTATTTATTTATCCACAAAGCACAGGATGTTGTGTTGAATCGTTGTCCACAACACAAGATATGTGAACAAGTTGTCGATAAATATGGGGATAGGGAGAATTTTGTCGGATGGAAATTATCCACAGGTAGGAATAGGTGAAAGTTTGCGCTACACTATACAACGTCATGATTGAAAAAGTAATTTTGATGGCAAGTGTTGAACAGATTAATAAGAGTTCTTGACAACATGCCCTTATGTTCCGTATAATTTACAAGAATGTCTTTTTATGAAGTTTAATTAGGAATATATCCTCGAGGGGGGTGTTATAAATGGGAAAACCAACATTTCAACCAAATAATCGTAAACGTAAAAAAGTACATGGTTTCCGTGCACGTATGAGCACTAAGAACGGACGTAAAGTACTTGCTCGTCGTCGTCAAAAAGGAAGAAAAGTGCTATCTGCATAGGCCACTGAAAATCAGTGGTCTTTTTCCAATTTATTTATAAAGTAGGCTAGTTTGAGGTGGATATAATGAAAAAAGAGCAACGAATAAAAAAGAACAAGGAATTTTCACTTGTTTTTAATAAAGGAACATCAGTTGCTAATCGTCAATTTGTTATTTATGCACTAGCAAAAGAGGAACAAAATCAATTTCGCCTTGGCTTGTCTGTCAGTAAAAAGGTTGGAAATGCCGTGACGAGAAATCGAGTGAAACGAATGATCCGTACTTTTTTTCAAACGTATAAAGAAAGGCTACATACTGAGTATGATTTTGTTGTAATAGCGAGAAAGCCAGTTGCGACGATGGAGTATGCAGAGGTAGAAGCAAGTCTTTTACACGTATTAAGAAAAGGGCGTTATTTAAAAAAACATAAAAAGCAACAGTTTAAAAATGATTAATGTTTTATTTCCCGTTTTGTCTATTTTTAAACGGTGATATAGATGAAAATGAATGATGGACAAGGAGGAGAGCTTGTGCTCAAGAAGTATAGCCTTGCAGCAGCGATGATTGCGGTGCTTCTTCTCTTAACAGGTTGTTTTGAGATAGATCAGCCGATTACTAGTGAGAGTGAAGGATTTTGGAATTCTTTCTTTGTTTATCCTTTATCATGGTTAATCATCCAACTTGCGGACTTTTTTAATGGAAGCTTTGGTTGGGCGATTGTAGTGGTAACGATTATGTTAAGAACGATTATGTTACCATTAATGATTAAACAAACAAGAAGTGCTAAAGCGATGCAGCAAATCCAGCCTGAAATTAAAAAGTTACAAGAGAAATACAGTGCAAAAGATCAGAAAACACAACAGAAACTTCAGCAAGAAATGATGGCTTTATGGCAAGAGAGAGGTGTAAACCCACTAGCAGGTTGTTTACCTATCTTAGTTCAAATGCCAATTTTACTTGCGTTATATCATGCGATTATGAGAACGGATATCGGTGATGGTAGCTTCTTATGGTTCGCTTTAGATCAGCCGGACTATATCCTACCGTTTATTGCTGGTATTACTACTTATATTCAACAGAAGATGATGATGGTACAAGACAATCCACAAATGAAGGTCTTATTAGTGGTGATGCCAGTTATGATCGCCGTATTTGCCTTCTTCTTCCCAGCGGCACTTACATTATACTGGGTTGTTGGTAACTTCTATATGATTGCCCAAACTTACTTTATTACTGGTCCTCAAGCGAGTAAAAGAAAAGATGAGAAAGCGGCAAAATCAGGAGGGAAGAAATAAATGACCGAATTAACTGTGTCAGGTAAGTCGATTGAAGAAGCGATTTCAAAAGCACTGATGGAATTGGGGACAACACAAGAACGTCTTCACTATGAAGTGATTGAACAACCGCAAAAGGGTTTCTTAGGAATTATAGGAGTAAAACCTGCAATAATTAAGGCTTATGTAAAACCTGATGCGGTCGATTTAGGTTATTCTTTTCTAAAAGAGGTTATTGAAGAAATGGGGATCTCAATTGAGATTGTCAAACATGAGAAAACCGATTTTATCTTATTTGAGATAAAGGGTCAGGACGATTTGGGTCGATTAATAGGTAAAAGAGGACAAACGCTCGATTCGTTAGAATATTTGACGAATCTAGTCGCTAATTCAGAGGATGATCACTATGTGAGAATTCAACTAGACACCGAAAATTATCGACAAAAACGAAGAAAAGCTCTTGAGCAGCTTGCTCACCGTGTGAGTCAAAAAGTGTTAAGGCAAAAACAAAGAGTTGTATTAGAACCTATGAGTGCTGGAGAAAGAAAAATCATTCATACATCATTACAACAAACGGTTGGTGTTGAAACATATTCACAAGGAAAAGGGATGAATCGACATATCGTCATTGCCCCTGAGAAATCAAAGAAATAAATCAAAAAGAGAGTCACAAAATGTGGCTCTTTTTTATATGCAAAAATAAAAATTCAATTGTAATAAAAAAATACAAACATCATCTATAATACAAATTAAACGCTTAGTAGCAAAACAAATAATAATAGGTAATAACAAATGTTAACACCAAAAAATGGATGAGCAAAAGAGGAAGAAAAAAATCAAATTCTGTTGAATAGACGAGAATACTGCCAAAGCAGACTTGGCATATGAGCTGGAGGCACTTTGTTCATATGCCTTTGTTTTGTTAGCTTTTATTACTCTTCATTCATTGTATGAAAGTTAGTGCGAATGATTATAAGCTTAAACTCTAGCGGAGGGAATAGGGGCCGACTCCTGCAGGAGGGAAGGGCAGGCTGAGATCCACTTGCGTTAGCAAGTTAGCTCAGCGCCCGCCTGCGGAAAGCGTGCCCCCATTCCCGGAGCGATCTTTGAAGAAGAGTATATCGCTTTTAGGGTATCTTTCATACAAAACTACCATCTTTAATTTACATGTTACTTATGCTATGCTTAAAAATTGGAGCTTTGTTATTCACATGTGGATAAACGCTTAAGTTTTACACGAATAGGTTAAACTAAATGAATGTGGATAATCAAACATAAAAGAAGAAATTTTTACGATAATCGGTTAAAATAGAAGGATATAGATGAACGGTCATGTGACAATAACAAGACTATGTATAGAAGAGTGAATAGAGGAAAGGTGTTATTATGGAATTCGATACAATTGCAGCCGTATCAACGGCACTTGGAGAAGGAGCAATAGGCATCGTTCGATTAAGTGGAGACGAAGCCATTCAAATTGCAGATAAAATATATATAGGAAAGAAATCTCTACAAGAGGTTCCATCTCATACAATTGTGTATGGTCATCTTATTGATCCTAAAACACAAGAGCGTGTGGAAGAGGCAATGGTATCTGTCCTGAGAGCACCGAAAACGTTCACTCGTGAAGATGTTATAGAAATTAATTGTCATGGTGGAATTATGTCAGTTAATCGTGTACTTCAGCTCGTATTAAAGAATGGGGCACGATTAGCTGAACCAGGTGAATTTACAAAGCGTGCGTTTTTAAATGGAAGAATCGATTTATCACAAGCTGAAGGCGTAATGGATTTAATCAGAGCTAAAACTGATAAAGCAATGAATATAGCTTTAAACCAAGTAGAAGGTCGCTTATCTAAAAAAATACAAACATTAAGACAAGCTCTGCTCGAGACGGTTGCAAATGTAGAAGTAAATATTGATTATCCCGAATATGATGCGGAAACGATGACTCATGATTTGCTAAAAACAAAGGCAAGTTTTGTTATTTCTGAAATTGAGAAATTACTTCAGACCGCTGAGCAAGGTAAAATTGTTAGAGAGGGCCTATCAACAGTTATTATTGGACGACCTAATGTCGGAAAGTCTTCTTTATTAAATAGTTTAGTACATGAAAATAAAGCGATTGTAACTGACATACCGGGTACAACAAGAGACGTTATTGAAGAGTACGTCAATGTACGAGGTGTTCCGTTACGTTTAGTTGATACTGCTGGAATTAGAGAGACCGAAGATATCGTCGAGAGAATTGGCGTTGAGCGTTCAAGGCAAGTTCTCAAGGAAGCAGAGCTTATTTTACTTGTATTAAATAACGGTGATGATTTAACAGATGAAGATGTTGCTTTGTTTAAAGCTGTAGAAAAGATGAACGTCATTGTGATTGTTAATAAAACCGACCAAGAGAGAAAAATTGATATAGAGCGTGTAAAGCATCTAAATGAGGGACGACCATTAGTAACAACATCCCTTATTGAGGACAGCGGTGTTGAAGATTTAGAGCAAGCGATAGCAAGTCTATTTTTCTCGGGTGGATTAGAAGCGGAAGATGTGACCTATGTCTCAAATTCACGCCATATCGCTTTACTTGAGCAATCAAAATCAACCATTGAAGATGCAATGGCTGCAATAGATATGGGAGTTCCTATTGATCTTGTTCAAATTGATGTCACGAGAACGTGGGAACTCTTAGGAGAGATTATTGGGGATAGTGTGCAGGATAGTTTATTAGATCAGTTATTCTCACAATTTTGTTTAGGGAAATAGAAAGGTAAAGGAGGTTATTTAAATGAATTATCAAGGTGGAGAATTTGATGTTATTGTTATTGGTGCAGGGCATGCAGGAGTAGAGGCTGGCCTTGCAGCAGCCCGCATGGGTGCCAATACATTAATGTTAACTCTTAATTTAGATGCTGTTGCTTTTATGCCGTGTAACCCATCGGTCGGTGGACCTGCGAAAGGAATTGTTGTACGGGAAATTGACGCTCTCGGTGGAGAGATGGGTCGTAATATTGATAAAACACATATTCAGATGAGAATGTTAAATACGGGCAAGGGGCCAGCTGTCCGTGCATTAAGAGCACAAGCGGATAAATTTTTATATCAGCATGAAATGAAAAAAACGATTGAGGAACAAGAAAACCTTTTGTTACGTCAAGGAATGGTCGATCGTTTAATTATTGAGGATGGTATTTGTAAGGGAGTTATTACGAACACGGGGGCGGAATATCGCAGTAAGTCAGTAGTGATTACGACAGGTACTTATTTGCGTGGTCGAATTATACTTGGTGAACTTTCTTATGAAAGTGGACCTAATAATATGCAACCCTCCATTAAACTATCTGAGCATTTAAAAGAGCTTGGTTTTGACCTAGTTCGTTTCAAAACAGGTACACCACCACGTGTTAATGGTAGCTCTATTGATTACGATAAAACGGAAATACAGCCAGGGGACGACAAACCTCGAGCATTCTCGTATGAGACCACGAAGTATATTACCGATCAATTGCCTTGTTGGTTAACTTATACAAGTTCCGAAACACATGAAATTATTAACTCGAATTTAACTCGTTCTCCTATGTATTCAGGAATGATTGAAGGAACAGGTCCACGTTATTGTCCGTCTATTGAGGATAAGATTGTTCGATTTAATGATAAACCTAGACATCAGATTTTCCTTGAGCCTGAAGGTCGTAATACAACGGAAGTATATGTTCAAGGCTTATCAACAAGTTTACCAGAGGATGTTCAATTGAAAATGCTAAAATCCATTCCTGGCCTTGAAGAAGTAAGAATGATGCGCCCAGGTTATGCGATAGAGTATGATGCAATGGTACCTACTCAGCTTTGGCCAACTTTAGAAACGAAAAAAATTGAGAATCTCTTCACGGCTGGTCAAATCAATGGAACTTCTGGTTATGAAGAAGCGGCAGGTCAAGGCATCATGGCAGGTATTAATGCAGCAAGGAAGTCCCAAGGAAAAGATGGTGTGATTCTCGATCGCTCTCAAGCTTATATTGGCGTATTAATTGATGACTTAGTAACAAAAGGGACAAGTGAACCTTATCGATTATTAACATCAAGAGCAGAGTACCGATTACTTCTTCGCCACGATAATGCGGATTTGCGCTTAACAGATCTTGGCCATGAGATTGGTATGATTTCTAAAGAACGTTATAATCGTTTCCAAGAGAAAAAGGCTCAAATAGAAGAGGAAAAACTAAGACTTGAAGGAATTATTGTCAAGCCATCAAAAGAAGTAGCTGCTTTATTAGAAAAAGTAAATTCTACACCTTTACAAGAGGCTGTAAGAGCATCAGCTTTCTTAAAGCGTCCTGAGTTAAGTTATGAGGATATTGCTTCAGTCATTCCTGCACCAGAAAAACCATTAGGTGAGGATGTATCAGAACAAGTAGAAATTCAAGTTAAATACGAAGGTTATATTGAGAAACAGTTACAACAAGTAGAACGAGCAAAAAAAATGGATAATAAAAAGATTCCAGAGAATCTCGATTATTTTGCGATTAATGGTCTAGCAACTGAAGCAAAGCAAAAGCTAAGTCAAGTAAGACCATTATCTGTAGGGCAAGCATCTCGTGTTTCAGGAGTAAACCCTGCTGATATTTCCATTTTACTTGTGTATATTGAACAAGGAAGACTCGCGAAAATCGACTAAGCTGGAGGCTTTTATGAATAAAGAGTTATTTGTTAAGACGTTAAAAGAAAAGGGTATAGAGTTATCTGAACATCAGATCTGGCAATTCCAACGCTATTTTGAAGTACTTGTAGAATGGAATGAAAAAATGAATCTCACAGCTTTGACTGCCGAGGAAGATGTTTATTTGAAACATTTTTTTGATTCAATTACAGCAAGTTTTCATTATTCATTCAAGCCAGGTCAAAAGCTATTAGATGTTGGAGCAGGGGCAGGATTCCCAAGTTTACCAATCAAAATTCTATTTCCAGATTTAGAAGTGCATATTGTTGATTCATTAAATAAACGAATTGGTTTCCTTAACCATTTAGCAAAAGAACTTCAGCTTAAACACGTGCATTTTTTCCATGACCGTGCAGAAACTTTTGCTAAAAATCCTAATCATAGAGAGCAGTATGATGTGGTAACAGCAAGAGCAGTAGCAAGGATGTCTGTACTATCAGAACTATGTTTACCATTTGTTAAAGTTGGTGGTGATTTTGTCGCTTTAAAAGGTGCAAGCTCTAATGAGGAATTAGCTGATGGAAAACATGCCATTCAAACATTAGGCGGAAAGCTGATTGAAGATTGTTCTCTAACGTTACCAGAGGAAGATAGTGAAAGACATATTATCATCATAAAGAAGGAAAAGAAGACACCGAAGAAGTATCCACGAAAACCAGGAACACCAAATAAGCAGCCTCTCGTTAAGTAGAGGCTGTGTTAAAATGGTGAGGTGTACATATGTTACTCTTTATCAAATAGTAGAGTTATAGATTAGATGTTTCACGTGAAACATATCTTTGATTAGTGGAGGGGTCTACTTGAAAAGAATTTTTTTGCAAAAAAGTGAAAAAGGGATTGGGAAAGCAGGAAAGAAATTAATCATGTCGAATATAGAAGAGATGGTTAATATTAAAGGTGGTGTTAGGCGATGAAGCAGCCGTTCTCACGCCTATTTGGCTTTAATGATAAGCAAAGTGAAGAAGCTGACGAATTAATTGAACGTGGCGAAGAAGTTAAGGAAATCAACATCTCAGAAATCGTTCCCAATCGATTTCAACCGCGTACAATTTTTGATGAGGAAAGAATTGATGAATTAGCACAAACGATAAAAACACACGGTGTTATTCAACCAATTGTTGTGCGCAAAAGAGACGGTAAATATGAAATTATCGCAGGTGAACGTCGCTGGAGAGCGGTCACTTCTTTAGGGTGGGATAAAATTCCGGCTATTGTTAAAGAATTTAATGATTCGCAGACTGCTTCTATCGCTTTAATTGAAAATTTACAACGGGAAGGCTTAACCGCTATTGAAGAAGCTATTGCATACGCGAAACTAATAGAAATTCACCAATTAACTCAAGAGAGCTTAGCTCAGAGGTTAGGTAAGGGTCAATCAACCATTGCCAATAAATTGCGTTTATTACATTTACCAGAACGTGTACAGCATGCTATTCTAACTAAGGAAATCTCGGAAAGACACGCACGTTCATTATTAGCTTTAAAGGACGAAGCTTTACAAAATCAAGTACTCGAAAAAGTACTTGAAGAAGGTTTAAATGTTAAGCAAACGGAAGAGCAAGTTAAGTTAATATTAGCTGGCCCAGAAGAAAAAGAACCTAAGAAAAAAGCAACTAGGAAATCCTATTCAAAAGATATGAGAATTGCTATGAATACGATTCGCCAATCTTTAGATATGGTTGCAAAGAGCGGACTTCATGTCGACACAGATGAAGAAGAACACGATGAATACTACCAATTCACAATTCGTATACCCAAAAACAAATAAGCTACCGTAACGATAAGTAAGCCAACCATTACTTATCGTTTTTTTGTACACTTTCATACAAACTTTCATGATGACTTGCCATGCAACTCATCACCAACAAAAATGAAAGTAGGGTTTTGCGTTTTAGCTCGTTAACTGATGGCCTTTTGTTCATATGGCTTTGCTTCTTGGAACCAAGAAGCCTGCACCAACCCAAGTGGATCTCAGCGCCCGCCTGCGGAAAGCGTGCCCCTCATTCCCGTAGCGATCTTCGAAGAAGAGCACTTGAGCTTTAGTCCACTTCCATACAAAATTCCAGTAAAAACACAAATATGTAAAACTATCTTCTATATTTTTTAAATACAAGATAACTTTATAAAACGATTTTTATAAAACTGTGTTAAAATGAAAACGTACATGAAATTTTTGAATGTTAGGATGGAAAGAGGGTGACAGCATGGCTAAAATCATCGCTGTAGCAAATCAAAAAGGCGGCGTAGGTAAAACCACAACATCTGTTAACCTTAGTGCTTGTTTAGCATATATAGGAAAGCGTGTATTACTCGTTGATATTGACCCTCAAGGCAATGCAACAAGTGGGACAGGCGTTGAAAAAGGCGATGTTGAAGAATGTGTGTATGACGTTTTAGTAGAAGATGTTGAAGCAAAGCAAGTGATTAAAAAAACGACAGTTGAAAACCTTGATATTATCCCATCTACAATCCAACTATCAGGGGCAGAAATTGAGTTAGTCCCAACGATTTCAAGAGAAGTGCGGTTAAAAAGAGCTTTATCTACTGTTTCAAAAGATTATGATTACATTTTTATTGATTGTCCTCCTTCATTAGGTTTGTTAACAATTAATGCTTTAACAGCAGCTGATTCGGTTTTAATTCCTGTTCAATGTGAATATTACGCGTTAGAAGGATTAAGCCAATTATTAAATACAGTGCGTCTCGTTCAAAAGCATTTAAATACAGAACTAGCCATAGAAGGTGTTTTATTAACGATGCTTGATGCAAGAACGAATCTTGGTATTCAAGTTATAGATGAAGTTAAGAAATACTTTAGAGAGAAAGTTTTCGATTCCATTATTCCGCGTAATGTCCGTTTAGGGGAAGCTCCAAGTCATGGAAAACCTATTATTATCTATGATCCTAAGTCGCGTGGTGCTGAAGTCTATTTAGAATTAGCAAAGGAAGTGGTGGCTAGTGGCGAAAAGGTTGGGTAAAGGGTTACAAGCTTTCTTTCCGGAACACGAAGAGGAAAAAGAATCACGTATTGAGGAAGTAGAGTTACAAGATTTAAGGCCAAATCCATATCAACCACGTAAAACATTTTCAGATGAAGCAATTGAAGAGTTATCTATTTCAATTAAAGAAAATGGTATTTTACAGCCAATTACGGTTAGGCAGAGTCTTAAAGGTTTCGAAATCGTCGTTGGTGAGCGTCGTTTCCGTGCAGCCCAATTAGCAGGTTTAGAGAGAATTCCTGTTATTGTTAAAGAGTTATCAGAAGATAAAATGATGGAGCTCGCCTTAATTGAAAATCTTCAGCGAGAAGATTTAAATCCAATTGAAGAAGCTAGGGCATATCAAAGATTAATGGAGCACCTAAAAGTTACACAAGAACAATTGTCAAAAAAACTTGGAAAAAGTAGACCTCATATTGCTAATCATTTAAGATTATTACAATTACCTCAAGTTGTTCAACAATTTATTTCGGACGGTAAATTGTCAATGGGGCACGGACGAGCTTTACTAGGATTAAAAGATAAGAATAAAATCTCATTGTTATTAGAGAAAATACTTCAAGAAAAATTAAGTGTTCGTGAAGTTGAACAAATGGTTCAGCGTTTAAATGAAGATGTTTCACGTGAAACAAAGCAAAAAAAGGTTTCACTATCTCCTTTTCTGAGGGAAAGACAAGATTTATTAAAAGCACATTTTGGAACTTCAGTTACAATTAAACCTGGAAAGAAAAAAGGTAAAATTGAAATTGATTATTTCTCAGAAGAAGATTTAGAAAGAATTTTACACCTTATGGGAAATGATACAAACGAATAAATAATAGAAGGGTTATCCATTTGGTTTTCTAACTAAATAGGTAACTCTTTTTTGTTACTAGTTTGAGTTATGAAGTAAATTTGATATGATAGGAGAGATATTGGAACTGATGAAAGGAAGACGATAATGATATATTTTGATCATGCGGCTACCTCTTTTCCAAAGCCAAAAGAGGTAGGCGAGGCTATGCTCGCGGCGGTTAATGAGTATGGAGCTAACCCGGGAAGGGGAGGGCATGCCCTTTCTGAAAGAGCAGCTGCAACTATAACAAAAACTAGAAATGAACTAGCAGCATTCTTTTACGCACCAGCAGGTAAGCATGTTTGGTTTTACCAAAATGCAACCATGGCTCTTAATCAAGCTATTTTAGGGTTTCCATTTGAAGAAGGCCAACATGTAGTAACGACTGCTTTTGAACATAATTCCGTATTGAGACCATTAAATCGATTAGTAGAAGAAAAGCGTATTGATGTTACATATGTTGAACCAAATGAAGAAGGATTTATTTCTGTAAACGACCTGAAAATGGTTATGACAGAGCAGACCAAAATGTTGGTGGTAACACACGCATCAAATGTTACAGGGGCAATGATAGACTTAAAAAAAGTAGCTGAAATGGCCAAGCAGTATGGAGCTATTCTATTAGTTGATGCCTCTCAAACAGCGGGGACTGTACCTATAAATATGGAAGAGCTAGGGATCGATTTATTAGCTTTTGCTGGACACAAAAGCATGTTAGGTCCACAAGGAATCGCTGTGTTAATGAGTCGTGAAGACTATCAGTTAAAGCCGCTTATTACTGGAGGTACGGGTCGTGATTCAGAGTTACCAGGCCAACCTGTTACATGGCCGGAAAGATATGAAGCGGGAACTTTAAATACACCAGGAGTAGCTGGGTTATTAGCTGGATTAGAGTTTATTAAACAAGAAAGTCTAAAAAAAATATATACACATGAACAAAACTTGTTACGAATTTGCTTAGAAGGATTAGCAGCAATTTCTAATATCACCATTTATAGTCCGAAACAGGGAAATGAGCAAATGGCCGTTGTTTCTTTTCGTATTGAAAATATTGGCAGCCATGAAGTTGCTATGATACTTGACCAGCATTATCAAATTTGTGTGCGAGCAGGCTTACATTGTGCTCCAAGAACACACCATTCACTAGCATCTATAGATACAGGCTTAATAAGAGCAAGCTTTGGACCTTATAATACAGAAGATGAAGTGTATACATTCATCGATGCTATCAAACAAATCGCATCAGCATTCTAAATAACGAGAAGTAGATCCACTAGCCATTTCATTTTGCCCTATAACTGGTTGAATTTTGTTAAATTTGATTTTGCTTCTTTAACGGGTGTCATTTTATTCACTTTGATTTTTATTGTTATTTATTTTAAAGAATGTTATTTGTACTTGAGAATGAGCAGTCAACCAGCGGATGACCTTGCGGAGACTCCCTTGGGACATAGTGGCAGAGCTGAGAACCAGCGGTGTAGCCGATGAGCTCAGCTCTGCCACATGATTGTCTCGGAGCATGATTTTCGGTACAGATGAGTAGAACTCCGCATATGAGTATCAGCACTAACTTTCATAAAAAAGAGGAGAAGTAAATGAAATGGTATTAATTGGAACTTTAGTGAATGGAGCTGCCATTATTATTGCTGCTCTTATCGGCTTACAAATTAAACAAATATCAGACAATTTAAAAACTACCGTCATGCAAGCATTATCACTAGCGATCATCGTGTTAGGGATCACGATGGCGATAAAAACAGAACAATTTATTATCGTTATCTCTAGCTTAGTCATAGGTGCAATCTTGGGGGAAAAACTCAATGTGGATGGTTGGCTTAATCGAATTGGTTTTTGGGTCGAAAAAAGGTTAGGAGCATCACAAGACGGTAAAGTAGCCAAAGCCTTTGTAACAACAACCCTTATTTATGTAGTAGGTGCTATGGCAATTTTAGGTGCACTTGATAGTGGACTTAGGGGCGATCATTCGGTGTTGTTTACTAAATCCTTGCTAGATGGTGTTTCATCATTGATCTTTGCTTCAACTATGGGTATAGGAGTAGCTCTTTCAGCCATTCCTGTTATACTTTATCAAGGTGGAATTGCGTTATTTGCGGGTCAGATTAACACATGGGTACCTGATATACTGATGGACACCTTCATTATAGAAATGACTTCCGTTGGAGGCATCTTAATAATCGCAATTGGTCTGAACTTACTTGGACTTACGCAAATTAAAGTGGCCAATTTATTAATGAGTATCCCAGTTGTTGCTTGTATCGTAACCATCTTATATATTATTCCATTATAATATTATCATAAGTTTATTAATGATAGAAAAGCTACTACTAACTGTTGAAGAGATTGATACTTATAGGTGAAGTAAATCAGAACATAAATAATTATGGTGCTACTAATCATTTGCACTATGACGCTACCTCAATTAGTTGAAGGAGGCGTTTTTTTTCGCTCAGCACCAACTTTCATCTAAAACCCACATAGCGAGGCCAAAACCAGCTCCGCCACCAACAAAAATGAACGTTGTTTTTGTACAGCAATGAAACGAAAAAAAGAGCCTCCAATGCGGAGCAAATCAAAATCATGGTAGCGACGAGCAGAACTCCGCATATCGCACCTAACTAACTTTCATACAAAAAAGTACCCAATCATGAGTACTTTCCTTTGTTAAAGCTTAAATTTATCCGTTTTCATAAAAGCAAAGGCATTACTGAATGGACTTTTCCTGTTTGAAAATGCAAGAGGAGTGACAGAATACGGCTTTGACTCAGATAGTTTCTTATCAACTTGATAAAAGGCACGAGAGATAATGTCTGCCATTGTCATTACCGTGTAAAGGCGTGTATTTTGTAACACAAAATATTCCATCATCCCCCCTACATTAACGATGCCAGTTAAATGGATATCACCCACAGCTGGTAGCTCCTTTTTAACAGCGGCTCCTGGAGACACAGGTCCTTTTGCTACTGTAATATCACCAATACTTTTTGTTTTTCCTAAACAAGCGTCAATCGCAATAATAAAAGGTTGCTCAAAGGTTTGTTCAATGAGGTTGATTTTTTCAAGTAAATTTACAGCATGAACCGGGTCCTTTAATGTGCCAAACACATGGAAGTTTTCCAGATTCAGAGATTCGAGGTTAGAGCCAATGATGGGTCCTAGCGAATCACCGGTCGAGCGATCTGTTCCTATACAAACGATTACTGTTGGAATCGAAGTTTTATCTGGAAGGTATTCATATAGGGCAGTTGCTAAATCATCTGTAATGGTCGGCTCATCCATATGCTTTCGAAAGGGATTTGTTTTTTTACTGAAAAGACGATAGTTTGTACTCATATTTTCGACTCCTTCGCCATAGTAGTAACAGTATACGGTTATCTGTTCGTTTCTATACATATATACAAGAGAAAAAGATAACGATGTTGAAGGGAGCCATAGATATGGTACGAAATGGGCTTATGTGGATGTTCTTAATAGTTGGGACGATGATTGGTGCTGGCTATGCTTCTGGAAGAGAAATTTGGGAATTTTTTGGCTCTGAAAGTGGACTAGCCATTTTTTTATTTATGATCTTATTTATTATTTGCAGTTATGTCGTCATGCATATTAGCTATAAACATCAATCAGCTCATTATCTACCTGTTTTACATATTCTTATGGGAAAGAGAATATCAAAGCTCTATGATGTGATGATAATTCTTTACTTATTCACAACAACGGTTATTATGCTTGCTGGTGGGGGAGCTACATTAGAAGTTGTCCATTTTCCATTTTGGGCCGGTGTAGTTATTGTAGCAGCATTTGTTGTTGTTTTATTTATTTGGGATACCGATGGGATTACAACAATCCATACAGTGATTACACCTATTCTTATTTTTGCCCTCGTTTCTGTGTTGTTTGCTTTTCAATCATTACATGGCTTTCCCTTAACATTTTGGGAGGAGAAACAAGGTAATTGGCCAACAGCTCTTACTTTTACTGCCTTAAATATTTTACCGCTCATATCGGTTTTAGGAGCGATTGGACAAAAAATAAAAGGCAAAGGGGAAATCGTGATTGCTGCCGTTGGTAGTGGTACCATACTTGGAGGGCTAACCTTTTTATATAATAGCTCACTCATTGAAGTGGCTAGTGAATTAGTTGTGTATGAAATACCACTTTTTGCGATTTTGCAGCATTACCCGTATTATATGGTGCTTGTCATGTCAGGGATATTATGGGTGGCTATTTATACGACAGCAGCTTCAGGTGTTTTTGGACTCATTTCGAGAATACGTGAATATATTCAAGCACCAGCGTGGGTACTTGCTTTGATGCTTGTAGCCATTATGGCTCCTTTAACAATGTTTGGTTTTTCCAATTTAATTAGTTTCTTATATCCTTTATATGGCGTATTAAATTTATACTTATTCTCATCCATTATGTTATATCCTATCTTACATCATAAAGCGATTCGACCTAAAATAGAATAATTCTAAAGTTTCACTCCTTTGGACAATCGTGTATAATGGATATAGATTGAGTTGAAAGGGGCGAAGCAGTTGGCTGAGAAGGAGTTTGCTCTTCATGATGTTGTTGAAATGAAAAAGCAGCATCCATGTGGTGAAAATCGGTGGAAGATTATTCGAATGGGTATGGATGTTCGGATAAAATGCCTTGGATGTCAGCATAGCGTGATGCTACCTCGAAAAGAATTTACGAAAAAGCTGAAGAAGGTTCTTGAAGCTTAGAATTAAGACGATACATTGACAGAATGGGGCGTCTCCTCCAATCTGTCTTGTTTTTGTATGAGCTTATTTCTATAATTGAGAGGACTTATAGGCGTATGTTGATAAATTAATATTTTGATAAAAGGAAGTGAATGGTCTATGGCTTTAACAACTGGGATTGTCGGTTTACCTAACGTAGGGAAGTCGACACTATTTAATGCAATAACACAAGCTGGAGCTGAATCTGCTAACTATCCATTCTGTACGATTGATCCGAACGTAGGAATTGTAGAAGTTCCTGATCATCGTTTACAAAAATTAACGGAACTTGTAGACCCGAAAAAGACGGTACCAACAGCTTTTGAATTCACTGATATCGCTGGTATTGTTGAAGGAGCAAGTAAAGGTGAGGGATTAGGAAATAAGTTCTTATCTCATATTCGCCAAGTTGATGCGATTTCTCATGTTGTACGTTGTTTTGCTGATGATAATATTACGCATGTTTCTGGTAGTGTTAATCCTATTCGTGATATTGAAGTTATTAACCTAGAATTAATTTTAGCTGATTTAGAAAGTATTGAAAAAAGAATTGCCCGCGTTGCAAAGTTGGCAAAAACAAAGGATAAAGAAGCTGTAGCAGAGCTTGAAGTACTAGAAATCCTACAACATACGTTTGAAGAGGAAAAGCCTGCTCGTAGTGTTGAATTTACGGAGGAGCAACAAAAAATTGTTAAGCAGCTTCACCTATTAACAAGTAAACCGGTCCTTTATGTAGCAAACGTAAGTGAAGAAGATTTACTTGGTGAAGATGATAATGAGTATGTGCAAAAAGTGAAGGAATTTGCTAGCTCTGAAAACAGTGAAGTAATTGTTGTTTGTGCCAAAATTGAGTCTGAAATTGCTGAGCTTGATGGTGATGAAAAGCAAATGTTCCTTGAGGAGTTAGGGATTGAAGAATCTGGATTAGACCAGCTTATCCGCGCCGCTTACCAACTTTTAGGGTTACAAACTTATTTTACGGCAGGTGTACAAGAAGTTCGTGCGTGGACATTCCGTAAAGGGACAAAAGCACCTCAAGCCGCTGGTATCATCCATACAGATTTTGAGCGTGGTTTCATTCGTGCAGAAATTGTTTCTTATGATGATTTAATCGAAGCAGGTTCGATGACAGTGGCAAAAGAAAAAGGAAAAGTTCGACTTGAAGGTAAAGAGTATATTGTCCAAGATGGAGATGTCATTCATTTTAGATTTAATGTTTAATACGTATTGACAATAACTGCAAATGCCTTGCTTAGGACAAGCGTTTCTGATATAATCTAATAATGCGAGTAAAATGACTCAAGAGAGTAATTTTTTGCTCCTTGCTCCGTGTAGGGGCCGTTTAGACCAAAAGGAGGTGAATGGAATGCGTAAGTATGAAATCATGTACATTATCGCTCCAAACCTAGAAGAATCAGCTACTAAAGAGTTAATCGAACGTTTTAATGGCGTTTTAACTACAAATGGTGCTGAGCTTGATAAGGTTGAGGAGATGGGTAAGCGTCGTTTAGCGTATGAAATCAATGATTTCCGTGAAGGTTTCTACGTGTTATTAAACGTAACAGCTAACTCTGATGCAATTAACGAATTTAACCGTCTTGTGAAAATCAACGAGAACATTATTCGTGTACTTGTGACTAAAGACGAACAGTAATAGATTTTTAGGGAGGGGTACGGATGCTAAACCGTGTCGTATTAGTTGGTCGCTTAACACGTGATCCAGAATTACGTTATACACCAAATGGAGTAGCGGTAGCGAACTTTACCTTAGCGGTAAACCGTCCGTTTTCCAATCAGCAAGGTGATCGTGAAGCTGACTTCATCAATTGTGTCATTTGGCGCAAACAAGCTGAGAATGTGGCGAACTATTTAAAAAAAGGTAGCTTAGCAGGTGTGGATGGTCGTGTCCAAACACGTAGCTACGATAATAATGAAGGTCGTCGTGTTTTTATAACAGAGATTGTTGCCGAAAGCGTTCAGTTCTTAGAGCCGCGTGGTTCAAACCAAGGTGGTAACCAAGGGCAGAATGACTTCTACGGAGGAGCTCCAGCTGGTGGAGGCGGAAATGATTTCGCAAGACAAGGAAATCAACAACAGCCTAACCGTCAGTCCAATAGCTTCAATGATGACCCATTTGCAAACGATGGTAAACCAATTGATATTTCAGATGACGATTTACCTTTCTAAACCGTACTTCTCAAGATGAAATATAGCAGAACGTATATAAATTATTTAAATTGAAAGGAGTGCTGCAACATGGCTCGTCGTGGTCGTCCAAAACGTCGTAAGGTTTGTTTCTTCACTGTAAACAAAATTACACACATCGATTACAAAGATACGGATCTTTTAAAACGTTTCATTTCTGAGCGTGGTAAAATCTTACCTCGTCGTGTAACTGGAACTTCAGCTAAATATCAACGTCAATTAACTGCTGCAATCAAGCGTTCTCGTCAAATCGCTTTATTACCGTATGTGAATGATGTTAACTAATTAGCAACTAAGGCATGTTAGGGTTAAACCTAACATGTCTTTTTTTATTTAGTGTGAAGTGGTTAGGTGAGTAAACGTATATTGTCGAGGTACTTTCTTTAGGTATAAGGACACGTGTTAAAGAGGAAAAAGAAAAGGAAATAGTAGTCATGTTGAATAAAGGGATTATAAACTAAATCTCGAAAATATACTAAGTAAGTTCTAAATGAAGGGGACGAGGATAATTAATATAAGAAAAATTGTAGCTAATGGAGACTTTCTCAATTAAGGGAAGCTCTTTTTCTTATAGAAGTAAAGGGGCAGGATATTTCAAGAAGAAAACCATCATTAGTGATAGAATGCGTGTCTAATAGTTGAAATGGTTTTAGAAGAATTAACTACGAGGGTTCTTATGAAATTATTTATCATTGATACTTAACTTAACTATTATAATAAAGTCTATATTATTTTTTTCGGCATACTGAAATATAAAAACATAAAGAATATGTAGAAATGGTAAAGGAGAGAATAATGTACACAATTGGACAAGTAGCCAAATTTTTAAATGTATCTAGAGACACATTAAAGTTTTATGAAGAAAAGGAATTAGTAAAGCCTAAGCAAAATATTGAGAATGGGTATAGAAAATATAATCATTTTGATATATATGATATAACAACAGTAAATTTCTATAGAGATATGGATATTGAAATTAAAAAAATCCAGGAATTGAGAAAAAGTAAGAGTGTAGAGGGAATCCTATCATTATTAGAAGAGAAAGAACAAGATATTTTAGATGAAATTGAATATAAAAAGCTTCTTTTAAAAAAACTTCAGATAGTAAAAGAAGATTGCGAAAAGATTAATAAATACTTAGGGGAATACACAATAAAAGAAATGAATTCTCTCGAAATAAAAGGGGAAATAGAGCATTTTACTAAGTATGAGAAATATGATTCTTTAAAAAAGAACACAGACAGCTTAAAAAAAGCGGTGACTCTAACATCTTTAAGAAGAGTCATAAGTTTCAATGAAAAAGGATTTAAAGAAGATAAGTTTATAATTGTAAGAAATGTAGAAGACATTGATAAAGAAATTGAAGGTGAAATAATATATCATCCAAAATGTATATATACAGTTATCGAAGATGGAAGATGGTCAACTGGTGGAAAAAACATTGATCATAACGTGGAAGCTAATTTAAGAAAAGTAGTGATAGAAAATGGGTATGAACTATTGGGACTAGTTTATATAAATATATTACTTACCACTTATGAAGATGGGCTTGAACGTGTATTTTTAGAAATTTATGCACCTATAAAATAATTAAATTTTATTGACCTGGGACTTACTCATAGGTTTAAACTCATTTTATAACAACTATTAAACTTATAGTGTAGTTGTTAAATATTATTTTAAAATGAGGATTGTTGATGAGAAAAGAAAGCGAATTAAAAAGACCAATAGTAAGTTTTATTATTCTAACAAATCTAATTTTTTGGCCACTTTTTTTATTAGTGGGAACCACTCTAATGTTAGGACTTCCAAAAATAGTATTTGATATTATGTTGTGTATAGCGTCGTGGTCTTCAACTTTTGCGTTTATTTTACTATTCAGAAAAATATATCCAGGACAAAGCTTTACTACTTATGTAAAAGAGCGTTTTAAAAATCGACTTAATTTTTCCATAGTAACCGTAGTTGTTTGTATACAAGTTCTACTAGCTATAGTAGTACTAGTTATAATCACATCTAAAAACGATGGTACAAGCTCTAGTTTGACCATTTCATCATTTGGAATGCTTCTATATTTATTTTTTACAACCTTATTTGCAGGTCCGTTAGGTGAAGAATTAGGTTGGAGAGGATTTGCCCTAAATGAACTTCAAAAGAAGTATTCGCCTTTGAGAGCATCAGTAACACTAGGTTTTTGGTGGGGGATATGGCATTTACCAGTCTGGTTTACTACAGGATTTATAGGTGTCACTCTAATAGAATATATCGTATTTTTTATGATTGCAATTATATCGATTAGTATTATCATTACAGCATTTTATAATTTAAATAAGAATTTACTTATCCCAATTATAATACATCAATTATTTAATTTTCTTATGGTTATTATTAATGGAAATGTCATAGAACTTTTAAAATACTATGCTATCTTATATTTTGTAGTGGCAATTATGCTAATCGTTTTAAATCCAAAGAAAGTACTGTTTGGAAAAGAAGCTACAAAAATGATTAATGGCCATCTTCATTAAGAAATTAATGGAACAATATTCCTACAAAGAATAAAATTAATTATTTTTAAGGAAGATTACTTTGTGAAAGAATGTACTTAAACGATCGGGGCTTTATATAAGTGTAATCCCTTGATACTCTCGTCAAATCGCTTTATTACCATACGTTAATGATGTTAACTAATTAACTGCTAAAAGGCATGTTAGAGCGAATTCTCTTACATGCCTTTTTAATGATTAGAGGACTTATAGGTTGAATGAGCTTATGATTTTATTGTTAATGTTCGTATTACAGTTAGGCCAGTTATAAAGCTCTAAAGACGATTTTTCCGTATAGTTTGCATAATTCTTTCCAATTGGCACTTGTTTAATCTAGTTCCTGGTGGTAGTAAGAACGGCAGTAGAATAATAGGTGGGTCTGGTGGTATTGGCGGTTGAGGTGGTATCGGCATTGGGCGGTAGATGAGTACCACTTGATTATTTAAAAGCTCCACCACCCAGCCCTCGAACCTAAGAGGTGGTTTGAGGAAGCGACTCGCATCTTCTTCTGTCAAAATCGGATAAGAAGTGGTTGGTATCCCTACAACAATGGGGCTGTTTGCAGGATCAGGAAACACATAGGGGGTTAAATCAAGTTGAATAATTGATCCAGGTAATAAGGGTCCCGTAATTTGGACAACGTTATCACGACTAGGGATAAAGACCCCGTTAGGAACCGTAGCTATATCTTCCACATTTAACACCCCTCCATTAAATATACCTGGTGCCACGTCTGCTGTATTTGTAATTGGTACGCCAATTGTTGTGGTTTCCGAAAGGTTTAACGTACCTAGGTTATTAATAGCACCACCTATTTGACCAGAAGAGTTGTTTGAAAAAATGGTGTCTTCTACATTAAACGTCGCTGTCGGATTTACTTGTACCGCACCGGCGTCCTCTCTACTTGAATTGCCAATAAATTGCGTATTACCAGAAGAATTTAAGGTAGAGTTATTATTTATAAAAATGGCTCCTCCTACCGAAGATGTATTCTGAATAAAATTAGAGGATATGCTATTTGAAGTAGAGTTAGCATTTACAAAAGTAGCTCCCCCTCCACCAGTAGTGGAATTATGTTCAAAGGTCGAATTTGTGTAGTCGGCCACAGAGTTAGAGTTCTGAAATATAGCACCCCCACCAGCAGGACCAGATTGATTTTCTTGAAAAGCACTGGCAGTCACAGATACATTAGAAAAATCATTAATAAATAGCCCACCCGCTGCTTGATTACTAGAATTACGGATAAAGGATGAATCTTCAAATGTTGCATCACATCGATTAATAAACAAACCTCCACCATTACCTGATACATTGCCAATAAATGAACAAGAAGAGATGAGAGTTGTTCCTACTAACTCATTTAAATACAGTCCGCCTCCATCCCTTCCGCTAGAATTAGATTGAAAGTCGGTATTATCGAGTGTTGCACTGCCTCCGCCATTAAGAAAAGCCCCTCCTCCATCAACTGTACAGTTATTTCCAGTAAATGTTGAGTTACTTACCGTTGTTGTAACAGTATTATTTGAAAAGAGCCCTCCACCAAAACCATTTGTAACCGTGTTATCGGAAAAGGTACAACCGGTAATACTTCCTGATGAATTGGTATTAAGAAAGACACCACCCCCATTTAGTATAGCCATATTACTAGTATATTGACAGTTGGTGGTCGTTAAAGTACCACCAACATTCACGTACACCGCCCCACCTTCATTAGCGGTATTATCCGTGAAAATACAATTGGTAAAAGACGTTGTCGTATTGACATTTGAAAAAGTGGCCCCACCTTCAGTCGTTGTTGTATTCGCCGTAAATACTGTATTTGAACAAGTCAAACTAGCCCCAATGTTTGCAAAAACAGCACTACCTACGGACGAAGAATGATTATTTTGTAGTAATGCATGAGTAATCGTGAGGTTTCCATTTGAGAAAATCAGTGGACTGGCAGTTACTTCTTCTCCGTCCATTGTTAGGTTATTAAGTGTGACAACTCCAGCAGACTGGATGGTAAATAATGAGCCTGTAAACACAGCAGTCCGAGTTAACGTAATGGCTTGGCTACTACCACTTATGACCGTGGTATAGTTAATTGATATTGTCGCAGGAAATGCAATATCAGCATCAATCATAATAGTAGGATCTTGAGCAGCTACAGCTGCTTGAAGTTGTGTAAAAGTTGATACTGTAGCCATAAAAAATACCTCCTTTCTGATTTTTTAATTTTCTACTTATTATATGAAAAAACTGTGCCTTTCTCTTGTGCGAATATCTTATTTACTACTTGTTGCTTTCAATTATTGAACACGACCTTAAAAAGACTAGGTATTAGAGAAGCAAAAGATATATTGATAGAGGATGATGAAGGGTTTTAATTAATTTTATAAGTCTAAACAGTATCAAGAAAATACACATAGTGACTATTGAAAAGTGATTTAATAATAATTTAGTGAGTGTATTATATGCACATGTTATTGTATTAGATTACTCATGTTTTTAAGATTAGAAAGGGATGCAACCATTTTTCTCGAATGTATAGGGGTATGAAAGGAGCAGCCTAAGAGATAGTTTGTACATAAAGGAAGATTCAAAGATAAGAACCATTGAAATGGAGTTGATCAGATGAATCATACGCAGCTATTTAATGATGGTTGGGAATTTGCCAAGAGTACTTTAGAAGAAAATGATATGGAGATGTTATCTTTTGAGAAGGTTGCTATTCCTCATGATTGGCAAATCTATAATACGTTACAATTATATGAGGATTCAAAAGGTTGGTACCGAAAGATATTCAATTATACGTCAGTAGATAAGCAAGCAGTGCTTCTATATTTCGGTGGCGTTTATATGGATTCGACCGTTTATGTTAATAATGATTATGTCGGTGAATGGAAATACGGTTATTCTTCCTTTGAACATGAGATTACCGAGTATTTGCAAGATGGAGCGAATGAAATCATCGTCAAGGTCCATTTCGAAGCCCCAAATAGTAGATGGTATTCTGGTGCCGGTATTTACCGTAATGTCTGGTTAAAATATCGAGCTCAAAATTATATTGAAACAGACGGTGTCTATGTAACGATATCTGAAGGTGAAGAGGAAGAATGGCAAGTTGAAATTGATACTGATATTTGGATAGAAGAAGATTTTGAATTAGTTCACGAGTTGATAAATAACGACGAAGTGATCGCAAGTACACGTGAATTTATGACAAGGGCACAAGTAGCGGCTCATAAAAATACACAGAAGCTAAAGCTACGCTCACCGAAACGCTGGAGTCCAGAAACACCCAATTTATATCAGCTTCAAACACTGTTAATTAATAAAGATAAACAAGTTTACGATACGGTCGTTCAACAAATTGGATTTAGAAAGATTCTATTAGACCCACAAAAGGGTTTCTATTTGAATGGAGAAAAAATGAAGTTACATGGTGTTTGTGAACATCATGATCTAGGTGCATTAGGAGCCGCTTTTAATCGCGTTGCCTTAAAAAGAAGGTTAGATATTTTAAAAGAAATGGGTGTCAATGCGATTCGTACGGCTCATAATATGCCTGCTAAAGATTTAATGGAGCTCGCAGATGAAATGGGTTTTCTAATTGTATCAGAAGCCTTTGATATGTGGGAGCAAACAAAAACCAAATATGATTATGGGAGGTTCTTTCTCAATTGGTATCAAGCTGATGTGAAAAGCTGGGTATTACGTGACAGGAATCATCCGAGTCTCATGATGTGGAGTATTGGTAACGAAATTTATGATACACATGCAGGTGAACGAGGAGCAGAGCTTACTCAAATACTACTAGATGAAGTGCGTAAGTATGATCCAAAGGGCAATGGATATGTGACGATAGGGTCGAATTATATGCCGTGGGAAAATGCCCAAAAATGTGCCGATCTCGTCAAAGTAGTTGGCTATAACTATGCGGAGAAATATTATCACAATCACCACACGGAACATCCTGATTGGGTGATTTATGGTAGTGAGACATCATCTATTGTACAAAGCCGTGGGATTTATCATTTTCCATTGGAACAATCAATTCTGGCCGACGATGATGAGCAATGCTCGGCTTTAGGAAATAGTTCAACGAGTTGGGGAGCTGAATCAGTTGAATTTTGCATCATGGCAGAAAGAGAAGCACCTTATTCACTTGGTCAATTTATATGGACTGGTTTTGATTATATAGGTGAGCCTACCCCGTATCATACAAAGAACTCTTATTTTGGACAAATAGATACGGCCACTTTTAAGAAAGACGCTTATTATATTTACCAGGCTGCTTGGACTAATTATCAGCTGCAGCCGATGGTTCACCTTTTCCCTTATTGGGATTTTAATAACGACCAAATGATTGACGTCCGTATTTGCTCAAATGCACCAAAGGTTGAGTTATTTCTAAATGGAAAATCAAAAGGTTCTCATACTATTGACAGAAACCAAAAATCGGAGCTTGTCGGACATTGGAAACTGCCTTATGAAAAAGGGGAGTTAAAGGCCGTCGCTTATAATGATCAAGGGAAGGTCATTGCGACCAAGCGACGTCATTCTTTTGGTGATGCTAGTAAAATCGAATTAAAGACCGATCAATTCGTATTAAAAGCAAATGGTTATGATTTGTTATTTGTGGAAATTACGATGTCTGATCGCGAAGGTTATTCGGTTGAAAATGCTAATAATCGTGTGGTTGTCGAAGTATCAGGGGTCGGCCACTTAGTTGGTTTAGATAATGGTGATAGTACTGATTATGACCAGTATAAAGGGAAAAGTCGACGTCTCTTTAGCGGGAAACTGATGGCTATCATAGCCCCAACTTTTGAAGCAGGAACGATTGAAATCGCCGTCGCGTCTCCGGGAATGAAAACAGAAACACTAGTAGTACAAACAGAAAAACAAAAAAGAGAATCATTAATAGGTCTTTCCGTACCAGATGCTAATCAACATAGTGCGGTTGTGATGGGAAAAGAAATGGAAATTCCTGTTCGTAAACTTGAGATTGTTAGTCATTCAGGGCAATTACTAACAGCAGAAAATTCAACGTTACAGGTTAAAGCTGCTCTGCATCCAGAAAATACAACCTATCAAGATGTGGAGTGGAGTGTTGTACATGATGGTGGTATACTGTCCAACTGTGCTCAAATTGAAGGAGATGGTACAAATATTAAGCTAATTGCCAAAGGTGATGGCGATTTCCGGCTTCGTTGTACGAGTAAAAATGGAACAGATAAGATTAAAATCATTTCGGAGCTTGAATTTACCGTTAACGGTCTTGGTATGATTTTTAAAAATCCTTATGAAATGGTTTCAGCAGGGCTTTATGACTTTAGCAAAGGTAATCTAACGAATGGAAATGAAAGAGGCGTAGCGACAAGTCGTGACGGGGAGACGATTATAGGTTTTCATGATATTGATTTTGGATTAGTTGGATCAGACGAAATTACCTTACCGATATTTGCTTTGACTAATGAAGAGTACGAGATTCAAATTTGGGAAGGGATAGCCGGTGATGACAGTAGTGAACTAATCGGTGATGTCATTTATCAAAAACCATCGAGATGGAATGTATATCAAGAAGCAACCTATCAGCTTTCTAAAAGATTGCAAGGACTAACGTCGATTTCTTTCGTCTTACATAAAAAAGTCCATATGAAAGGCTTTATTTTCAAAAAGAGGGAGCGTGCATTTGAAGTAAATATCGCAAGTGAGCATGATTATATTTATGGTGATTCTTTTGTTGTAAAAAACGATAAAGTTGTCGATATCGGCAATAATGTCTCCATTGAGTTTGAGCATTTCGATTTTGGTCAAGATGGAGCGACAAAGCTCGTTCTTAACGGTCGTGCAGCCATTAATAACACGATTCATATCCAATTAATTGGCGAAGAGCAACAAACGAATCAAATTATTGAATTCACTCGGACCAATACGTACGAAGGTCAAGTATTTGATATCGAGAAAGTAACGGGTAAAAAAAAGCTTGTCTTTGTTTTCTTACCTGGTAGTCAATTTGACTTTGCTACATTTCAATTTATGAAGTAATAACCAAAGGAGAGAACGTCCTTTCTAGCTTTGAAAAGGACGTTTTTTCATTTATAAGGATTCTGTCGTAAATGGTGACGCTGGAAGTCCTTCACTATTATAAAGGTTTGCACTTTCAGGATTGTCACTCCAACCATAACGAACATGGAGAGGGTGGCGGATATGCTCGTGAAAAACTACGACGCAATCGCCATCAATGAAAGCCTTAGCAGGTAAAAAATGTTCATCCTTCCCACAAATCATAAATGTTTGGAGAGAATCACCCATACATACAAGTCCATGTGCAATATGCTCAAACCATAGATGTAGAGCACCATTTTTACGTTGTACTTCTTTGATAAGAGGTCCGCTATAAATGATGCTATTCTCTTGATAAGCTAGAAATTGGGCACATAGGGCCAGACGCTCACCGACCGTTTTTTTATTTTGTGGATGGAGATCGTTAGCTTCACCAACATCAATTGTGACTGCCATCGCTGTGTTTGGGTTACGGAGGGCTAGACGTTGCTCATTACGTAGTAGAGCCCAAGCACTGTTACTTTGATATCTGTGACCTGGATTAAAGTTAGCTAGTTGAGTAAAAATAAAGGGTAGGTTTGGTTGCTTCCAACGTTCACGCCAATTTTGTATAAGCTTTGTTAGGAGCTGATGATAACCGATTGGTTTATTTGTGTTGGATTCACCTTGATACCAAAGAATAGCTTTGATGTTGACCGAATGCAGTGGAGCGATCATAGCATTGTAGACACCAGATGGTTTATATTGAAAAAAAGTAGTAGAAGGTGCAGCCTCTGTAACAGTACCAATTTGGTATTGCCATTCACCTGTCAAAGGGAGTACCATTTCTTTTTGTATGAGCATATAAGGCATACCCTTTATAAACCCACCAGTAGAATGCGTACTAATAATTCTAACAGTAAGCAGGTTTTCCCCTTTTTTGAGAAGACCTTGTGGAATTTTATACCTTCTAGGAGGGTAACGATAGCTTGTCTGACCAATAAGCACGCCATTTAGATACGTTTCATCACCATCAATTATTGTACCTAATTTTAAAAGGAGTTCATTAGTTAATGGTTCTTCAGGTAGATTAAATACTTTCTGAAACCAAACCGAACCTCTTATATGCTCTAGCTCCGTCTCTTCCCATGTATTAGGAACGGCAAATGCCCTTGATTCTATTCCTTTGAATTTGGTTTTAAACCACTTCTCTTTAATTCCTCTATCGTTTTTATCCAAGTACTTATACCATTGTAATTGCTGTTTTCCTTCTGTTTCTTGTGTAAGTTGAATATAGGAATCCTCTTTGCATCGGTCTAATTCATACCGATACCCACCAATTTTACGTAGTGTCTGTTCAGGCAGCCAGGCTTCAATAGGTGTACCCCCTACTGCTGTTTGAATGAGCCCAATAGGTATTTGGTAAAGATCGTATAACTTCTTGGCAAAAAAGAAGCCGACTGCACTGAAGTCTAGAAGATCATCTTGCTGAGCCAATTTCCAATGGCCATCTTCAATGATGTGCCCAGGTTCGTCAAATCGATATGTAATTGGATAAGAAAACTGGCGAATCTTTGGTTCGTGAATCATTTTTAAATCTTCTGAAAATAAGTCTAAAGTACGGCGGAGGGGAAGTTCCATGTTGGATTGACCACCTAGAATAAATACATCACCTATTAAAATGTCAAAGAAACTTACTTCATGATGCTCTGTACGAATATTCATGGAAAAAGGTCCACCAGCTTGCTGTGGGTCAAGCTTAATTTGCCAATTGCCTGTGGCATCAGTCAATGTTTGCAGACGTATATCGGCAAAAGAAACGAAAATCTTTTCATGTGGCTCGCTTATTCCAGATAAGGTAATAACTTGTTCTCTTTGTAAAACCATACCATGATTAAAGATACTCGACATTTTCATGTAAGTGATTTTCTCCTTTCAAAAAGACGGCTTAATCCGATAATAAATGATAGATTCAGAAAAATAAATTATAAATTGATATGTATGGTCAAATCATCAATAAGAAACAATTGAAAATGACTAAAATCAAAAAATAATTGTGCAAGTTTGTGCAAACGTAGGGACATTTTATGGAATGATTAATATTTAATTAAATAACATTTACAATGATATGAAATAGTACGTATAATTAAAATGAAAGCGTTTACTTGAGAAAGCGATTGCACAAAAATGGGGTTGATTTCAAAGAGGTTTGAACAGCTTATAGGAGAGGCTGTGAGGAAATTTAAAACAATACTTACAGTTAGGAGGCAAAATAAAATGTTAGAAAAATGGAGTAAGTACATGCTTGTGTTACTAGTAAGTATTGTTTTTATCACAGCATGTTCACCAGCTGATGAAACAGATTCAGAGCTTGAGGATGATGATACAGAAGAAGTTGACACAGTCATTGATGATAGCAATGAGATGGTTGATCTTGCAGATATCGATCAGCAATATAACTGGGCGTTAGAGTCGATTTTTTATCAAATCTTTGTAAGAAGCTTTTATGATGCAGATGGTGATGGTGTCGGTGACTTCGCAGGGATTGAGCAAAATTTAGATTATATTCAAGAATTAGGAGCTAATGCTCTTTGGTTAATGCCGATGAAAGAGTCGAAATCCTATCATGGTTATGATGTTATGGATTATTATGAAGTCGAAGGGCAGTATGGAACAATGGAAGAATTCGAGAGCTTACTTTCAGCTGCCCATGAGCGTGATATGAAAGTGATCATTGATTTTGTTGTTAACCATACATCAGATGAACACTCATGGTTCCAAGAGGCCATAGCTGATGAAAATAGTGAATATCGAGATTACTATATTTGGGATGACCATGAGTCTTATGCTGGTCAAGAACCAAATGGAGAGCAGGGCTGGCATGAGGTTGAGGGAAAAATTTATTCAGGACACTTTAATGTCGACATGCCAGATTTAAACTATGATAATCCTGAAGTTCGTCAAGAAGTGAAAGATATCGCAAGCTTTTGGTTAGAAAAAGGTGTAGATGGATTCCGAATTGATGCTGTTGCTGATATTTATGAGGATCGGAACGAAACAATCGAATGGTGGAGGGAGTTTAATACCCATGTAAAATCAGTCAATCCTGAAGCTTTTATCGTTGGAGAAACTTGGTATCACGCTTGGGATGATATTAGTTATTATTATAGTGCTTTAGAATCAAACTTTAACTTCGTCTTAACAGAGGAGATTATCGGGATGGCGAATGGTATGAACGTCGATATTGTATCTGCATTAAACGATGTCAAAGACCGCTATCAAAGATTCTCAGGAGCTCGTGGTAATGCTCTAGTTATTGATTCAACGATGATTGGTAACCACGATATGGATCGTGTTCATACAAGGCTTGGAAGTGAGGGACAAGCGAAGTTAGCAGCTAGTATCTTATTCACTTTACCTGGAACACCATTTATCTATTATGGAGATGAGTTAGGTCAAGAGGGACAACGCCCAGATGACAATCGTCGTGAGCCATTCCAATGGTATGCAGCTGCAGAAGGCGCGGGCATGACAACGATGGATGAACATTTCTTTAATCCGAGTCAATATACACATCCAAATGATGGTACATCACTAGAAGAGCAGCAAGGCACAGAAGGTAGTATGTATGAACATTACAAAAAAATGATTGAAATCCGTCAATCACATCCGATGTTTTTTGCCGGAACGTATACAGCTATTGGTACAGACCTCGGATTATATGGCTATACGGTTGAAGGGGATGAAGATTATCAGTTAACCGTTATTCATAATCAACGAAAAGAAGCAAAAACAGTCCAAGTCGTATTAAATGATAGCGAAGAATTAGTTCATGGTCATGTTTATCAAGATGGAGAATTAATCGAAATAGCCCCATACGAAACAATTATCGTTCGTTCTCCTATTGGGCAGCTCCCGATTGAAGAAGTAGAAGTGGAGATTCCTGAAGAGGATTTTGCCGTCACATTTAGAGTGACATTACCAGAAACTACGCCAGATGGTGAGGAAATTTATTTGGTTGGTGAATTTAATAATTGGAATGAAGCTGATCCTGAGATGGTCATGGAACAAATAGATGACGATACGTATGAAAAAACGATAGAAGGTCGTGCTTTTGAGATGGTCGAATTTAAGTTCACTCGTGGCGATTGGTCGAAACGTGAACAAAACAGTGAGGGGCAAGATCTCGTAGGTGACCGCCAAACACAAAATCGCGTTTATACCTTTGAAGAAGAAGAAAAAGTGGAAGAATTAATCGTTGAGAAATGGTCAGATATAGAATAACTCATGTATTAAGTTTTTTGAGTTCGGTGGCATGGAGAAATCTAAGGGTAAACAGAAAAATCAACTGAGTAAAGTTTATAATTATTTGAGACATGTTAAAGTATAGTCCAATAAGATGTACCAACTTCCATAACAATGGCCTATAGAAGCTGTATTAAAAAAGAGGAGTAACCTTAGTAAACGTTTGAAAATCCTTTTTTTCACACTCGTCTTTAAAGAAGGTCATGATATCTAGGAAGGAGTCGATTTTCGTAAGTTCAGACAAAGTCACTTCTTCTATGCTCTGATCTTCAAGAGAAGCAATTAAGGTGATATTTAAATAAAACCACTCAAAGGCTTTTGTTTGAAATTGATGTTTGTCATTCCAATCGAAAAATAAAGGAACGCTGGCATTAACTTCTCCATTTTCAACGATTACCTTTTGAAGTAACTTTTGCATCTCTTGTCTATCCATCACATTTCACCCTTTTAACCTTATAATCTCTTAAGTATAAATGAGATAAAGAGTATGTGCTATCGGAGAGTGGAGGGAGTCAAGGTACTTTTTGTTAATGATTAGTTTAAAAAGGAGAAAATTCAAAATGAATCAGAAGAGTCTACGATGTAAACTCTTCTTTTATTATTTTAAAAGATTCAGATTAATTTTCTGTTTTTATTCGTTCTAATCTGAAAAGAGCAGATTCTATATACGTCTCCGCTTCGGCAAACTTATCCTCTGCTTGGTCACGTAGAACCGAATCCTGAGTTTCTATATATTCCATTAATAATAGAAAAGCTTCAGTATTAACGGCATATGCAACCGATAAATCACTAGTAGCGGCTTCAAATAAAGACATAATATGTTCGGGTAAGTCTGATGGAATTGAGTAACTAGCATAAAGGATTTCCAAACGTTTTGACTCCTCAGAAGCTTGTTCGGCATAATCAAAGGCGGCTTCAAAATCTTCGTTATTTAAGGACGTAAAGGTTTGTTCATAAAGTTCATTGTAATGATGAGTTTCCGCTAGTAGTTGTCCATCAATGAACTCAGTCAAATCATTAGGGTCAGAGGTACTTGAATCATTAAAAAATAAAAGAGCAATGAATCCAGTTAAGAGTACGACAAATAGCCCTATAACGATAAAAGAACCAATAGAAAAACGATTAAATTTTGGCAAATGAATCACCTTCCATTGTGATGTGGTTGTATACTAGTTTTCTAGAATATTATTCCCATTTAAATTACGATATGCCATAAATAAAATCCTGCTTGTTACTATATCACGATGTAAATATAAAAGGGTTCGGAATAGTGAAATGAAGCTAGAAGATACGCGGCAATGAAGAAGGGAAAAGAGTAGTCAATGCTGCGCAAATGAAAATACGCGGCACTGGGGATAGAAAAAGAGTAGTCAATGCCGTGCAAATGAAAATACGCGGCACTAGGGATAGAAAAAGAGTAGTTAATGCTGTGCAAATGAAAATACGCGGCACTAGGGATAGAAAAAGAGTAGTTAATGCTGTGCAAATAGAAATACGAGGCAATCTGGGAGAAAAGCACGCAGCCATTGCGGCGAACCCATCTCCACCTCACCCCGTACAGCAGTAAAAAGAAAGTTGAAACAAAGGACTTCGGAGCACTCCAGCCAAATGTCACAGATAACGTTCTCCCCTCTCACACGGTTGCGTTTTTTGAATAGACGATGAGAGGGGGAAGTTGTCATTAATAAAAAGACTATGCATTTTTTTTCGTTTTAGTTGATGAAGTAGCCTTTCTTTTGGCAGGTGCTTTTTTCTTTTTGGTTTTATCAATAGACGCTTGAAGGGCTGACATAATATCTGTTACATTCGATTCTTTCTTTCCTTGATTTGTCGAGGTAACCGTCTTTTTGCCTGACTTTTTCTCTTCAATTAATTCCATTAAAGCGTTGCGATATTCGTCATGGTATTGTGTCGGATCAAAGGTGGTCGTTAGTTGGTCAATTAACATGAGGGCCGCATCTAATTCCTTTTTCACAATCTTTTGATCCTCAGGTAAATTCGGTACGTCCTCAATTTGTCGAACTTCATCGGGGAAATGAATCGTCTCCATCATTAAGCCATGCTGGTAGACGCGTACAATGGCCAATTGCTCTTTGGACCGAATGATAATTTTAGCAATACCGATTTTTCCAGATTGAGCTAAAGCCTCTTTTAATAAGCCATATGCTTTATTTCCACCGGTATCTGGTGCCAGGAAATAGCTTTTCTCAAAGTAAATAGGGTCAATTTCTTCTAATTTCACAAAATCGATAATTTCCACCGATTTATCTTCCTGCTCACGCTTTAACTGCTCTAAATCTTCGGCATCTAATACAACAAACTTATTTTTGGCATATTCATAAGCTTTCACAATGTCTTCATTTTTTACTTCTTCCTCACAGTCAGGGCAGACTTTCTGGTAATTAATGGGAGTATGGCATTTTTTATGAAGTTGTCTTAAGCGGATATCCTTATTTTCCGTGGCTGTATGTAGCTTGACTGGTATATTAACTAAACCAAAGCTAATGCTTCCTTTCCAAACCGTATGCATAATGTCACCTTCCTTTTACATTAATATGATACGTAAGCTGATATTTTATGTAGGTGGGGTAAAAGCTAATCATGAGGTGAATGAATTGAAACCGATGTTACTTACGAGTGCTGTAGACATTCCAGAAGGCGATAATTGGTTATATGAAGTTAAATATGATGGGTTCCGCTGTCTTCTTCACTGGGATGAAGACGGACCGCGTTTATTTAGTCGAAATCAAAAGGAATTGACTGATTATTTTCCAGAAATTATAGCAGGATGTCTGGAGATAGAAGCGAAATTGAAGAAGTACCTGCCTTTAATCCTAGATGGTGAAATTGTTTATTTACTGAATCCATATCAAAGTGATTTCGCGACGGTACAAAGAAGAGGTAAGCTGAGGGCGAAGAACCAAATTGAAAAGTATGCAAAGAGATTACCGACTAATTTAATGGTTTTTGATCTGCTGATGCTTAAAGGAGTCAATTTGTTAGAGCAGACTTTGGTTGAGAGGAAAAAAGGATTACAAACCCTTCAGCAACAATGGGCAAACTCTCGGTTTTTACAAGTGGTTGAGTCGTTTGAAAAGGTAGCAACGATTGAAGCAATTGTGAAAGAAAACCACAGTGAAGGAGTTGTCGCTAAACGTAAGAAGAGTACATATACAGCGCAGCGTTCTAAAGATTGGCTAAAAATGAAGCAGTATCGTTATGTCGATGTGATTGTAACGAAATATGAGAAAAGTAATGGTTACTTTCAAGGCTCTGTTTATAAGGGGAAAACACTGATCGATGTGGTTCATTTTACGCATGGAATGTCTGACCAGGATAAAGACATGTTAGCACAGCTTTTTGAGAAAAATGGCGAGCTCATTCAGCGAGAGGTATGGGTCTTGCCGCCATCGATTTGTGCCAAAATTGGATGTATTCATTTTGATGGAGAATACCTCCGAGAACCGATGTTTCATTCATTCGTTGTTGATAAAGACATAGAAAGCTGTACCTGGCAAGCCTTGAAGGTGCAAGTGGCACCTTTCCCTGAGCAGGTCGAGATAACTAGTGTGGACAAGCCCATTTGGCCAAGGATTGATTATCAGAAGAGTGATTATTTACACTATTTGCAAGCGATTGCACCTTATATGCTCCCTTTTCTAAAGGACAGATTACTGACGACGATTCGATATCCGCATGGTGCAGGTGGGGAAGCCTTTTATCAGAAAAACTGCCCCGATTATGCACCCGCTTTTATTAAAACGTATCGAGAGGAAGACGTGAACTATATGGTTTGTAATGATAGCCAAACCTTGATTTGGCTTGGCAATCAGCTTGCTTTGGAATTTCATCTCCCTTTTCAGAAGAAGAAGCATCATCATCCTATGGAGATTGTTTTTGATCTCGATCCCCCTGATCGAAATCATTTTTCTCTAGCGATAAAAGCCGCTTTGGAAATCAAACAAATCGTTGATCAGTTTCGTTTACAATCTTTTGTTAAGACGTCGGGCAATAAAGGCTTGCAAATCTATTTACCATTACCTGATGAGACATTTACATATAAGGAGACACGGATGTTCTGTGAATTTGTGAGTACTTATATCGTGGAGCAGTATGACGAATTATTTACGTTAGAACGTTTAAAAAAGAACCGCAATGGGCGCCTTTATATTGACTATTTGCAGCATGATCAAGGAAAAACAATGATTGCCCCTTATTCAGCACGTGGTCATGAACGAGGACTTGTCGCAACCCCTTTATATTGGGAGGAAGTGAATGATAAGTTAACTCCGGAATTTTTTACATTATCACAGGTGCTAGAGCGTGTGCGGTATGAGGGCGATCCTTTTCGAGCTTTTCGGGACGATTTAGAAGAACAGAAGCAAAATTTTCAAAAGGTGATTGAACAGCTTGGCTCATTACTTAAACGATCATGAAGAATCTATTTACATAGATTTGATGACAAATGTAACTATGATGGCTAGACATTTGTTGCGATACTTAAAGCAATAAAACAAAAAAGGGTGATGAAGTGATGGTTGCATCGTTAACAGGTATCGTCAAGCGTTATGGGAAAAAGCTTGTTTTAGATTATACTGATTTAGATATTAGGCAAGGAGAAATTCTTGGGTTACTCGGTCCAAATGGAGCTGGAAAGACCACCTTAATCAAATGCTTAACAGGTATGGAAAACGTTGACCAAGGAACGATTGAATTATTTGATGATCAAAAGAACCCCTTTCACACTCGTAATAAAGAGAGAATCGGCCTGGTAACCCAGGAGATTTCCGTTTTTGTAGAACTAACTGCAAAGGAAAACATTAATTTTTTTGCAGGGATTTACGGTTTAAAAGGAGAAAAGCGTAAGCAACGTGTTCAAGAGGCATTAGAATTTGTTGGATTAACCGAGCATGCTAAGGAAAGAGCGGCAAAATTCTCTGGAGGCATGTTGAGGAGATTGAACATTGCTTGTTCGATTGTTCATGAGCCAAAGCTCCTTATTATGGATGAGCCAACCGTAGGTATTGATCCGCAATCACGCAATCATATTTTAGAAGCGGTTAAAAAATTGAATCAGAGGGGAACGACGATTCTTTACACGACACATTATATGGAAGAAGTAGAGGCGATTGCTTCAGAGGTTGTGATTATCGACCAAGGGCAAGTGATGACAAGAGGTACGGTGCAAGAGCTCGTGCGAAATATTCAGCATGAAGAAAAGATTAAAATTGAAGTGAGTCATCCTGAGATGATTTCATTAGATCAAATTGAAAAGCTAGTTGATGTCAAACAGGTAACGAAAATAGGCAATGAAATTGTGGTTATTGCGATTGCTGGTTCAGGACATCTGGACCGTATTTTATCCATCATTAAAGAAGGCTCTGGTATTATTAGTATGAATGTCGAAAAGCCGGATTTAGAAGATGTTTTCTTAACGTTAACAGGTCGCACCTTAAGGGATGGGGGTGAGAAGTAATGCGAGTCCTTCAAACTATTCCCTTTACTTTTTTAAGAATGAGTCGAGATTTCGTGACTTTGCTATTACTGCTTGCTATGCCGATCGTTTTGATAACTGTCTTTTATTTTATATTAGGTGGGGTCACAAATGAGGCTGGTTACCCTGCTTTTTACGATACCGCCATTATCATGACGCTTGTGTTTCAATTGTTCGGTGGGTCGGTCGTGATGCATTTTATCCAAGAAGATTTGCTAACTTTGAGAAAGCAGCGTTTTCAGATTTCACCGCTCAATCGAACGATGTACGCTTTTTCATTAGCTTTATGTGGCACGTTGTTTTCCATGATATTAGGTTTTCTTTTATTGGTTTATACGAGTATGGTCCTAAATGTGGAATGGGGGAATTGGCTATGGGTGATGTTTGTCGTTTCGCTTATGGCGATATTATCAACGATTGTTAGTTTGATCTGTTTATTTGTCGTTACTAATTTCAAAGTATCGGAGCGATTAACTGAAGTGTATGGGGTCGGCTTTGTGATCCTTGCTGGTCTGTTTTTCCCAATGCCTGATCACGCTTTCTTTACTTTTATCAATGAGTATGTGAATCCATTAATGCTATCTGTAGATGCGGTTCTTTATGCGATGCAAAATCAAATGACTCTTGCTTGGCAGTCCCTTGGAATATTAGGAGCTTGGCTTGTGGTTATGTTTGCGGTGATGTATGTACTTGGTAGGAGGAGGTTAACATGACCGTCTTCTATTATGCCTTTAAAAGAAGCATAGCCAATAAAACCAATTTATTTTTTTTATTTTTGTTTCCGGTGATTTTAATTTTCTTTCCTTCAGCTGAGTATTGGCCCCATTTACCTTATGGTTATCAATATTTTGGTTTGTTTCTGATGTTTATTAGTCTTAAGTTAACCGGCCTTATTTTAGAGGATAGAATGCGAGGGGTTGTTAAACGGTTAGCGGTTGCCCCGATATCACATTTACGTTATCTCACGCAAAATTTAATTGCTTATTTTATCATTCTTGTTATTCAATGTGGCATTCTAATTGGTGGAGGAGTCTTGATAGGGCTTGAATTGTATCAGCCTTTTTGGTTGTTTATTTTGTTTGTGTGCTTTAGTTTATCGGCGATTGGTTTTTCGTTAATGTGGATATCTTTTTTCCGAAGCAGGGAAATGTCGATGATCATCTTTGTGTCGGTTATTAGTTTAATTGCGGTATTGGGTGGTGTGATGATTCCAATTGAGTTGATGCCTGATGTTTTGCAGAAGGTTGCGATAGTGTTTCCGACGTATTGGTTAGCGGCTGGTCTTGATTGGGTTGTATTTGGTGATCAAGGTGTAAAGGATTTTCTCGCGATCAATGGTATGCTTATTTTATTTACGATTTTGTTCTTAATCATTGGTAGTGCGAGGAAGTTGAGATAAGAGTTATTCACATGTGGATAATTTTTGTGTGGAATTTCGTAGCAATGGAGCCGGAAATAGGACTGCCAATGTGGAGCAAATCAAAATACGCAGCAATGGAGCCGGAAAATGACCAACAGTGATGAAAGTTGGGTTTGGCTCTTTGACTATTGGCTTTTCGTTCAATTTGGTTTCGTTCTTTTTCATTTTAATAAAAGTGTTAGATTGTATTGTGAACATGAGAATTAGAAGTACCCAACGGGCGAGTCATGCGGAGACTGCCTTGGGACGTAGTGCCAGAGCTGAGCTCCGCTGGCTGTACCGATTACTCAGTGCCCCTCACAGGACGCGGAGCAAGCATTTCTGTACCGACCCAGCAACGCTCTATGTTCGCACTAACTTTCATATAAAACTCGCATGGTGAAGCCAAAACCGCTCCACCACCAACAAACATGAAAGTCATCTATCGCCACTTTAAGGTTCATAAGGAATCGTGCAGATACTGAGTCCAAACCTTGGAGTACCTGCACAAAGAGGCGGTTAATGTGAAGATAAGGAGTCCAAACCTTGGAGTATCTGCACAAAGAGGCGGTTAATGTGAAGATAAGGAGTCCAAACCTTGGAGTATCTGCACAAAGAGAGAGTTAATGTGAAGATAAGGAGTCCAAACCTTGGAGTATCTGCACAAAGAGAGGGTTAATGTGAAGATAAGGAGTCCAAACCTTGGAGTATCTGCACAAAGAGGCGGTTAATGTGAAGGTACCGAGACCAAACCTCGTAGTAACTGCACAAAGAGAGGGTTAATGTGAAGATACCGAGACCAAACCTTGGAGTATCTGCACAAAGAGAGGGTTAATGTGAAGATACCGAGACTAAACCTTGGAGTAACTGCACAAAGAGAGGGTTAATGTGAAGATACCGAGACCAAACCTTGGAGTATCTGCACAAGGAGAGGGTTAATGTGAAGATAAGGAGACCAAACCTTGGAGTAACTGCACAAAGTGGTCATTCATATGTAGTGGCGACTTTTTAAACATTTGGCCCGGTTACAACTCGCTCACCATTAGGAGTCGGATGAACAAAAAGGGCCGCACTGTCCTGCTAAGGTCATTTTCGCGAGATGGATAACGAGCTAACTGCACTGCACAAACTAACGCCCATAAGTAACTTTCATATAAAAACAATGTTGCATATCTGTCGAAGTAGGAGGGGAATAGCATGAAGGTTGTGGAGAATCCGAATAGATTTGTGCTAATATGGCGTGTTGTTCAATTATTGATTCTTTCACACCTTTGGTTATTAAGTGAGGTAGGCGTAGAAGGTTTTATCTTTTTATTATTATTAATGATCGTGACGAGCTTGCGGGTTCGTTTTGCGTTACCTGCTTGGAGCTTTGTTTTGGATTTGATCGTGTGTTTGGCCTTTATGCCATTTTACTCTTTTGCTCAATTCGGTTTAACGATTCCAATATTTGAGGCATTATTAAAATCCAAATGGGTCGTTGTTATTCCTTATTTTGTTTTTCTTATCCTATATCCTGACATAACAGAAGTGTTTTTTTGGTATAGTATAATCTCTATTTTTATAGGATACTTCTTATTTTCCTTGCTGACCCAGCAGAAGCGAGCAACGGCAGAAGCGGATAAGGAAAGAAAAGCTCGTTATGAATTAGAGCAAGTGAGAATGGAATTATTAATCGCTTATAGTGAAGTTGAAAAAGCCGCTGAATTAAAAGAAAGAAACAGGATATCGAGAGAATTACATGATTATTTAGGTCATGATCTAACTGGCGCTTTGTTAGCGATCCAAGCCTATGAGCATCTCGAGGACCAAGCAGAGGGAAAGAAGTTATTAGAGCAGATTAAAGAAAGATTAGTAAGAAGTACAACAAGGTTAAGAGAAACCGCCCATAATTTAATGCCTGTTTCACTAATGGGGATTGAACATCTTGAGAAAATTGTTCAGGAATCGGAACCGTTGACCGTATCATTTCGTCATAGAGGTCATTATGAACGAATTACTTCACCAGTGTGGGTTTTATTAGAAGCTTGTATAAAGGAAGCTTTAACCAATGTTCGAAAGCACAGTAACTCAAAAGAAGTGGATATTGAGTTAGTTGTGACAGACCATCTCATCCGTTTAAAAATCCAAGATTATGGCAACGTTCAAAAGCATTCACAGCATGGTACAGGGATTAGGAGCTTACAATTAAGAGCTAGAACTTTAAAGGGTACTTTATCTGTTGATCGAACAGATGGTTATCGGCTTGTTTGTGTTTTACCGATAGATAGAGAGGTGGACGGATGAAGATATTAATTGTTGATGATGATCCGTTAGTTGGACAAAGTTTGCAGCTTTTATTAAATAAGGAAAAAGATTTGACCGTGATTGGAAATGTTACAAATGGTCAGGAAGCTATCGACTTCTGTAAGGAGAAAACCCCAGACCTGATTTTGATGGACATACAAATGCCGGTATTAAATGGGATTGAAAGTACGAAAATCATTAAGCGAACTTATCCAATTATACAAATCATGATGCTGACTACATTTAAGGACGCAAGGAATATTCGTTTAGCTCTAAAAGCAGGGGCCGAGGGGTACTTAATTAAGTCAAATTCAATTGAAAAAATGGCTGAGCAAATTCGTGCTTTACAATCGGGGGCAACTGTACTAACACCGGATGTATTACAAACACTCATGCAACAAGGTAAAAAGGGGTTAGAGCAATTAACGGATCGCGAGGTTGAGATTACAACACTTGTAGGTGAGGGATTATCCAATAAGGAAATTGCTAAGCAGTTATATTTAGGGGAAGGAACCATTCGGAATGTGATTTCAACGATTCTAGATAAGTTAGAAATTCGTGACCGAACACAACTCGCCATTTTTTATTGGCAAAAAAAGCATAACGACACATAAAAAGAGTTGCCCTCTTATAAGGACAACTCTTATTTTTATTTAGATTTTGGTTGTTCGGTCATTAAAGCTTTCTCTTTTTGCTCTTCTTCTTTTTCTTCGATCTTTTTATCGACTAAATTAAATAACCCGGCCTCAATTGCTGATTTAATCGCGATATAAACAAACGGTCCTGCAATTAAACCCATGACGCCTCCAAAGATAAAACCAAAGTACATCGATAGGACCGTAGGAAGAGCGGCAAGACCGATGGAATCTCCAAGTACTTTTGGTTCGATAATCCGACGTATGACAAGCAGCACAAGTGCGAGCACCATCAATTGAATTCCTTGATTCATAGAGCCGAGAATCATCGCCAGAATACCCCAAGGCACTAAGATTAATGCGGGACCCACATAGAGTGGGATAATATCAACTACCCAAATCGCAAAGGACATAAATAACGCTAAATCCGGTGCAATAAAATAAAGAGCAATATAGGTAACGATAAATACCCCTACGGAAAGGATAAACTGGGCTTTCCAATAACCGAGAAAAACTTTTCCCATCTTTTGAGATATGTATTGTAGTTTCGTTGATGTTTCTGGTTTAAATAATTGAAAGAACATTCTTTTTAATCGTGGTAAATCAAGACTTATTAAGAAGAATGTAATTAAGAAAATTAAAGAAACGAAAAGTAAGTTTGGTACAGCTTGCAGCCAGCTTCCAATCATGGTGACGAGCTCTGATGTTAGGCGAACAGCTGTATTAAAAATTCCTTCTGTTTGATTTTCAAGCTCTGAAATGATCACATTGGCTTGTGGAAATTCTTCAATAAGTGTATTAAACTCAATGATAATCCCGTCAATGAATCGTTGTAATTCAAGAGCATAGACAGGAATTTGGAGAGACCATTCGTAAAAGGAACGGTACACTCTAGCAATCGTGAAATATAAAATTCCCGTGCTAATTAATAGAAAAGATAAAAAAACGATCGTAACAGGGAGTATCCTTTTTTCTGTCTTCATCCATTTCATGAGTATTCTAACAAATGGTTCTGCGATTAAAGCGGCTAATATGGCAAATAAAATCGGCATCAGGGCCGAGAAATAAATAATAGCTAAAACTGCAAAAGCGATTATCCCGATAATTGTAAGGATTTTCTTAATAGGTAATGCCTTTTTCAAAGGATAACCTCCTCTAGTTTATCTAAAAAAACCTATATAAATATATAATACCGTTTCTAGAGTCAGAAAGAAAGGATCGCGATTAGAAACTTTCAAACGCTTTTTCTGAGTAGAGTTTCAACAAGTATGAAAGAAAGCGAGGAGAAAAAATGAGTGATTTTAACGAAAAAGTTTACATGGCAGTTAGACAAATCCCTGCTGGTCAAGTAGCCTCATACGGACAAATTGCTGACTTCTTAGATGCACCCCGCCATGCAAGAATGGTAGGAAGAGCTTTAAGCCACTCACCTAAAAATGTCCCCGCCCATCGCGTCATCAAAAAAAGCGGAGAGCTCCCTCCCGAAAATGTCTTTGGCGGCACACGACAGAGAACTTTATTAGAACAAGAAGGAGTCCCATTTAAAGCCAATGGTCAAGTAGACATGGCGACGTGTATGTGGAAAAGCCCATTCTATTATCATAGCTCCGAATAAAATCCATAGATGCAGACCAAGGCGCGAGGTCGACATGATCAGAGTGAAAAAAGAGCAAGAAGGTGCCGACCAGGGCGTGAGGTCGACATGATCAGAGAGGAAAAAGAGCAAGAAGGTGCCGATCAAAGCGTGAGGTCGACATGATCAGAGTGAAAAAAGAGCAAGAAGGTGTCGACAAGGGCGTGAGGTCGACATGATCAGAGTGAAAAAAGAGCAAGAAGGTGTCGACAAGGGCGTGAGGTCGACTGATCAGAGTGAAAAAAGAGCAAGAAGGTGCCGATCAAAGCGTGAGGTCGACATGATCAGAGTGAAAAAAGAGCAAGAAGGTGCCGACCAGGACGTGAGGTCGACATGATCAGAGAGGAAAAAGAGCAAGAAGGTGCCGACCAGGACGTGAGGTCGACATGATCAGAGAGGAAAAAGAGCAAGAAGGTGTCGATTAGGGCGTGAGGTCGACATGATCAGAGTGAAAAAAGAGCAAGAAGGTGCCGATCAGGGCGTGAGGTCGACATGATCAGAGTGAAAAAAGAGCAAGAAGGTGCCGACCAAAACATTAGGTCGACATGATATAAACAAGATCAAGAAGATGACTTCTAAATCATAAATACAAGAAGCCATTTTAAATTTGTGATACTAAAAAGCTCACAATCCATTCCCCCTAAGTACACTTCCATACAAAAAGTATCACCATATAAATTTTATAAAAAAAATGATACTATAATGAAGATACGAGAAAATTGAAAAACACTAGGTAAATGCATAGTGTTGTAATAGTTCTTGCACTTTAGACAAAGAAAGGGTTTGAGTTTGTGAAGCTGGAACGTTTTTTTAAGGGGATGCTAATCGGATTAACTGAAGTCATTCCTGGTGTAAGTGGTGGTACAGTAGCCTTGTTGATTGGTTTATATGAGCGTTTAATTGAAGCGATAAATGGTATAACAACAAAAGAATGGAAAAAGCATGCACTCTTTTTAATAAATGTAGGAATTGGAATGGGTGTTGCCATACTAGTTGCTGCAAGAGCAATTGGTTGGTTGATTGCCAATCAGCCTTATCCGACGTTTTATTTTATTATGGGGCTTGTCATCGCCATTATTCCAACATTATTAAGAGATGTTAATTATCGCAAAGAGTTTCATGTGAAACATTATCTATTATTTACCATTGCAGTAGTGTTAGTTGCCTTAACCGCTCTAGCGGGTGAAGATAAAGGGGCTATCATCGTAGATTTTACGTGGCAAACCTATGCCTTTTTATTTCTATCTGGTTGGTTAGCAAGTACAGCTTTAATCTTGCCAGGGATAAGTGGATCATTAATCTTTCTTATTTTAGGCGTGTATGCGACCATTATTCAAGCGGTATCTGATTTTAACTTACCAATCCTTTTTGCGGTAGGATTTGGCGTATTAATTGGATTAGTGATTACGAGTAAAATTGTACGTTACTTCTTCTATTATCATCGAAGTTTAACGTATGCGGTTATGATTGGAGCTGTAAGTGGCTCGATTTTTGTTATTTTCCCAGGTATTCCAGTTGGGTTTGAGATTTTTATTTGTATCATTTCACTTATACTTGGCTTTTTAGTTGCCTATCAGCTTGGTAAAATTAAGAAAGAACCAGTCGAAAACTAATCTTGGTTAGGACAAGCTAAGTAGTATTGGGAAGCAAATGAAAACATTTACGAGCAAGTTGAATAAAAGACGCGTCCTTTAGGGCGTTTCTTTTTTTTGAGCGGTGATTGCTTTCCCTTCGAAGGTAAATGAGCTAAAATAGACAAAGATATGGAAAACTTTCAAAGAGCATTCGATATTTTTGAAAGGAATCGCGTACTTTAATTAATACGTATATAAATGAGAGCTTGAAAAGGAAAGGAGCTTTTTGTCATCAGACAAAGAAGCTCAATGAGGTGAACAAGTGGATCAAAGGAAGATCGTTGTAGAAGGAGCACTAATGGTTGCTCTCTTTATCGCTGTTTTATTGATGACTTTATTTATACCATTACTGAGTGTATTTTTGATTTGGTTTTTAGCATTCCCTTTTATCATATTTGGTAGGCGTTATCACTTACGGGCCAACGGGGTGGCTGGAGCTACGGCCCTGTTACTATCATTTATATTGACGGGTCTGATTGGGTTTATTGTGGCGTTGTTTTTTGTGGCAAGTGGTGTTGCGATTGGAGAAATTTATAAAAGGCACCAAGGTGGTTTCCCGGTTCTAATTGGAGCAGGACTTACATTTACCACGGCACTTGTCCTTTCATTTGTGGCGAGTACACTCATAGCAGGGGTAGACCCGATGACGACAATTAAGGAATCGATGTTGAATCAAATTGATTTTATTGAGTCGACATTAGGTTCTTTAGCCAATGAAGCTGTTTCTGAGCAGATGATGCAAGTAGCAGAATTTATTGTTTACTTGGGGCCGGTTATCCTTGTTACAACCGCTGTCGCTTTTGCTGTCATTACAGTAGGTTTCAGTCAGTTAATTCTTAGACGCCTTGGACTTGAGGTTACAAAAATACCACCATTCCGTGAGTGGAAATTTCCAAGAGCTTTTTTCTGGTATTACTTTATTGTTTTAATATTATCCTTTTTTAGCTTTGAAGAAGGAACCACGATGTTTTTAGTTGTGACGAACCTTTTCTTGATTTTAGGGTTTGTCATGATGGTTCAAGGCTTTAGTTTAATTTTTTACTACTTCCATGTGGTTCATCGAACAAAAGTATGGCCTTTTATTATATTAATTGTCTGTATCTTATTTTCTCCGTTATTAGAGTTAGTAAGAATTTTAGGTATTGTTGATTTAGGATTTGAGATTCGAGCGTGGATTGATAATAAGAAGAAAAAGTAGGAGCTGACAATATGCCGAAGTTTTTAATTAGACACTTGTCCGGATATCATGTTATCGGCTTGTTTATTTTCACCTTGCTACTCGTGGTACTCATCACATACTTTCATTGGCAGGTCGGAATTGCTGCATTTATTGGGTTTCTTGCCTTTGCGTTTTTCACATGGCGAGTAAGGAGTGCTTTTAAAAAGCAATTTGAAGAGTACGTCTCTACTTTATCTTATCGTGTGCAAAAAGCGGGGGAGGAGGCCGTTCTTCATATACCGATAGGCATGCTTCTTTATAATGAGCACTTAAGTGTTCAATGGATGAATCCTTTTATGAACAAAGTGTTTTCAAAAGAATCATTAGGGGAAGATTTACAAAGCATTCATGATAAGCTTTTTGAGATGATGGAGGATGACTTAGAAGAGGACACTATTGAAGTCGACGGCAGCTTTTATCATGTTCAGTTAAAAAAGGATGAGCGACTCTTTTATTTTATTGACGTCACTGAAATGGAAGAAACAAAGAAATTATATAGAGATACGCAAACCGTGGTCGCTTTTCTGTTGCTTGATAATTATGATGATGTCACGCAAGGGCTTGAAGAACAAGTGCGAAGTCGTCTCGTAAGCCAGGTAACACAAGCGATTAATAATTGGGCACAAGAGAATGATATTTTTATACGTAGAAATGCATCGGATCGATTTGTCGCGATTATGAATTTTGGTGTGTTAAAAAAATTAGAAGACCATAAATTTGCCCTGATGGATCAAATAAGAGAAATTTCTGGGAAAGAACGAGTTCCTTTAACATTAAGTATTGGAATTGGGGCCGGCGATCGTTCTGTTCGCGAACTAGGGCAGCTTGCTCAATCAAGCTTGGACTTAGCATTAGGTCGCGGTGGCGATCAGGTAGCAATCAAGCAGAAGAACGGTAAATTCCGCTTTTATGGTGGAAAATCAAATGCGGTGGAAAAAAGAACTCGAGTTCGGGCTCGTGTCATTTCGCACTCCCTTCGTGATTTTGTTTTAGATAGCGATCAAGTCATGGTGATGGGCCATAAGCATCCTGATATGGATTCGATCGGTGCCGGTATTGGTGTACTAAAAATCGCTGAGGTTAATGAGCGAGAGGGCTATGTGATTTTGGATCCGAATGATTTAAACCCGAATGTAAGCCGGCTTATGGATGAAGTCGAAAATCACGATCATCTTTGGTCGCAGTTCATTTCCCCAGATGAAGCCTTACAGGAAGTAACGAAAAAGACATTACTTGTCATTGTTGATACCCATCGCCCGAGTATGGTCGTTGAACAGCAACTGTTGGAAAAGGTTGACCGTATCGTTGTCCTTGACCATCATCGTCGCGGTGAGGAGTTTATCGATGATCCAGTTCTTGTCTATATGGAGCCTTATGCTTCCTCAACAGCCGAGCTTGTGACCGAGCTTTTAGAATATCAACCGAAAAAATTAAAGCTTGATCGTTTGGAAGCAACAGCGTTACTTGCGGGAATTGTTGTCGATACGAAAAGTTTTGCGAACCGAACGGGAGCGAGAACCTTTGATGCAGCTTCCTATTTACGCTCAAATGGGGCAGATACGACTCTCGTCCAAAACCTGCTGAAGGAAGAGCTGGACCATTATGTTAAACGAGCTCAGCTTGTTGAAAATACCGAGTATTATCGTGAAGGCTATGCGATTGCAGCTGCTGATGAAGGGGATGCTTTTACACAAATCACGATTGCCCAAGCAGCCGATACTTTACTTACAATGAAAGGTGTCGATGCTTCGTTCGTTATTTCAAATCGGACGGATGGATGTGTGTCGATCAGTGCACGCTCCTTAGGTAAAGTAAATGTGCAAGTCATTATGGAAAGGCTTGGCGGTGGTGGACATTTAACAAATGCTGCAACACAGTTAGAAGATGTTACAATAGAAGAAGCCAAACATCAACTACAAGCAGTAATTGATGAATCAATAGAAGGAGGAAATTAAAGTGAAAGTCATATTCTTAGAAGATGTAAAAGGAAAAGGAAAAAAAGGCGAAGTTAAAAACGTATCAGAAGGGTATGCACGTAACTTCTTATTTCCAAAAAATTTAGCGGTAGAAGCTAATAACTCTAATATCAAGGATTTGGAAGCGAAAAAGAAAAGTGCAAACAAGAAAGTGCAAGAGGAACTAGAAGAGGCAAAAGCATATAAAGAAAAATTAGAAGCACAGGAAGTAACGATTAAGGCAAAAGCTGGAGAAGGTGGCCGCTTATTTGGGGCTGTCTCAACGAAACAAATTGCTGAAACATTAGCGAGTCTAAAGTTAAAAGTCGATAAACGTAAGATCTTATTAAATGATCCAATTCGTTCATTAGGTTATACAAATGTACCAATTAAGATTCACCCAGAGGTTATTGCCACGGTAAAAGTACACGTTGTCGAGCAGTAATCGAATTGGAAGAATAAACCGATTGAGAAAGGGAAGTTCAGAATGAGTGATTTATTTGCCGACCGTACACCGCCACAAAATATAGAAGCTGAACAAGCGGTTCTAGGAGCTATTTTCTTAGAAGATTCTGCTTTAGTAACTGCGACGGAACGCTTGCAGCCTGAGGATTTTTATCGTGCCTCACATCAACGAATCTATGAAATTATGTTGGACTTGGCTGAAAAAGGGGAGCCGGTAGATTTAGTCACGATTACAGCTGAACTTCAAGATCGTCAATGGTTAGATGATGTCGGTGGCGTCTCCTATTTAGCTGATTTATCGAATGCCGTACCGACGGCAGCCAATGTCGAGTACTATAGCCGAATTGTTGAGGAAAAATCAGTGCTGCGCCGTTTAATTAAAGTGGCGACACATATCGCAGCAGAAGGCTATCAAAGTGATGATGAAGTCGATGCGATTTTAGACGATGCCGAGAAAACGATTCTTGACGTAGCTCAGCGTAAAAATACGAGTGCGTTCGTTACGATTAAAGATGTTTTAGTGGAAACATATGAAAATATTGAGATGCTCCAAAATCAAAAAGGTGATATTACCGGTATTCCAACCGGTTTCCTTGAGCTTGATAAAATGACAGCTGGTTTCCAGCGCAATGATTTAATTATCGTTGCCGCCCGTCCATCCGTAGGTAAAACCGCCTTTGCTTTAAATATCGCTCAAAACGTGGCCACAAAAACGAGTGAGAACGTGGCGATATTTAGTTTAGAGATGGGGGCCAGTCAACTCGTGCAGCGTATGCTATGTGCCGAAGGAAATATTGACGCTCAACGAATGAGAACGGGTGCACTAACGTCAGAGGATTGGCAAAAGCTGACGATGGCGATGGGTAGTTTGGCGAAGGCTGGTATTTACATTGATGATACACCAGGGATTAAAGTTGGTGAGATTCGAGCGAAATGTCGCCGTCTAAAACAAGAAAGTGGTCTCGGTATGATTATGATCGATTACCTTCAGCTTATTCAAGGAAATGGTCGTAGTGGTGAGAACCGTCAACAGGAAGTTTCGGAAATCTCTCGTACGTTAAAAGGGATTGCTCGTGAACTCGAAGTTCCTGTTATTGCTTTATCACAGCTTTCTCGTGGTGTAGAATCACGTCAGGATAAGCGCCCGATGATGTCTGATATCAGGGAATCGGGAAGTATTGAGCAGGATGCCGATATTGTCGCCTTCTTATATCGTGATGACTACTATGATAAAGAGTCCGAGAACCAAAATATTATTGAAATTATCATTGCCAAGCAACGTAACGGTCCCGTTGGAACGGTAGAGTTGGCATTTGTGAAGGAATATAATAAGTTCGTTAATCTAGATAGGCGTCACGAAGAACGCGATATGCCGCCAGGTGCATAGCCTTAATGAACCTTACTAATTGTTAGCTGAGACAATTGGTAAGGTTTTTTGGTATGGGAGTTGCTTATGGGCGATAGCTTGTGCCGTGAAGTTAGTTCGTCATCCATCTCACGATAAATGACCTTAGTAGGACAGTGCTCCCTGTTTGTGCGGCTGACTCCTGATGGTGATCGAGTTGTAAACGTGCCAACAGTTTGAAAAGCCGCCACTACTTTCATCTTTGTTAGTGGCGGAGTGAATGGGGCTTCACCATGTGGGTTTTGTATGGGAGTTAGTGCGAATGCTCATGTGCCGAGCTTTGTTCGTCGCTACCGAAAATCATGCTGCGCGTCCTGCGGGGTGGCACTGAGCTAATCGGCGCAGCCAGCGGATATACGGCAACGAGTATGTATCATTGGTTGTTGCTAGGAATGGGATTAATTCTATTATGCTCTATTTACTATTTTAGAAGACTGAGAACCTCATAGTTCAGAACTAACGGTCGTACATGTACTTATCATGACATTACGTCCTTTTTTTTATAGTTTCATAGCTTTTTGACGAACAAATTATAACACTACTAATATAAATGTTCGTGTTTTTGTTGACGCACAATTAGTGAGTTGGTATACTAATTAATGGATTTGATTACTATTACTCGGCTTTTAAGCCTGAGGCGGAGGTGCGGAAATGGCATCAGTTGTTGTAGTTGGTACACAGTGGGGCGATGAAGGAAAGGGAAAGATTACGGATTATCTTTCAGAAAAAGCAGAGGTTGTCGCTCGTTACCAAGGTGGTAATAATGCAGGACATACGATCGTTTTCGACGGTGTCAAATATAAGCTTCACTTGATTCCATCTGGGATTTTTTATAAAGATAAAATTTGTGTAATCGGAAACGGTATGGTTATTGATCCGAAAGCACTCGTTGAAGAATTAGCATACTTACATGAACGTAATGTTGATACAAGTAATTTGAGAATTTCCAATCGTGCTCACGTGATTTTACCGTATCACTTAAAGCAAGATATTGTGGAAGAAGAGCGCAAAGGTGCAAATAAAATCGGAACGACGAAAAAAGGGATTGGTCCAGCTTATATGGACAAAGCAGCCCGTATCGGAATTCGTATTGCTGATTTATTAGATAAAGAAGTTTTTGAAGAAAAACTTATCCGCAATTTAGATGAGAAAAATCGTTTATTTGAAAAGTATTATGAAACGTCCGGATTTACAAAGGAAGAAATACTTGAAGAATATTATGGATATGGACAGCAGATTGCTGAATTAGTTTGTGATACATCTGTCGTTTTAAATGATGCTTTAGATGAAGGGCGTCGTGTTCTTTTCGAAGGTGCACAAGGTGTTATGCTTGATATTGACCAAGGCACATACCCATTTGTTACGTCTTCGAATCCTATTGCTGGTGGTGTAACGATAGGCTCTGGTGTTGGTCCGTCAAAAATTAACCATGTTGTCGGTGTTTCAAAAGCATATACAACGCGAGTGGGTGATGGTCCATTCCCAACTGAATTACATGATGAAATTGGTGACCAAATCCGTGAGGTTGGCCGTGAGTACGGTACGACGACTGGACGAGCTCGACGTGTTGGTTGGTTTGACTCTGTTGTTGTGCGTCACGCTCGTCGTGTGAGTGGGCTAACGGATTTATCATTAAATTCAATTGATGTGTTAACAGGCATTCCTACATTAAAAATTTGTACAGCGTATAGATACCGTGGAGAAATCATGGAAGAGTTCCCAGCAAGCCTAAAAGTACTTGCAGAGTGTGAGCCTGTTTATGAAGAGTTACCGGGGTGGACAGAAGATATTACTGGTGTAAAATCTTTACATGAACTTCCTGAAAATGCTCGTCATTATATTGAGCGTGTTTCGCAATTAACTGGGATTCCATTAACGATTTTCTCGGTTGGGCCTGATCGTAATCAAACAAACTTAGTTCGTGGAGTTTTTGCTTAAAAAAATGATGGTTTGATATATGCAGGTCAAGGTTATACTAAAAATAATACGTAAGAAAACAACGAAAACACAAGTTTCGACTTGCGTTTTCGTATTGTTTTCGATATGATGGTGAAGGTTGTTCGGAGGTCTGAATGATTGGTGAAGATTAAATAAAATTATTTTGTATAAACACTTGCAGTTAAGTTTTCTGTATGTTATTATAAATCTTGTCGCTAAGGCAAGTGGACAAGTAAAAAAGAAATGAGCCATTAGCTCAGTCGGTAGAGCATCTGACTTTTAATCAGAGGGTCGAAGGTTCAAGTCCTTCATGGCTCACCATTCATTTTCTGTAGTGGCCCGTTGGTCAAGCGGTTAAGACACCGCCCTTTCACGGCGGTAACACGGGTTCGAATCCCGTACGGGTCACC
>NZ_JAQQWS010000018.1:0-41173 GCF_028610675.1 Alkalihalobacillus pseudalcaliphilus
AAATGCTGAATCGCGGGGTTGCGGGCAGAAAAAGCGAGAGTAACCCCGAGCAAACGATGAATCACGGGGTTGCGGGCAGAAAAAAAAGCGAGAGAAAGCCCGAGCAAACGCTGAATCGCGGGGTTGCGGGCGGGAAAAGCGAGAGTAACCCCGAGTAAACGCTGAATCACGGGGGTGCGGGCGGGAAAAGAAGGAGAAAGCCCGGGCAAACACGTAATCTCGAGGTTGTGAGCTCGTATTCTTGTCTTTAAAAGCTAAACGACTGCTTTGACTCTGAACAACGTACAAACATTGCCTTTGACCTACTCCTTTTGACTAATCTTATCAATAATTTGCCGTAAGTCCTCTGGTTTGTAAAATTCAACCGGAGAGACGCCTTTTTCAAATTGAATCGCTTCGGCTTCTACGACAAGGACGTAGCGTCCGTTAAGTTTAGCAAGATGTAAGGTTTCGCCGAAGTCGGCTAATAATGCTCTAATGGACGTTTCACCTAGTTTCATTTTTATTTCTGCTTCAGGTGTTTGTTCAACGATTTGAGCAGATGCTTCCATAACTTGATGTGTATCTAAACGTTCTGAGATTTCGCGTTTGTCACTGGCTTCCCAGATTTCTAATTCGTGCTCAAACTTTTGTTTTTCTTCCTGATTCGAATGATCGGCGAACGTTTCTTGAACATGCTCTTGGACCATGTTCAGGACCTGAGATTTAATAATAGTTGGCATGGCATCGCCGTATTCCACGTATTTTAAGAACTCTTCAAAATAACGAGCGTGTGAGGCTTGGTGAATTTTTACTTCCGCTTCCTCAATCATGCCCTCTTCAGGCATATATGGATATTGAATCGATTTCATGTTTTTTGTTGTAATCGCATGCTCAACCTTTCGAATTAAAGAAGAAGCATCAGCGATAGAGGCTACTTTTGGTTCGAAGTCACATTTTAATATAAATACAAAGGCATCATCATAAAATTTACGCGGCACTGCTGTGGCGACAAGGAAAGCACCACCTCTAACAGCACTTGTTTCTAAGTAGTTTTCAACAAACTTCTCTGAAGCCTCTTGAAATTCCGTTTTTGACCCAGCAAAACGAACGCGATGAAACATATTATAGTTTGGATTGGATGTTAATTCATGTCCAGGTTCTGTATGGAAGCGGCCCACTTTGGTAGGGACTTGCTCTGATTTAGGATGTCTTTCTACTTTCCGCTTAACGATTTTTTTCAGTTCACCATCTAAGAAGTCCTTAAGTTGGCTTTGTTCGAATTCTTCTTTGTTTAATGTTTGGAAGTGCTTATATAATTTATTCGTTTGTTCCTCTTGACCGATAATTTCAATGACATAAAATGATAAATACTGAATTTCAAAATCCATCTAGTTCCCCTGCCTTTTCATGCCTATAGACGTTTTGACGATTTTTTCAGTATAGAAGTTACTCGTCATTTCGTCAATCTGAAACGGATGGAAAGGAGAGTCATTTTTGACTTTGCCTTCTGATTTTTGGTATGTTTTTCTTGTGAGAAAAATAAATAATGGGGTGTAGACATTGAAAAAAGGATGGATGCTTGGCTTGGTCGCTAGTCTCTTACTGCTTGCAGCATGTGGGACAGCGAATACAGACGATGGACAGGTTCAAGGAGATGGAGAATCAGAAGGTGAAACGACGGTAGTGCCTGAAGGGATGACACCCCTTGTGACGATGGAGATGGAAGATGGTGGACAAGTCGTTATCGAACTTTACCCAGAGATTGCTCCAAAAACGGTTAATAATTTTGTTTCTTTAGTAGAGGAAGGTTTTTATGATGGGTTAACATTTCATCGAATTATACCAGGGTTTATGATTCAAGGTGGTGACCCTGCAGGGAACGGTACCGGTGGTCCGGGACATACCGTAGAAGGAGAGTTTGCTAGCAACGGCTTTGATAATGATTTATTACATGAGACAGGTGTTATATCAATGGCACGAAGTGGACACCCAGACTCAGCAGGTTCGCAATTCTTTATTATGGTAGGCGCATCTCCACATCTAGATGGTGATTATGCTGGTTTTGGTCAAGTTATTGAAGGAATCGAAGTCGTTCACGAAATTGAAAACGCTGAGACGGTAGGTGAAACACCAGCGTCTGGACATGAGCAGGTAATTAAACAAATGACGGTTAAGTTTGTAGAAGATTCATCCTCTTGACATGAAGAAACGTTTCAGATAACCTAAATGTATATTAAAGGAAAAGGAAGGTACCTTATACAATGAAGTAAGAATCCTATTTTAACACTTAATTTGCATGTGAATACAAACAACAATTGAGTGATCTAGATAGGATACGTATGTTCATTTATAGGGTATAAACAGAATCAAATCTTCTTTTTTAAGGATATCTGTCTTTTTTATAGTAAAAGACGTTTATTTTCTGTGCGTATACTTATGAACGATGATTATCCTCTCTAGTGACTAGGGAGGTTTTTTTTATGCTTTTATTAGATATTCGTCAAGTCCAGAAGAGTTATGGTGATAGAACCCTTTTTGAAATTGAACAACTCCAAGCGTATAGTGGAGAGCGAATCGGTGTTGTAGGAAAAAACGGTGCAGGTAAATCGAGTTTACTTAAGCTTTTAATTGGAGAGCTGCAAGCGGACCAAGGCACGGTTCAGGTGAAAGGTGATTATGCGTATATTGCCCAGCTAAATGAGGAAGGGTTGATAAATGCCTCATTAAGTGGTGGTGAAAAGACGAAGGAAAAAATAAAGGAGGCTCTTAAGCCCTCCACTGAAATTCTTCTAGCCGATGAGCCAACGAGTCATTTAGATTTAGAAGGTATTAAAGATCTAGAGCATCATTTCTTAAGTTATCGTGGCTTACTGCTCCTTATTTCTCACGATCGCACGCTTTTGAATCGGGTGTGTACGAAAATTTGGGAAGTAGACGATGGTAGGGTATTTGTCTATGAAGGGAATTATGAGGCTTATCAAGAGCAAAAGCAAAAAAAGCGAGAGCGTCAGCGGTTTGAATTTGAGCAGTACACCAAAGAGAAAAAGCGCTTGGAGGAGACGGCAACAGCTCAAAGCGAACGCTCGAATTCGTTGAAAAAAGCACCGTCACGAATGGGTAATTCAGAGGCGAGATTACACAAACGTGCGGTAGGAACGAAAAAGGCAAAATTAAATCGAGGAGTTAAAGCGATTGAAACGCGAATTAATCAGTTAGAGAAAAAAGATAAGCCAAGGTCAGAAGAAGTGATCCACTTTGATTTAGACTTCTTTCACCCTATTCATAGTAAAACGGTTGTTCAGTTTCAACAAGTTGCAGCGAAAGTAGGCAATAAAGAGCTCTTTAACCAATTAACAGGAACGATTAAGCCGGGTGAGAAGGTTGCTATTGTAGGTCGAAATGGAGTTGGGAAAACGACGTTATTACAACAAATTTACGCGGGATCAACTGGGATTTCACGCTCTCAAGTAGCTGATCTGGCATACTTTTACCAGCAGCTTGAAAACTTAGATGAATCGTTAACGATTATCGAAAACATTCAGAAATCCAGTAATTACCCCGAGCATTTTATCCGTGCGGTGCTAGCTAGGCTTTTGTTTAAAAGCGAAGATGTTCATAAAAAAGTGAAGGATTTGAGTGGAGGAGAGCGGGTAAAAACATCACTTATTAAAGTGTTTCTCAGTCAAGCCAATGTACTGCTTCTTGATGAACCAACTAATTTCCTCGACTTACCAACGAAGGAAGCTCTGGCAAAAGTGCTTACGGCGTATCCAGGAACCATTATTTTTGTCAGTCACGATCGCTTCTTTACAAATGAGCTAGCAACCGACCAAATCGTCATTGAGAATGGCAGTGCCTATTTTCAGTCGCAAAAGCAGTTAAAGGAGCGGCAAATTGGTGATTTGGAGGAGCAGAAGCTCAGGGTTAACTTGGAGATAACCGAGATAGTAAGCAAGCTTTCGATCGTCTTGGATACAAAAGAAAAAGCAAAGTTGGAGGTCAGGTTCCAAGAATTATTGACAGAGAAAAAACGTCTTGGCTGACGAAGGAGAGCAGCCTCGTTCCTTTTCAAACGCTCTTGGTATTGATAAACTAAAAGCAGTATTAAAGTTTGAATGCAAAGGGTGTACAGGCTGTGGAAAAAATCGAACGAAATCAACGTATATTAATCATGGTATCAGTTGAGGCCGAGCGTTTAGCTGTTGAAGAAAGACTTAATGGCCTTGCGGATATTGATGTAAGAGTTATGGGTGTGGGGCCAATGTGTGCTGCTGCAACTACGATGAAGGCTTTACAAGAAAAAGAATATTCATTGGTGATTAACCTAGGAATTGGTGGGGCGTTCAAAGAGCAAGCACCTGTAGGCTCAGTGGTTGTTGCTAACTCAATTATAGCAGCAGACCTTGGAGCAGAGTCTCCTGAAGGATTTATTCCATTACATGAATTACAATTAGGTGATCCTAGTTTCTCTGTTGATAAAAATAGTCAAAAGTCTATTTATAAAGCGTTAGTAGAACGAAATGTGCCAAGTGTTCAAGGAATGATTTTGACTGTTAATACGACAACGGGTACAAAAGAAACAACGGAGCAATTAAGAGAAAGATATCCTAACGCGGTAGCTGAGGCGATGGAAGGAGCTGGTGTTGCAACAGCAGCAAGGTTATGTCAAACTCCGGTATTAGAGATTCGGACAATTTCTAATGAGATTGGTCCACGTAATCGCGAAGCTTGGAAGCTAAAGGAAGCATTTGCACAGCTTAAAGATGTCACTGAAGTGATTGTGGAGGTGTTATCATGAAAACGAAGATTGCCTTTTCCCCTTGCCCAAATGATACATTTATTTTCCATGCTGCTGTTTTTGGACTTGTAGAAGCTCCTGAGTTAGAAGTAACGTATGCTGATATCGATAAAACGAATTATTGGGCAGCGCGAATGGAAGGGCCAGAAATTATGAAGGTCTCTTATGCGGCCCTACCTTGGTTACTTGAAGATTATCGGTTAATCCCGTGTGGAGGTGCTTTAGGCAGAGGTTGTGGCCCGTTAGTTTTAACGCAAGAAAAACTCAGCAAGCCTAGTGAGCTCGCAGGTAAAAGAATTGCCGTTCCAAGCGATCGTTCAACTGCTTATTTACTGTTTCGATTATGGGTGAAGCAGGAAATCCCTGCTGGTATTGGGGAAATTGTCGTTATGCCTTTTGATGAAATCATGCCTGCTGTCAAAAACGGTGAGGTGGATGCAGGATTAGTGATTCACGAAGCCAGGTTTACGTACCAAAATTATGACTTGGCACTCTTGCAGGATTTAGGTAATTGGTGGGAGGAGGATACAGGTTTGCCAATCCCACTCGGAGCCATCATTGTAAGAAGGGATAGTAAGCTAGAAGGGATCGAGAACTGGATCCAAGCTTCTGTGCAATATGCATGGGACCATCCAGAAGCATCTAGCAATTATGTGATGACTCATGCTCAAGAGATGTCTGTGGAGGTTGCCCAGTCTCATATTGACCTTTATGTGAATGAGTTCTCGTTACAGCTCGGTGACGACGGCTATGCGGCTGTTGAATCTTTGTTGGGGAGAGCGATGGAAGATGGTCATGTGCCGTTGTTTGATTTGGAATTACTGAGAAAATAATGCTTATGTCAAACTGGTGGAACTCATTTTAGCAAGGAGTTTCATCAGTTTTTTTGTTTGGAAAAAAGAAAAGGGCTTTTGAAATAGTTGATTTATGATAAACTATTAGTATCTAGTGCTAATAGTTTAAATTTTAAGCGACATTTTGTGAATGAGTCACTTCATCCGCTCATAAATAATAAAGAATAACTCTTTGGGGGAGGGTGTTTCAAAATGGAGTATATTTTAATAGCTATATTCCTAAGTTATTTATTTGGATGCCTGCACGGGTCACAAATAATCGGAAAAATAAAAAAAGTAGATATTAAGAGTACAGGGGTCAAGAATGCTGGGGCATCAAATACAACGATATTATTAGGGTGGAAGTATGGGATTATTGTTGCCCTCATTGATATTTGTAAAGCTGTTTTTCCTGTCATTATGGTTCAAATTCTTGGTCCCTATTATGGGGCTTCTGAACAACTGATTCATACGCTCATGTATGTCGTCGGATTTTTTGTTGTGATTGGTCACATATTCCCAATGACGATGCGTTTTAGTGGTGGGAAAGGGACAGCCTCGATGGTTGGTGTCCTACTCGTCCTTGACTTGAGAATTGCTTTAATCTGTATCGTCTCATTACTGCTCGTAACCTTTGTCAGCAATTATTTAGTCATCGGTGTTGTTTCGATGTATGTGCTATTTGTCGTCACGACTTTTATTTTTGATTTTGGCTTATATAGTACACTCATTGCCTTATCATTGCTTTTATTAAGCACGTATAAACATCTAGAAAATTATCAGCGCATTGCCAATAAAACCGAGAAGACGATTTCGAGTATGTTTAGGAAAAGGCCTGCCTAATAAAAGAATAAGAGACAAGAGGTTCATCGTAATCTCTTGTCTCTTTATTTTAGTTTGAATGCTTAGAAGAAGTTTACTACGCTTACTAAAGTCAATTAAATAATCGTTTAATTAACGATCATGTTCTCGAATAAAAGCATCAACTTTCATTTTGACTTTTTTGATATTGTCCATTTTATTTTGATAACATGCTTCACTTAAGTCAACCGGGTATTCTTCAGGGTGTAAGGTTCTTTTGTATTCATCCCATAAAAGCAATAGTTGTTCAGCAGTGAAGTTCTTAATCGCGAGTAATGGTGGATTTTCATAGCGAAGCACACCATCTTCAAAAATGACTTCATGTAAATCGATCGCATCGAATTGATGGACGTATTTACTAATAAACGTATGAACTGGGTGAAACATATGAAGTACATCTTCTTCATTTGGATTTTCATGCTCTAAGGCGATGTAATCACCTTCTGATTTTTTTGTGTAACGGTTAATAATGCGGTAAACACGTTTTAATCCAGGTGTGGTCACTTTTTCAGGGTTTCCACTTATTTTAATCGTATCGGTTAATTGACCATTTTCATCTTCAATAGATACAAGCTTATAAACGGCACCCAATGCTGGTTGATCATAAGCAGTAATGAGTTTTGTTCCAATACCCCAGATATCTATTTGTGCTCCTTGTTGCTTGAGGTTAATAATTGTATCTTCATCTAAATCATTGGATGCAACGATTTTAACGTCAGGGAAACCAGCGTCGTCGAGCATTTTTCTTACCTTTTTAGATAAAAAGGCTAAGTCACCACTATCGAGCCTAACCGCTTTAAAATTAATTTTGTCACCTAATTCCTTCGCCACTTTTATGGCATTAGGGACCCCAGACTTTAAGGTGTTATACGTATCGACTAGAAAAACACAATCTTTATGGCGTCTGGCGTATTTATGGAATGCTGTATATTCATCACGATAGGCTTGAATCATCGAGTGGGCATGCGTACCAGAGATGGGTATATTAAAAAGCTTCCCAGCTCGTACATTGGAAGTAGCATCAAATCCACCAATAATCGCTGCTCTCGTTCCCCAAATAGCGGCATCTAATTCTTGTGCCCGTCTAGTACCGAATTCCATCGCCATGTCATCACCTAAAACATGTTTAATGCGGGCCGCTTTTGTGGCAATTAATGTTTGATAATTAATAATGTTTAATAGAGCTGTTTCAATCAGTTGAGCCTCAATTAATGGTGCTTCAATTCGCATGAGTGGTTCATTGCCGAAAACAATTTCCCCTTCTCTCATAGAACGTAACGTTCCAGTAAATCGAACGGTTTTTAAATATTGAAGAAAGTCATCTCGATAACCGCACACATTGCTTAAATAATCAATGTCTGATTCACTAAAATGGAAGTTCTTCAAATATTGAATCGCTCGTTCAAGCCCTGCAAAGACCGCATAGCCATTTCCAAAAGGGAGTTTTCGAAAAAAAAGTTCAAATACTGCCTTTCTTTCATGAACGCCATCTTCCCAATAGGTTTCCGCCATATTAATTTGGTATAAATCTGTGTGTAGTGCCAAACTATCATCTGAATAATGATTTTGCATGATGAACCTCCAAATGTCTAACAAATAAGGGATTATAGCTTGATGACCTTTGCCCCTAGACTATTTTCAAAATGTCGTAATGCCCATGTATGTCCCTCTGCATCAAAGCTAGCGACGGCGGATTCGTATATAACAAGATCGAATCCTTTATTATAAGCATCAACAGCTGTGTGCAGTACACAAATATCGGTACAAACCCCCACTAAATGAAGCTCAGTAATTTGTCGTTCTCGTAATAAAAGCTCTAATTCAGTTCCTGCAAATGCCGAATAACGAGTTTTGTCGATCCAAAATACATGGGGTAATGATTGATTTTGCTCATAAAGAGGAGCGAGTTGACCGTATAACTGGCGGCCATCGGTTCCTTCAATATTATGTGGTGGGAATAACTTCGTTTCAGGATGGAACTTATCACTTTCTTTATGAAGATCGATCATAAAAGCTGTGAAATCACCATGAACGATAAAGTCTTTGGTTAGCTGTACAATAGCAGTTTCAATGGCTTGTCCGGGTTCGCCGCATGTTAATGCACCGTTAGTAGCAACAAAATCATTCGTATAATCAATATTAAGTAAAGCTTTCTTGGTCATCTTAATACCCCCTTATTGTATGAAAATATTCTGCTTTTATTATAATCCTTTCGTCAAGGTAAAATAAAGGAAGAAGTACAAGCCTTTAAAGAAGTTAAATGAAAGAAGGTAAAAGCTAAAAAATGTAAGGGTGGTTCATCTTGACTTTCAATGTGTATATGTTATCTTAGGTATACGGGGTATATGTATAAAGAAATGAGGTGGGATTTTGAGCGAACACTCAGCCAAAAAGACCGTGCAGCCTAACAAACAGCAGTTATTAAATCGCTTAAAGCGGATAGAAGGTCAAGTTAGAGGCATCCATAGTATGGTCGAATCCGACCGTTACTGTGTCGATATTCTCAACCAGATTTCTGCCGTACAAGCAGCACTTAATAAAGTATCTGTTGCCTTAACAGAAGATCATACCCATCATTGTGTAGCAAAAGCGATTAAAGAGGGCGATGGCGAAGCGGCGATTGATGAATTAATGTCGGTCGTAAAAAGAATGATACGTTAGAAGGAATAAATGATTAACCTTTGCATATAAATCAATTTACAGGAGGAATTCGACATGAAGGAATTACTAAAGGTAGAAGGTATGTCATGTGGTCATTGTGTAAAGGCCGTAGAAGGTAATGTAGGAGAATTAACAGGTGTATCCAATGTTGAAGTACGATTAGATACTGGTGAAGTAGAAATACAATTTGATGACTCGAGAGTAACTTTATCAGAAATTAAAGAAACGATTGAAGAACAAGGCTACGACGTAAAATAAATGATGACGTGATAAAGACCTCTTTGTGATAACAAGCAAAGGGGTCTTTTTTATTTGGGGGTGCGATATTGTCTGGGGAGAAACAAGCGACACTACAAATTGAAGGGATGACATGTGCGGCGTGTGCAACAAGAATTGAGAAAGGTTTGGCAAGGATGGAAGGAGTTCTGAGATCCAATGTCAATTACGCATTAGAACGCTCAACCATTATTTACAACCCGTCGATTTTAGCAAGGCATGATTTTGAGCAAAAAATTGCTAAATTAGGATATCGAGCATTAACGGAGGAAGAAGAGCAGGGAAAAGAAGACATCAAAAAACAAACGTATGATTATCATGTAAGGTTGTTTTTATTTTCTGCCCTATTAACCTTTCCATTATGTTTGACTATGATTTTTCACTTTCATTTTCTATCGTTTATGACAGTACCATCTATATTGTTTGAACCGCTTGTACAATTTGTATTAGCTACCTTTGTACAAATCATTGTCGGTTATCCTTTTTATCTTCGTGCTTTTCAAGCGGTACGCAACCAGCATGCCAATATGGATGTATTAATTGTCTTAGGAACAAGTGCTGCTTATTTGTATAGTGTCTATCTCTTATTTGAATCAAGGTTGGCAGGCATTCAAGGTCCTATCGATTTGTATTTCGAAGCAAGCGCCGTCATATTAACGTTAGTCATGTTAGGGAAATGCTTAGAGTTAAAAGCTAAAGGAAGAACAAGTCAGGCGATTAAGAAGCTTTTGAGTTTGCAACCGAATCAAGCGACCGTTTTTCGTCACGGCAAGCAGATTGTTATAGCGGTTACTGATGTCATGGAAGGGGATCACCTACTAGTAAAGCCAGGAGAGAGAATACCGGTGGATGGGGTTGTCTTATCAGGCACGTCTTCTGTAGATGAATCCATGCTTACGGGTGAAAGTAAACCGAGCGAAAAAATGGCAGGAGCCTTTGTTTTCGGAGCGACTGTCAATTTTCATGGGGCATTAAGAATGAGAGCAACAAGAGTTGGAAAGGAGTCGTTTCTTGCCCAAATTATTCAGGCAGTAGAGGATGCCCAAGGATCAAAAGCAAATATCCAACAACTTGTAGATCGGGTCTCGCATATCTTCGTGCCTAGCGTTATTTTTATTGCTATCGTTGTGTTTTGTGCTTGGTTTTTTATTTTATTGCCTCATGATTTAAAAGTGGCTTTAATACCGGCTATTTCAGTACTAGTGATTGCCTGCCCTTGTGCACTAGGCTTAGCTACACCTACCTCGATTATGGCTGGATCAGGGAGGGCTGCTGAATATGGCATCTTTTTTAAAAGTGGAGTGCTATTAGAAAATGCCAAAGATATTAACATGGTTGTTTTCGATAAAACGGGAACGATCACGCAAGGAAATATGAAAGTGACTGATTTAGTCGTTTATAGTGATGATACGTATGAAAAAGTCCTCAGTCTAGCGGCGTCTGCTGAGAGTCAATCTGAGCATCCAATTGCTCAAGCGGTTGTTAGGAAGGCGAAGGAGGAAAACCTTCAAATTGAACCGCCGATATTTTTTGAAAGTGTAACAGGTGGTGGAGTTCGAGCGAAGGTTGGCTTGGATGATGTTGTTTTGGGTACGCGATCATTTATGAAGCTAGAAGGAGTCAAGAGTGACCAGCTTGAGAATACGATTCGTACTTACGAAGCAAGTGGTAAATCGGTGATCCTCTTTGCTCGTAATAAACAATTGATTGGACTTATAGCGGTAGCTGATGTGATAAAACCTGAAGCGATTACGGTTATTCAACGATTAAAAAAACGTAACGTAGAAGTGTGTTTGATGACTGGTGATAACGATAGAACCGCCCAAACGATAGCAAAGCAGGTAGGAATTGAACATGTCTATGCAGAGATGCTTCCCAACCAGAAAAGGGAACAAATTAAGCGATTTAAACAACAAGGTTATCAAGTGGCGATGGTTGGTGATGGGATTAACGATGCACCCGCATTGAGTGAAGCGGACATAGGTATGGCACTAGGGACCGGTACGGATATTGCTATTGAATCAGCAGATGTCGCATTAATGAAAAATCATCTAGCTGGAGTCGTCCATGTCATTGATTTAAGCCAAAAAACGATGCGTAATATTAAACAAAATTTATTTTTTGCTTTTGTTTATAATGGCATTGGATTACCATTAGCAGCACTTGGTTTATTAACCCCTTGGGTAGCAGGGGCGGCGATGGCTTTTAGCTCCGTATCAGTCGTTGCCAACGCTCTAAGGTTACAGCGCTACAAATTGTCCTCAAATAAATAAGAGGTCAAGGTGAAGCTGGTGAGGTGAAAGGAAAAGCAATGTTAATGTGCAGATGCTGAAGGAAATCGGAGAAGTATCTGCACAAAGAAGCGGTTAATGTGAAGATACGGAGGCCAAACCATGTAGTATCTGCACAAAGAGGGGGTTAATGTGAAGATACGGAGGTCAAACCATGTAGTATCTGCACAAAGAGAGGGTTAATGTGAAGATACGGAAGCCAAACCATGTAGTATCTGCACAAAGAGGGGGTTAATGTGAAGATACGGAAGCCAAACCATGTAGTATCTGCACAAAGAGAGGGTTAATGTGAAGATACGGAGGCCAAACCATGTAGTATCTGCACAAAGAGGGGGTTAATGTGAAGATACGGAAGCCAAACCATGTAGTATCTGACCAAAGACCATTCTTCGTGGATAGTGGCGACTTTTTAAACAGTTGGCACGTTACAACTTGATCACCATCAGGAGTCGGCCTGAACAAACAGGGAGCACTGTCCTACTAAGGTCATTTATCGCGAGATGGATGACCAGCTAACTTCAAGGCACAACTTATCACCCATAACTAACTTTCATACAAAAACAAGGGAAATTATGTATAATAAAAATATCAAGAAACATTTTTAAGGAGGCAATCAATGATGAGTGAGCAGCAAGAAGATACAGTCTTGTTGGAAGAAGATGCGATTGAAGCGATGCAAAAAAACAAAGTAGAAGCAAAGAGCCAAACAAACCAAAGAAAAAGCGAATTTCTCCTACATAAAACCCCTTATCTTATCTTTGGTCTCGCACTTGCTCTTCTATTTGCTTATCTTCTATTTTTTCAGTAATGAAATGAAGAATTTAGAATGATGCTGAATGTGTAGCCAAGTACAATGGTTTTTATTAAATGTGGATGGAGTGATGTCAGTGATCATTGTGCTTCTTCTATGTACGTTTGCCCTATGGCTCTTATTTAAATATGAGGTTCGTTCATTGAACTTATTCAGTCATCTTATTGCTAAAGGCTGGAATGGAATTAATAACGAAGAAACCCTGTATATTCACTGTTCTTATTGTCAGAGTCTCATTAAAAGGGGTACACAACACCGTATTGTACGTCCTGTAGAAAGTTTATTGAGTGGAAGCTAAATTCTTTATGAAAATCACCCATGGTGAGTGGGGACACTTGACATGTAAATGCTCATCATTTAACGTAGCTAGCATGAAAACGTGTAGAAAGTAGGGATTTTGTGTCTAGTTATTTCTTAGATTCACTAGAACAACGTAGAACAATTCGAATCGTTCGTAATGAAACACCCATTTCCAATGAAAAAATTACTGAAATCGTTTCAAAGGTCGTAAAGCATTCACCAACAGCCTTCCATTCACAAAGTAGTACGGTAGCCATTTTATTCGAGGAGCAGCATAAGCAGTTTTGGCAAGGAGTCAAGGACCTGCTCCAAGAAAAGTTATCGACTGAACAATTTGAAGTTACGAACAAAAAATTAAGTGGCTTCCAATCAGGCTATGGAACCATTCTTTTCTTTGATGATGAAGCGATAACGTCTACTTATGAAAAGGATAAGCCTCAGTTCAAAGGGAAGTTTGAAGCTTGGACCGAACAATCCTCCGGTATGCAGCAATTTGCCGTATGGACAGCACTTGCTGAGCAAGGATTAGCCGCATCAATTCAGCATTATAACCCCATTGTAGATGATCTTCTAAAAGAGCAATGGGATATACCTGCTTCATGGCGCCTCATAGCCCAAATGCCTTTTGGGATGGCAGGACAAGAACCCGTCCAAAAGTCATTTCTGCCGATAGAAGAAAGGGTAAAAGTATTTAAATAAAAGAAACTAATCTAATATATCAGTCCAAAACCATCATGTTCACAAAAATAATTATGTGAATGTTGATGGTTTTTTCATTTTTTCCCACTTTCTAAAATAAGAATGAGTACAAGCGTAAATACTGAGTAATAAGAAACTGTGGGAGGCTCATATATTGCTAAATTATATTCTACTTCTAGTTGGATTTATCGTACTCATTGGTGGAGCTAACTATTTTGTTAATGGTGCTTCTACAATGGCAAAATACATGAACATTTCGCCACTTGTCATTGGCTTAACGATTGTTGCGTTTGGGACAAGTGCTCCTGAGCTTATTATCAGTGTACTTGCCGCTTTAAAAGGAAGTTCAGCAATGGCGATAGGTAATGTGGTCGGAAGTAACCTTTTTAATATGACATTTATCGTCGGTGTCATGGCGATGATTTATCCTTTAAAGGTTCAAGACAATACTGTTCGAAAGGAAATTCCTTTTACATTATTGGCGAGTATTAGCTTGTTTATTTTGATGAATGATAAAAATTTGCACTCGGGTGGGGCAAACGTTATTACGCGAAGTGAAGGAATTCTTTTTTTACTCCTATTCGCGGTCTTTTTATATTACATTATTGAAGTAATTCGAAAAGAAAGGATTAGAGATAAAGGGAAACCACACCCTTACGAAAATGTAGAGAAAAAATGGGGGAAGGCCATAGGTATATCTGTTCTTGGCTTACTTGCGATTTTGTTAGGAGGCGAGTTTGTTGTTTCGAGCAGTTCGGCGATAGCGATTCAGCTAGGAATGAGCGAGACGTTGGTAGGTTTAACGATTGTTGCGATTGGGACATCATCACCAGAGCTTGTGACAGCTATTATTGCGGCTATAAAAAAAGAGAGCGATATTGCACTCGGAAATATTGTCGGTAGTGGGGTATTTAATATTCTGTTTATCCTTGGAGTTGCTGCGACGATAACACCACTAACTGTAGACCCACGTGTAATTGTCGATGTCGTTATTCTTATTATATTTACATTAGTCCTGCTAATCTTCTCACGAACGAACTTTAAGGTAGGTAAAGGAGAGGGAAGTATACTGATTCTTATTTATCTTGTTTACCTTGTCTATATTATCATTCGAAATTAATGATTCTCATTTTACTCTTAACGTCATATAATGGAAGAAGTGCTTGTCCGTAAACGGGGATTTATATAATTTTAACAAGTGCTTTATACGCACTTTGCGTAGAGTTACTACAATAGACAAGGTAGTCGTGCTATATATGGGGGATAGGAGTAGATATTATGGAAAGCTTAGGACAACTAGCTGAATGGGTACAATATTTAATATTGGGATTAATACAAGGAATTACGGAGCCAATTCCTGTATCATCAAGTGGTCATCTCGTTTTGGCTCAATATTTTTTTGGATTAGAAAGTGAAGGACTTACTTTTGAGATATTAGTTAACTTTGCTTCATTAATTGCCGTCATTTTTATTTATCGAAAAGATTTAATTCGGCTTATCGGTGGTGCTCTAAGATACTTACAAACGAAAAGCTCGGATTATGAAAATGATTTTCGATTTTGGGTTTATTTAGTCATTGCAACTGTACCTGCTGCTATTGCGGGTTTACTGTTAGAGGATTGGATTTCTACACAGACTGGTCGAATCAGTATCATAGCCATTGCTTTACTCGTTACTGGGGTTGCCCTTTTTATTATTCGTAAACTTAAAGGGACAAAAACGGAATCTGATATGACACTAAAAGCTGTTATTATTGTTGGCTTAGCTCAAATGGTCGCTTTGATGCCTGGAATTAGTCGCTCGGGTGCGACGATTGTTGCTGCTTTAGCTGTTGGTTGGTCAAGAGATTTAGCACTTCGGTTCTCATTCTTTCTTTATATACCAGTTAGCTTAGGTAGCGGTATATTGGCGTTAAATGATGTTTTTAATGACCCGCAATTTGCTGAAAAAATATTTTTATATAGTATAGCGTTTGTCGCATCATTATTTGCTTCTTATTTTGCCTTAAAGATTTTTATTAATATTATGAAAAGCGGTAAGCTTATTTACTTCTCTATCTACTGCTTTATCGTAGGTTTTGGTGTCTTGGGCTATTTAATGTTTAGATAAATAAAAATGAATAAGTGTTTCATGTTTTTCTTTTAACATGAAAAATAAAAGCCGTTGACATTGTACAGATGCCGACGGTTTTTTGTATGAAAGTGATGCTAATAATTGGGTGCGGGGTTCTACTTGCCGCTACCGAAAATCATGCTCCGAGACAATCGCGTGGCGCTGTGCTAACGGCTCCATGTGGGTTTCGTATGAAAGTGGACTTAGGGGCGATAGACGACCTTAACATGACACTGCTCCCTTTTTGTTCATGCGACTCCTAGTGGTGATGGAGTTGTGAAAGGGGCAACTGTTTAAATAGTCGCCTCTACTTTTATCTTTGTTGTTGGCTGTTTGTGCGGTGCACTGAATCTTTTTGGAATTGCTCTTACAAGCAACATCCAAAAAGTGGCGGGGGTTACGGCAAAATATGAGTATCCTCAAAACCAATTATCAATGAAAAGTCACCAGTTAAGAGTTATAGAAATACTCTCTTTGGCTTGTTAGTAGTAGTCTCGTTAGACTGCTAGTGTTTGGACTTCGAAATGAACGTTTACTCCATTTGGGTCGACAACCTTTAGTGTTGTTTGGTCATTTTCAAATGGTTGGTTCAGTTCTTGGAAATGTTCTTGAATACGTGCCAGCTCTTCTTCTGTTGGGACGACAATCGTGTAAAAGGAAAGTCCAACTGCATCACTAGTTCTTAGAGGAGCTTGTGGCCCTGCCCAACGATTTAATCCGAGATGATGGTGGTAGCGACCAGCTGCTAAAAAAGTAGCTCCCATTCTTGAAACATCCATCACAACCTCAAAGCCGATAACATCTCGATAAAATTGAACGGCTTCTGGGAGAGAGTGGGCATGCAGGTGCACATGACCTAACACGGTTTCAGCTGGTAATCCTTTAAAAGTTTCATCGTTAACGACATCGAGCATAGATTTAACATCAACAGCTTCTGTTGTCATTACATAATGTCCATGGTCGTCAATCTCCCATTGCGAGCGTGGTCTATCTGCGTAAACTTCAATGCCATTTTGATCAGGATCTGATAAATAGAAAGCTTCACTTACGCCGTGGTCGCCAGAGCCTAAAGGAATTTGGTGGGCGATCATATTTTTTAGTAAAAGCCCTAGTTCCTTACGTGATGGGAGGAGGATGGCAAAGTGATATAATCCTGCAGTTTGGTTGGGTGGTGTCACTTTTGCTCCTTTCACCTCTTGTAAAATGAGTAAAGGGTTAACACCATCAACGCTCAAATAAGCATGTTGATCTGAACGAGATAACGTTTGAAAACCTAGGATGTTTTCATAAAAATTGATGGAACGTTCAAGCTGACTTACTTTTAGTTGGAATTGACCGAGCTTTGTATCTGCATGTAGTGTGTATGTCATTTCTTATACCTCCATTTTCTGTTGTTACTCTTAGTATGCCCGTGAATACTAAAATTGGATAGTACGCACTAAAAGGTGCTATAGTATACAAAAGGAAACAATGAAAGGGTGAGAGCATGTCAACTTGTCGTGCTGAGGCAGCTTTAGAGGTGTTGGTTGGAAAATGGACTCACAAAATTTTATATCAGTTAATTATGAATCCCAAAATGCGTTTTAATGAATTACGAAGAGCAATACCTGGGATTACTCAAAAAATGCTTACCGCCCAGTTACGTGACTTAGAAGCTCAAGATATCGTGGAAAGAAAAGTGTATGCGGAGGTACCGCCAAGAGTAGAGTATTCCTTAACTGAGTATGCGAATAGTTTAATTCCTATCTTAGAGGCTATGGATAAATGGGGTAAAAATCATAAGATTCATTTAGAAAATAAGGAAAACAAGGAACAGCAATCATCCTCTATGTAAGAAGTAATGATGAAGCACCCACTTTTTATGAGTGGGTGCTTTCTGTTACGCATTGAATGAAATTATGTGTGGCTTGATTGATATAAGTGAGTTGGTTGGTAACCAAAACCGGTTGCACTTTCCTAGAAAAATCGGACAGTTCTAGGATAGAAACTGCTTGACGTTTAATATAGTCCAAGTCAGGCTTCGGAATAATCGATAAGCCAACTTCATTGGCAATTAAGGATATAATTGTCGGGATATCCTGGCACTCTAATATAACTTGAAGTGGACTTGAAAATGTTTTTAGATGGTTTAATATATCTTCCGCAATATCGTACCCTTTTAAGGGGCTTAACAAAATAATGGGCTGCTCAATGAGTTCAATTGTACTAATTTTCTCCTGTTGAAAACCAGACTTCCATGCTGCTGGAATAATGGCAACGATGGGTTGGGCAGGTAGATCGCTATAGTGAAAGTGCTCACGTTTTTCCGGAGAAAGGACAATACCGCAGTCAATTTCTTGTCGCTCAAGCTTCTCTTGAATAAAAGCCGAATCACCTTGAATGAGTTTTAGATGGATAGAAGGATATTGTTTTTTAAAAAGTTTAATTGCTTTTGGCAACATGGTGATACATGATGAAGCGACCCCTATTGATAATGTTCCTTTTAGTCCTCCGGCTATTTCTACAATCTCATCTTTAATTTTACTCATCTGATTTAATATGTCATTGGCATGGCGGTAAAGGACGTGCCCGGCTTCGGTCACTTCCCACTTTTCTCGATAGCGCTTAATTAACGTGGCTTCCATCTCTTGTTCAAGCTTTTTGAGTTGCTGACTTAAAGGCGGTTGAGCCATATGTAAAAAGTGAGCTGCTTTTGAGATGCTGCCTTTTTCAACAATTACTTTGAAATAATAAAGAGCTTTAATATCCACTTTAGACACCTCTATTATATTTTATATATATAACTACATTATAAAATATATATTATTCATATGATAATCTATTTGTTATGATCAAATAGATAAAAAATGGGGAGTAAAGTTATATGATACAAGAAGAAACAAAGTCCAAATTATGGACGAAAGGGTTTATAAGCATCGCTGCATGCGTTTTTTTTATTTTTAGCACATTTTATGTTTTATTGGTGAGTTTACCTGTATTTATTTTAGATGTACGACAGGGTACAGCGATGGAAGCAGGGCTAACGACTACCATTATGCTAATCTCTGCTATTGTAACAAGGCCATTAGCAGGGAGAATGATAGAACGGTTTGGTTCAAAAATTATTTTGCTCGTGGGGGTTATCATATTTGCTGCCATGGCTTTTTTATATTTGGTGCCACTATCGATTCCTGGATTACTCGTCTTACGTTTCTTACATGGAATTGGCTTTGGTATGGTTACGACGGCGGGAGGAGCGATTGTTGCAGATGTGATTCCTCAGCATAGGCGTGGTGAAGGAATGGGCTATTATGTCTTAGCTATGAATTTAGGTATGGTTATTGGTCCGTTTCTAGGAATAAGTATCCTTCAGAATTATGGAGAGGTTTGGTTGTTTTCCGTAGCCTCCGTCTTAGCGACAGGAGCGTTTATATGTAGTGTTATGTTATGGTTTACTTTTTCTGAAGAGCGATACGTAAACAGTGAATCAATTTCAAAAAAAGAAGACATCATCGAGAAAAGTGCGTTGCGTATATCTTTCATAGCGTGTTTCTTTGCTATCGTGTATGCTGGGATTTTGTCCTTTGTTTCGGTTTATGCTATAGAAATAGGGCTAGGTTCTGTTTCGGGTTTATTTTTTATTGTATATGCCGTAATTTTGATTATTACAAGGCCGTTTACAGGCCGTATCTTTGACCGTTATGGAGCGAACGTCATTGTGTATCCATGTATTGTTTTTTTTGCGGTCGGGTTATTCATTTTAAGTATAAGCGAAACGACCGTCGTCTTCTTACTTGCAGCCGCATTTATTGGACTCGGATGGGGAACTCTATTTCCGAGCTTCCAAACTCTTGCTATTAATGGTGCCCCTTACCATCGAGCGGGAGCGGCAACAGCGACCTTTTTATCCGTATTTGATATTGGTGTAGGTCTAGGTTCAGCTTTACTGGGTTGGGTAATCGCTACTATAGGCTTTGAAACACTTTATATGACGAGTGCCATATATGTGCTTATTGGAATTGGCTTATATTTTGGATTGATAAGTAAGCCTCAAGCAAAGGTAAGAGAAAATCAACAGGTATCAAAAGCTGGATTATACGATGAGAAAGTACAAAGAATTGATTAGCTTCTTTGTACTTTTTTTCACAATAAGATAAACTAAAAGTATCAGTAAATAGTTCGAATGAAAACATGGAGAAGAGGCTAGGGAAACTAATGGCAGATCTAAGCTCCAAAGGCTGTGCAGCATGATTTTCGGTAGGAACAAATAGAACCGCGCATATGAGTATCAGCACCAACTTTCATATAAAACGCTCATGGCGAAGACGGTTCACTTCGCCACCAACAAAGATGAAAGTAGTGGCGAAAGTTCAAACTGTTGGCCCGTTTACAGCTCGATCACCATCAGGAGTCGGCCTGAACAAACAGGGAGCACTGTTCTACTAAGGTCATTTAGCGCGAGATGGATGACGAACTAACTTCACGGCACAAACTGTCGCTCATAAGTAACTTTCATACAAAAGAAAGGATGAATAAAGTGGAGAGAAAAGAAATACGTTTAATAGCATTAGATATGGATGGTACCTTATTAAATTCAGAGCATGTTGTATCCCCAGCAAATCAACAAGCGATTGAAGCGGCAAAAGAAAAAGGGGTACATGTCATGCTTAGTACAGGCCGCTCCTTACTAACAAGTCAAGAGTATCGTGAAGCATTAAAGCTTGACTATCATATTACTGTTAATGGAAGTGAAATTTGGGGACCGACTGGAGAAATTTTAGAGCGACAAAACGTTCCTTTTTCAGATATTGAACTCCTCTATCAACTAATGGAGAAACATCAAACTCAGTATTGGGCCGTTACAGAAGAAAAAGTTTGGAGAAATGAATTCCCAGTCGATGCAGATCGTCATAACTGGCTCAAATTTGGTTTTCAATTCGAGACAGAAGACGTACGCGATGCTCTTTTAAAAGCTTTAGAAGAACATGGAGGGTTTGAAATTAGTAATTCTCACCCGTTCAATCTAGAAGTTAATACTTTAGGTATTAATAAAGCGAACGCCATTAAAAAAGTTTGTGAAAAGCTAAGTATTACGATGGAAGAAGTCCTAGCTTGTGGAGATAGCATTAATGATTTGGCGATGATTCGTGAAGCCGGTGTTGGAGTAGCCATGGGTAATGCCCAGCCAATCATTAAAGAGGAAGCGGATTGGGTTACCTCTTCCCATAATGAAGATGGTGTCGCCAAGGCCATTGAAAAATTTGTACTTAAATAATTTATCATTCTTAAGAAACCTAAAAGGTTAAACATAGACTTTTTAGGTTTTTTATTATGCGATTAGAGTTCAGTCCCCGCCTGAGAAAAGTCCTCTGTCCCAGAGTGATTTTGAAGAAGAACACACAAGGCACAGCCTATCGCCCTTAAGTTCACTTCTATACAAAACCAACATGGCGAAGCGGATTCACTTCGCCACCAACAGATATGAAAGTGGCTTTTGCAGCAAAGGAGCCGAGTGAACTGGTCTACAATGCGGAGCAAAACAAAATACGCAGCAATGAAACCGAAAATAGAACTGACAATGCGGAGCGTAGATGTTGCTTAAACTTAAGAGTGAGCAGTACCCAGCACAGCATGATTTTAGGTAGCGGTGATAAACGCTCTATGTTCGCACTAACTTTCATATAAAACGCCCATGTCGGAGCCAAAACTGCTCCACCACCAACAAAGATGAAAATCATCTATCTCCAGCTTAAGGTTCATAAGGAATCGTGAAGATACTGCTGAGGCCAAATCTTGGAGTATCTGCACAAAGTAGTCATTCATATGTAGTGACGACTTCATAACCTATGGGTACGTTTACAACTAGTCCTCTCCAAACATATAAGTAGGGTTTCACTCTATAACTGGTGGAACTTCATTCAATTAGTATTTGCTTTTTTATTTGTTGGCTTTTCATTCATTGGTTTTGTATGAGTAGTTCTCTAACCAAGAAGCATGCACCAACCCAAGCGGAGGAAATGGGGTGGCCGACTCCTGCACGAATAGCCTGATGAGACCCCGCAAGCGACGCGCGGAGGCACAAGCAAGGCCTGCGGAAAGCGTGTCCCCCATTCTCGGAGCGCTCATCGAAGATGTGCATATCATCTTAAGTAACTTTCATATAAAATCTAAAAAAATGAGGTTTTTGGTGAAAAATGTAAAATCGGGGGGATATTTTAAGCCATACTAGGAAACCTTGTTAAAGGAACCTATACGTTGTGCTTGTTTTGGCTTTTACATCAAAGTGAGCGTTTGCTGTATGTAAAAGGAGGATATTGCTTTTGGAATTAAATGAATTACTAGGATCGGGACTAGTGTTATTATTGCTTTTTTTTACAGGATTCTTTGGGACGAAATTTAAAATCCCAAGCGTTATTCTATTTATATTACTTGGTATTGTATTAGGTGGCGTGTTGACGGATAATCATTTATTACATTTCGCTGGCGAGATTGGGATCGTATTATTGTTTTTTATGCTCGGTATGGAATTTCCAATTAAACAGCTTTTAACTGTGGCAAAAAAAGTGCTTGGACCAGGTATCTTAGATGTTGTGCTGAGTTTTGGAATAACTGTAATTATCAGTGGTTTTTTTGGGTTGGATTATTTATCTGCTTTTATCGTTGGTGCGGTTGTATATGCCACGAGTTCTTCTATTACGGCGAAATTATTAGAAAGTAGTAATCGCTTAAATCATCCAGAATCTGACTTTATGTTAGGGCTACTTATTTTTGAAGATTTAGTTGCACCAATCATGGTAGCTGTTTTAGTAGGCTTTACAGCAGGAGAATCCATTACCTTTGCCTCTATCTCTTGGCTTGTGGTTAAGTTGGTTACACTAGTTGTCGGAGCGATTTTAATTGGTCGTTCAGTTTTTGTACATTTAGGTCCTTTCTTTAGACGTCACGTTCATGGTGATGGTATTATTTTATTTGTAACAGGTATTGCTTTGGCTTATGGAGGTTTAGCATTGTATCTCGGCTTGTCTGAGGTTTTAGGTGCATTTTTAGCAGGAATTATGATGGCTGAAGTTAGAAGAACACATGAGATCGAACAAATCGTTGTGCGCTCTCGCGATTTATTAATGCCACTCTTTTTCCTGTATTTCGGTACAACCATTCAGTTTAATGATGGAATTCCTATGGTAGGTCTCTTATTGATAGTCTTAACTTGGTCAATCCTAGCAAAAGTATTAGTTGGTGTTTGGGGTGGACGTATGTATGGTTTATCACGGCCGGTTGCCTTGAGGGCCGGTTTGTCTTTGACTGCACGAGGAGAATTTTCTATCATTATTGCGGCACTTGCTTCTGTATCATTAAAGGCTTTTAGCAGTGTGTTTATCTTAGCCTCTGCAATGGTTGGTATTGCTCTATTTCAATTTGCACCTGAAATAGCTAAGCGAATCTATGGTGAGTCTAAGTCAAAGGATGGAGTAGAAGTAACCCAATAAGGATGAAGTGAGTGATTGATGGTGATGACCAATATTGATTTAACCAAAATCAAATCTGCTAAAGATGAGATGACGAAATTTCTAATGGCTTATAAATTTGCTCTTGATGAAATGGAAACCAAAATCAATATATTACAACAGGAATTTGAATATATTCATGAATATAATCCAATTGAACATGTGAAAGCTCGCTTAAAAGAGCCAGAAAGTATATTAAAAAAGATTATTCGTAAAGGGCATCCATTTACATTAGCAAGTATCAAAGAGAATATACAAGACATTGCTGGGATTCGTATAACATGTTCATTTATTTCTGATATTTATCGCATTGCGGATATGCTCAAAAAACAAAAAGATATTCAAATTATGGAAGTTAAAGACTATATTGAAATACCGAAGCCAAATGGATATCGCAGTCTCCACTTAATTTTACAAGTACCGGTTTATATGAGTGATCGTGAAGAGCGGGTCTGTGTTGAGGTTCAAATTCGTACAATTGCGATGGATTTTTGGGCTAGCTTAGAGCACAAAATATATTATAAATTTAATAAAGAAATCCCTGAGTACTTAACGAATGAATTAAAAAACGCAGCAACGACAGCAGATGCTTTGGATAGAAGAATGGAACAATTGCATAAAGAAGTAGCTGAAATTAAAAAGCATGATGAAGAGTCATCGGATGAATGGTTAGATTTATTAGGTGTTCAAGGTCAGCGGCTCCAAATACCGACTCAATTAATTGAAAAGCTTGAGGGGTTTGGAGGAAAGGATCCTACATGAAAAATGCTACCTATGGGCTAGAACCCGTAGGTAGCATTTTTTATTTTTATTAAACAATTAATCGTTCCTTGATGTGGCTCGGTTATGCTCATAAGTGAGGAATTCGCAAAAAACATTTATCGCCTGTTGCGGTTTCTGTTCAAGTGATTTTATATAGCGTTTTTTTACGTCATCTATTACATCTGTACTCGTCTCAATGCGCTTTTTCATAAAGGCTATACCCGTACGATGAACCTCTTTATTTTTTATGGAAGATTCTTTAAGTAACGCAAAACCTAAAGCACCTAATATCGCATAAATTATGATAGGAATCATTTTGGGAGCTGTATCTGGAACGATGGCTACTAAAAAGAAAATATTAATAATCGAAAATCCAATGAGCGGAAAAGAAATAAAACTGAAACCTAAGCTCTTTTTTAACATCGGAGCAATATGCTCTTGGATTAATTGAATTTCTCTTTGAATAAATTCAGGAGCCTGCCTGATTGAAAAAGGATTCATGACTTTTCCTCCTCAAACGAAAAATTAATACTTACTACTAGTATATAAGAGAAAGTCTACGTATTACAAATAAAATACTTTATAAAAGGAATTTATATATCCTTTGGTTCTTTTACTCGTTTGATAAAGAAAGTTAAGACGAGTGCCACAATAGCAAAACAAAGTCCCACTTTAAAAGAAGTTTGTACACCAGCGGTTAAGCTTAACGCGAAGTCCTGAACACTAGGCTCTCCCTGAACATTTTCGGAAAGATAGTTCGTACGGCTGTTTGACATAATACTAATAAACAAAGCGACACCAATGGCCCCAGCTACTTGCTGCAATGTATTTAATATCGCCGTACCGTGTGGATAATATTTGGGTGGCAATTCATTTAAAGCATTCGTTTGTGCTGGCATCATCATCATTGCAATGGCAACCATTAATAAGCAGTGATAGACTACAAAAACATAAATGGGTGTCTCTGTATGGATTGTCGTAAATAAAATGAGTACAACTACGAGTAAGATAGCACCAGGGCGGACTAAAAAGGTCGGTCCGAACTTATCAAATAACTTCCCCATTATTGGTGACATTAAACCATTCAATAATCCTCCAGGAAGCAGGGCAAGACCAGCAGCAAATGCGGTAAGTGCCATAGCGCCTTGTAAAAACATTGGAATTAATATCATCGTTGAGAACATAGACATCATGACAATAATAAGTAAAATGGTTGTGATGGAGAACATGGGTGATCTAAACGTGCGAACATCTAAAATTGGTTCTTCCATCTTTAATTGTCTTAATACGAATAAAATCAGCGACAAGGCACCGAGAATAATCGTCCCGTAAACTTCTGGGTGTGTCCATCCACTAGCTCCTTCACCAGCACTACTAAATCCAAATACGATTCCACCAAAACCAAGTGTCGAAAGAATAATGGAAATAACATCGACTTTTGGCTTCGTTACTTTCGTTACATTCTTTAAGAATATAAAAGCAAAAAGAATCGAGAATAATGCAAATGGTACAACGCTAAAGAATAACCACCGCCAATTCAGAGCTTCTATAATAACCCCGGATAATGTTGGTCCTAAGGCAGGAGCGAACATAATGACGAGTCCCATCATTCCCATCGCACCACCGCGTTTTTCTGGGGGGAACAAGACAAGAATAGTATTCATCATAATCGGGAGAAGTAATCCAGTTCCACTAGCTTGGATTAGTCGGCCGATAAGTAAGACGGAAAAGTTAGGGGCCAATCCACTTATTAATGTTCCGATAGTAAATAAAGTCATTGCACCAATGAACATTTGTCTTGTTGTAAACCAAGAAATGAGTAAGGCAGATACTGGAATTAAAATACCGACCATAAGCATGAACCCGGTCGATAGCCATTGAACGGTTGCTTCACCCACTTGAAACTCTACCATGAGCTGCGTAAGGGCGACGTTTAATAATGTTTCATTTAAAATGGCAAAAAATGCACCAATGATTAGAGCAATCATAATCGGTGCTCTTTTAACGTCAGCATGTGCGCCAACGGTATTAATTTGATTAGAGCCTGTATGCATATAAATCCTCCTTGTTTTTATAAATGAAATAGGTGATTAAAGGAGGTGGTCGACTACCGCTACTTCATCTATAGTTTGACCAAATTCCTAGTATTATGGCTGTTAAAATGTTTCCATATTTCCAATCACCTCAAACATCATAATGAGTTATTAGGAGTAAGTCAATGTTTTTTATGAAAGTAGCTTGTGTGCGACTGCTTCGCCATGAGCGTTTTGTATCAAAGTGTATTTAGGGGCGATAGTTTGTGCCTTGAGATTAGCCAACCCTCTACCTTTCGACCTTAGCAGGATATTGCTTTCTTTTTGATCATCCGACTCCTAATGGTGAAGGAGTTGTAAACAAGCTAGATGTTAAAGAAGTCGTCACCCACAAACATGAAAATGAGGTTTCTCTCTTTAACTGGTGGTTCTTCATTCACTTGCACTTTAGTTATTGTTGTAAGAATGTTATTTGTACTTGAGAATGAGAGTACCCAGCGGGCGAGTCATGCGGAGACTCTCATGGTACGTAGTGGCAGAGCTGAGATCCAGCGTATAGCCGATTAGCTTAGTGCCAAGCGATTGTCTCGGAGCGTGATTTTCGGTAGCGGTGAGCAAAGCTCCGCACATGAGCATCAGCATCAACTTTCATATAAAAAATAAATCAAGAGCCACCTCAACATGTGCTGGGTAGAGAAATGTTATATCGTTAGGAAAAATATAGTTTCAATATGAAAAAGGTTAAGGTACAATCTACCTGGATATAAAGTAATGGTTGATATGGTCGATATAAAAGATAAGAGTATAGAGGGAACGAATAAAAGGAGATGGCAGTGATGAGTTTTTTGAGTCGTAAAGGTAGAAGAAGTAAGGGCAAGCAAGATCAATGGTATAAGCAGTTACAAGACATTACGTTATCTGAAGTTACGATGGAATACATTCAAGATTATTTAACATTCACATCAATTGGTATAACTGAGTATGATTTACGAGTCTTAAAGTGGTTAAAGCCTTATATTGAAGAGAACATTGAACAGATTACTTCTGAGTTTTATGCGACCATAACAGAACAGCCTAATTTGTTGGCCCTAATTGAAGAACACAGCTCTGTCGATAGATTAAAGTTAACGTTTAAACAACATATATTAGAGTTATTTTCAGCAGAAATCAATGAAAGTTTTATCAAAAAAAGAGCGAGGATTGCCAAAGCCCACATTCGTATAGGTCTTTCAAGCAAATGGTATTTATCCGCGTATAACCAGTTATTTATTCAAGTTGTGAACACAGTCGAGCAGCTTGCTGATCAAGGCGTTGATACGACGAGGAGTATTATTGCTGTATACCGTCTTTTCAACTTAGAGCAACAATTGATTTTAGATGGGTACGGGAGTGAACAACAAGATATAGAAGATGCGAGTGAAAAAGACCGAAACGAAATGATTGATAGCTTGTATGAACATTCAGCAGTGCTAGCGGCCGTGTCTGAGCAAAGTCATAGTGCGGTAAAAGAGTTAGCCAGCCAGACCGAAGCAGTAGGAGGATTGGCGAAGGAGGGTTCGGAATTGGCGATAAAAGCTGAGAGGTATGCGACAAGTGGCAAAGAGCAAGTAGCGAAACAAGCTCAGAATATGGAAACGGTTATGGATAGTATTTTAGAAATTACAGAAGGATCTGAACGATTACGAACGTTTGCTGGAGAAGTCCATCATGTTATTGATATTGTTGAGAAAATCGCAGAGCAAACCAATTTATTAGCCTTAAATGCTTCCATTGAGGCTGCCCGTGCTGGGGAATATGGGAGGGGGTTTGCGGTTGTTGCCGATGAAATCCGAAAATTATCTGAACAAACGAAACGGACAACTGGAAATGTAACAGATCTTATAACAAAAACCAATGAACAAATTGAGAGCGTGTCAAAACGTGTTTTAGAGGTACATTCGGTTGTAGGTAGCGGTATGGAAGAGATGAAGGGATCAGAGAAGTCATTTGAAGAAATTTGGCATGTGATGAAATTTCTGAAAGAGCAAAATACAAAAATGGAATCTGAACTTATGCGCATTGTGACGGCGGTTAATGAGATTGATCAATCGTCAACTGAGGTTGCGAATTCAGCAAGGAAGCTAGAAATGATTCGTGTTCAATAAATAAATGGATGGGAATGGAAGTAGCCGTTAATCTTTACTAATAAAGATTAGCGGCTACATGTTGGATAAAAGCGTAAATAAAGCCGCATTACCCTCTGAAGAGCCTCTGTAAATAGATGTAACAACTGCACATGAACACTCGACTACTTACGAATTTTATTTGCAGATTAGCCATTTATGATCGTTCCACCGTTGATGTGGAGAACCTGACCAGACATATAGGAGGAGTCTTCGGATGCTAGGTAAACATAGGCTGGAGCTAATTCTGCTGGCTGTCCTGGGCGGCCCATCGGTGTATCTGTACCAAATTTAGCAACATCGTTTTCTGGGAATGAAGCGGGAATTAATGGAGTCCAAATGGGTCCCGGAGCTACTGCATTTACACGGATGCCAGTGGAAACGATGCTTTCAGATAAAGAGCGAGTTAAGGAAACAATAGCTCCTTTAGTTGAAGCATAATCCATCAAAACAGGGTTTCCTTTATATGCCGTGATCGAAGCTGTGTTAATAATGGAACTTCCCTTTTTGAGATGGGGCATGGCCGCTTGAATGAAATAAAAATAAGCGAAAAAGTTAGTTTGAAATGTACGGTGAAGTTGCTCTGAGCTAATTTGTTCAATTTTGGTTTGGTAGTGTTGTTCGGCGGCATTATTAACAAGGATGTCGAGCTTTCCAAAACGATTGACGGCATCTTCGACAGCTTGTTTACAAAAGGTTTCATTACCAACGTCACCACTCAAAATTTCACATTGTCCTCCTATTTTTTCAATGGCTTGTTTGGTTTCATTTGCATCATGATGTTCATCTAAATAGACGATAAAAACGGAGGCGCCCTCCTTAGCAAACGCAAGGGCTGCTGCTCTGCCAATGCCGCTATCGCCACCAGTAATAAGGGCAACTTTATTAGTTAGTTTTCCGCTTCCCTTGTAGGATGGATTATCATAAATCGGCTTAGGCTCCATTTGCTTTTCTATTCCGGGTTGTTTGCTTTGGGCTTGTGGTGGTTGTCCGGATTTTTGAATTTCTGAAAAATCGTATGAACTCATTTTTCTTAGCCTCCTTATTCGTGTACGTTACGTTAAATCCTTAATACCCGGTTACATTGAATGAAAACATATATCAATATATTTATCTTTTCAAAACCAACGATAACTATTCATGTTTTTTTGACTGACTTTTCCCCTTTATTGAATTAAATTTTTTGTAAGCGTTTATAAAAACAGGTAAGAAGAAGTAAAGCTCGTTTTGATATGGTATAATACTCACGGAGTAGAAAGAACATACATGATAAGAAATGTTGATAGATAGAAAGGATGTCAGAGACAAATGGCCAAACAACAAATAGGCGTAATTGGTTTAGCAGTAATGGGTAAGAATTTAGCCTTAAATATTGAAAGTCGCGGTTATTCCGTATCTGTTTTTAACCGTTCATTTGAAAAGACGGAAGAATTCTTGAAGAACGAAGCAGAAGGTAAAAACTTCGTTGGAGCAAAAACGATTGAAGAATTTGTTCAATCTTTAGAATCTCCTCGAAAAATCTTATTGATGGTAAAAGCAGGTACCGCAACAGATGCAACCATAGATACATTAAAGCCACTTCTTGAAAAAGGCGATATCTTAATTGATGGTGGAAATACGTATTTCGAAGATACGATTCGTCGTAATCAAGAGCTTGAGGAAACGGGTATTCATTTTATTGGGACAGGTGTATCTGGTGGAGAAGAGGGTGCCCTAACTGGACCATCAATTATGCCTGGTGGTCAAGAGGAAGCATACAAGCTGGTTGAGCCGATTCTTAATGCAATTGCTGCAAAAGTGGATGGCGAACCATGCTCTACTTATATTGGACCAAATGGAGCAGGACATTATGTGAAGATGGTTCATAATGGAATTGAATATGGCGATATGCAGCTAATTTCTGAAGCGTATTTTATTTTGAAGCGCACGCTTGGGTTGAATGCACAAGAGCTTCATGAAGTATTTGCTGATTGGAATAAAGGTGAACTAGACAGTTATTTAATTGAAATTACAGCTGATATTTTTACAAAAGTAGATGATGAGACAGGCAAACCACTTGTTGATGTTATTTTAGATACGGCTGGACAAAAGGGGACAGGGAAGTGGACAAGTAAGTCTGCGTTAGACCTTGGGGTGCCGCTACCAGTTATTACAGAATCCGTATTCTCTCGTTTCATTTCAGCTATGAAGGATGAGCGAGTGAAGGCAAGTAAGATTCTAACTGGTCCAACGGTACCGTCATTTACCGGTGATAAGGAGGCCTTTATTGAGGCTGTCAGAAAAGCTCTATATTTTAGTAAAATTGTTTCTTATGCACAAGGCTTTGCTCAAATGAGAGCTGCGTCTGAAGAAAATGGTTGGAACTTACGATATGGCGATATTGCTATGATCTTTAGAGGTGGATGTATTATCCGTGCTCAATTCCTTCAAAAGATTAAAGAAGCATATGATAAAGAGCCAAACTTAGATAATCTTTTATTAGATCCGTATTTCAACGATATTGCAGCGAATTATCAAAGTTCTCTACGTGAAGTGTTAGCTCTTGCGATTCAATCAGGAATTCCTGTGCCAGGCTTCGCAAGTGCGATTTCCTATTATGATAGCTATCGTACAGAGACTTTACCAGCTAACTTGCTACAAGCACAACGCGATTATTTCGGAGCACATACGTATCAACGTATAGATAAAGAAGGTATTTTCCATACTGAATGGATGAAATAAGAACCAATTAAAAACATCTCGTTACAAAACGTAGCGAGGTGTTTTTTTCTGAGCGAAGAAAAGGGATTGAGTGGAATGGGTGAAGATGAGTGTGAGAAATCAATCCTTGGAGTTGGAAGGAGGGAAAAGAAGTAGAAAGGTCTAGAGATAGCACCTTTAAGGCGAGAATAGAAAGACGAGAAGCTATTGTAAAAGTACTAGGACACATGAATGCAAGTACTAGAGCAATTAGAATGTAGATCACGGATATTCAAAAAGACACTGAAGGCAACAGTCAAAAGCCGCTCCGACACCAACTAAACATGAACGTGTGGTTTCGCTCCTTAACTGGTGGCTTTTCATTCATAAACGGTTTTGAGGATTCTCATGAAGTAGCCCCGCCACTTTTTAGGAAAGAGCTAGCAAGAGCTTTCCTAAAAAGATTCAGCGCACAACACAACCAGCCACCACCAACCAAAAAAATGTGTAGTATTCCATCAGGATTAGTATCTAAAATCCAAGTGTTTTTGGACCGTTAGCCAAGCTTGCTTGGCTACTTCCACGCATTTGCGTGAAGTTTTGAAAATCGAAATGAACCTTCAGACGAATTCATTAAGTCTGTGAGGTCATTTTCGAATTTCAAAAACGATCCAAAAACAAAGACAGAAAGGTCAAGTTAACTTGAGAAATGAGCACCACCCATGTAACTTTCATACAAAACCCACATGGCGAAGCCCCAAATCACTTCGCCACCAACAAAAATCAAAGTAGTGGCGACTATTTAAACAGTTGGCCCGTTTACAACTCCATCACCATTAGGAGTCCGCACGATTAAAAAGGGAGCATTGTCCTGTTAAGGTCGTCTATCGCAAGATGGATGACCAACTAACTTCAAGGCACAACCTATCGCACATAAGTAACTTTCATACAAAAACTATCATGTTAAAAAATACCAAAACAGGGTAATAAATCATAAATGGTTATGATGATTACATATAAAAAGGAACTAGATACAATGAAGTTTTATTTCATAAATAGTACTTTTTTCTAAAACTATATATTTGAAAAATGTTGTCAAACTATCGCGATTAATGCTACTATATGATAGATTCATGAGCTAAAACCATGCAATTACGGGAACTAGCGACAATTATTTTAAAAAAATTGTTGATATAAGTAAGTTTATAAATAAAAAGAAAATGGAAAAAGGAGCAATAATTCTTGGGCATAAGTCCTATTAAACGACCGAGACTGGAAATACATGGTTGATAGATTCGAGTTATACTTACCTTACTAGAAAAGAAGAGAGGTGAGTAAGTAATGAAAAATAAGAAACTTCTTGCAACGTTTGTTATTGGAGCAGTTCTAATCGGAGCTGGCGTTTTAGTTGACCCTGTAGCATTTGGAGTCGACGGCGTAGTCATTAATGTCTTACCACATGCTCATTAATTCTTTCAACTGCACGTAAAAAAAGAAGTACTTACTAGATTCTAGTAAGTACTTCTTTTATTCTGCGTTCGGCGATATGAACGAGTTCATCTTTATTTTCTAGTCGGAATAAAACAATGGCTTGTTCAATAAAATGTTTCCCTTGTTCTTTTTCCCCTTCCACGACTAAACAATAACCTTTCAAATACGTACATTCGCCAAGTAAATAAAGCAAACCATTGGTAATGCAATATTGTCGGCCTTTATCAGCTAATTCTAGTGCATGCTGGAAGTTTTTTAAAGCTGTTTCAGCTATGGCATAATTATATAAGAGCCTCACTTTTATTTTAGGATTTAAATCAGGGATATGAGTTGTTTGTTGCAAGGCCCTAGCATAATAGTCAATCGCTAACTCCACTTCACCCTTTAATTCATGGATAGCAGCAATGGAGTTAAGGATTTGAATTTCCTCCTGCGAATAACTTCCTTTTCCACTATAAGTTAATTCAAGAGCTTGAAATAGAAGCTTTAGTGCAAAGTTGTAGTCTTTGAATACATAAGCGATTGCAACACCTTTATGCCAAAGAATAAATTGTTGCATATCAGAACTTTCAAAAATGGGTTTTCCTTCTTCAGCCAATATTAATCGATAAACTTCTTCATAGTTTCTTTCGACCGTATTTCTTCTAATCTCTTGGATGAAGTCTTGAATATAGTCATATTGTGGGTTGTCACCAGCTTGAAAAAAATGATTTACATCAACACCAAGTCGTTTCGAGATCGAATATAGCGTGGTAGATAATGGGATGAACTTTCCAGCTTCAATATTACTAATCTGTGCTTGTGTACAAATGCCTTCTGATAATTCACTTTGAGTAAGGCCTTTGAGAGAGCGGTAAAACTTAATGTTTTTTCCAATTGTATCAATATTCATGAAATCACCCTCTTTATCAGTTTTAATTCATAGTATCCATAATCATTTTAACATAATGTAGGTAACACTTACATTTTTACGTTCAAACCTACCCTATTAAATATACATAATTTATACAAGTTTGTCATGAATGATAGGGCCTAATTATTAAATAATTAAGTCATAATTTTATAGACAAATAAAATATAATTTTATTTATATATTAAAAAAGCTATAGGAATGGTTTATTCCTATAGGCCTTTTTTATTGGTAGCTGACATTACTTTGTATAATATATCTTTGTTGATTCTTTTGATTGTGTAGGATAATAGAAGATAAGTGACGATGAATTTTCGAGATTGATAATTTCATCGTTAAGATAATCGTTCATAGAGAATGGCATTTCCTCAATAATTGTATGTTTATACAAATCATTCTCCGATAATTGTAAGGCCTCGAAGTTAGCTCCATAAATAATAGGGTGATCGACGATTTGATTAATGATTTGACGTTTTGCTGCTTTGTCATTTTTATCTTGCCACCATTGCTTTCGCGGCTTTTGTTTTTGATTTCGTAAGTAGTCATATTTCATCAATGAAAGAATAACATCTAAATGAACGACCTCTTGTTCTTTTAGAAATACATGCAGCCTCGTAAATAGATCCTCTAATTGATGACCAATTCGGCTCCAGCCTTGTTGATCCCAAAAGGCACCAAATTGCTGAAAGAAATCAAAAGGCGTTTCAAATACATGTGTGACCAAATATTTGATTGTGGCGTCCATTCGGTGGTCGTTCCAATATTTTTCAAGTACGTCTTCTACTTGTTTAATTCGAATCATGTCATCAAAAGACAGTACGTTGTTTTTCAGAATCTCATACGGTGAATGGTCCATATATACATAGCCATGTTCTTTGGCGTTGATGCGTAAGCCCGTACCACGAAGCATTTTTAGAAAGCCTAACTGAAGCTCTTCAGGACGAAGGGCAAAGACATCATTAAATGTTTTTTTGAAACTACGATAATCCTCGTCCGGTAAACCGGCTATTAAATCAAGGTGTTGGTCGATTTTTTCACCATCTCTTACCATCGTTACGGTTCTTGTAAGCTTCTCAAAATTTTGCTTTCGCTTCACTAATTCATTGGTATGATCATTCGTCGACTGTACACCTATCTCAAAACGGAACAAGCCTTTTGGTGCATTCTCGTTTAAAAATTGAATGACTTCTGGTCGCATAATATCTGCGGTGATTTCAAATTGAAAAACGGTACCGGGAAGGTGCTCGTCAATTAAAAATTGAAACATTTCCATGGCGTAACTACGACTAATATTAAAGGTTCGGTCGACGAATTTAATGGTTTTAGCACCGTGCTTCATTAAATAGCGAATATCATTTTTTATTTTCTCACGGTCAAAATAGCGCACGCCTACTTCTATAGAGGATAAGCAAAATTGACAGCTAAATGGACAACCTCTACTTGTTTCTATATAAACAACACGCTTGGATAAAGATTCACGATCTTCTTCAAAACGGTAAGGTGATGGAAGCTCTTTTAAATTGACTTTATTTGCAGGGGGATTAATTTTTACTTGTGAATCAAGCCTATAGGCTAATCCGCCAATTCGATTCATTTGTTTTTGATTGTGCAATTCATCAAGTAATTGTTTAAAGGTATGTTCACCTTCACCGATGATTATATAATCTACGTTAGTAAGTCGCTCCATCCAGTAAGGTGTATCATAACTAACTTCAGGTCCGCCTAGAACAATAGTTAGTGAAGGATTGACTTTCTTTAAGATTTCAATGACCTTAATCGTCTCTTCTATATTCCATATATAGCAACTGAATCCGATGATGTCTGGTTGTTTTTGAATAAGGTCAGTCGCAATGTTGATAACGGGATCTTTAATTGTATATTCAGCTAGTTGTACGTCATAGTCCTCTTGAACAGCCGCTTTTAAATAACGGATCGAAAGGCTAGTATGTATATATTTGGCGTTTAAGGTACTTAATACGATATTCATTCGTTTCACCGCTTTCAATTATTTCAAAAAATGGTTGGTTACACACTATGGTAAAAGTTCTATGCACATATTTTCTTATTTTTTACTAGTAAGTGTGTTCATAAACATTCATTAACCAGCAAAAAAAGAGAGCTATTGAAGTAAAAGCTCCCTTAGTCTATAAAATAGTAAAATAATGAGATCTGTTTTTCCGACTAAGACGAAGTGGTGGAATGAGGTATATAACTTTGCAAAAATAAGAGAATAGTTAAACCCACTTTTCACCCCAAGATTGAATCGCTTCAATGACTGGTTTAAGAGCATGCCCTTTTTGGGTCAGTTCGTATTCGATACGTACTGGCTTTTCAGGATAAACGTGACGTTTTACAACATCTAACTTCTCGAGCTCTTTCATTCGTTCGGTTAAAATCCGATCGCTCATCTCGGGTATTTGTTCCTTTATCTCTTTAAATCGTTTTGGACCATCTAGCAATACACGGATGATTAAACCAGTCCATTTTTTTCCTAATAGGTCAATGGCGAGCTCATATTTGGGGCACATTTGACTGTAATCCATTTTTCTTCACCTCGATCATGTTTAGTTTACCATAAAAGCGAGGTATAGAGAAATATAGTTAAAATTATGATAGGGAGGAAGAGAGAAATGGCGAAAATTTTAATTCCATATTATAGTGCATACGGCCACATTTATAAAATGGCTCAGGCAGTAGCAGAAGGTGCAAGCCAAGTTGAAGGTACGGAAGTTAAACTTGTGAGGATTAAAGAATTTAAAGAAGTTGAGGAAGCTATGTCAAGTCAGGATGCTTATGTGGATGCTCAGAAAGCTCAAGCTGGCGTTGCACTTGCTACGCACGACGACTTGAAGTGGGCTGACGGTATTATTTGGGGGATTCCAACACGATATGGCTCCATGCCTGCTCAAATGAAACAATTTTTGGATTCAGCTGGTGGACTTTGGGCGAACGGTGAGTTAGAAGGAAAAGCAACGGCCGTATTCACAAGCTCTGGTTCCATTCATGGTGGACAAGAGTCAACTGTGCTTACTTCGTTAGTGCCGTTATTACATTTTGGGTTAGTGTTTGTTGGCTTACCTTATGGAGAAAACCCCGAACAATTAACGACCGATGGAATAGGTGGAAGTCCTTACGGTGCCTCTACAGTCGCAGGTCCTGATGGATCAGCATTTCCCGACCCACGTGACATCACCATGGCAGAAAGACTCGGAAGTCGGGTAGCGAAAGTAGCAAGCAAACTAGCAGAATAATTAGCGAAAAAGAAAGGGGTTGCTCATTTTCATCAATGAGTAAACCCTTTTTTATGTATTTGAACGAAAATCTCTTTTAGTGTATATGAATAAAAAGGCATGCTATACTACTTTATGACTGATTTAATGGATGGTGAAAATAATGAAAAGAATGTCAAATAAAGCCTTGTTCCTGTTGATATCAGGAATTGTTGTACTATACGGAGCATTATATTGGATCATAGGGACCATCGTAACAAGTTAATAATGCTATAAATTTAAAACACTTTGGGAAAATTGAGAAAAACATTGAACGAGTAAATACTTTGAGGGAACAAAATGACCGTTAATGTGCAGATTTAGCGGTAGTACCTCTTTAAGATGCCTTTCCACTACCAACAAATATAAAAGTGGTTTTTTGAGGCAATGAAGCCGGTAAACTGACTGCCAATGCAGTGTAAATGAATAAGAGAGATAATTTGATATTGAAAAAATGCCCGTATTTACAGTTAGTAACAACGGCTATTTATCCTAGCTAATTTCAGCTTTTTAATGCTCATTTCATTTGCTCTTGACTCGTGGCACTTTGTTCACTTTAGTTGTCCCTTAGCTCCGCCACTTTTGGGTGTTGCGCGCACGAGTAATCCCCAAAAAAGTTTCAGCGCACTGCACAACCAGGCAGCACCAATCAAAAAATAGAGGCACAGTAAAAACTGTCCCTCTACCTCAAATTCTCATAAACATCAAAGTAGATGTGATAAAAACATCGTCGCAGTTCCGAAATAAATTAACAAAGAAAAGATATCATTTAATGTTGTAATTAAGGGCCCTGATGCAACAGCAGGGTCGACACCTACTCTATAAAGAATTAACGGAATAATCGTTCCTGCCATGGTTCCAATAATTAATGAGAAAAATAACGACACCCCAACAACCGCACCAAATAATACATCAGCTTGCCAGATTGCCCCAATCAAAGTAATTAAAAGAGCACAAGTTACCCCAATGATTAAACTAACACGAAACTCACGGAAAATAAGCTTCGTGACAATCTTCCTCGACATCTCTGAAGTGACAATCCCACGAACAACAACCGCTAAAGATTGTGTACCTGTGTTTCCTGTCATCCCAGCAATCATCGGCATAAAAAAGATAAGGGCTACAGCTTGCTCTAATGTTGCCTCAAAGAAGTTCAAAATACTACCCGATACTAAACCAATAAATAATAGTAAAATTAACCAAGGCAAACGTCGAACAGATGCTGTAATGGCACGCGTATTAAAGTCGATATCTTTACCTGATGCGGATAGTTTCTCAATGTCTTCATTGGCCTCACGGATAATAACATCAAATGCATCATCGACCGTAATAATACCTTGAAGTACATTGTTATGATCAACGACTGGTACAGCAATAAAGTCATACCGTTCAATAATCTGAGCCACTTCTTCTTGATCGGTATCCACCGTTACAGAAACAACTCGGCTAAACATCAAGTCTTCAATAATCTCATCTACATTAGCAATTAATAAATCACGGTACGATACCACTCCAACTAATTGTTTTTCATCATTAATTACATATAGATAGTAAATATTCTCGGAAAAGCTTGCATACTCCTTGAGCTTATCCACGGCCTGCCTCACTGTGTAATGAGCGTTAATCCAGACAAACTGGTTATTCATCAAACCGCCGGCTGTTTCAGCAGGGTAGCTCATCAGTGATTGAAGCTTTTCAGAATCCTCTTCACGCATCACATCAAGAAACTCTTGAATTTTATCAACAGATAATTCATTTAATAAATCCGCTAAATCGTCATTATCCATCAAATGCATGACTTTAGATGAACGTTCAATTCCGAGCTTATGCAAGATTTCAATTTGCATGTCATAATCGAGTTCTTGGATAAGATCGGCAATTTGAGAGGGCGTTAAAAACAACAAAAACTTATGATGATGTTTCTCAGGCAAGCTCCGATAAAGCTGAGCGATATCATACGGGTGCAACTCATCAAGAATAGCTTGGAATGAACTTCTTTTACCTTCACGTAAATATTTGATAACTAATACTAGTAATTGATCCTCTGTCATGTTTACAGACATTCAATTCACCTCATTTCAATTCATGATACTTCATTACTCTAACCAAAAAGTGGATGAAAGTAAATTAGATATGTTCATTTATTTAGGAAATTTTCACATTCAAAAAACAAACATTTATACATATAGGATATCCACGATTGGCAGTTAATCATGCGAGGCATAAAAGGAAATTTCTTAGAATAGGGAGCATTCATATATACCCCAAACTTTTACATATAAAACCCGCATGCCGAAGCCAAAACCGCTTCGCCACCAACAAAGATGAAAGTAGTGGCGACTGTTCAAACTGTTGGCACGTTTACAACTCGTTTACCATTAGGAGTCGGCTAAACAAAAAGGGCGCACTGTCCTACTAAGGTCATTTATCGCGAGATGGATGACGAGCTAACTTCACGGCACAAACCTATCGCCCATAAATAACTTTCATATAAAACGACACGAATAAATTTGACAATGATAATCAATATCATTTAGAATGATAACAACTGATAATCGTTTTCAATTAAAAATAAAAGAGGTGGATATCATGGCATCATTACTTATTGTTGGGGGTGACAAGCTCGGTAATATCCCCAAGAAGTTAGAAGATATCGGATTTGGAGAAATTATTCATTTTAGTGGCAGGAAAACACAAACGGTCAAAAAGGAAATACCATGTCATGTTGAGTTGGTATTAGTTCTTACGGATTTTATTAATCATAACTTAACATCAGCTCTCAAAAAACGAGCAGCTGAACAAAATATACCGATTTGTTATGCAAAGCGTTCCTGGTGTTCCATTTATCAAGCGATTGGGAAATGTGATGGAGTCTGTATGTACCAAGGGAGCTGTCAAATGATCAAACGTTCATAGACGATCCATACATAGTGAGAGAACTTTAAATCAAGAGATAGTCTAGGAAGCATTATGGAATGCTCAGTGTTAATTTCAAAGTAATAATAAGGATTAATGAAGAACTACTGAAGTCGGTTTAATGAACATATCAGGAGAGTGCGGGTTCCTTTACAGAATAAAGTGTAAAGTGATCCGTATTTTTTGATTGTCATAATAGATGGGGATGGAAGGGTTTCTTTTTTTCAAAGAAGGAGTATTAGAAAGGTTACAGCATGTGTGGCACCGCTTTAAAAAACAAAATAAAAAAGCCATAGATGTATCATATTCTATATATTTTTTGAATATAAGTCTATTCTTTTTTGTAGTAGGCTGAAATAATGATGGTAGCGACCGCGGCGCAAGTGAGTTAAAGGAGAATAAAATGAAGTCATATGATTGGGGCAATCAGATTGAATATCTAAAAAGGTCAATACGTTTATATTATAACGATGATTATATCGAGTTCCTTATTGAGAAAGTGTGGAAAATTCATAGCCCAGTCCATATTCTGGATTTCGGATGCGGATTTGGTCATTTAGGTCTACGTCTGTTACCTTTTTTGCCAGAAGGTTCTAAATATGTAGGGATAGATGCTAGTGCTAAACTGATTGAACTTGCTAGAGGTGTGTTTCAGGATCTTGAGTACAATGTCGAATTTTTCGTTGGCGATATCCATACGTTCCACTTTGAACAAAAGTATGTCATGGTTGTTTGCCATGGTGTCTTACTGCATATGGCTGACCCAGTGTTTATTCTTAAAAGAATGAGCGATTGTGTTAAAGAAGGCGGTAAAGTGGTTGCTTTTGAACCTCATTGGATTAGTAGTCATGCAAGTTTTCATTTTGAAGGTATTGAGCAATCAGTGGCTATTCCTTTGGGGCCACTACAAAAATTGTTTGAGGAAGATGCTAAAAGTACTGGGAAAGATGGCAATATTGGATTAAAGCTTCCTTTGTATCTTAATCGATTAGGGTTACACGATGTCGAGTGTCGCGTAAGTGATAAGGTAAATATCCTCGATCCGGAAAGTAACAGCGAAACAGCACAAATGTTATTATGAGGCGATGAGGTTTAGTAATCCTGGTAAAAAGGAAACTTTTATTAATAAGCTACTAGAACGTGGATTGATGCTAGATGAGGCTAATCGTCAATACGACGCTGAGAAATACGTTGCTGAAAAGTTTACATCATTAATGGCTGCTACTTATGCAGCTGGAATGAAAATTACATTTGGAACAGTCAGATAGAGTGTGTATGTTTTTAGTGTGTGTACATGATTATCGGTAGCGGCAAGTTGAACTCCGTACATGAGTATTAGCACTAACTTTTATTAAAACGCCCATGGCGAAGCCAAATTCACTTCGCCACCAACGAGAATGAAAGTCACCTTTCACCATCTTAACCATTCTTAAAGGTTTGTGAAGATACTGACGCCAACCCTCGGAGTATCTGCACAGAGAGGCGTTTAATGTGAAGATACTGAGGCAAAACCATGGAGTATCTGCACAAAGAGAGGGTTAATGTGAAGATACTGAGGCCAACCCTTAGAGTAACTGCACAAAGAGCGGGTTAATGTAAAGATACGGAGACAAAACCCTGGAGTATCTGCACAAAGAGAGGGTTAATGTGAAGATACTGAGGCCAACCCTTAGAGTAACTGCACGAAAAAGGCCGAACGTGACAGTTACTCGAGGGAAGAGGGTGAGTAACTACACGAAAAAGGCCGAACGTGACAGTTACTCGAAGGAAGAGGGTGAGTAACTACACGAAAAAGGCCGAACGTGACAGTTACTCGAAGGAAGAGGGTGAGTAACTACACGAA
>NZ_JAQQWS010000018.1:41273-56310 GCF_028610675.1 Alkalihalobacillus pseudalcaliphilus
AAAGGCTAAACGTGACAGTTACTCGAAGGAAGAGGGTGAGTAACTGCACGAAAAAGGCTGAACGTGACAGTTACTCGAAGGAAGAGGGTGAGTAACTACACGAAAAGGTCTAATCATGTCAGTTACTCAAGGGGCATGATGTCACAATGAGATCTTGAGCTTAATGATTAGTCGTAACCTGTCATACTGGAAGTGACCTTGACGAGATTCAGTGCATCATCCATTGAACTCTCATACAAAACCGCCATGGTGGAGCCAAAACCGCTCCACCAACACTAAAAATGAAAGTAGAGTTTGGCACTTTAACTGGTGGAACTTCATTCAATTTGATTTTGTTCTGTTTAGTTTTAAAAGAAAGGTGTTAGATTGTTTTATTACTTGAGAATTAGCAGTACCCAGCGGACGAAAATATGCGGAGACTCCCGCGGGATGCAGTGGCGGGCTGAGATCCACTGGCGTAGCCAGTTAGCTCAGCGCCACCCCGCAGGGCGCGGAGCATAATTTTCGGTAGCGGCGAGAAGCGCACTATGTTCGCACCAACTTTCACACAAAAACCTCGTTCCGCAACAGAACGAGGTTTTTGGTATGTTATAACAGAAAGCGACTTATGACGCCGAGGAATACTAGAATCCCTAAGACAATCCAAAAGATTTTCCCGAGTTTGCGATTAGAAAAGGATTTTTTCTGCCAACGATTAGGGTTAAAGCTCACTTCACTAGGGTCTGTATAGGTTCGAACAGGTGCAGGTGTATAATAGGGCTTTGCTCCAATTAGAAGCGGCGGCACAATCAATGCCCCTGCAATAGCACCGAATATATGGGCATAAATATTAATATTTGGATTAACAAATGTCATGATAAGACCAATCAATAAAATCATCATGATTACTTGAGAATTCTGTTGGTCAATTAAATCTTTTCTTAATAAAACAATGTAAAAATAAGCACCAAATAATCCGAAAATAGCACCAGATGCACCGAGGTGTGGATAATACCCAAGTCCTGCGATGAAGAAGGTGGCTACATTTGCTAAAATACCCGCTCCTAAATAAAGGAGAATAAATTTCATTTTGCCTAGCATTTTTTCTAAGGCTGGACCAAACAAAATTAAAGAAAGCATGTTAAATATAATATGCATGAAGCCTTGATGCATAAAAACAGGGGTGAGAAGGCGCCAATATTGTCCTTCTGCAACAGCTAAATTAAAGCCGATTCCATTTTGTAAAATCCACGTACCACCTGGTAGAAAATTAATCCAGAAAAAAACAATGATATTAATAGCTACAATTCCGGTGATAATGGGATATGAGCTACGGTACGTTTGGAAAGTTTCATTTCTAATAAACATGGTGGTCCTCCTCGATTATCACTGTCATTATTATAACAGATGATCATATAATAACACTTATGATATGTATTTTTAAAAGAAGAAGAGATAGGAGAAAATAGATCTAAAAATGAAGTTTCACTTGACCCTCAGGTAGCTATCATAGAAATTAGAGGTGGAGAGAATTGATGGAGGAGGTATTAGGATGATTATAGGTATGGGGATTGATATTGTGGAGCTTCAACGTATAGAAAGTGCCGTGGTAAAGCAGCCACGTTTTGCTGAGCGAATTTTAACCAAAAAAGAGTTAGATAAATATCTTACATTGTCTGTTATAAGAAAAATTGAATATTTGTCAGGGCGCTTTGCAGCAAAAGAGGCCTTTGTCAAAGCGACGAATCAATCATATGGTTGGCATGATATTGAGGTTTTAAATGATGGAAATGGTAGGCCGTATATCACGGCAGAAGTAAATGGGCGTATACATATATCTATTTCTCACAGTAAAAACTATGCCATTTCTCAAGTAATTATAGAAAGCTTGTCAAGCTAGTCTGCATATTCCCGGAGGTTGTCTCATATAGTTGTAGTGCGGATGGGAGAGTGGGGGTTATTCTCTGCTTTGGCATCAAATGAGACAAAGGGGTGAAAGCATGAAGAAAAAAGTAAGTGGTTTAATGATGTTCGTTCTGTTAGTGGCTGTTATCCTCGTTGGGTGCGGAGAAAAAACCCAAGAGGATATCATTACAGATTTAGAAAGTAAAATGTCGGAAATGGCGGGATACAAATCAAAAGCAACGATGACTTTACAAACAGGAAAAGAACCACAGCTTTATGAAGTAGAAGTTTGGCATGAAGCAGAAAATTACTATCGTGTGGCATTAAATAACGATAATAAGGATCAAAGTCAAATTATTTTAAGAAATGATGAAGGTGTATTTGTCTTAACACCAGCATTAAACAAAAGCTTTAGGTTTCAAAGTGACTGGCCAAAAAATAGTAGCCAAGTATACTTATATGAGTCATTAGTACATGATATATTATTAGATCCTGAGCGTACTTTTACAGCAACAGATGATCATTATATTTTTACGACTAATACAAACTATCAAAATAAAAACTTGCATACTCAGGAAGTGACACTTAATAAAAAGGATTTATCACCAGTAACCGTAAAGATTATGAACACAGATTTAGAAGTTCTTGTTCAATTGGATTTCACTAACTTTGAAGTAGACCCAAGCTTTGACCCAGGGTCCTTCGATATGAATCGTAATATGACGACCGCCAAATTAAATGAGGACCTAGATGTTAATGATGTGGAAGTGGAGCCAATGATGGTTCATTACCCTCTTTATACGCCTGAGGGTGTTTCTGTTGAACTATCTGAAAAAGTTCAATCAGACATGGGTGAGCGCTATATTATTAAATATGCGGGCGATAAATCCTACACACTTATTCAAGAACAAGCAGAAGTGGTTCCGGCGATGCTCTCGATGAATGTTCAAACAGGTATGCCGGTTGACCTTGGTTATACTGTGGGTGTCATGACAGAGGAATCCTTAATGTGGACGTATAACGGCGTAGATTTTACTTTAGCCTCTATGGACTTAACACACGATGAGATGGTTGAAATTGCTCAATCTGTTTATGGGTCCGAAGAAAAATAAATGATAGATAGAGAGACTCAGCTGATATAAGGCTGGGTCTCTTTATTGGCTTTTTTCTGTAGGAATACTTGCTGAAATTCCCCTTAAATATAACCAATGTTTGGATATCGACGGAGATGATTGACAAGGCTCTTCGAGAAAATCATAATAATAAAGATGTATAAGTTAAGAAGTTGGATGGTGTATAACTAGTGAGTGAATTACAAGAGAGTCCCCTATTTTATCGTGATACGTGGGTAGAAGTTAATTTAGATGCAATTGAAGCCAATATCAAAGCAGTAAAAGAATTTTATCATTTTAAAGATATGACTATTATGGCTGTTGTTAAGGCGAATGGATATGGCCATGGTGCCGTTGAGGTTGCTCGTGCTGCTATTCAGTCAGGAGCTAATCAATTGGCTGTGGCGATTTTTGACGAAGCTCTTGAATTAAGGCGGGCAGGAATTGACGTTCCGATCTTAGTAATGGGAAGAATTCGCCCGACTGATGCGAGGTTAGCTCAAAAAGAACGTATTACCGTCACTGTTTTTCAACGTGATTGGATTGTTCTAGCAAAAGACGTGTTGGATCGACAATTACCAGCGTTAAAGATTCATATTAAAGTTGATACGGGTATGGGTAGAATCGGGTTACGTACAAAGGATGAGCTTATACAAATTATTAATGAACTTAAAACTGAAGATGCCGTAGAGCTAGATGGAATGTTTACCCATTTTGCAACTGCAGATGATTTGAACCCTGATTATTTCTTGAAGCAATACCATCGATTTGAGGAAATGCTCGGTTGGCTCAAAGAACTTAACATGAATATACCTCACATACACTGTGGGAATAGTGCAACAGGATTAAGGTATCCGAATAAAACGTTCAATATGTTCCGATTTGGTATTTCGATGTATGGTTTAACGCCATCGATAGATATTAAAGGAGAACTGCCATTTCCTTTACAACAAGCATTTGTTCTAAAAACAAAGCTATCACATGTTAAAAGATTAGAAGCTGGCGAGAGTATTAGTTATGGAGCGACGTACACAACAAAGGAAACGGAATGGATCGGTACCTTACCTATTGGTTATGCAGATGGTTGGATTCGTAAAAATAGTACGAATGGTGGTTTTGTTTTAGTAAATGGTGAGAAGGCTCCATTTGTTGGACGGATTTGTATGGATCAATGCATGATTCGTTTACCACGTGAGTACGATATTGATACAGAGGTTATTCTAATTAGTGATACAAAAGAACTCTCTATGGATGTTGTGGCAGAACGTTTAGAAACGATTAATTACGAAATTCCATGTATCACTGGAGATAGAATTCCAAGAGTTTACATGAAAAATGGAAAATGTGTAAAAATAAAAACAAAATATGACGAAATTTCTTAACGAATTTTCTGACACTTGCCAAAAGTGCTTTGCATTTCAATAGCTTCAATGGTATGATTAATTTTGGATAAGATGTACGTGTATACGTGTGTAAAAGCACACTCTATTGGATTTTACGTTGTTGTTGATTGGCGGGGGTGAATGTTATGCCAGAGAAAAAAATGAAGGAAATTGTCGTTCATTTACCACAACATTTGTTAAACGAGGTGGATGGTGTTATGAAGCAGGAAGATTTAAATTATAGTGATTTTATGTCCCAAGCAACAAAGCTCTATTTACATGAAAGAAAAAAACACCAAATTCGAGAGACGATGCAGCAAGGTTATATGGAGATGGCTAAAATAAACTTGCATATCGCTTCAGAAGCTTTTCTTGCTGAGGAGGAAGCTGAGAGCACTCTTGATCGCTTAGTGAGTGGGGTGTAGCTCTTGATCGTAAAAAGAGGCGACGTTTATTTTGCGGATCTTTCACCAGTTGTCGGCTCTGAACAAGGTGGAGTTCGTCCGGTACTCGTTATACAGAATGATATTGGTAATCGTTTTAGTCCAACAGTTATAGTTGCGGCCATTACCGCTCAAATTCAAAAAGCAAAGCTACCTACGCATGTTGAGATTAGTGCAAAAAGGTATGGTTTTGACCGTGATTCGGTTATTTTATTAGAGCAGGTTCGAACAATAGATAAGCAGCGATTAACGGATAAGATTACTCACTTAGATGACGATATGATGAATCGTGTGAACGAAGCGCTAACAATTAGCTTAGGTCTTATTGATTTTTAATTATGTTCGTTATATTACCTAAACTCCGTTAAATGAAACGGGGTTTTTTGTTTAAGAATTTGTATCAAATGTATGGGATATATTTGTTGTTATAGGGAAAATACGGAATTTATAACAAAAATCATGCAAAGATTCTACGAATTTTTGCAAGGATACACATTTCGTGAAATAATGTAAGTATGTATTAATAGACTGGAGGAGCAATATGGAATTAAGCATTGTTTCAACTTTATTGGGGAATAGGGAAAATATTTTAGAAAAATGGAAGGTTGAATTACAAAATCTGAAGCAAGAACAATATTTCATATCGATCTCAGATGACAGTTACGCAAGTATGAATAATGAATTTATGGAATTCCTGTTAAGAACACTTGACCATAACCATAAAAACTCAAAAGAGAAAGTAAGTCATTTTACAGATAAATATATACAAAATGGTTGGCCGTTAGTCTATTTTACAAAAGGCCTACAAGCTTTTAGACGAGTGATGCTAAATGTACTAAAGGAAGAAGAGAAGGACGTAAACTTATTAGTAGATAAGTTTGTTGAAATTGATGAGTGGTGTGACAGTGTTATTAATCAGCTAGTTCATGATTATACGGGATCATGGGAAAATGTTTTTGAGATGCAAAAGGTTTCTTTACTAGAGTTGTCCGCCTCGCTCATTCCGGTATTTGATGAAATTACCGTTATGCCTTTAGTAGGAACGATCGACACGGCGAGAGCCAAGTTAATTATGGAGAACTTATTAAATGGAATTATTAAGCATCGTTCCAAAGTTGTATTAATAGATATAACAGGTGTACCTGTTGTGGATACGATGGTTGCTCACCATATTATCCAAGCCTCAGAGGCGGTAAGACTCGTTGGAGCTGAATGCATACTAGTGGGAATTAGACCAGAAATTGCTCAAACAATTGTTAACTTAGGAATTGATTTAGCGAGATTCCCTACGAAGAGTACGTTACGAAAAGGGATGGAGACAGCCCTTGCCATTACAAATAAGCAAATAAGTGAAGTGTAAGGGGATGGAATTATGAGAATACCGATTTTAAAACTAAAGCAATATTTATTAATAAGTATTCAAGTAGAATTAGATGATGCAACGGCTTTAGAGTTCCAGGAGGATTTATTAAAAAAAATTCATGAAGAAGAATCGACGGGAGTAGTGATTGACTTAACGTCCGTGGATATGATCGATTCATTTATTGCCAAAGTATTAGGTGATGTCGTAGATATGTCTAATATGATGGGAGCTAAGGTTGTTCTTACAGGAATTCAGCCTTCCGTTGCAATTACATTAATTGATATGGGGATAAAGCTAGAGGAAGTACCGACGGCTCTTGACTTAGAACAAGGCCTCGATAAACTGCAACAGGAACTGGAGGTATAAGAATGAAAACCGAATCCTGTGTAGAAGTGAAGAATGAGTGGGGGATCGTTGCTGCAAGGCAAGCAGGTCGAACACTCTCTAAAGAGATTGGTTTCGGTACAGTTGACCAGGCTCGAATTACAACTGCAATATCAGAATTAGCTAGAAATATCTATTTATATGCAGATGAAGGGCAAATTCATATTAATATTATAGAAAAGCCATTTAAAGTAGGAGTAAAAAAAGGAATTCAGATCATCTCAAAGGACACCGGACCAGGGATTGCAGATATTAAACAAGTAATGGTTGATGGCTTTTCCACATCAAGCGGACTTGGAGCAGGGCTCCCTGGAGTTAGAAGACTTATGGATGAATTTGACATTGAATCCATCATTGGAGAAGGTACGACAATTATTGCAATTAAATGGCTCCGGTAGGAGAGTGTAGCGGGTGAGTGATAATCAGTCAGTCAATATTATAGAGAGATATAAATTGATAGTTGACACATTTTTAGATAATAAAAGCGAATTAGGTTTATATCAAGCGCAGCAATTTAGTAAAATGCTTTTGGCAGAACAAGTATCGCCTGAAGAGTTTATTGATATTCATCGAGCGGTATTGGATGAGTTGTTCCCATCCATCCCAAATGAGGTTCAAGATTCATTTGATTTATTACTTGAAGTGATGATGAGTTATGGACTTGTATATCGTGAGCATCAGATTTTAAAGCATAAACAACAAGAATTAGAGTCAGAAATTGAGGTGGCCGCCAGTATGCAACAAACACTGCTACCGAAGTCGGTTCCCTCAATTGAAGGTTTAGATATTGGTGTGGTCAGTGTCCCTGCAAAGCGGATGAGTGGTGATTATTACCATTTTGTACAAGGGGCGGATCAGACCTTTGGTGTCGGAATTGCCGATATCATTGGAAAGGGGGTACCGGCAGCCCTTTGTATGTCTATGATTAAATATGCAATGGACGGGTTACCAAAAAGGCGTTCAACGCCAGCATTTTTATTGGAAAGCTTAAATCATGTTGTTGAACAAAATGTCGATGACAGTATGTTTATAACGATGATGTATGGAGAATATAATACGCAATCCCATGAATTCCTTTACGCTGGTGCTGGACATGAACCGGGCTTTATTTATAGAGCAAAGGATAACTCGTTTGAAGACTTGTATGCTAAAGGACTTGCGTTAGGTATTTCTAAGGTTAATAAGTTTAAGGAATATGTACAACCTATTTATGTAGGTGACTTTATTGTCTTATTATCTGATGGGGTTACAGAATCTTTTGTGGGACAGGAATTCATTGAACGAGATGGTTTTATTGAATTGATGCGGCAATATATGGACTACCCCGCACAAGAGATGGTTGAGAGATTATTTTCCCATCTAGAAAAAGAACAGGATTTTAATATTCGAGACGACTTCACTTTAATTGTCATAAAAAGGAAGGTTTAAATGTTTTCTCTTTGGGGTAATTCAAGCTATAGGTATTTTAATTAGAAACTTGTTTCTTTAAAGAGGGGGTAATTTAAATGAATTTAGAATTAGATCATGTGAAAAATGAGGCAAATTATGAGCTTTTAAAGGTGAGTGGTGAGATAGACGCTTACACAGCACCAAAATTAAAAGAGACGTTATTCCCACTTGTTGAAAAAACGGGGGTCAAAGTCGAAGTTGATTTAAGTGAGGTTTCTTATATAGATAGTACGGGATTAGGTGTTTTTGTTGGAGCACTTAAGGCAACTAACCAGGTGAATAGTCAGTTGAAGTTAATCGGTTTGAGTGATCGCGTGTATCGCTTATTTTCAATAACTGGTTTGGATGAAGTGATTGATATTGTGCCTGAAAATAAGGAGGGAGCAAGATGAGTAATCATCAAGTCGACCATATTGAGATGCAGGTCCCTGCAAAGCCAGAATATATTGGCGTTATTCGTTTAACGCTTTCTGGCATCGCGAATCGATTAGGTTTCTCTTATGATGATATAGAGGATATGAAGATTGCTGTAGCTGAGGCATGTACGAATGTTGTTAATCATGCTTATAAAGGTGAGGGAACGATGAATGTTTCCTATCAAATATACGAAAATGAGAAGTTGGAGATTATCGTATCAGACAAAGGTCAAAGTTTTGATGTTAATGGTGTGAGGGAGAAATTAGGTCCTGTAGATGCCAAAAAGCCTGTTGAACAATTGAAAGAGGGGGGGCTTGGATTATATCTTATCAATACTTTGATGGATAAAGTCGAGATTCATGAAGAATCAGGAGTCGTCGTCATGATGACTAAATTCATGCAAGGAGATGAGGTGGAACAACATGTCAATGGATTCTCATCAGCGCGAACAGAACAAGGATAAAGTTTATGATTGGATAAAAAAGTACCAGCTTGATGGAGATGAGCATGTACAAACATTAATTGTTCAGCACTATGAGGGACTTGTTCGTTCACTCGCCAGGAAGTTTTCAAAGGGTAAAGAGTATGATGATGACTTGTTTCAGGTAGGGATGCTCGGATTATTGGCGGCTATTAAGCGTTATGATGATGAATTTGGCCGCAGTTTTGAATCTTTTGCTGTTCCGACTATTGTTGGTGAAATTAAAAGATTTATTCGAGATAAGACGTGGAGTGTTCATGTTCCTAGAAGGATCAAGGAGCTGGGACCTAAAATTAAGAAAGCTGTTGATGAGCTAACGACTGCTCTGCAGCGTTCGCCCCTTGTTCATGAAATTGCTTCCCATTTAGATGTAACGGAAGAAGAAGTTTTAGAAACGATGGAGATGACGAAAAGCTATCAAGCACTATCAGTGAACCGCTCGCTTGAAGCTGATCAAGAGGGTGGAGAGGTAACGATTCTTGATCTGGTCGGTAATCAAGATGAGGGCTATGATAATACGGATAAGAAACTACTATTAGAAAAAGCATTTGAAGTTCTGAATGATCGAGAGAAACAGATTTTGCATTACACTTATTATGAAAACCTGAGTCAGAAAGAGACAGGGGAGCGTTTAGAAATATCGCAAATGCATGTTTCCAGATTACAGCGAAGAGCGATTGAGAAATTACGAGAGTCAATTAGAATTGAACCATCGGAGATATTATGATCAGCTTTTATGAAGATAGCCGTTTAGAAATAGCGGCTTTGCAACAATCAAAAAACAATATGCATTTTTGCGGAGACGCTCATTTGGTACTAACAGAAAAGGATTTTATGATATGTGCCGTGGTTGACGGACTAGGCAGTGGTGAAGGTGCTCATGAATCAGCGGATATCGTTGTCAAAGAGGTTGAGAAACAAAAGGACCTTAAGTTGGATGATATTATGGTTGCGTGTAACGAGAAACTCCATGGGTATCGCGGTGCTGTTGTATCGTTAGTAAAGATCGATTATTTGGAAAGAGCTCTTTATTACAGTAATTTTGGGAATATCAGCTTCGTATTATATTATCCTGATGGCAAAGTGATTCAACCGATCCCTTCAAGAGGTTATTTATCTGGACGTGTGCAGAAATTTTATCTCGAACGCTTTCCTTATGAAGAAGGAATGACTTTTATGCTTTATTCTGACGGGGTTAAGAAGCCGCCAGAAAAAAATCAGATTACGAAAATGGGAAAAGTAAAAGAGGAAGTACCTAGTATATTTGAAGCTGCTACATTTGCACAAGATGATGTTACGTTATTAATAGGGAAGTTACACTAAACCTTCTGGAAATAGGAGGTTTTTTATTTTTTATTTTTTATTTTTTATTTTCTGAATGCAATGGATAAGCTTGAAGATAAAGCTGGTGAGTTTTGTTAAGCAGCTATTGGACCGTGCTTTTATGATGGCATGGTCTTGGGAGTGGGTTTATGGTAATCATACAATCATAGACGGTGATATAATCTACTAGTAAATTATGCTATGATAAGATTATCCATTTCTTGGCGTAGGGGTGTATATATGAGTGAAAAACATGTAAAGATGAAACGCATTATTGCAAAAGAACAAGCTGTGTCGGAAAAATATGTACATAATTTAATTGAACTTGTTGAAGAGGGGAATACAATTCCGTTTATAGCACGTTATAGGAAAGAGTTAACGGGTGAGATGGATGAAGTTCAAATCAGAGAAATTGTTGATAAATGGCACTATATGAATCAACTTCAAACAAGGAAAGAAGAGGTTGTTCGTTTAATTGATGAGCAGGGGAAATTAACGACTGAATTACAACAAAAGATTGAGGCTGCTAGTAAGCTCCAAGAGGTTGAAGATTTATATCGTCCTTATAAACAAAAGAGGCGTACGAAAGCAACGGTTGCAAAAGAGAAAGGGCTTGAGCCGTTTGCTGACTGGTTATTTTCCTTGCCTACCTCAGGAGATGTAGAGGAAGAGGCTAAAAAGTATCTGGATACCGAAAAGGAGGTTTCGGAGGTTTCGGATGCTATTCAAGGTGCTCAAGATATCATTTCAGAGTGGATTTCGGATCATCCCGATTACCGAAAGGCTATTCGACTATTAGGTTTGCAGGAAGGAAAGGTTCAGTCGGTCGTGAAGGATGAAGAGATAGATGAAAAGAAAGTTTTTGAAATGTACTATGAGTATGAAGAGCCTGTTCGTAGTATTGTCCCACACCGTATCCTTGCCCTTAATCGTGGTGAAAGTGAAGGGGTATTACGTATTAAACTTATCATGCCTGTTGAAAGAGTTTTGTCGCTACTTCAGCGGAAAATGATTACGAAACGAACAGTGGCGGAGTGGGTATTGACTGAGGCGATTGCTGATGGGTACAAACGATTAATTGAGCCTTCCATTGAGCGAGAAATCCGTCAAGAATTAACGAGTAAAGCCGAAGATCAAGCTATTCATATTTTTGCAGAAAATCTAAAGCAGTTACTTTTACAGCCCCCTATTAAAGAGAAGATAGTTCTTGGGGTAGACCCTGCCTACCGAACAGGGTGCAAATTGGCTGTGGTTGACGCTACGGGTAAGGTTCTTGATATTGCGGTCATCTATCCAACGCCGCCTCGTAATGAAGTGGAACGGGCAAAAGAGGTCGTGAAAAAAATGATCGCCAAGCATGGGGTAAATATGATTGCGATTGGAAATGGAACGGCTTCTAGGGAGACAGAGCAATTTATAGCCGATGTTATTACCGATTTACCGGAAGCGATATATTATCTAATCGTCAACGAGGCGGGTGCGAGTGTTTATTCTGCGTCGGAGTTAGGTAGAGTGGAATTTCCTGATTTGAAGGTAGAGGAAAGAAGTGCTGTATCGATTGCTAGACGTATTCAGGATCCGTTAGCTGAGCTTGTCAAAATTGATCCAAAGTCTGTTGGTGTAGGTCAATATCAGCATGATGTATCACAAAAAAAGTTAACTGAATCATTGAGTTTTATCGTGGAGACGGTTGTTAACCAGGTTGGCGTGAATGTCAATACGGCTTCTGTATCGCTACTCCAGTATGTGGCAGGCTTATCTAACGCTGTCGCGACGAATATTGTGAAGCAGAGGGAAGAGGCGGGTAAATTTAGTAGTCGTGCACAATTGAAAAAAATCCCGAGGTTAGGTGCAAAGACGTATGAGCAGTGTATTGGTTTCTTGCGCATTCCATCTGCTAAGAATCCGCTCGACCAAACGGCTATTCACCCAGAGGCTTACCTTGCGACTAAGCAACTTTTGAAGGAATTAAATTTAGATTTATCTGCTGTCGGTACAGAGGAACTCAAGGTGGCATTGGAAAGTGTGGATGTTTCCCGAGTGGCAAGTCAGTTAGAACTTGGTGCACCGACCATACAAGACATAATCGATAGTTTGGTTCGTCCGTCCAGAGATCCTCGTGATAATATTACTAAACCGCTATTAAAACAAGGGGTTATGCAGTTGGAGGATTTGAAGCCGGGTATGGAGCTTCAAGGAACAGTTCGGAACGTCGTAGATTTTGGAGCTTTTATTGATATCGGTGTTAAACAGGATGGTCTCGTTCACATATCAAAGCTTACGAATCGCTTTGTGAAGCATCCTTTAGAGGTTGTCGTTGTAGGAGAGATTGTGACGGTTTGGATTGATAGTGTTGATGCTCATAAAGGGAGAATAGCATTAACAATGTTGGAGCCTAAGCAACAAGCGGCCACAAGTTAATGCACAATTGAGTTGTAGGAATTGTAAATAGAAATGCTTGTGCAATTTTATAAAAAGAGCTCGGTGACTATTTTCTAGTCATCGAACTTTTTTTATTGGGTTTACCTTATGATAACTAAGAAGAAGAGGTTTTTTCATTTGGTTGCTGCTTAGATTTTTCTTGATAGTAAAACCAACATTGGTTTAAGATTTTTATCTGCCGTTCGTTTTTCTCTGCGTAGGCACGTTGTAGTTGATTGATTAACCATGAGGGCATGATCGCCAGCTCCTTATTTAATGTGTTAATATACTCAATATATGCAGTGATGTTTGTCAATGTTGATGTATTTTTTTCTGAGGTTTGTTGGTTTTATTTATCTACTAGTCGATTTTGAGGAACATGAGAAAAGAGTATAGTATGTAAATCTAAGTGGTGGATGTCATGAGGTTTTTGTAATGGGGGTATTTATGGAGCGGGAGGAATTGCAGCTACTTGTTGAGGGGATATCTTTACGACATTTCGGATTGGTTTTTAAACATGAAGCGAGGTTTAACCATAGATTACGAACGACCGGTGGGCGATATTTATTGCGTTCACATGATATTGAATTCAACCCAAAACAATTAGAGGCTTTTGGCCGAGAGGAATTTGAGAAGATTATTAAGCATGAATTATGTCACTATCATTTACATCTTCAAGGCAGGGGCTATCAACATAAGGACCGGGATTTTAAGGAGATGTTATCTCGAGTTGGGGGAGCGAGATACTGCCGTAGCATTCCTGGTACACATAATGTGAGTGCGAAGGTTTTAAAATATATATGCCAGGACTGTCAGCAATTATATGAAAGAAAAAGAAGCATTAACATATCAAAATATGTATGTGGGAAATGTAGTGGGAAATTAAAAAAGTTTATAAAAAATAGTTGATCGGAGTACAAGCCTGTGATATATTATAGAAGTCGCTAACGAGAGCGACTGTTACATACATAAAATAATGTTGAATTTTACATTAAATTATGGTAAACTAAAAAAGCTTTGTCGTTATTCCACAGTAGCTCAGTGGTAGAGCTATCGGCTGTTAACCGATCGGTCGTAGGTTCGAGTCCTACCTGTGGAGCCATGGAGAAGTACCCAAGTGGCTGAAGGGGCGCCCCTGCTAAGGGTGTAGGTCGTGTAAGCGGCGCGAGGGTTCAAATCCCTCCTTCTCCGCCATTTTTTAAGTGGCCCGTTGGTCAAGCGGTTAAGACACCGCCCTTTCACGGCGGTAACACGGGTTCGAATCCCGTACGGGTCACCAAAAAAACTTGAGTTTCTACATACTAATAGAAGAAATCGAAAGTTTTTAGCGATACTGACAAACGAAAGTAAGTAGTCCAAGGTGAGGGAATGTTCGGAAGAAAGAGTGTACAGCAGTACGTGACTTAAAAAGGAACATGGAATCATACGAAGGAATTCAAGTTTGAAGGATTGTTAACAAGGAGAAGCGAGAAGATCGAGGATAGGAAGTGTTCGAAAGAAGGAGCGTACACTCGTACGTGACTGAAAGAGAATCACGAACTAGACGAAGAAATTCGAAGCTTAAGGACAGTTAACAAGGAGAAGCGAGAAGATCGAGGATAGGAAGTGTTCGAAAGAAGGAGTGTACACTCGTACGTGACTGAAAGAGAATCACAAACTAGACGAAGAAATTCGAAGCTTATCCGCAGTTAAAATGGAGGATTAGCTCAGCTGGGAGAGCACCTGCCTTACAAGCAGGGGGTCGGCGGTTCGAACCCGTCATCCTCCACCATCTAAATATGGTCCGGTAGTTCAGTTGGTTAGAATGCCTGCCTGTCACGCAGGAGGTCGCGGGTTCGAGTCCCGTCCGGACCGCCATTTTATTTTTCGCGGGTGTGGCGGAATTGGCAGACGCGCTAGACTTAGGATCTAGTGTCTTATGACGTGGGGGTTCAAGTCCCTTCACCCGCACTTTGTTCTTTTGTCATTTTACGAAAAATACGCGGTTGTGGCGGAATGGCAGACGCGCTAGGTTGAGGGCCTAGTGGGAGTTAAATCCCGTGGAAGTTCGAGTCTTCTCAACCGCACTTAGCGTTTTCTTTAATAGTAGAACGGGAAGTGGCTCAGCTTGGTAGAGCACCTGGTTTGGGACCAGGGGGTCGCAGGTTCAAATCCTGTCTTCCCGACCATTCTTGATTTTTATATGCGGGTGTAGTTTAGTGGTAAAACCTCAGCCTTCCAAGCTGATGTCGTGAGTTCGATTCTCATCACCCGCTCCAAAAAAGAATATGTAATGGTTAGTGCTTTTTTTATGCCTTAAAGTGGGCCTGTAGCTCAGCTGGTTAGAGCGCACGCCTGATAAGCGTGAGGTCGGTGGTTCGAGTCCACTCAGGCCCACC
>NZ_JAQQWS010000019.1:0-14238 GCF_028610675.1 Alkalihalobacillus pseudalcaliphilus
TCACACCAACACAATCCATACTAAAAGAGAGTGGAAACATTGTAGAGGAGTATTTACACAATATTCAGGACTTGACTCTTTTTTCCGCTCGTAACCCCGAGATTCACCGTTTGCTCGGGCTTTCTCCTACTTTTCCCGCCAGCAACCCCGAGATTCGTCGTTTGCTCGGGGTTTCTCCTACTTTTCCCGCCAGCAACCCCGAGATTCGTCGTTTGCTCGGGGTTCCTACCCCTTTTTTCCGCTCGCAACCCTGAGATTCGTCGTTTGCTCGGGGTTCCTACTCCTTTTTTCACCCGCAACCCCGAGATTCACCGTTTACTCGGGGTTTCTACCTCTTTCACACAATAAAATCAAAATTAATACCTTTAATCACAAACCGTTCTACATCCAATCAATATTATAATTACAGTCAATCCTTTCTAACTCCATTATTTCCAACATCTTTCCCTCATGAGAAAATTTAATGAGGGAACGATACAGATAAGACAAAGGGTGTGTATGATGAACTCAGAAATAGCCATTAAACTTCATCAAGTTTTTTTCGAAACAGAGCAACTTCAAATTATTAAAGGAATCACAGGAGAATTTAAAAAAGGCAAAATCACAACCATTATCGGTCCGTCAGGTTCAGGGAAATCCACATTATTCCGCTTATTAAACGGCTTACAGTCCGTGGCAAAAGGCTCGATTGATATATTCGATCAGTCCATTAACGATTATGATCCGATCGCTTTAAGAAAACAGGTAGGTATCGTGTTACAAGAGGCCGTAATGATAAAAGGGAATGTGAAAGAAAATTTAGCCCTGCCTTATTCATTAGAGGGAAAAGCACTCTCAGATGATGAAGCTGAATATATGCTTGAGCTAGTCGGCTTGAAAAAGGAAATACTCACGCGTGATAGCGGGGATTTATCGGGTGGACAAAAGCAGAAGGTTTCAATTGCACGAACCTTACTTAATAAGCCTGATATTCTACTACTGGATGAAATCACCTCTGCACTCGATCGTGTTTCTTTACATGATATCGAACAATTAATCCAACATATTAATCACCAATTTGAAACAACGATTATTTGGATAACTCATAATATCGAGCAAGCATATGCCATCGCAGACGATGTATGGGTTTTAATAGATGGGGAATTAGCGGCGGCAGGCCCAATCAAATTATTAGAAAAAACGACTAATCAAGCTGTTAGAGAATTTGTCTGGGGGGATGATCACTCATGAGCTTCCTAACATTAGCCTTAACCCTCATTTTTGTTTTCATTCCGATCATCTTATCTAAGACTCTAAAGCTCGGCCTTGAAAAGGATACACTGATTGCTACAATCCGTTCCATTATTCAACTTCTTGCCGTCGGTTTCGTCTTACAATTCATCTTTGATTCTGAAAGTTTTCTTTATATCATTCTTATGATTATGCTAATGATTGGGGCAGCTACTCAAAATGCGAGAAAAAAAGGGGCATTGATCCCCGGAATTACATGGAAACTAATTGTTACCTTTTTATTTATTGAATTATTAACGCAAGGGCTCTTAATTGGTCTCCAAATAACACCTGCCACCGCACAATACATGATCCCTATAAGTGGGATGGTTATTGGTAATTCCATGGTGTTAGGTATTCTTTTCTTAAATCGTTTTACATCGGAAATAGAAACAAGAAAAAAGGAAATGGAATTAATCCTTTCATTAGGAGGATCGCCAAAGCAAGCGATTCACCGTTCACTCATTACATCTATCCAAACAAGCACTATTCCTACTATCGAAAGTCAAAAAACGATTGGTTTAGTACAATTACCCGGTATGATGAGTGGACAAATCATTGCTGGTGCTGATCCGCTGCAAGCCGTCCTCTTTCAACTTTTAATATTATTCTTATTATTAACTACGGCAATTGTCACTAGTATTATGCTCGGTTTTTTATCTTATCCCACTCAATTTAACGAACAAATGCAAATGATTGATTAGATCACTATAAACCACATCATTCTTATCGATGTGGTTTCATTTTTTTTGAGTTATCGGCTGTGTATAAGTCAGGGTTATCCACGAATTAGCGTTAATATTAACAGCCCTTCTGTGCATAAACAGAAAATTGACCTATTATTTTTTATTTTCGATTGTGGATATATGTTTGTTATCCCCAAAATACTTTTAAACTTCTTTTGTAATAAATGTTAGCTCCTTAGGAAACAACTTATACGTGACAGGAGTCTGATCGGTAATTTCACCATCACTATCAATGTCTAACTCTCGTGAGGTTTCTAACGTACCATGTACAGTCGTAACTACCTCAATTTGCTCGGGATTGTTAAATAGTTCATCTGTTCCAGTTGCCTGCTGATACACACTTTTTAGTAAAGAAAAGCCGGCCTCTTTGACAATGAAAATATGCAGTTTCCCGTCTGAAAGTGACGTGATATCTTTGAAGAAACCGAATGTCCCAAGGTATTGTCCGTTCATAGCGAGTATCATGACGGCTTCGCCACTTTTTTTCTCTCCACCCTCTAACTGAAGGGTGTACGTAAAAGAACTCGGTTCAATCATCGAACGAAAAGCACTTATCGCATATCCGAGCTTTCCAAATTTGTCTTTGGTAGTTGTACTTATTTCCTTCGATGCATCAGAGATTAGTCCTACCCCAGAGAAGTTGGCAAAGAAACGTTCATTTTGCTGCACAACATCAATGGTTCTCTTATTTTTTGCAAGAATAGCCTCGACTGCCTCTTCAATTGAGAAACAATTCAAGGCACGTGCCAAATCATTACACGTACCAGTCGGTAAAATGGCCACAATCGGACGACCTGCTTGTTGCAACAACCCATTTACACACTCATGGACTGTGCCATCACCACCCATGATTAAAAGTAAATCTATCTGTTCACCATATTGGATACAATACTGCTCAGCATCTCCTTTGCTTTCCGTTTGTTTCAAGGTTAACTCATGAATGCTTGGAGCTAATTTAGGGATAATCATAGCTAAGGTTTCCTCAATCTCCTGCTGACCTGCATTCTGATTATAAATGAGTAGTGCTTTTTCATATATGGCCATTGCCTAACCACCTTCACATAAGATAAAAACAACTCTAAAAGGAAAAGCCTGACTATGCTATTTAATAAACATGATCCCCTTCCATTCAATTATCTTTACCCATAACCCCACTTTTATCAAACACGTTAGAAATAACCCATGCACCTGTTGCTCGAAAACTGTATATTTGTATGAAAGTTGTTAGGGGCGATGGGTTGTGCCTTGAAGTTAGCTGGTCATCCATATTGCGATAAATGACTTAACAGGACACTGCTCCCTTCTTGGTCATGTGGACTCATCACGGTCATGGAGTTGTATGAAGTGCCACCAGTTTAATAAGTCGCCACTACTTTCATATTTGATGGCGACGAAGTCTAAAGCACTCCGCCACCATCAAATATGAAAGTGGCTTTTGCAACAATGTAACCGAGAGAACTGGCCGACAATGCGGAGCAAATCTATATACGCAGCAATGTAGACGGAAATAGGACTGATAATGCGACGTAAATATGTTAAAGAGAGCACATTTTAAATTTTAAAAAAACAGGAACGTATTTAAAGCCATTCTACAACTGGTAATTAATCCAAACCAATTTGCCTTTTGACTTCCAAATGTTTATTCAAATTCCTTTTTTAACTGGTGGCTTTTCGTTCAATTGATGTAATTTCATTAAATTTTAAGAGTATTTATAAGGGTAGATGTTACGTAAACTTAAGATTGAACAGTACCCAGCGGAGAATGATTTTCGGTAGTGACGAGCTGATTTCCACATATCTCCAATCGTACACTCTCGTAAAAAAACGTTACTCATACCAAGCTTTTGAAGGCCGTTCTTTCGGATAACCATTCTTTTCACGCTCGCTCTTACGCACTTCGGTAAAATGAAACCACTGCTTGGAACTGTGCGGGTAATGAGCATGATGAATCACACAGCGCAACTGATCCTCCACACAGCCGTCTGTCCAAACCCCTAGCCTTTGCTCCAAACGATCAAAAAGAGAAGCACCATCATGATGACGTATTTCATCTAGAGAATAAATACCTAATACAAAGACTAATTTTTCAGCTAAAGCATAACCGATAGAAGGAATACGTTGAAACACAACCAATCCTTGTAATTGGTGAGCACGCTTCAAATCAGAACCAATCCGTTCACTTATTTCTTCAATAGATAAATAACCTAAATCAGCCATTTTTATCTTTGCTTTCCTAAGGAGTTGTTTCTCCATGTCAGTTAAAAGTAATTTGATTCGGCTCATAACTACCACCACCTATTTGCATGATTCAAAAACAAGCAGCATCGTATCTGACGTTGAATCCTCCGCTACCTTTTCGAAGCCTAACTGATTATACAAGCTGACTGCTGTTTGATTCAATCGACTTACACTCAAGGAAAGAGCAGAAAATCCCTCGCTTTTTGCCTTATAGATTAATTGTGTCATTAAATTCCTACCAATCCCTTTGCCTCGGTAATTTTCCGTAATGGCTATACTAATTTCGGGGATCGTTTCAGCCACAAAGCCATATCCTTTCTCACTATCTCCAAAAAGTCTGAACCATGCCGCCCCAACCTTTTTATCATTATGTTCGGCAACTAGAGCAACATCTCCTCTTCTCCCCCAATTATGCATGTATTTCTGTAACTCAGGTCGAGACAATAACTCTTCCTTGGAAGGTTTCTCCCCCTCATCAATCACAATCGATTCGTAGAACATTTCCTCCAGAAAATAAACTTCCTCGTTCTGTAACTCTCTAATCACGAAATCACCCTTTCTTTCCTATTTTCAAACAATAGCTCGAACGATGTAACGGGAATACGTTGTTGGTAAACCCTCACATGTTGCATGTTGTTCAAATAGCTTTGTTATCTCTTTTAAATAGTTATCAATAACAAACGAATGAATCGAATAACTTTGACCAAAACACCTTAGTTTAATTACATCTTCAGGCGTTCGTAAAAAACTGATACTATTGACAATTTCTATATCTGCAGTTTCAAAGCCACTAATGGCTAATCTCTTTTCCAATGCCTCATATATCGGATTACCATCAGTATAGGTAAAAAAATGAGGAAACATCGCCGCCAAATCCTCACCCATCTCATCACCTGGGTGAAGCCCTAATACATTTCCACCTTAAACCACATTCCATCACCCATGCTGTTGACCTCGGTATTGGAGGGGGCATCTATGCTCGATCACTTTCTAATATAGGCATTGCCCATATTATAGGTATCGACTTTTCAAAAGCGATTATGCAAACTGCTTCTTTACATTGCCATGACTACGGAAATATTACCTTTCATTTAGGCACTGCCGAGCAAACAGGACTAAAAAATGCCTCTAACGAGTTAGCTTTAGCACGCGCCTCATCCATCACATTAAGGATTTACACGCCACTTTTAAAGAAGCACACCGTATGCTCAAAGAAAAAGGCGTCTTACTTATACAAGACGGCACACCTGAGGATTGTTTCCGTTTATCTACCACTTCTTTGCCACTTCATCACCCGCGAGTTGCCTTTAAACCTTTTTATCTACCACTAACGGCTCCTTACAACCACCGCATCACACGCTTAACTATATGAGTAGGTAAGGGCTGACGGAGGGCTATCTCTAACCTCTCAGGGTGATTAATCCCCACATTTTCGAAATGGTGCTCGATCAGCATGACCTTCTCACCTTTATTTGGCATTAGCATATATAACACATACCAATCTTCCAAATAACAAAATGGAGCAACTTGTCCATCCTGTAGTTCTAGTATTCGAATTGCTTGCTTAGGAAAAGATGCTTCGTAAATTCCTTCGTCATGACGGAGGGCAAATCCAGACATCAGATCCACTTCGACTTCACCAATTTGATACTTTTTAAAAACCTTTGTTCGATAAGGATCTTTACTAAGAGCCGTGTGTTCAGTTCCTATATCTTTTAAGAATTGAATCATAGTTTTGACACATTTCTCATCAACAAGAATATCAATGTCACGAGCAACATCTACTAATCCTTCCATTTGTAACATAAGTGAGCCTCCAACAGCCCATGAAATTTGATGTCCTGGTATACGTTTACAAATTTTTAAAAGTGCTTGATGCAACTTTTCTTCCATACCATAGTCACCATCCTTTACTAGACCTTAAACTACGTCCATCAATACTAAAATAAACCATAAATCGCCATGACCCTTTACCCTTTTGTATAAAAGTTGACTAACACTGGAATGCGGAGCACTAATTGCCGCCACCGAAAATCATGCGCCGCGTCCTATGGGATGGCGCTGAGCTAATCGGCTACGATACCACTTTCATCATCAATATTGATTAGCTTTTTTCGGCACCATGAAAGTTTTATATAGAATAGCCAAAAGAGTTATCGGAATAGCGGCTATGACTGTTTTCACTATAGAGATTTGCTCTGCTAGTGGCGTATGTGTAGATTGGTTCGCTGTAAAGATAGACCACCAGCTCGTTGCCTCATAATTAAAAGAAACAATAAACGATATCATAAAGAATACAACTACACCCAACCAATAACTCCTCAAAACATCCGCCCCTTTCCTCTTTACAATAACGACTTCAGAAGCTCTAAATTCTCCTCATAAAACCTTCTATTTTTTTCAAGTCCACGCCTTTGGCTCCAACCAATTGAATTAAAGGCGTCACAAAACCGATAAAATGGTAAAATCTGATCTAGATCAATGAGTGGACGAACGGAGTTATAACCATCTTGATAGCTAGCTAACGTCCCTTCATTTTGAAGAAAGATATCACGATTAATTTTAGTGAAATCTACTTCCGTTGCCGCGAATCTAACACTTTCGAAATCGATAATTCCTGAAACCTTATCTTCTAAAACGATGATATTTGCAGGTCTAAAATCCATATGAACAAAGCTAGGTCCCTCTGGTTCCGGTAAATGAGGGTGCATCTTTTCAAAATGTGTAAGGGCTTGCTCATACAATTCTGTCGGAATCACTTTTTGCACATCCTCAGCAAAACTATAAAATTGCTGACGAAAAAATGCACTCCAGCCGTCAAACTCATTCCTCATACCCTTCAGCTCTAGATTGTTTGGTGGTGAAATCTCATGCATGCGGGCATGAATGACACCAATATCATAGGCCAATCTCCTAGAAACAGGCCCGCAAATCGCCTCTCCCTCTACTTCTGATAATAGTAATGCTCCCGGCAACTCCCCATCTCCGTACCAAACGTCTAGTAACGCTGGGACCGGTACCTTACCATTTAATATATGTAACGCATCAACCTCACGCAAAAGCTTTAAATGCGAAAAAGGAATCTTCACATAAACCGTGGCTCCTCTTGTTAATGTAACCTTATAAACGTCAGAGCTGAATGAGTCCATAACCCCTTCAATGGATTGAACCTGTAACCGAAACTGTTGAATGACCTTGTCTATGGCTTCCATATATGATCTCCCCTCTTTAAATACACATAGTCTTTATCTTTTATCATGGATCGCTCGCTTTAGTTGATTAATAGAGGCCAAAGCATGTGCCCGGCTCCAGTTGATTTCTTGCATGCAGAAGGACGGGTCGCACTGACTCAATCGAACGGCCAAAATCATTCATCCATTCGTAGCGAGGCACAAGCCATGTATGAAAGTGGTTCATCATGTTCATACATATGATGACTATCAAAAACGGCACTCTATTTTACACGTTTTAGCCCACTGTCATCCTATTTCGGATTAGATTTGGTATAATGATGGAAATATTATCCTCAAGGAGTGAATCGGATGGAGATTAGAGAGGCACGTGTACAAGATGCCGAGCGGTTTTTGGAATTAACCAAAAGTGTTGATAAATCGGGATATATGCTTTATGAACCTGGCGAAAAAACAATGACTGTAGATCAACAAAAAGCTTTAATAGAACGGATTTCTCATGATCAAACATCCACCTTCCTTGTTGCTGAAACGAGTAATACGCTTATTGGGTTTATTGGAGCATTCGGAGGGAGCCTTAAACGAAATCGACATTCCGCCTACTTAGTGATCGGTGTGGATGAAAGCTATCGCGGGCAAGGTGTCGGAACAAAATTATTTGAACATATTTTTCGCTGGGCAAAATCGGCAGCAATCACGAGGCTAGAGTTAACCGTCATGACAAGCAATACTGCTGCTTTTCTTCTTTATCAAAAAGTCGGGTTTACGATTGAAGGCGAAAAGGTTCATTCTTTAATGATTGATGGGCAGCCGATGAATGAATATTACCTATATAAGCTCATTGTGTAACTTCTTCATAGTGAGGAGCACTCCCTCGAGTACTCCTCTGTTCATTTAGACTCGAAGGTCAATCTCCCAACATTGAAAAATTCCGATAGCGGCACTTTTCTACCTTCCTGATCCCAACGATGATATTCACGAAAGACCTCTTGAACATTGCCATCCGCTTTCTCTTCAACCAAATATTTCACAGTCAAAAAGCTCCGCCAGTATTGAAATAGTATACTAGATAGACTACCTTCATACGTTTTAGTTCCAAATTCATCTAATGTTTGATGACCATACGAATCTGCAAATCGTTCGACAAGACGCGTCTCAACCTTAACAATTTCACCGAACTCCGCATCCGTTAACATGTTCCTCCTTGGTAAATATTCACACATACCTTCTTCAAACCAAATACTATCTTCTCGCTCATCATCCCAGTCATCTAAAAATAAATCGAGATGATGTGTTAGTTCATGCCCAAGTATTGTAACGATATAAGATTCAGATAAATTTTGATAAAAATCTCCTAGTAACGGATCTGGACACCCCTCCACTTGCTGTAAAAAGAGTTCCTTCCATCCGTCTAAATCTGGTGAAAAGAATACATTATTTCGATTCGTATAGGCAGGTATTTCAATCTGTGAGAAAGTCTCTGTTGCTAATTCTTTCGTCGTCCAGACTATACCCTTAGGCAAATCATTTAACTGATAATCCTCTTCTAAAACCATTTGATACGCCTTCAACTTACTCTGAAAACGTTCTATGACCGGTCGAAATTTTCGGTAATCTTCTACTTGTTCAAACGCATATATATGTTTCATTATCCTTAATACCTCTACTTCCTAAAGCCTGGACTTAATTCACTCCATACATCAAATAAGTTGCCGTCAAGATCATAGAAAACAAAATTCCTACCAGGGTGTCCGCGATCCTCGATTTCCCCCGTTTTAATGAAACGTTTGTTTAATTCTTGGTGAAGTACCTCTAACTGCTGTACGCCATCCACTTCAAAAGTTAAAGAAAATCGAGTCTGTCCTGAGTGATCGATGAAGTTCGCACTCTCTCCTTCTTTCGCTCGAACAAGGAAAAAGCTTTGATTGGCTAAATGAATAATTGCCTTATCCTCATCTCGATAGGAAAGCTCAGCCTCTAACTTTTTCACATACCAATCAACAGCTGCTTGAACCTCATTAACAGGAATATACGTTGTACCAACTCTTTTTAATACATTCATCCCTACACCACCTTATTTAAGATTTGTTTTTTAATCCAGGTCTGAACGTGTGTAAAGTCTGATTGCTCCTCTAAGGCAAAATAAAGTGCTTTCATAAAAAGCTTGATGTTCCACTCTACTCGGTACTGGCTATGTGGTTCTAAATTCAAAAGCTCTAGCTGCTTTAACCACGTCCATAAAGTTTCTGAGCTCATCCCCTGCTTCATTAATGCATCAATAACGGCTAGTAATCTTTCCTCCTCTTCATCTATGTACGCGTACTCGACATGCAAACATCCTTGAATTACACGTAAGCAATCTGGTATGAGCTTCTTTTCAAAAATAGGATGAAGAATCGCCTGGGCTAATAAATCACTCCCATGCGCGATACTATGTGCCCACCCTTTACCTTCTATATAACCTCGGTAGTCTTGTTCTTTATACAAATAATCAATACTTCCTAATATGGCTAATTGAACAAGCTCATTAGGTAAGGTACGGATATCCTTGTCTTTGTACAAAAGGAGAGCAATAACAAGTGCGGAGAAGGAACGCGTCAGTACAGCATCACTTTTTCCCTCATCTATTTGAAAAAATAAATGTTTGTCATCTAAACACGTGCTCAACAAATCATTGATTTTTGGCCCTGTTAAATAGTCATGTAATATGAGTTTGCCAAAAGCTTTGTAAATTAATTGGTCTCTCAAATAAGAATCTGGATGACCGATATGTAGGGTCATTTTATCTAATAGTTCATCTACTTCCCTTTTATCCAAGACTATCTCTTGTTCATTCAATACCGTTTCTAATTCTATCTTTAATTCAGTAGTCATTTTTCCGCTCCTACTATAAAGAAAATTCAATTATTTTTATTAGTCTGACTTATTTTATCATATATTGGAATTCTCGCCTATTTTCATCCGTATAACAGAGGGAAAGCCTTATCATCCTTAATAAATGAAAATCAAACAAGGAAATAGGTAAAGCCCTCCCATCAGAGTGTTCTTAATTCGTGGAACTCTGAGCTTTCTTTTTACGAAACAACCCGTACGAGCTCTTCCTCCATATCAGTTCCAACGGGCCAGTGCCCCAAGCCTTCACAAAGAAATGTGCAGCTATCATCATCAAAACCGTAATCATAATCCAGGCAAGGAAAACAAGATAGACAGAGCTAATTGGTGCTAAGCCGAAACCCCAACCATAAAAGAAAATCGAAGCGATGAGGTTTTGAAGCACGTAACAACTTAAAGCGGCTTTACCAATGAGCTCAAAACGTACCATCAACCATTTCAATACACCCTTTTTCAGAATCCAAGCGAATAAACCGATGTATCCTAACGATAAAATCGGAGCAAATACATATCTCGAAGCAATATCGAAGTAACCACCAGGGATAAGTATAAGCAAATTTAAAGGGATACCAATTCCTAAGCCATATATCATTAGCTTTTTTCTTATTTGTTGTCCATGAGCATCATCAGCAAAAGCCCCTGCTCGAAATAAGCGTATGCCAATAATATATAAGCCAATATTCATGAAGATAATAAGAATGGCCTCTGAACGAAGACTCCAAAAATCTCGAACCCGAAATTGCAACTGTTCCCAATATGTTCCTTCTGTATATAAGTGACTCGTTTCTTGAAACATTCTAACGAAATCCAACATAAATGTTTCATCCTGAATTAACATCGCCCAAACCACCGAAAAGAGTAAGATACCTAAAATATGTATGGACAATGTGATTTTCATCCAACGGTTCATGGTATTCTCCCTGCAACGTACGAGAAAGGCAACAATCATTCCTGTAATGGCATAACTCATCAATATGTCATATTCAAACACAAAAATAAAATGTAATAAACCATCTAGAAGCAATAACAACATCGTCCATAAATAGAGCGGAATCCAAGGTAATCCATCCCGCTCTGCTTTTCGGTACTTCAATTCAAGACCAATTCCAAACATAATCGTTAATAAACCTAGGAATTTCCCATTAACAAAAACGGATTGTAAGGCAACCAATATCGAATCTAAGCGATACCACCAATCCGTCGTTAATAAAACAGACATTATGTTACCAGGCTGTGCAAACAACCAAATATTTGTACCTAATGTGCCAATAATAGCAAATCCCCTTAAAACATCTAATAATCGAATCCGTTTGTTTTCTCCCATTTTTACACGCCTTTCACGATTGTTGGGTAGGTGTTGTCCGTGATAACCTCCATGCGAGCACAGTACCCCAGACAAATACGATGAGGTAGAATAAACGCTGAAGTAAACCATTTGGCATTGGTACGAAGATGATACTGATGATAAGAAGGAAAACCAACACCAATAACCCTAGACAAAGGTACGTCCACTTTTTCCCTATTGATAAAAACCTTGCATAAATCCACATTCCTGGGAACAGTGTCACCATCCCAATCACAACAAATAGCGAATGCCAAAATAAATCTACATCAGCAGGAAAAATACCTGAGAAGATATTTCCAATCGCAAGCATGACAATAAAGATTGTAGCTAGTACGGTTTGCCAAGTTCGCTCTAAAAATTGAAAGATATACAAAACTCCCAGTGCCAATGTAATACCATTAAATATAAACAATAAATTCATCCAGAAATGGTAAGGGGAACAGATCTCATGAATTCCTAAAGCGTACGTATTTTCTCCACACGCCGTTACGCCTAAATCACTCATCGCCTGCTCCATGAAATAGTATGGTACCGTAGAGCTCCAGATAAAAAAAGGCTCTAAAATAAAATAAAAACATGTTAAAATCCAGCTAGCTATTCCGACCGTATTAGATATTCTCATTACATTCATTCCCTCCTAAACAAGCTAATATCTCAATCTTAGTAGCTTTAAATGAATAGAGTAATGGTCTGCAGCATGGTTACACTTCCGTCTCTAGGAGGAAATTGCCTCGCCCAATCACTTCAATAACCAATGAACAGCACTTAGTAAGTTTTCTGCGATATAGTCCACATCCACGGTTGACCAGCTATCACGAAAATCGTCTAAAGAGCTTTGTCCCCAACCTGTTTTAACAAGTATCTTTAAAGCACCAACCTCTTCAGCCGCTAACATGTCTGTTGAACCGACATCACCAATAACAGCTGTTTGGCTCAAATCCAATTGATACTTCTCTGCGGCATGGTGTAAGAGACCCGGCTTTGGTTTATGACACGTACAATGACCGTCCATTGGATGAGGACATATAAAAGCATCATCAAAACCCAATTTCTCAAACTCTTCCTCAAAATCGTGAATGCTTGCTTGTCCTTTAGAAATTCGATGTTGGTTTGTTAAAGCGAAAACTGGTATACCCTTTTTTTTCAGTAATTCAATAGCTTCCATTGAAAAAGAATAAGGCTTGAAATCATTTGGATGAACAAAATGGCCAGTTCCTCCAATCGTGCCATCCCGATCGATAAAAACAGCTTGTAGATTCATCGTATCTTCCTCTCAAAATTTGAGTTATCTATCTTTTAACCGAGCAAAACAAAACAGGTATTGCTCCCATTCAATACCTGTTTTTATAAGTTTCACATGCTAATGAGTCGTATAATCCCCATCCCCCAAAAGGTGAATGCTACCATTAGAGAGCATCCACTATAAATGGCTGAAACACGCTGTTTATTTTTTCCCTCGACTAAACCCTCTGTAAACCCGAGCATAAATAAGGAAATAACATTTAGATTCTTCTTAACTCCAATTAAGTAAGCCGCTAGTAAGAAAACAAAACCTAGTAGTATATAAACTAGATTCAGGACCATTCCCATCACCTCATAATAAGACTATTTAACTGCGACTGGGATCAGTAGCTGTCTAGTTTCGCTCTTAACTTCATCCGATAGTTTTCTAGTTTACGAATACGTTTAAGAGTAAGGAAGATCCAACTGGCACAATAAATAACATCGTTTCATTTACTTCTCGATTATTGTCTATGATTCTATCCATGTTAAACCTCCTCCCTTTAGTAAATCATTCTTTTGGTTTTAATGAGCTTTTAATATTGATGAAACAAGCAGTTCCAATAATAAAGAATATGAGCATGAGCCAAGCAAAAATTCCTGAATAACGGTCGTCGAAAATATAAACACTTGTAAGAGTAGAAAAGAGCATAGCAGCCATCATTACGTACATCCATTTAACGAATTGCATGTGTGTCCTCCTTTTGTATGAAAGTTACTTATGGGCGATAGGTTGTGCCTTGAAGTTAGCTCGTCATCCATCTTGCGATAGATGACTTAACAGGACACTGCTCCCTTTTTGTGCGTACGACTCCTAATGGTAATCGAGTTGTAAACGGGCCAACTGTTTAAAAAGTCGCCACTACTTTCATCTTTGTTGGTGGCGAAGTGAATGGGGCTTCGCCATGTGCGTTTATATGAAAGTTAGTGCTGAGGCATGTGCGGAGCTCTACTCGTGGCTACCGAAAATCATGCTCCGCTGGGTTACTACTAATTCTCAAGTTCTCAAAAAATCTAACACCATCCATTTAAAATGAAAAAAATCAAATTGAATGAAGTTCCACCAGTTAAAGAGTCAGACACCACTTTCATTTTTGTTGGTGTCGAAGTGAATTGGGCTTCGCCATGCGGGTTTTGTATGAAAGGTCAATGGGTAATGCACGGAATCTCGTCAAGTTCACTTCCATTATTACAGATTACAACTAATCATTAAGCTCTAGAGCTCATTGTGACATCATGCCCCTCGAGTAACTAACACGTTTAGTTCGTGTAGTTA
>NZ_JAQQWS010000019.1:14338-50335 GCF_028610675.1 Alkalihalobacillus pseudalcaliphilus
CTCACCCTCTTCCTTCGAGTAACTGTCATGTTCAGCCTTTTTCGTGTAGTTACTCACCCTCTTCCTTCGAGTAACTGTCATGTTCAGCCTTTTTCGTGTAGTTACTCACCCTCTTCCTTCGAGTAACTGACATGTTCAGCCTTTTTCGTGTAGTTACTCACCCTCTTCCTTCGAGTAACTGTCACGTTCAGCCTTTTTCGTGTAGTTACTCCAAACTTTGGCTTCAGTATCTGTACAAACCTTTCTGAATCATTAAGGTGGTGATAAATGACTTTCACCTTTGTTGGTGATGGAGATGGTTTAGGCTCCGACATGGGCGTTTAGTATGATAGTTAATGCTGGTTCACCACAATCTTACACTGCTTTTTCGTACTCAGGTAAATTTCATTACATATATTCTAATATTACCTTGATTTTACCAAACTTTCCCTTTATACTCAATATATAACCTTATAGTTATATGAAGGAGAATAGCAACTATGACTGATTTATTTCGTGCATTATCAGATTCTACGAGACGAGAAATTCTTCATTTAACCGCACAAAAGGAATGGACTCAATCTGATTTAGTAGCCGCATTTACCATTTCACAGCCAGCCATCAAGAAGCACCTAGATATCCTTCTCAAAATGGATTTACTACTAGAACGAAAAGAGGGGAAATATCGCTATTACTCTCTTAATCAAGAGAACTACCGACAGCAAAGCATGCGGGCAAAATTAGAAATAGACCAGATCCTTGAACAAAAATTAATGAAGCTCAGACACTTTATGGAGGAGGAACAGTATGAATAGTAGTAACAGAGCACAAAAAGATATTTTCATATTCGCACCACCATCTCGCATTTGGCAAGCACTCACTATTCCCGAGCAACGGAACAAGTGGGAAACGAAATCCTGTGAGATCGACTTAACCGTTGGTGGTAAAGTTTTTTTTGATTACGGTTGGAATGTAACATATAGCGGAACTATCAAGGATTTTACTGAAAATGAAAAGCTTGTTTTAGAAGATGAAGAGCAAGAGTTAACCACATGGACCATTAAAGAAACCGATGGAGGCTCTATTGTCAGCATTGAATATACGGGGCAATGGTTAGGTGAGATAGGTTTAAGTCAAATGGAAAATATGTTATTTGGCACCTATCAATTTATGCTTAATCTGAAGGAAGTGGAAGAGGGTCGCCAAGATATACGCCACAACTTTTGGAAAAGCTGGATTGGTACACTCCATCACACTGAAGGTAAATATGTAAAAATAGTAAAAGTAATCCCTCATACCCCTGCAGCTGAGAAGCTTATAGAAGGCGATTATTTACTGGCGATTGACGGCACAACTGTCCATCACTATGACGAAGCTGAACTAGCCATTACACACGCAGATGTGAAGACTACCTTTGAACTAACCATTGCCAGAAACGAAAAGACTATTAACCTTTCACTAGAAACCATTCCTTTTGGTACGGTTATGAGCTCATAAAAACCAGCTCAAATCTGCGAAACTCCACACATCAGTAATTGTCAACTTTTATACAAAAAGTTCGTGGCGGAGCAAGGTGCCTCTCCGCCACGAACAAATATAAAAGTAATGGTGACCCCTTAACCCTGGCGCTTCATACAACTCTATCACCATAGGAGTCGGCACAACCCATTACACGAGCAATCTATGAAACGCCCTAACCTCTTAGCTTCCCAAAGCGATGTTCACAATAATATCGAAATACCTCTTCTGTTGTCTTCTCAGGTGTATAATCAAATTCGGCGATTAATTTTCGATTACTCAGGACCGGCCGATATTGCAAAAATCTGACCTGCTCCTCACCATACTGAGTAAGACCCGCCCGCTTTAACACAAATAAAGCCTTTTTGATTAGCTGTTCTGGAAAACGAATTACCTTTTTATTCAGTACCCTAGCAATATCATCAACCGTCATCGCCCCAGTCCCAGCCAAATTGAATACACCAACCTCTTCACCAAAAACGGCTTTTTTCAAACAAGCGACAACATCTTGATCCCAAATGAATACAAAAGGACTATCTGAGCCACGAATGCCAATCATATATTTTTTCTCAAAAAGAGACGTAATTTGATTATTCACAGATTCCCCTAGAATGGTTCCAATTCGGAAAACGACCTGCTCTAATTCAGGATAATTGACTCGATATTCAGCCATTAATTTCTCGACTATACGTTTATGATAGGAATACGAGAATTCATAGTTTCCACATATCGGTGTATCCTCTGTGATCCAGTCTGGATTATCGTGATGATAGCCATATGCAGCACCACTTGAGGTGACAATTATTCGTTTAACATGATGCTGGACAGCTAGCTCAAGTATGTTCCCCGTCCCTAATACATCAACCGAATATTCAAACTCCCGGTTACTTTTTTTCCCTGGTGTGACAATGGTCGCCAAATGTACAATCGTATCAATTTTATAGGCTTCCAGAAGCTCTCCTACTTTTTTAGAACGAACATCTGCCTTTAAGTATGTGATTGCTTTTGGGAACCCTGCTGGTGGCTCCTCACGGATATCCGTTGCTATAATTGAGTGTTCTTCCAGACCAAGGCTCGCTAATGATTGAACGAGCTGACTTCCCAAATAACCACACGCACCTGTAATTAAAATATTCATGCTGTTATCCCACTCTCATCTATCTTTATTTTCGGTGGTTTACGTGACCAGTAAGTGGCTATAATTAACCCAGAAATCACATGCCAAATCGACCACCAAGCCGCAACAATTGCCATACCACCTAACCCATCAAAAAAGTTAAATACTAAAATAAGTCCCAACCCAGAATTTTGAATACCCATTTCAATCGAAACAGCTCGTCGCTCCGGCTCGCCTAGTTTAGCTAATTTCGCCATGCCATAACCAGATAAAATCGCGACCAAATTCATAATAAAAACAACCAATACAACCATTCCTACAAACTCGATAAAATATTGAAAGTTAGAAGCCAAAGCTCCTAGAACAAAAATGATAAAAAACCCAATTGAAAAACGCTTCATCCATACATTCGCCTTTTGAGCCCATTCTGAATAACGATGACGAATATACATACCTAATGCAAGCGGTATTCCAAGTAAGATAACGATCGTAAAGAAAATCTCCAACGGGCTAATAACAATCTCCCGTAACAAAGCACCTGTTTCGGGATATAACGAACCCCACAACATAAGGTTTAAAGGTGTCATAACGATCGCCATGACCGTTGAAATTGACGACATACTTATCGAGAGCGGCGTATTACCCTTCGCTAAGTATGTAAGAAAATTCGATAAATTACCTCCAGGGCAAGCTGCTACAAGAAACATTCCTAATGCAATACTAGGTAACGGATTAATTATAATGACAAGCACATACGTTAAAGCAGGTAACATAAAAAATTGACCAAACAATCCGATTAAAACGGGCTTTGGCTGGCGAATTGCCTTCTTAAAATCACCAGCCTTCAAATCTAGAGCGACACCAAACATAATAAAACCAATCAAAATATTCATAATCAACATCGTCGTTGAACTAAAATTTAGTTGTACCTCATCAATCCCCATGACTATTTTCCTTTCGGCTCATTATGCATCTCTTTAAAATAACGTAATCCAGGTGCCCACATATGCTTAACTGGGTCAACATCTACATGTATAACCGAGCACTTCCCTACAGATAACGAGCGATTAATGGCTGCCTCTAGCTGACTAGGATCATTCACATACTCCCCGTGAGCACCCATACTTTCTGCCAATTTATCAAATTGAATTTCTCCTAAATCCGCATTTATTGTCTCATCAGAACTAAGTGATTTATTAATTAATGTCTTAATAGGTTTAAGAGCAAACTGCTGATTCATCTTGACCATACCCCACTGCTTATCACACATGACTAAGAATATAATATGGAAGTTATTTCGAATGGCTGTTTCTATTTCCTGTGGATGGAATCCCATCGCCCCATCCCCAATAATACAACCTACTGGTTTTTCTGGATTGGCAGCAGCTACACCTAATGCTTGTCCAAGTCCTGCACCGAGCATGCCGAATTTATACGTGGAGAATACCGCACCAGGTTCAACAATATCATAGAAAAAATTCGTCCATATCGTTGTATTACCACCATCAATTACTAAAGGTGTTCCCTCTGGAAAAACCTTCTGCGAAATAGCTGGCACATGGGCAGGGTTCATCGGCACAGCCTGATCTTGTAAGTGCTTATCTAACTTCTTTCTCTGCTTTGTCTTTTCGACCAAAAATTCCTGAATCTGCCCCTGTCTTTCTTCCGTACTGAAAATCTCATTCTTTTCAGAAAGTTTTTCGAGCAGTTGTAATAAAAATGTCTTAGCATCGGCTTGAATGGCTAGATCGACAGGCTTGTTTGCACCAATGATACTCGGGTCTAGATCAACCTGAATCACTTTTTGATCGTTACTCCAATTCGGTGCTTTCCCCCACCAGTCGGTTTCTCCTAAACGTGAACCAATGACAAGAACAACATCCGCCTTTTTACGAATTTGGTTATTTAAATCAATATAAATCATCGGAACCATCAGTTCATTTTTCTCAGAAAAAGCACCACGCGCCGCCCAGCTTGTTGTTACCATGGCTTGCAAAAAGTTGGCGACATTTTCAAGCTCTTTGTAGGCTCTAGCATGTATAACTCCACTTCCAGCATGAATAACAGGGAACTTGGCATTCATTAATAAATCAGCTGCCTGCTCTAATTGACTTTGCCAAGCACCTGGCTGTTTAACGAGTCGATACTGATGTGGTTCTAAATAACTTACATCGGCTTTCACTTTTGAATTAATGATATTTTCTGGAATATCAATATGCACGACACCCGGACGACCTTCATAACATTTTCGCAATGCTCTTCTAAGCATTTCCGGAATACGGTCAAAAGAAGGAACCGCCTCGCTCCACTTAGCAATTTTTGAAATGACACCGGTTTGGTCAAAACACTGATAGGTACCACCACGATCGGGATACATAATTCCCGTTCGCCTCGAGGAAGTAATAAGCAATACTCGATTGCCCTCCGCCTCTTCAACGACAAGACCCGGTAAAATATTGGCGACCCCTGGTCCATTACTAGCCATACATACACCTAACTTACCCGACATCCTTGCATACGCACCTGCCATATGGGCAGCACTCGTCTCATGTCGCGGAGATATTAATTCAATACCATTCTCTTCTAAGCTTGAATAAAAACCAAAATACGTACCGTCAATAATCCCAAAAACCTTTTCTACCATTTCTTTACTTAACATCTTTGCGATCACCGCACCACCAGAAATCTCCGCCATCTCAATTCCTCCATTCAATTGGTTATTCGATTAACTGGTCATAACGTACGGACCAGTTAAAAAATTACCTCATTAATATTATCGAATATTATCGGCTTTTATATCTCTCTTTTCATTTTCATTCGAAACTCGTACATATCTGGGCGAAAGTGCCCACGGTAATACTCAATTGGTTTTCCTTCTTCATCTTTAATAACCCGCTCAACAACCAATAAGTGACTTCCAGCCGTAACACTTAAAAAGTTCGCATCATCTTCTGAAGCACCTTGACACGTAATGGTTTGCTCAGCATCAGCAAAATTTAAAGCTAGATTTCTTTCTAATAAATCATAAATAACGGCATCTTCGAGGTTATGTGAGGCAAGGAGTAAACCGATATGACGTTGGTAATAATGGCGCTCTATGGCAACAGGATCTGCGTTCGCCGTGCGGATTCTTTGAATGGTATAAATTCGACTCGTCTCTAGTGCTGTCGATATAGCAGGTTCAGCCTCAACCTCTTTGTGAAATAGCAACTCCGCACCCGGAACCATTCCCATCCTTTTTACGGTTTCGGTAAAACTATGAAGTGAATTCAGCCATTCCTGAACCTTTGGCTTTGCACAAATAAACGTGCCTTTACCATGGACCTTTTTTACGGTACCCTCATTAACTAAACTACTAATGGCCTCCCTTACCGTCGTTCTACTTACAGTATATCTTTCCATCAATTCACGTTCACTCGGGATTTTCACCTTATGTTTACCTTCACTTATTTCTCGCTTCAATAAATTTCTCAGTTGTAAATGTAAAGGAACATCATTCATTTGATCGATCAATTACACATCCCTCCTTCTTTTGCTCAAGTGGTCATGATGACCGTACCAGCTTTATGTACTTAATTAAGATTATATTCCTTTTAAATCATACAAATCAATATAATAATTAGAAAATTCAGGATAAAATTCCGTTTTTTCTTTCCTGAAACCACTCCTACATAAATAACGATAAAAAAAGATCACCGTATATCCGATGACCTTGTTTAAACGTTTCTTCCATGTTGAATTTGCTCCTGCAATACCTTAATAAAGACATAATTTGCTTCTTCTCTCACCTCATCCATATGCTCAGGTAATAATCGTTCCCATATTTCAGACAAGGAATGCTCAATTAAGTCACCGTAGCTTGGTTTAGGGGTTTCACCATACCACTCCCCTAACAATCGCAAATATAAAAAAGTATCTTCTAAGGATGACATAAATAAATGGTCAGGGATAAGTTGACTATTAAGCCAGACTCCCCCTCTCTCGACCGATTTTGAAGTTAGCATGCTATTCACCTCTTCATATTTTGATAAGGTCACCAAAATTCCTCTAATAGAAACATTCTCTTTTGATGAACCCCATCCTACTCACCCCTTATATTATGATTGTAGTTTACCCAAAAATTTATCGTTTTTCAATAATTAATTTACCTTTATTAACATTTACATATTGTTTCACAAAAGAAAATACTTATTATTACTTGTAAAGATTTGTTGGCACTGAAGCTAATCTAGTTTTTCTAGTGAAATGTAGATATCTCACCTACTATTAACACTTCATCCACTGACAGCTTTTAGTGCTCCTTTATATACTCATTCATAAAAAAGGTAATCAACTTGTCCAATTCCTCTGATTTTCGCAAAACATCTACATGACAGATTCCTTTTAATTGAGCGATTTCTAATAGCTCCTTTCTTACCTTCTCTAATTCAGTCTCCAACCATTCCTTTTGATTGACAGGCAATGTAATAAACCCCCTTAAAGATCTGGTATTTCATCTTTCCACATATCAAAAACTTCTTCCATTTAGATCTCATGCAAGCTACAAAATATAATTATTTGTATTCAAGGACAATATTACCATTTTATCAACGTCTTTTAAAGGACAAATAATTATAATATAATAGTCCTCTTAAGTACCTCCCATATTCTTCTAACGTTCTCTACACTTGCTTTATAATCAATTGGAGGTTATTTAATCTATGAGTCAATATCAAGCCGCACTAATCATTGGTGAAAAAATACGCTACTATCGTACTATGAATGATTTAACCCAAGAGCAATTGGCTGAGATTGTGGACAGTACTGGATCGTATATCGGAAGGATTGAACGGGGTGAGCAAAACGTCAAGCTAGAAACTTTAGAAAAGATCGCTCACGCTTTGAAATTAGACTTATACATATTGTTTGACCAAGAACAACATTATTTAGAAAATTATCCTTGGGTAGAAAAAAGTTTGAAACTATTATTAAATCAAGATGAAAAGGATCAAAAGAAAGCATACCGTATCTTGAAAGAACTATTTACCGACTGAAGGGGGTTAAATTCCCTCAGGAGATTACCATAATAGTTATGCATAGTGCTAGAAGTATATCGATTAACCTAATAACACTACCCTTTGATAAGAAGAAACTAGCAGGCATACATTCATTGCACCCTCTTATCTAATAAAATAATAGCCAAGATTTCCTTAGATAGGAGATCTCGGCTTTAATTACGGTGAAATTGCTAGCGTATATTTGAACCTTTTTATTAGAACCCTAGATTAATAATTAACCTTATGTTCCAGTTACACGAATCCTTAGAAACCAACAAGTGTTTTAAAGATATATTTATGTTTTAAATATAGATGCCTAACCTTAACAACTAAACAAATATTTTAAGAGGTACTTCTTTTTTACTTTTAAGAAGGTAAACACTCAAAATATATTCCCACCAAATTACCATGGTTATCCTACCGGTAACGGTTCTTTTTTAAAGCGATAACCTACACCCCAAACCGTTTCAATGCTGTCAAACTCCATCTCTTCACGAGATAATTTATCTCGAATTTTTTTGATATGCACAGTTACAGTCGTATGATCACTAGCTGGTTCCATCCCCCAAATCCGCTCGTATAGATGCTCTTTTGTAAACACCTGCCCTGGATGAAGAGCCAGAAACGCTAACAAGTCAAACTCTCTTGCCCTAAATTTAACCTCTATTCCATCTAATTCGATGATTCTAGCCGCGTGGTCGATGAATAAGCGTCCAATGATGGTTTGTTCTTTTATTGTTTCATTCAATGAAACAAGACGTGCATACCTAGTCAGGTGTGCTTTAATCTTAGCTACTAGTTGGTTAGGGTTAAACGGTTTAAAGATATAATCATCTGCCCCTAACCCTAGTCCCCGTATGAAGTCGATTTCATCTACTCGTGCCGTCACCATCAAAATGGGAACTTCCTTTACCTCTCTAATTTTCTTGCATACTGAGAATCCGTCAATTCCAGGCAGCATCACATCTAAGATAATGAGATCAAATTCACTTGTGAGAGCTCTTTTTAACCCATTATTCCCTGTACATTCAATTTCTACGTCAAAACCGTGAACCTCCAGATAATCTTTCTGCAACTCGGAAATACTTGGCTCATCTTCGATAATTAGTATTCGCTTCATCATCTTCCCCATCACTCTCTACTATATTTGCTATTCGCAATGTCAGTGTAACGGTTGTACCTTCATTCACTTTACTGTTTATATCGACAGACCCTTGATGTGCTTCAATAATTTGTTTTACAATAGCTAATCCAATACCGCTCCCCCCCTGCTTCAAACCCCTCGATCCTTCAGCACGATAAAAACGTTCAAATACGTATGGTAAATCCTTTTGACTAATCCCTTGGCCATTATCGACCACAGAAATGACCATAATTTGTCCTCTTACACTTGCTGAGATTTTTATGACCTTCTCTTTATGTTGTATAAACTTCACACTATTTGCTATAAGATTAGAAAATACTTTGTAGAGTTGTGTTCGATCGGCTACAACATGCGATTTCGGATGAGCTTTAAAGTCAGTTAGAAATGTTACTTCTTCATATTCCATTCTCAACTCTTCAATAATGTCATTTAAGTAATCACAAATATTCACATGCTCAAATTCGAAAGGAATACTGTTTAAATCAAGCTTAGAAAATAACAGGAGTTCATCAATCAGTTTATCCATTTCAGAGGCTTTTGTATGAATTACTTGTATATACGTATCTAGTTTGTTTTTGTCTTGGGCAACACCATCTATAATTCCTTGCACATGCCCTTTAATAGATGTAATAGGCGTCTTTAAATCATGTGATATATTATTAATAAGCTCTTTACGATTCACTTCATATTTCTCTTGCAATGCTAGTGAATTTCTTAATTTGAGCCTCATTTCTTCAAAGGCATTAGCCAACTCACCAATTTCATCTTTTCTTATAATTTTGGTTTGTTGATTTAAATTCCCATTGGCGATTTCAGTTGCTGATCGATGCAATTTTTTTAATGGTTGAATTAAATGCTTTGAGATTAAATAAATAATAACCGTATTGGTTAGTAAGTACGCAAAAATAAAACCTATCACAAGCAAAGGAATTACATGAGTCAAAAATGAATTCACTGGTTCCACATCAAGTATAAAAAAAAGTGAACCATTACTTCCATCATTAAAATAGAATTCAGTTCCTGTATATAGCCACGATTGGCTAGCTTCGCTTATCTGTCCTTGATGATTAACATACGGTTGATGAGGTAATAATTGATGATCCGGTAATTGGGAAAGGATAGGTAATTCCGAAGAAGGTCCTGCTATAACTTCCCCATCCTTTTTTACAATAATAGCTATTTGTCGATGCCCCAACAGTTTTTCATATCGATTTAAGAATGGTCCATCTAAAAGATGATCTGGTTCAGATTTAGCCACTTGTGTTAGTTCAGTTATAGCAGCTAATTCTTCATAAAAGAATGCTTCAATAGCTCCATCATCTACTTCATAAAAATCTTTCATCTCTTCAATATTCGTAAGAAACAAATTAAAAAGAATATGCAAAAAGAGAACGAATAAACCAATTGGAATGACTGTCATTGAAATAAATGAGATGATTAATTTTACTCGAATGGACATGTTCGCTACTCCCTCCACAAACCTACTTAACTATTATAATCATTACCTTTATCTAAAAAAACAGAATAATAATAATTTGAGTACTTTTTCACTTGATAGACCTCATGCGAGCTCTCTGTAAAGGAAACCACCAGTTCCAATCACCTAAAAGTTTCATAGTCGCCGGGACTAATACCAAACGGACAATGGTTGCATCTAGTGCAATTGCAAAGGCCATTCCTAAGCCTAATTGTTGCATAGGTAACACCCCTGCAAATGCAAACGACCCAAACACAGCCACCATAATCATCGCTGCACCAGAAATCATTGGTGCTGTTTTTTCTAATCCTAATGCGACACTTTCCTCATTAGTCACTCCTTTCGAATATTCCTCTTGAACTCGGCTCAATAAAAATACTTCGTAATCTGTATTTAAGCTAAATAATAACCCTAGCAACAATATAGGAATAAAGCTTTGGATAAATCCAAAATCTCCAAATCCCAAAATCTCTGCGCCCCACCCCCACTGAAATACGGCCACAAGCACTCCATACGTAGCACCTAGAGAAAGGATATTCATAACGATAGCTTTAATGGGTAGAAGTAAACTTTTAAACGTCAACACAAGGATAATAAATAATAATATTAAAGTAAACGCTAAAACAACAGGTAAACTATCATTCAATGATTGGCTTGTATCCATACCCTCTGCTGTTTCTCCACCAACAAACACATCCCAACCCTCGCTTGTAGAAAAATCCTTACGTATCTGTTGGACAATGGCTCGGTTCACCTCACTAGAGGCATAATCATTTGAGATAACATCAAATATCATCACATTTTTATTTTCTCCAAGGGATCGATTGATCATCATCCATTCGTCGTTTGATAAGAGCGACTGATTTTCTGATAAGATCGAGCTGAGCATGCCCATATCTATATCATTAAAAAGGGAGAAAAGAGAATTTACTTCTTCAACATTTGTTATTTCCTCTAATTGCTGGTTTAGTATTTGAAGTTGTGTGAGTGATTCTTGATTCGTTAAATCTCCGTCCTTTACAGAGACAACAACTTGAATGGGGGAGGCGTAACCTAGACCAAATCCATCTTCTAACATACTTATCCCATTACGAAGCTCTGTCTCTTCAGGAAGCATACGCGAATCTGGTGTAGATACTTCAAGCTCAAGTGCTGGCCAAGCTAAAACGATTAAAAAGGCAAATGCACCTGCAAAATACAATACTGGACGCTTCATGACCCTATGAGCAAGACGGTACCACCTTCCTTGTTCCACTTGTTTCATATGTGTCGACTTATACGAAATCGATAGAGCATTTATCTTTGTTCCTAAAATAGCTAAAAAAGCAGGTAACAACGATAAACTAGTTAACATTAAAAAGAAAACGACAACGATGACTCCCAAAGCAATAGAGCGAACAGCTGCAATATCAATGAACAAAATAGCAGACATTGAACCGATAATGGTTAATGCTGAGAATAAAATAGCGTGCCCGGCCTTCCCCATGGTCTCAACAACTGCCTCTAAAGGGTTCGTATTTATCCCTCTTAATTGCTCACGATACCTCTTCACAAATATAAGCGAAAAATCAATCCCTACACCAATGCCCAACATCAAGGCTGCATCAAGAACAAATACAGATAACTCCATACCTTGGGAAATAAAAAATAGAACGCCAAGAGACGCTATTATTGAAGCCCCCGATAAAAGAAGAGGAGTTAGTGAAGAAACTACCGAGCGGAACACAAGAAGTAAGACTAGGATGATGATAGGTAATGCATACAAATGTGCTTTTTCTAGACCTGCTTGACTTAATTGATTTATCTCCCCCCAAAAAGCAGGCGTGCCTAAAATTGTTACCTCAAAGCCTTCCATTTGAAGGGATTCGGTTAAAGACTTTTGAATATCTGGCAAAACCTTCTGAGCAAATCCTTCGTCAACATTCATCTCAATAAAACCAATACTCGTCTGGAGATCATTTGAAACAAAATAATCTTTCAATCCATCTTCAGCATCTATCCACGTATATACATTATTTATCTCCTTTTCCTTTAACAAAGAGGCTGACACTTGCTTCAATGCTTCTGTAAATTCAAGTGAACCAACTTCATAGTGGTTATGATTGATTACAAATGTTAACGATGTTGCATCTCTTGATTCAAATTCTTCAGAAATTAGTTGATAAGCTTGTTGGGAGTCAGAACCAGGGACAGCCCACCCTCCCCCTGTTAACCTTTCACCAACCTGTGTCGCGTAATAACCACCAAAAACAAGAACAATAACCCAAAGACTCATAACCACCCATCTGTATGTAACTATCCACCTAGCTATTTTCGTTAAGATTTGTTCCATTATGCAAATATCCCCCTTTAGAAAATTTCGCTTACCCGGATATTTTAGTAGCACAATCTAATCATTCTATAAAAAAAATCTTAACTTTCTCTTAAATATAATGAACCATTTAATTTTTTACCCTACTTATCTTCCATACGAGACTACTTCAGACCGCTATCTTATAATTAGGGAAAAAATTGTTGTTCGACTGTAAAAGTGATGATGTAGCATCGCTAATATGTGGACTTCAATCTTTTCATCATTCACAATGAAAAGATTTGAGCGTTGCCCGTTGTATATGTTCTCATACCTACACTTTTTTAGTAATGTCTTACAACTAAAGGAAACTACTACAAGTGATATAATGCGTAGTTCCACCAATACTCCCTCCTAGATAACCCCTTGATTGTGTCTAATAAATAATAAAACCTATTAAATCGCTATTAATCTACCGAAACTTATATAATCAACTAAAAAGACTAGCTTTTTAAAGAGCTAGCCTTTTTATGTGAGAGTTAGTATAAAATATACATAAATACAATTAAATCCGATGATATTTTTCATTTAAAAAATATCATCGGATCTTGAAGAGTTGAGATTTGGCTTGTCCTAAACTTTTATAGTTTACGTGTAGCCCCTATCATTTTTTATCCTCAAACGTAACACCTTGAGACCGATAATGAATCTTAACGTTCGTCACTAATTCTTTGGCTCCTGACTTGACTGCTTTCTTCTGAATATCATTCAACAGATTCATAACAGAGTCAAAATCACCTTCTACCACTGTTTCAAGGGGACCTACCACGTATCGAAGTCCTGATTCTTCAATGACTTCAAGTGAATTTTTTATAATTCCATCTGTATAATCCTCTTTCTGATTAGGTAATAATTGAATTCCAGCTAACACAGTTGGCATCGTTTTTCCTCCTCATCAAGTTGATTTAACATGATAATTATCTCTTTCCCTCTTTTAAATTTAATAAACCAAATCTCTACAAACTACCTATTAGTTGATTTCACAATATAATGTAGCTCTACAAATTGGTTAAAGGTTTGAACACCTTTTAACTCCAAATCTACTTGATAGTCTCCTTTCTGAAAAAGTGGTATACCAGAGCCAATCAATTTCGGTGCTACTGTCATGATCACTTCATCGATTAACCCTTTTTCTAAAAAGGTTGCTACTAATTCACCGCCGCCCACTAACCAAATTCTTTCTCCAGGCTGTTCTTTTAACTTTTGCACAAAACTTTCAACATCTTCGTTTATGAAGTGTGTATGCTCAAGGTCCTTCCTATCTGTTCGGTTAAAGACATAACTTGCTTTGTCTGAGTAAGGATATTCTTTTACATCATCGGCCTTTAAAATCCAATCATATGTTTTCCTACCCATTAACACCGTATCAATAGTCGAGTAAAAATCTGAGATACCATTATCTCCTTCTCCCTCTACTTCAAAAAGCCAATCTAACTGCTCATCCTCTGTGGCAATATAACCATCTAAGCTTGTTGCAATGAATAAAACAATATTTCGATTATGCCGCATTTTTTCCACCTCTTTCACTTCGTATCTTTCCATGATAATCGGTAAATATGACAGCTCTTGTCATATTTCATCAACTATTTCTGCCTCTCACTAATAAGCATCCAACGTCTAGATACACAGTTAACAATCAGACACCTTCTAATAAAAGCACATACCCCGGCTCGAAAAAAGGAGATATAAAAAAGGAAGCAAGTGAGCAAGACTAATTCTAAGTAGTCTCTTCAACAATTGCTTCCTTTGTCTTATATTTAATTACAAATATCGACCTGTCACCGATTGCGTATTTTCTCTAATCGTACTTGGTGTACCTTCAGCGATGATTTGCCCACCCTTTACTCCACCTTCAGGTCCTAAATCAATGACCCAATCACTTGCATGAATCATACGAATATTATGCTCCACCATAATAATGGAGTTACCTTTTTCGATTAATCGATTAAATAACTCGATCAAATATTGGATGTCATAAGGATGTAAACCCGTGGAGGGCTCATCTAAAAGGAATAACGTCTTTTGTTTAGTTTTCTTCATCAGAGAAGTCGATAGCTTCAAGCGTTGGCCCTCTCCACCTGACAATGTTGTTAATGACTGCCCCAACTTCAAATATCCTAATCCGATATCGGCTAATAACTGGAGGACCTTTTCGATTTTGGCTTCATCTTTAAAAACAGCTAAAGCTTCTTCAACAGAACACTCGAGACAATCATTAATGTTGTAACCTTGATAGGTGATCGCCAGGATATTTTCTTTAAAACGTTTCCCTCTACACGTTGGGCAGACAACTTCCATATCATTAAAAAACAACATATTACTCATCACATATCCAAGACCTTCACATGTCTCACAACGACCGCCGTTCGTATTAAATGAGAAATGCTTCGCTGTCAGCCCTTGTTCTTTACTGCTTGCAAGCTTCGCAAAAACATTACGAATATCTGTAAACACATTCGTATACGTTGCAATATTGGAACGTTTCATTTTCGTAATACTCGTTTGATTAATAATAATAACCTCTTCAAACTGTTCAAGACCCGTGACATGATCCATTTGCTCTCCGACAACATCAAAAATAAGCGAGGATTTTCCTGAACCCGACACACCCGTAACACTCACTAGTGTCTCGGTTGGAATATCAACCGTTACTGAGTTCAAATTATGTCGTGTCGCTTCTTGAACGTGAATACTTGTTCCTCCATGAGAACGAACCTTTCCTTTTAGTTGACTTCGGTTTGATACGTATTCTTTAATAAGGGATCGTTCATTTTCCATTAAATCCTCTAAAGAACCCGTTCCAATTAATTCTCCACCGAAGCGACCTGCTTTAGGGCCAATTTCAATTAAGTAATCCGCTTCTCGCATCACATCCGTATTATGCTCAATCACAAGAACCGTGTTACCCTTATCTCTCAGTTCTTTCATTATTTTAATAATACCTTCTGTATCTTTGGCGTGAAGGCTCGCTGTTGGTTCATCGATAATGTAGACAACATCGGTTAAATCTGAATCGAGGATAGCCGCTAGACGAATACGTTGACTTTCCCCACCAGATAAAGTGTTGGTTGCTCTTTCTAGTGTGAGATAGCCAAGGCCAAGCTTTTTAATCCTTTTAAGCTTTGTTTCAATATCCCGCATATAAACCTCAACAACAGCCCATTCTTCTTCGCTTAAATGCTGACGACAATCTTGAACCCAAGCATATAACTGATCTAAATCTAACATGGAAATTTCTGTAATAGAGTGGTTGAGAACCAAGACTTGACGACTAGCCTCTTTCAATTTCGTGCCATGACAATCCGAACACGTATCACGATAGAAAAAGATATCTTCCTTGCCCATATCACCATTTTTTTCTTGATATTTAAACCAAAGATTTGTCATGACACCTTGGAATTTACCAGCACTAACCGTTTTAGGCTCTTTTTTGTCGGTAAGGGCTTGTACCTCTACACTGCTTGTCCCAAATTTTAGTAATGCCCACTGTAACTCGTTAAAATCCTTAAGTGCTGTCTCTGCTTCTATCGGTACTCCATAATAGTCAAGCGTACGTTTTATATTTTCGAGCTGATAGTCGAGGTATTGACCAACCCAAGGGGTAACGGCCCCTTGTTCAATGGACAAGTTCTTATCAAATAGAACGGTTTCGTCAATTTGGATGACTTCACCAATCCCTTTACACGTCGAGCAAGCCCCTTCCATTTTATTATAAGAAAAGTGACTTCTCGTCAGCTTTTTGTATGAATGATCACAATGAGGGCATATCTGAAACACAGTAAAAATACCATCTACAGTTTCAGTCACTTCGATGGCATGAATAGGATTCACTTTCTTTTCACAATGGGGACATGCACGAATACCTAACTTCTCATAAATCATCCGTAGACTTGTATACATCGCCGTTTTTGTTCCAACCGTTGACCGTGGGTTAGACGAGGTCTCTTGCTGTCTCAAACTAATAGCAGGAGAAGCTCCACTTATGTGTGCTACCTTTGGTTTTTCAATTCCCTGCATACCCATTGCCTCTAAATACTGTCGTTGCGATTCATTAAATAGAATATCATGGGCAAGTGTTGATTTACCAGAACCAGAAACACCTGTTATCACCGTCAGCTTCCGTTTAGGTATTTTCACACTTACTTCCTGCAAATTATGCTCATTCGCATGCTCAATATGTATCCACTCTGCCATCTCAAAACCCTCCTTCTTTTCTTGGGAAAAGTATTATACCTTTTAGAATAGGAAGATGCAAGCTGATTTTTGAACGAACATACAGTGAGGAACTCTTTCTTTGACAAAAATAAATGAATAAAGTGATGGAGCCCATTAAAGAGTTTCACCACCGGTGCTACACTTGATAAAGATATAAAATTCCATTGTGGAACGACTATTTTAATGACCATCGCCACCAACACAAAACAAAACTGAGAACGGAAAAGTAAATACTAAGAAGTTAAAATCATTCATAAAAAATGTTAGCCCGTAAAAAGGTGTGATGAGAAATAGAATCGATGGAATTAACCATGATAAATCAACAGAGCCTGGAATAAATGCAAATTCAGACAATAAAAGCCCAGCCTCTACGGACTGAACTCCTTTAACCTGACTCACCCTTATGTTTTACACATAAAGGTCGAACATATTCACTTCATAACCTAGCTGTTTCAAGTAATTAAAAAATTGACCGCGGTGATGGAAAAAGTGGGACACCTCTTCAATTAGCCAATGTGCTTGAGTTTCACCTTCATCTAAGTAAAATGGGGTTGTCTTTTTTGTTAAGAAATCCTCTTCTGATAGTGATAGCATAAACGACTTATACGTTTGAAAGCCTTCTTTCATTGCTAGAATCAACTCATCAGCTGTTTCAAGACGGTCATATTTTCGTTCCAATTCCTTTATATACGCTTCGTCCTTCTCTTGGAAGATATGCAAATCTACCTCTGGTATCGCGACAATATGTTTCACTAATTCTTGCAAGTTCCGCATATTTTCAGCAGGCTGATAAGTCCAATCCTTATCTTCTACCTTCTTTAGCAAACCTTCCATCGAACGAATTCCAACTTCGATCTCATCCAACAACTTTATTCTTAAAAGTTCTGTTACATTCATCACATACACCCTCCCACCTAAGATTACATTCATCCTAACACTCAATCGTGACATATTCTGTCAACATTAAAAAAGGTAAGTCCACCTAATGATAAAGAACGTCCATTTTTTTTATTTTGTCTTTCATATAAATAATGGCCTCCTGTGGCTCAATAATCTTGGCCCCAGAACCAAAATTCCAAATAAGATCAACAAAATAAGTAAGCTCAGAGCGAGGGATTTCTAATTGTAGAAAACCTGTCCCATCCTCTCTCCTCTCTACATGCCGATCCAAATCTACTTCTGACATCGCACGCCTAACCCCTTCTTTTGTTAACTCTACTAAAAAATGAATAGGGCCTGTCGAACACGCTTCAGAATACAAAAGCCAATCCATAATAGAAGAATAAGGGAGCGATTGTTTTTCCTCATCAGTTCCAGCAGCTTTCTTAATACGGTCAGCCCGAAATAGCCTCACCTCTTGACGCAAGAAACAATAGGCAGGACAATACCAAAATCCATTGTGACTATACAAGCCAATCGGTTGGATGACTCTCTCCCCTACACCGCTTTGGCTATCATATTCAATCTTCAAAGCACTTTGATCGACAGCCGCATGAACAATTAACTCTAAATAATTAGCTGACTGAACACGGCTTGGATGCCAAAAAACAACGCGATCCTTCATGGAATCGATTCGCTTTTTGGCCTCTTGAGGTAAATACTGATAGAGCTTCTTTAAGACATAACTCGTTTCCGTTTCAAAAGGCAACGACCCGATAAATTGTAATGATTGAAAAGCAAAATAAAGGGCAACTGCTTCACTTTCTTTTAAAACAACGGGCGGGAGCATCCTTTCATTCAAGACAAAATAGCCCCCATCCGCACCAACCTCCGAATAAAGCGGAACACCCAATGCACTTAGTTCATCCAAATCTCGTAGAATCGTCCGGTAAGATACCCCAAATTCCTCCGCTAACTCCCTCGCCTTAAATTTACGCTTTGCGTTCACAGTCATCATTAATTCGATTAATCGCTGTGTTTTGGACATAGCTTTTCCTCCATAGAGTTAGTTATAATCATAATACCATCCATAGATTAGCTTGGATTATATTTGTTCTCTTCGAACCTATACCTACATATTCCTGCAAAAAAAAGAGCATTCTCTCATTCAGAATACCCCAAACTCATAATGATTATTGAACTCTACCGATTAGTTACTTCCATTCGTTCCTATCATAAACCTGTACATGCGGGCAACGTTTTTCTAATTCACTTAAAAACTTCCATTTATCATCCGGTAAAAATGAAATACTTTTGCGTGAGCTAGAACCCTACAATCATGACGTCTGAATAAGCCCTGTCTTCGCCCCACAGATGCCACATCCATTTTTGCCCTTCTAAGGAAGGCATATCGGCACCGATTACGGCGGATTTATGTTCATTTCCAACCATGCCTCTATTAAGCTTAATTGCCTTTTTCCCCCAGTAAATTTGTTTAAAATCATCTTCCTTCACAACACTTGTGATTTCTTCAGGAACTTCTATCTTGGCATTAGCATCCTCAGCACGACAACCAATAACGAATAAAAAACACAATATTACGATAATTATTCTCACATGAGTAAACATCATAGCCCTCCTTTTATATATAGAGACAAGTGAATCATCAAAGGGTTACATATGTGTTTATTTATTAAGTGATTAGAAGTTACACGAGTGTACAGCTTTATTATAGCAGCTGGGGTTCCGACTATTGTTCATACATTAGTACCTTTTTTATGGAACAAATAATTCCTAATCTAGCTCCACACGTTCTTTTAAGCTTTAGGGGTTAAGATAAGCCAGAATATTTACGTGCCTATTCTTTCCTTTCATCTATTGAGTGTGGAATTTGCTGTTCAGCTTGCACTTTATGCTTATAATCGATATACCCTTGGTCGAATTTAGGATTAATATTCTCAAATTTACTCATAAGTTGACCCCACTTTTTATATTGATAAGTAAAGATCTCATTTCTTACAGCAGGATCGTTTTGTATGAAATCGAGCAAATCCTCTTCATCTTTGACATCAATTAATATCGCACCTCCTGAAAAGTCTTCAAAAGGGCCTGCAAATATAACATCTCCTTGCTCAAAGCGCTTCTGTACATAAACAGCATGCTCAGGCATATGGGGTTGATCAGGTAGCCTTACATGCTCCAACCAGTTAACCCCTCTACTAAAAAGTATTAAATAGCGCATCGAATTCCTCCTCGAAATTAAGTTTGTGAAATTAATCACAAAATAAGTTTACGTGTAACCTCTAAACATGTCAATGATGTTAGTCACTCTGATAACTTGATTTAACCTCAAATTCATCTACTGACCCTGCTTAGATTAACTATATTAATTAAAATGGAATTTATTTCTTTATAGCAGAAGGTACACTTGTTCATGTCAATCCAAGCGTACCTTCTTCGATAGAGCAGAAATTATTTCCAAAAAGGTGAAAGCTCACTCTTTAATAAGCACGAGCAAACCAAACTGTATGTTTTGATTCCCCGCCGCAATGTAGGCAGGTCTTCTTCACTGTTGGTGGGTGAAAGGGAATATTTCTTGTCGTGAACTTTGTCTTTTCTTTTACTTGTTCTTCACATGAATTGTCTCCACACCATCCTGCTAGAATCCATCCCGGAATAGCCTCGTCTATTTCAGACTCTTGAAGATGTTGTGTAAGCTCCTCCAACGTGTTGATATGTGTATGTGAATGGTTCGCACGAAAACGTTTTGCTTTTTCAAAAAGACGATGTTGCATGACCTCAAGCTCTTGAATTACGTTTTGTGCGACCCCCTCTAAGGAGACAGGTTTTTTCTCGGTTTCATCACGGAATTTAAGGATAGCTTCTTGATTTTCTAAATCACGCGGTCCAAGCTCAATTCGGATAGGTACACCCTTCAACTCCCACTCGTTAAATTTATAACCAGGGGATTGATTAGAATCATCTAATCGTACTCGAATACCCTTCGCTTTCAATTCTGCATATACCTCTTCTAATTTTTCTATAATTGCAGGATTCTTCTTCCAAGGTCCAACTGGAATGAGCACGACTTGGGTCGGAGCGATTTTCGGTGGTAAAACTAACCCTTGCTCATCACCATGAACCATAATAACCGAACCAATTAAACGCGTTGAAGTTCCCCATGATGTCGTATGCACATACGTATGTTTGTTTTCTTTATTTAGATATTTAATATCAAAAGCTTCTGCGAATTTAGTGCCTAGATAGTGAGAGGTTCCTGCTTGCACCGCTTTTCCATCCTTCATCATAGCTTCTATGGAATAGGTGTGAACAGCACCGGCAAAACGTTCTAACGGTGTTTTTTGTCCATCATAAACAGGAATAGCCAATAATCCTTCCACCACTTCTTTATAAATCGTCAGCATTTGCATCGTTTCCGTTCGAGCTCCCTCTTCATCATCATGAGCCGTATGGCCTTCTTGCCATAAAAACTCGGATGTCCGAATGAAAGGCAATGTTTTCTTTTCCCAACGAAACACATTCGCCCATTGATTAATAAGAACAGGTAAGTCTCGGTAGCTTTTGATCCAATTAGAATACAGATGGCCAATCATCGTTTCTGAGGTTGGACGTAATGCTAGCCGCTCCTCCAATGATTCACCGGCCGCTTCCGTCACCCACGGTAATTCAGGAGAGAACCCCTCAATATGGTCCTTTTCCTTTTGAAAAAATGACTCGGGGATGAGCATCGGAAAATACGCATTGCGATGTCCCGTCTCTTTAAATCGCTTGTCCATTTCAGTTTGGATATGCTCCCAAATTTCATAACCATCTGGCTTAAAAGCGATACAACCTCGAACAGGCGTGTAATCCATTAGATCAGCCTTTTGGATCGTCTCAATATACCATTTTGAAAAATCATTGGAATTGCTTGACATAACTTTCCCTCCCGAAAAATTAGTAAAAATACAAAATCCACATGGCGAAAAGATTCACTTCGCCAACAACAACCATGAAAGTACGGTTTAGTTCTTTAATAGTGGCTTTTCATTCATTTGATTTCGTTCTTTCTAAATTAATGAATGTTGTAAGAATGTTTTTGAACTTGAGAATTAGTAGTAACCCAGCGGACGAAAATATGCGGAGACTCCCGCGGGACGTAGTGGCAGAGCTGAGATCCAGCGGCGTAGCCGATTAGCTCAGCGCCACCCCGCAGGACGCGGAGCATAATTTTTGGTAGCGTCGAGTAGAACTCCACATTCCAGCATTAGTACACTTCATAAAAAAAGCGTAAAAACATCCAATTAAGGACGTCTTTACGCGAATAGACGTGGTACCACCTTCGTTCAACTTAATCAAGCTGATTAAGTCCTCAAGCGTTAATAACGAAACGACTCGGTTAGCCTTTTGGCTAACATCTCCGTGGTAGGCTTCAACAAGAAGTGGTGATATAGCTCTCAGCCTTGGCTATATTTTCTGTTTCACAATTCTCATTTACTTGATCACATCTTCGATTTTAATTTTTATCACTATATCAGTTTCTTTTACTTTTTTCAATAATGAAAATACTATTCCAAGTATAACCTGATACCAAAAAAATAATCACTATCCTGCACGACCATTACTCATAACCCTTCATTCTTTTAATTTTATCATAGTAGGGCTATAATAATTTTTATTATTACATTGAATGAAATCATAACTACTTTCAGACTTTCTGTATGTAACCATTGGGGGTATTCCATGACCAAAAAGCAACGTTATGCTAACTTAGATCAAATAGACAACACGAAATCCTTTCAAGATTTTCGTCGTTGGCAAAAGGAACGCAGAAGTAAGAAAAAAGATCTTAGCACTCACATTGAGCAATCTCCGTATAAAGAAAGTTTGCGTCTAAAGGAGAACCGTTCCGCTCCTTCCATCACATGGATCGGACATTCCACCTTTTTGATTCAGCTAAATGGCTTAAATCTATTAACCGACCCCGTTTGGGCTCATCGTATGGGCTTTCAAAAACGGCTGACAGAACCAGGCATGCCGCTCTCGGATTTACCTGAAATCGATATCGTCTTAATTTCACATGGACATTATGACCATCTCGATTTCCCTACCATTAAGAAGCTAAAAGGAAATCCGACCTTTTATGTCCCGATTGGATTAGGTCGTGCATTTAAAAAGCGCGGCTATCAAAAGGTCATTGAAGCTAATTGGTATGATTCATTGGAACAGGGAAATCTGAAGCTTTCTTTTGTACCAGCTCAGCATTGGACGAAGCGTTCACTGACCGATACAAATAGCTCTCACTGGGGTGGCTGGATGATTGAAAACAAACAGCAATCTATTTATTTTGTCGGTGATACCGGTTACTTTCGGGGCTTTCAAGATATTGCTGAGAAATTTAAGATCGATATCGTCTTAATGCCGATAGGAGCTTATGAGCCTGAATGGTTTATGAAAGACAGCCACATTAACCCCGAAGATGCCGTGAAAGCTTTTCTTGAATTAAATGGAGCGACCTTCATCCCGATGCATTACGGCACGTACCGTTTGGCAGATGATACCGGACCTGAGGCTCTTGCAAGGCTTGAGGCTGAATGGAAAAAAAGAGAGTTACCTTCATCCCATCTAAAAAAGATGCTGATTGGTGAAAGTTATTGGCTTTGAATATCCCTTGGAAAGTACAGAGTGCTGACTTTCTTTATTCGGATTTTTGCCTTTTCCGCAAAATCTTCTCCATTGCTTTACCTTTCGCTAACTCATCAATGAGTTTGTCCATGTAGCGTATCTCCTTCATGAGAGGCTCTTCTATTTCTTCAATTCGTACACCACAAATCACACCTTTAATTAGTCACGGGAAGGGTTAGGTGAGGAGCATTAGCAAAAAAACTTTCAAAGTTTGTCTTTTTTTCAATAATGCTCTTCTAGCTCTACCTGGTTAAGGCCCGTTAACCAACGAATAATTTCATCGACTTCTTTCTCTGCCTTCGTCACATAATGCGGATACACACTGGCAAAACTCATCGATGATCAGTCAGTGGGCACAGATAAGAAAATCGCTCTCAGTTAATAATAAGAACCGTTAAATAACAGAGCTATTAAAGGTAAGTAATTCTAATCAAGCTTCTTAGTGAGAAAATCATCAATAATACTATTTAGCTTCAAGGCTGCCTTCGTTGGAATTTGATGTTTTTCCTTTTCTAAAAACATCAATTTATTATTAACCAGTTTTTTATGTAGAATATTAGCATATCGGTGAAAAAATTTATCCTTTGCCCCATAGACTAACAAAACAGCTAAATCAATTTTGTGAAGTCGACTCGTACAATTATATTCAAGGCTATACTGGTAATACTGTTGTATATTCTTTTCATTTCCAAGGATAGACTCTTTATGAAGCCTTTTATACGTCTCTTGTTTATCAGAATTTCCCCATGTAATAGCCATTGACAATAAAGGAAATGCTTTTACTTCTATCAGCTTAATGGCTAAAGAAATCCTTTGCTTTAAATAGAAATCCTTCACTTCAGACATACCACTAATTACAATACCGCCAAGTGCTCGATTCGCATTAGTCAACAAATATTCCAATACAATCGTTCCTCCCGTTGAATATCCACAAATAAAGGCTTTATCTATCCTTAAATGATCCAAAAGTGATAGAATATCTCCAACAATTAATGGGTATGTAATAGATTCTTTTGAATACGCACTTCTACCGTGTCCTCTAATATCAAATGTGATCACTTTATAATTGAAGGACAATTCATTGATTTGATAATCAAAATTAGCACTAGCAAGTAATGGTGGGTGGATAAAAACAAGCGGAATCCCCTCCCCCTTAACTGAATAATACAATCTTGAACCATTTACATCTAAAAAAGCCATCCTACTAATCACCTTTAATAAATGGTTCTATAATATTTGTTGGGGTTAATGAAAAATTTGAGCACGAGAAAACACGTACCCATAAAGATCTACTATACTTGAGTTGTTGAGAAACAAGATGTAGGAGGTACGTGTTTATATGAATTCTAACATGGAAATGCCGGGTTTAAAAGAGAATGTCATTGTGAAAGCGATGGAAGAAAAAGGTGGGCAGGTTCATCTACATATTGAGATGGAACGAGCTGTACAAATATGCCCATGTTGCCAAGCACGAACATCAAAGGTGCATGACTACCGCATGAGAAATTAAGCACTTAAAGCTATTTGAGCGCTTTACGATTCTTTTTTACCGTCACCGTCGTTACGTTTGTACAGCGTGTGGAAAGAGATTTTCTGAAGAGACGCCTGTTGTGGAGCGATATCAACGAGTATCGGTTGAATGGGAACAAGCTGTGCGAGTGAAAAGTATAAAAGCCGCGACTTTTAAAGAAACAGGAGAAGTATTGGGTACTTCTTCTACGACGGTGATGCGTCGTTTTGATCGGTTGGCGAAGTCGGAAATAAAGCCAATTGAGCGTTTACCTAAGGTTATCGCAATGGATGAATATAAAGGTGATACTCGAGAGGGAAAATTTCAACTCATCATCGCTGACGGAGAAACGAGAGAGCCTCTTGAAATCTTACCGAATCGTAGTAAAAAGACAGTGAAGCGGTATTTACAAAAGCATGGTCAAGATGTAGAGATCGTCATTATGGACATGAGCCCAACCTTTAAGGCAGCTGTTCAGCAAGCATTAGATCAGCCGTTGATCGTAGCAGACCGGTTTCATTTCACTAGATATGTGAATTGGGCCGTTGATAAAGTGAGAAGACGCGAACAGCAGCAGTTCACAGAATATGACCGTAAAAAGTGTAAAAGAATGCGGCATGTCATGCATAAAGCCCATGAAACATTAACAGAGCAGGAAAGTTGGTATTTAAACCGGTACCTGAACTTATCAGCGGATTTAAGAAACGTATATGAATTAAAAGAGAGCTATCAGAGATGGTTTAAAAACGCCAAAAAAATAGGGTCATCGAATATCAGGCAAGTGAAAGTGGAACTGGATTCTTTTTATCGTCAGGTAGAAGAAATAGGTATTCCTGAAATGAAACGCACGAAAAAGACATTCGAGAACTGGGAAACGGAAATACTAAATAGCTTTGTCTTTAACTATTCCAATGGCTTTCTCGAAGGCATTAATAACCTAACAAAGGTAATGAAACGAAATGCGTTTGGGTATCAACGGTTTGATCGCTTTAGAGCCAGAATTTTATTAAGACATCAATATAAAAAAATCGGAAAGCACGTTGGATAAGAAAGTAAGAATGTTCCAGGGGGCCATGGCCCCCTGGAACATTCCAACAACTCTACTCTTAATATTATGGGTCATCACTTTACCCCAACAATTGACTTAGAGCCTAATAAATTTATCATTAGTAGTATGCAACTTACGATACAACATAATTCAATGTACGCAACTTCTATTTTGATGTGTACCTCAAAGTTTACGCTCATTGATCAGATAATAAATTCCATCTTTATTGTCACTACCTACGTCCCTATTAAATTTAATTAAACGTTCAATTAGTTACCTGCTCAAAGTGCAACCATTGAGCCTTTAGCAAAAAAAGATCTCAATCACTGATGATGAGTGAACTTATCTTTCCCTAAGAGGCCTTTTGTTACGCATAGAGGTCCAACTTATTCACATCATAACCAAGCCGATCAAAACTGTCATCTTGACTACGTGCTCATTTCTCCAAATAATCAATCAGCTTATCTAAATCTTTTGCACAAGCTTTTTTAAAATTCCCTGCCAACATTTTACCGAAAAATCTAGCTAATCCAGTAAGTCCATTAATCTCCCCTTCCAAGACGATCCCTGTATATGTAGGATCATCAAACGAACGAAGCGTGTAGGTAAAAATAAATAACCCTTTACCTGTTGTTCCTTTTGTACCATCACAACGAAGCATGATTTTACTCGGTTCATTTAATTGAACAACCTCAAAATGTTCAGTAGCCTCTTTTCCAAAAATCTTTCTTGTTTCCTCCCACTGGCTTCCTACAATCATAGCACCCTCATCCAAACGTTGTATTCTCACCAATCCTTGCATCCAGTCCTTGGCAAGATCAAGGTCCAACAAGCCTTTATAAATATCACGTTTGGCTACCTGAGCTGTTCTTCGCACTTCAAAACGTATACTCAAGCTTACCCCCCCTTACATTCATAAGCTACTTCTTTTTTTGACGAAATAAATCCATGGTTTTATATCCTTGAGATAATATATCGACCATTTGTGCTTGGCGCTTCTCACGCGTTTTTTGTTGTTTAGCTGAAAAGACGTATCGAGCCCAATCCTTTTGATATCCTGGTGTTAGCTGTAGATAGAAGTGAAGTTCATTTGGATAAGCTGCTAAAACCACTTCTATATCTTTCACCTTATCTTCATAGTCTGCTACACACTGACTGGCAGCAGTGGACTTTTTAGTTTTATATTTCTCTCGCTTTAATCCAACTACAGTAAATACATCATCCATACTTACCATCCGTGCAAATTTTATGTCACTGTTTTCTACAAAACCATCTTCGCCAACTTTTAAAGCAGGGAAAATTTCATCTCGGTGTACAAAGGTTTCATATCTTTTGTTTCCCTTTTTTGGATACGCAAAAAATAAATAACCCTTTTCAAGTAATGGTTGCTCCCTTATGATATATGTTGTATGTTCCACCATCTCTTCTATTGTTTCTACAAAAATAAAAATCGCATCATGCTCTCTAGATATCGTCGTCTTAAACCCATCAAATAAATCATAATCATCTGGTTGATGGAGAACAGCGATGTTTGAGTATTTATCTAAATTTAGTTTATTGATAATTGTCATCATAATTTTCCTTTCTTTTACCAATAGTACGTATAGCATGAATTTCATCGTTTATAGCACAGTTGAGGGAATATGTATTCACCTGGTGCTTCCGTCACCCAAGGCAATTCAGGAGCGATTCACTTTGTCGGTGAAACAGGTTATTTCCGTGGCTTTCAAGACATCGCAAAGAAATTTAAGATCGATATCGTCTTAATGCCCATTGGTGCTTATGAGCCTAAATGGTTTATGAAGGACAGTCACATTAACCCCGAAGACGCCGTGAAAGCTTTTTTAGAATTAGAAGGAACAACCTTCATCCCGATGCATTACGGAACCTACCGTTTGGCCGATGATACCGGACCAGAAGCACTGGCACGACTCAATACTGAATAGAAAAAGAGTGATTTACCTTCTTCTCAACTAAAAAAGATGTTCATTGGTGAGACTGCTAAGCCCTTGTACCATATTCATTATTCTTACTTCCGCAAAATCTTCTCCATCTTCTTACCCTTAGCTAACTCATCAATGAGTTTGTCCATATAACGAAGCTCCTTCATGAGTGGATCTTCAATTTCTTCAATACGCACACCACAAATCACACCTTTAATTAAATCACGTGAAGGGTTTAGGTTAGGTGCTTCGGAAAAAAAGTCCTCGAAGTTGGTCTTTTTTTCAATATGCTCCTCGATCTCTTGTTGACTGAAACCTGTTAACCAACGAATAATTTCATCGACTTCTTCTTTTGTCCGGTTCTTCTTCTCTGCCTTTGTCACATAATGCGGATACACACTAGCAAAACTCATCGTATAAATGCGGTGTTTTTTCATCTTATAACCTCGCTCTTATTTTTTTCCATTGTATCATTTTAGATTTATACAGAGAAGAACAATGCAGATATTGATGAAGTTGCCAATTATAAAAGAACAAATAAAAGGCTAGTAGTATTGTTTCCCTTGATCAAACATCCCGTTCATGGAAGAACAGGCTTATACGTAGTGGATAATTATGACGAGGCAGGATCCCTACAACATAGCACTGCCTTTTACCCAGCGATAAGTGTGAATTGATATTTAATCGGTTTTATATAAGTATTGACTTATATAAAAACCTCCTTATATAATACACACGGAGAGGTGATGTCAATGAAGCAAAATTTGAATATACAAGAATTGTCTGCCTATCTAAAAGTGGTGAGTGATCCTACACGCTTTTTAATCCTTAAACTTTTAGATAGAAATACGTATTGCGTTTGTGAATTGGTAGAAATGCTTGCTATGAGTCAGCCAGCCATCAGTCAGCATTTACGAAAGCTAAAAGATGCACAGCTCATACTCGAAGAAAAAAGAGAGCAATGGCGTTATTTTACTTTGAACAAAAACGCTTCATTTTCCCCTATAATCGAAGAGCTTTTAAAGCTAACAGACGAAGAAGATGAGCGGTTAAAACAAGCTTTAGATAAAGAGGGCGTTGCTAAGTGTTGAGGAGGAAAAGGAAATGACATCTGTGCTTATAGCTTCTATCATTTTTATTGTTACATTAGTATTTGTCATATGGCAGCCTAAAAACCTGAATATCGGTTGGTCTGCCTGTGGTGGTGCCTTACTTGCTCTATTACTAGGCGTTGTTAGTTTTAGTGATGTTATGGAGGTAACAAGTATTGTATGGAATGCTACCTTAACCTTTATTGCGGTTATTATTATCTCGTTAATTTTAGATGAAATTGGCTTTTTTGAATGGTCTGCCTTACATATGGCACGCATTTCAAAAGGTAATGCTGTTCTCATGTTCATCTATGTTTGTTTGCTCGGTTCAATCGTTGCTGCCTTTTTCGCCAATGACGGGGCCGCTTTAATTTTGACACCGATTGTACTAGCGATGGTTCGTTCATTGAATTTTAATGAAAAAATGGTATTTCCCTTTATCATTGCAAGTGGCTTTATTGCAGATACAACTTCATTGCCACTTATTGTGAGTAATTTAGTAAATATCGTCTCGGCCGATTATTTTGGAATTGGTTTTATTGAATATGCAACACGAATGATTGTCCCGAACTTTTTCGCACTTATCTCTAGTATCCTTGTCCTTCTTCTTTATTTTAGAAAAAGAATTCCGAAACGATATGACTATTCTCAACTTCAAGAACCCGCTCTTGCTATAAAAGACGAGAAAATGTTTCGTATTTCTTGGGCTGTGTTAGCCCTACTCTTTGTTGGCTATTTAGTAAGTGAATTCTTTCATATCCCGGTTTCTCTAGTGGCTGGTTCGATTGCTCTTATTTTCTTATTGATTTCAAGACAGAGTAAAGCGGTTGAAAGCAGAACTGTTTTAAAAGAAGCACCATGGAACATCGTCTTTTTCTCGATTGGTATGTATGTAGTCGTCTATGGATTAAGAAATGTCGGCTTAACAGATCTATTAGCGGATGTCATTCAAGTCGTAGCTGATCAAGGACTGTTTCTAACGACGATGGGTATGGGATTTATCGCAGCAATATTATCTTCAGTTATGAATAATATGCCCACTGTACTTATTAATGCCATTGCGATTGCTGGTACGGATACGACTGGATTAACAAAAGAAGCCCTCATTTATGCCAATGTCATAGGTGCTGATCTAGGTCCAAAAATTACACCTATCGGTTCACTTGCCACCTTATTATGGTTGCATGTTTTGTCGAAAAAAGGGGTAAAAATTTCCTGGGGGACATACTTTAAAACAGGGATTGTCATTACCATTCCTGTTCTCTTTATCACATTACTTGGATTGTATGTATGGTTATTATTAATTTATTAAGGGAGCGTATCATAAATGAAAAAGAAAACGATTTACTTTTTATGTACAGGAAACTCATGCCGTAGCCAAATGGCTGAAGGCTTTGCCAAGCATTACTTAGCGAATGATTGGCATGTATTTAGTGCAGGAATTGAAGCACATGGATTGAACCCAAATGCCGTAAAAGCCATGAAGGAAATAGATATCGATATTAGTAAACAAACTTCAGATATCATTGATACAGAAATCCTCCATCAAGCCGACTTGGTTGTTACATTATGTGGAGATGCGGCAGATAAATGTCCAGTAACACCACCACATGTGAAACGTGAGCATTGGGGATTCGATGATCCGGCAAAAGCAGAAGGAACTGAAGAAGAGAAATGGTTATTTTTCCAACGTGTACGTGACGAGATCAAGCAGCGAATCAAACAATTTGCAGAAACTGGTCAGTAATAGCTGGGCGACATTTACGAATTCGTTAATGTTATCTAATTTGCTTGACCACTTCTTACCAGAGCATGAAGCTTATGAAAGGGAAAGGGCCTAAACAGACGAATCTCATCGGCTGCTTCGGGCCTTTCTAATTTCTATATAAAGCCAACAGTCAACAAACTTCGAGCAACTGCAAAAGTTTCTTTTCCCCTTATTTAATTTTAATACGGTTTAAATTGACCTTTCAGCTTTTCTTTATACTTCTCAAGCTTACTTATCTTCTTAAACGTCACTAATGAACAGAGTGCAACAATAATAAGGAGCCATTCATGTGCCTCTCCACGATTATCAATAATACGATTATTCATTTTAACACCTCCCTCCTCAATGCAGATATTCGTCTTGCTTATTGCTTGCTTAGTTATCTTATCTACCATATCATAGTCCATCTTTTCATAACAAACGATGGTTTTGGCATACGAAGTCAAAATACTTTTACCACTATGTCCTATTTTCATATTGACATTCACCGAGACCTCGAATATGATATGGAATAATTACACAAAAGCAATGAAGAGAAAAAGTAAAATGATCAGGTTTTTCACCAGAGAGCTTCGGTAGCTGAGAAGAAGCAAAAATCACTCATTTGAACAATGGTCTCTGAGCTTCGTACTGAACATACTTAGGTATAAGTAGGCTGCGACGGGATTTGGCATCCGTTATTCATGTCACAGTATAAGAGTAAGCTATTCATACTCCGTACTTGTTGAGACAAATAGTGTGAGCTATTTGTATAGTAAGGTGGTACCGTGTGGTTTTATGAACCTCGCCCTTAACGTTAATCGTTAGGGCGAGGTTTTTTGTTTGATATTTTGATGATCTTAAGGAGGGTTTTGGATGAGTATTTTTATCGGTGGTGCATGGGCCTATGCAAATGGTTCCTTGCATTTAGGTCATATTTCCAGCTTATTACCAGGGGATATTTTAGCCAGGTATTATCGTTTAAAAGGTGATCCTGTTTTATATGTATCTGGCAGTGATTGTAACGGAACACCTATCACTGTTCGAGCTAGACAAGAGAATGTGTCACCCAAAGAAATTGCCGATCGGTTTCATGAAGAATTTACGGATTGCTTTCAACGATTAGGGTTTTCTTATGATATGTATACAAGGACAGATAGTGCATTTCACCACACGCTCGTCCAAGAGATTTTTCTAGAATTACTTGAAAAGGGCTTCATCTACAAAAAAGAAGTGGAACAAACGTACTGTAATCAGTGTGAACAGTTTTTACCCGATCGTTATGTGGAGGGCATCTGTCCTAATTGTCATGAATCTGCAAGGGGGGACCAGTGCGATCATTGCTCCTCGATATTGGAACCACTCGATCTGCTAGAAAGGACATGCAAGCTTTGTTCGGAAGAACCGACAACACGTAAAACGGAGCATTTTTACTTTTCGTTAAGTTCCTTTCAAGGTCTATTAGAGACCTATACGGGCCAAGCAAAGTCCAAACAGCTTTGGAGAGAAAATGCGATTTCCCTTACACAGCGCTACTTAAAAGAAGGCTTACTAGATAGAGCTGTTTCGCGTGATTTACCGATTGGCGTTCCGGTTCCTATTTCCGATTATGAAAAGAAGAAGATTTATGTCTGGATCGAGGCCGTTTCAGGTTATTACACAGCTAGTAAACACTGGGCAGAAAAAACAGGTCATGACGACTCCGAATTTTGGAACTCTAAGACAAAATCTTATTATGTTCACGGCAAAGATAACATCCCTTTCCACTCGATCATCTGGCCGACGATTTTGTCAGGGCTTGGTCATGAAGCATTACCGACACATATTGTATCGAATGAATATTTGACCTTAGAAAAGAAAAAGCTTTCAACAAGTAAAAATTGGGCTGTGTGGGTTCCTGATATTCTAGAAAGATATGAACCCGATTCGATTCGGTATTTCCTAACCGTTAACGCACCTGAAAGCCGAGATGCTGACTTCTCTTGGAAGGAGTTCATCTATAGCCATAATAGTGAATTGTTAGGGGCATACGGCAATTTCGTCAATCGCACCTTGAAATTTATTGAAAAGTCCTTTGATGGTGTGATACCTAATCAAGATGTTAACCCCTTACCCCAAGAAAAAGTGGCTCTTTTATACACGGAAGTCGCTCATTGTATTGAAACAACTTCCTTCAAGCAAGGTTTGGAGAAAGTCTTTGAGCTCGTTCGATATGCCAATAAATACTTTGATGAGCAACAACCATGGTTACAAGTTAAAGAAAATAAACAAGCTTGCCAACAAACCCTGACAGACTGTGTTTACTTAATTGCCAATACAGCTCAAATTTTAGCACCCTTTCTACCGTTTTCAAGCGATAAAGTGAAAGCCATGCTTAACATCACAAGCTCAGAATGGAAGCCCTTATTGGTTACTTCACAAACCTTATCAAATGTTGAACCATTGTTTGAGCGAATTGATATCTACAAAATTCAAGAAGAGCTCGAAAGACTACAGCACCAAGCAATCCAATAAACATACAAAACACACATGGGTAGCTCTTTATTACTTCATTCAATTTGGTTTTTATTATTGATTAGCGGCACTTTATTCAATACCAAAAACCTCTGAATCCCAAGATTTAATCTAGGCAAATTCAGAGGTTCTATGATAATCAAGCAACATCGCCATTGGCACTTAAACAAGACCACTTAATTAACTTTAGCTAATCTCACCACATGAAAACTATGCTTCGGTAAAACGGCTTCTAAAAATCCTGCGTCTAACTTAGCATTACCTCCTGTTCGAGGGGTAACCTCATTTGGTGCATCTTCCGTATTAATTGCTTTCAGATCATGATGATACAACACAGTATGATCGGTAATCTGATAGCCTTCAAATTGACGTAAGTCAGTCGAGATATGCATCTCCTCTTCTAAATCCTTATTTAAAGCAAAAACCGTCAGCGATTCATGCTCTTCGTTAAACACCATAACCGAATCCAAGTATGGGGCATCACCGTGTTTCGACTCATATCTAGGTACCGCAACTTCCGTCCATAACACCGTACCTCGCCCGTAACGGCTAATCAGCTCAAAGGGATAATAAATCGTTTGTTTCCATGCCCCTGTTTTTGATGTCATGATAGGAGCTATGACATTCACTAGCTGGGCTAAGCAAGCCACCTTCACCCTATCTGCATGTTTGATTAATGTCATCATCATCCCAGCCACTAATAAAGCATCTTCAAAATTATAAATATCCTCTAATTGTGGTGGGTGCTGAGTCCATGGTTGAATTTGCTTATCCTGCTCATTGGAATGATACCAAACATTCCATTCATCAAATGACAGATGAATCGTTTTATGACTCCGTTTCTTCGCTTTTACTGCATCACAAATCGATATCACTTTTTGTATAAATTCATCCATTGCTACGGTGCTTGCAAGAAAATCGCCTGTTTGATTATCTCGATTACCGTAATATTGATGCAAGGATAAATAATCGACTTGGTCGTAACACTCCATTAACACGGTATCTTCCCAAGCGCCAAATGTCGGCATTGTTAACGCTGAACTGCCACAAGCGACGGTTTCAATACTTGGATCGACCTTTTTCATCACTCTCCCTGCCTCCGCAGCAAGTCTACCGTATTCATAGGCTGTTTTATGCCCCTCTTGCCAAGGACCGTCCATTTCATTTCCTAAACACCACGTCTTAATATGATGAGGCTCTTCCCAACCATGCTTTCTCCTTAAATCACTGTAATAACTCCCACCTTGTATATTGCAGTATTCCACGATATTTTTCGCTGCCTCAATCCCTCGGTTTCCTAAGTTAACCGCCATCATACATTCGGTATCTGCCTTTTTGGTCCAGTCAATAAATTCATTAAGGCCAAACTGGTTGGACTCAATGACACTCCATGCGAGATCAATTTTGCTCGGTCTAGCATCTTTAGGTCCCACGCTATCTTCCCAACGATACCCCGAGACAAAATTCCCGCCAGGATAACGAATAATAGGAACATCTAATTGTTTGATCAACTTGATGACATCTTCTCTAAAACCATGTTCATCCGCAAAAGGGCTCGTCGGTTCATAAATCCCCTCATAAACAGCACGACCTAAATGCTCAATAAAAGAGCCATAAAGCCTATCGTCTACTTCACCAACCTGAAAATGTTTATTTACATGTAAAACAGCCTTCTTCAACAAAAACACCCTCCCTCTCGTCCCATCTTTTCTTTAGCATAATCGAATCAGATTCATGAAAGAATATCGTTTTCTCCGATATCCTTGACACTTTTTCCACTCTTGCTATACTCGAAATAAGAGGGGGATATGCCATTGTTTCTTGCAGATTATTGTGATTATAGTTGCTATGAAAGAGATCAACAACGGATTTACAGACCCAATGGCTTAGGCATGTTTTTATTCCTTCGCTTTTATACACCTATGCGGATTACTCTTAACGACCAGATAGAATTTTCGCAACCTAATGCTTGTTTGCTTTATACACCCGAATGCCCGCAAGATTATCGGGCCATTGGCTCTTTTCAAAATAGCTATATTCATTTTCAAGAAACAACAAACATACTCAATCAATATGATTTACCGACAAATCAAATTATTTATCCTCAAGACTTGAAATCTATCGACAACCTTCTTCGGCAAATACAGTTTGAATTTCTTTCTACGTCCAAATTAAAAGAAGAAATGATCGATGCCTTATTAAGACAGCTCTTTACAGAATGCTCCAGGCAATTAGACCCACCACATGATGACAAAGAATTGGTAGACTTATATCCAGCCTTTCGCAAATTACGTCTATCCCTATTAACCCAATGCGAAAGAAATTGGACCACATTGGAGCTATGTCGGTATGTACACTTAGAGAAGAGCCAATTGTACGCGTACTACAAGCGTTTTTTCCATATATCACCGAAGACTGACCTATTAAATGCTCGAATCAATAAGGCGAAGCAAATGTTAGTGAACCAAGCCATTACGATTGCACATATCGCTGAAAATTGCGGCTTTTCCAGTGCAAGCCATTTCTCCCGAACATTCAAAAGCCATACCGGATTATCGCCAAAAGACTACCGTGAAAATAAAATAAAATAAAAAGGTGAAACAGCAAACGACCATGTCCTACTAAAAACTAAAACCTTCTACTTCAAGACCGTTCTTATCATCATCAAAAAGAGGCTGGGACAAAACCCACCTCTGAATTGAAAAAGCCGGTGAAATTTTACAACGAGTAAAATTTCACCGGCT
>NZ_JAQQWS010000002.1:0-10104 GCF_028610675.1 Alkalihalobacillus pseudalcaliphilus
AAATTATCTTCTGCCTCGTCTTCTTTCTCATCAACTTCATCTGATGACTTTGTATCAGTACTTTTTAGCTCTTCAATTAGGTCTTTGAGTTTCTCATGGGCATCGTTTAAATGTGTTGTTCCTGTTGAATGAGCAGAGGCTAAATCATTAACCGCATTACTAAACCAATTTCTTTGTTGGGAATGCGGTTGTAATCCTTCATTTATCATTGTTCCAACTGCGAAAATTTTTGATCGCATCGCACTAGTACCTTGGTTTTGACCATCATCAACCGCTCTTTTTCCTGACTCGACTAACGAAATAATTTCCTCAAATACTGAATCATCCACAGCTAGCTTATTGAGCTCATCTCTCGCTTCTCCAATACCTTCTTCGGCACCACCGAAATCAGCTGAACCAGAACCGCCACTTTCACCTACACTAATCGCATCTGAAAAATCGACATCCTCATCGGCACCTTCTAACTCCGTATTTATATTTTCATTATGAACTCTAGCTTGAGTTAGAAGATCTAATACCTCGTCTAAAAGTTCACCAATTTCAATTACATCCTCATAAATGTCTTCTGCGAGTTCATTGGCATCTCTGAGAAAATCCTCATTATCTTGCCTCATCTTGTCACGTTTTTCTTTGTCTTCATCTGAGGCATCCTCATCCAACTCTTCCTGCAACTCGGCTTTGTTATCATTATACGTTTGATAATGCCTAACAATATCCCCTGTTCTATTGACAGTCGGAAAGGTCGAGTTTCCATTGGCATTTACCTTTGAAGCTAGATTTGCCATCTTTTCACGAGCTTCCTCAAGCTTGGCTAACGCTTCATCTAACTTCTGCTCTCGTCCATCAAGGTCATCCTTGATTTTCTTATGCACTTTACTTAATTTCGATGCCTCTTCCATCGCACTTGAAATTCCTAGCACACCTTCAATTAATGCCTGACCAACTTCAATTGGAGCTGAGTATTTCATTTCCTCGAGCACCTGGTGCTTGAACATTTCAGAATGTGCGAGCATCCTGTCTTCGTCAACGACAACATTGACGGAACCTTCAACTGGTTGTGGTGTTGAAAAGTGAAAAATATCGCCACTACTTCCATCGACCTCGAGATGTTTCTCAAATACCGTTTGAAAGATTTCGTTCGCTTCTTCTTGACCACCCTTCACACCAAATAATCCATACGTTTTGACACCATGGTCAAAATTAGCCATAACAGAACGTGCTGCTGCTCTTGCTGCTTGTTCGGTTTCTCGTTCAGCGACCATAATTCTCATGTAATCAATTAGCACTGCATTAAAAAGAAAAAGGAGGAGAGTAATCATGATCGCATAAATGGAAACTGCACCCTTTTCATCAAAAATGAACTTGTGATAGGCCTTTTTCAACCATTTCTTCATGACTCCACCCCCTTGTTTTGTTGATGTTTTTTATTCACACCCATAGTTAATTCCTTTTTTCGCCTAACGTTTTTATATAAGAACCAAATTCCTTCACTTTACCGTAAAAATAAATCGCAAAATCCGTTGTACGAATCCATTCTGTCGGTTCTGTAATTGGTCTTTGTGCTTGTGCCTTCGCCTCGGTTACCCCAAATAAATCAGTCACATAACTTGGGAAGGATAAGGGTTGTTGCACGGTGACGACGATGGCATCAAAACCGAACACTTTCGTATCCTTTTGAATCGTCACCTCTCCCCAAGCATTATTACCAAGCTCAGGGCGAAGTTTCGAAGCAGGAACATTTGAACTAACAAACGGAATACCTAAAATATCCCCTAAAAAACTCACTTCCGTTGTCCGCCAATACAAGCCATCACCACCTTCAAAGGTCGTATACGTATTAAATTCACCCGTTTTTGGATCCATATGACTATTCGTCCATGACGATGCAACTTGGTCAGCGATTTTATTGGCTTGATACTGGACAACGGATTGTTGGTAAATAAATAAGCTAAAAAAGATTAAACACATCGTGATGATTAAGATAATCGGAAATAGCATCGATGCTTCAAGAGTAAATACACCTGACTGATCCTTCCGAAAGCGCTGAAGTCGTTTGATAAGTTCAGTCATGTTCTACACTCCACTATTAATTATTAGTTAGATTCAAATTGATCAATTTGTCGTCCACCAAAATCTAATAATTGGTTTATCCATCCCATAATGTTCTCTCTAAATAACAAGGCAATAACAACAATAACCGCAATAATTAACATAATCTCCAACGTTTGTAGACCTTCCTCATCATTCCAAAAATTCTTCATAAATTGTAACATGTGTAATTCCTCCTATTTTTTGATTCAATTTTTGTGCCCGGTTTACGGGCTTTACTTTATTTACAAAATGGTTATTGCTGGATAACCAACAATAATCATTACTGCAACGAAAATTAGCATTAAAGGAAAGACAAGCTTGGATGATGCTTCTTCCCCTTTTGTACGGGAGATATTTTTTCGTTTCTCCCAAAGATTCTGTGCAAGTTCCCGTAAAGAGAGAATTAAATCCTGCCCGCCTTTACGATAATTAAGTAAAATCGTTGTTGTAAAAATGGACACATCCTGCATCGCACATTTTTTGCTAAAATCATTCATGACATCAGCAAAGGGCTCATTACTCGTTAATTTGTTCACGACTACCCGAAGCTCTTCATATAATGGAGAATCAGCTTCAGTATTTAATTCGACACAACGAATCAGTGCCTGTTGTACGGTCTCTCCAGCATTAACGAGTAAGATGATTTTATTAACGACCTCAGGTAACTCAAGCAAGATTTTTTGCTTACGTTCCTTTTCTTTATTGGAGAGCTGGTTCACGAGTAGAAGTGGAATCATGATGGCAAAAAACAAACCAGCCACAAACATAAAGTGGTCACCTTCTGATAAAAGTCCGAGCAGTCCTGCCGCTAAGACACATAGCAGAACAACTGAGACAAGCTGTGTCATAAACATCCGCGTATGCTTATAAGCTTCTTTTGTTCCATACAGGCTAATCATTTTCCCCTGTATGGAGGAGACTTGTGTATGAAGTCTCTCTAGTAATCTAGTTTTATAGATAAAGTGTAACGATACGGGTGCCATAAATTTTAATGGGTATTGGTCTCCGAATTCTTCAATCACTTCATCGTATTGATGACGCGAAAGAATCGAAAGAACAAAATAAAGAATGACAATGATCGCGACAATGATTCCATATATAATCATGATTCACTCACACCTTAATGTTCATAATGCGCTGGCTGAGCCAGTAGGATAACAACAACAAACCTAAACAAGCAGTCATAATAATCGGACCTAGATTAGCCCATTCATACAGCGGGTCCATATACTCGCCTGATGAATAACGTAAGAATGCCACTAACGCAATAGGCATAACCGATAAAATTCGTGATTCAAATTTCTTCTGGGCAACCATCACTTGGACTTCTTGTTGAATATCCACCTTCTCACTTATGACATCCGAGGTCCGGCGAATAACTTCTACGAGATTACCGCCTGTTCTTTTACATGTAATAAATACATCGGCGAAATTTAATATATCCTCAGAGTCAGACCGGTTTGCGAAGTCTTGAATCGCTCGTTCAATCGTTTCGCCATTTTCAACACGACGATTTATAATCTCAAATTCACGAATAATATGTGTATTCGGATCTGGATATAATAACCGCAAATCACCAACAACCTCACGAAAGCTATTTTCAATCGAACGACCAGCGGCTAATGAGGAAGATAATGAAGCAATCGCCTCCTTAAACTGAAGATTAAGCTTTTCCTTCCTTGATTTTTGTAAGGTTTTCCTACGCATCCCAGGAAAGACAAGACCTATAGCGGCAACAATAACAACAGCTATCCAACTTTCATAAAATAAGTAACCAAGTAACCCAAGCACGACAGCCGCAGCGAAAAAGTAGAAAAACCATTCTTTCTTTGAGAGTTTATATTGCGAATAATCAATCAAATGACCTTCCATTTGTTTGGGTGTTCTACGCTTTGATGCTTCCTCGCGGATTTCACGGGCACGCTTTGCAAATGTACTTTCCGCTTTTAATTCTTGTTCATCTGGACCTTCACGCTCACGCTTTTTCCTTTTACGTACCGTATTGAAGTAAACGCCAACCAAACCGACTAAAAACAATATAAGAAAAATATCAAACAATCTTCCACACCTCCATTCCTACGAAAGCACGATGCCGGCTTGGCGCAATTTCGAATCAGAATGAAGCTCATTTCCTGTTGGCTGCAATGCTCCAATAATTTTGCCTTTTTCGTCTTCGCCTTCTTCGACAAATTCATATAATGGATTCAATTGAATTTCCCCATTTTCAATCCCGATTAATTCAGAGATAGATACGACTTTTCTTGAATGATCGCGGAGTCTTGACAGGTGAACCATAATATCAATCGCTGAGTTGATTTGTTGACGAATAACTTGAACCGGTAAGTTCGCTCCACTTAACACCATCGTCTCTAAACGGCTTAACATATCATTGGTTGAGTTGGCGTGTCCGGTTGATAAGGAGCCATCGTGACCGGTATTCATCGCCTGTAACATGTCGAGAGCCTCAGCCCCACGAACCTCCCCGACAATGACTCGGTTTGGTCTCATCCGTAAGGACGCTCGGATTAAATCACGAATCGAAATCTCTCCTCGGCCTTCGGTGTTGGCGTTCCTCGTCTCTAAGCTAACAAGGTTTGGCACTTGTTTAATTTGGAGCTCAGCCGAATCCTCTATTGTTATAATCCTTTCATCCTTTGGAATGAAATTGGATAAAACATTTAAGAAGGTTGTTTTCCCTGACCCCGTACCTCCACCAATAAAAACGTTATATTTCGCTCGAACAAGCTTTTCAAGAAACTCGGCCACGTCTTCGGATAAAGCTCCTTTTTCAATGAGGTCATCAATGAGCAGCGGCTTTTCTGGAAACTTACGAATCGTGATAACAGGTCCTTTTAAAGCAATCGGTGGTAACACGACGTTGACACGAGAACCATCTTGCAAGCGGGCGTCCACGATTGGAGACGATTCATTGACCACTCGATCTACCTTGGAAACAATCGCTTGAATAATATCTTCGAGCTTCTGCTGACTTTCAAACTTCATATCAACTTGAGATACTTCACCATTTCTTTCGATAAAAATCTCTTCATGATTATTGACCATAATCTCGGTAATCGACTTATCATCGATTAAAGGCTGCAGGACATCATACCCTCGGAATGCATGATAGATACGCTCAACAATCCATTTCATCTCTGCCGTCTTGAGACGATGCTCTTCGGCGTATTCGAATACCGATGCTTCAATATAATCAACTAATTCGTCGTTAGGGATGGAATGCATCAGATCAAGTGACTCACGCAATTTTGCGATCAGTTCTTTTATTACATTATCTTCAACCAATCTTGACACCCTCCCGCTCTTGCTCTATTAAACCTTTTGTAATCGTGATGAGCTCTTGATTGTAATGAGGGTCAAAGTAAATTTGCTCCGTATCTGCCACCTGGGCCCAGGATGGCACATTCGGTAAATAGCCTCGTATCGGTAAGTGGTAAGCTTGGAATGATTCTTGTAACTGACCGTTGAAACGATTCATAATCAATGTTGTCTGTTCTTCCATCCCATTTCCAACTCCAAATAAGTCATCAAAGCTATCAAAGAGTACTCTCGTTTTATGGAAGCTCTGCAAATCATTATTCATCATCCATATCACTTGGTCAGCACTTTCCATGGCAGCTTTTGTTAAGTTGGTGATTGAGCTATCTAAGTCAATTACGATGTAATCATACTGTTCGGTTTCAACTAAAGCCGTAATCAGTACTTTCGTTTCATTTTCAGAAATTTCCTGTAATTCGATTGGACTAGGCAATAAATCGAAATAATCCACCTTCGATTTCTGGTCGAATTTCTTCAATTTTTCAATTTTTGAACGCAGCTCTTTTGGTTTTGCTTTCACATAATAAAAGATTTGTAAGGATGGCTTATCTTCTTTTGAAGAAAAATAGAGCTTGGTGGAATTTAATAATTCTAAATTCAGATAAAAGACCTTTTTATTATTTAATGCAAGCTGGCGACTTACATTAACGGCAAAGGTCGTCTTTCCTGACCCACCAACTGGTGAATAAACCGCAAGCACCTTCGTTTTTAAGGAGCCACCTCCGTGATGCTCGGCTTGGTGGTGCTCAAAATAAATGGAGAGAATTTCTGAGATGACTTGATTAAGAGGTTGATATTTAAAAACGTTTGCTTCATCATCATTTGCATTTTTTTTATCCTCAACTAACGTCACTAACACACCATGCTTCATATTCTCCTCTAATACGTTCTTCATATGTTCATTAAGAATGAGCAAATCAATATGATTACCTTGGTCCACATATTTTTGAACACTTTCACTAGAAGAAAAGAACTTCACATCAAATTGTGCGGCTGCTTTAGATGAAATGATATATTCACCAAAGGAGGATAAATACGTCGAGTCTTGATCAGCGATAACTAGTTTTAATTTTTTCATAATGGATTCACCTACTTCATTTTTTGCTCGTCGATATGGCCTGTTTCCAAAGACATGCTTCAAAATCACAATTGGCATTTTATACAATTCTTATAATCTAAATGGTATTGTACTAAATTCGCTGTTAAATTTGCTAAAAATCGCTAAAAACAGGTTTTTTCTCCTAATGCACTCTATCCGATCCTATTTGTTCAAAATTCATCAATAGGCTTATAAAAAATAGCCGCAAACGTTGCTATTACTATGTTCAACATTTTGAAGTCCGTATAAATTCACACATAAATCTCTCAACACTATTACATGATTTTACATTTTCCACTTGTATTAATTTAGTTACTTTTGGGACATTTTCACTAAAAATGTCATAAAATCCAGTCATACTAGCTATTTATCTTGAATTTAAGATTTCAAAAACACTAAAATAGGCTGAAATTAATGGAAATTAACTGGATTAAATTCTCAAAAAGATTGTAATTGTTTGCGATTTTGTTCTAAACATATAACTTTTTCCGTCATTTTTACCACTCTCCTTTGTACTTTTTTTCGGATAGGTTCTTAAGTAATTGTGTAACACATTGAAAATTCAAAAATTAATCTTTGATCTTTTTTGAAGATTCATAGGCTTTATGGTATGATTCATTGTGCATTTACATAGTTAGATTTCAACTAGACGTACAAATTGTAAGCCATTCGGATCTCCGACTAAAAGTTACCTAGATAGTTTTTACCCCAATGCAAGATAAATGAATCCATAATTTTGGAGATTATTACTTTTATTTGGAAATCCATGTTTTTCTGAGACTATTATCATGGAGAATGGAGGAGTGTCATTGATCTGTCAAAAATGTCAAACACCACTAAAGGAAGGTGCTCAATTCTGTCCGGAGTGCGGGGAAAAGGTTGAAAACCCAAAGGCGCACGCATCAGAAGAAAAGGGACAAAAGGAGAAGAAGCCTTTTTGGACAACCAAAATGATTACGTTAGTAACAATTTGTGTGCTAATACTCGCAACCGCAACGACTTTTTATATCATTGGTTCAACGTCAATCGACCCTGAACAAACCGTTACTGATTTTAAAAATGCCGTACTGAACGAAGATGTAGACCTTGTGACCCAGCTATTAGATCCAACCGTCGCGGATTGGACATTCTCTAATGCCGATGCCCAAGCTTTAATTAATTATTTAAATGCACATGAAAATGACCGTGATTATGTATTTGATGCGTTGGAAACACAAGCCTCTGCTTATGCCGACGGAAACCGAAATGCTGCCGTTTCAGCTTCGATATTAAATGACGGTCAAGGCTCAATCGGAATGAGTCAGGAAGGAAAGAAGTGGTTACTTTTTGATGATTATCGCATTAAAATCACGCCTCTATACTTGAATATTACCGTTAATGAAGATGAGGCCCAGTTAACGATTAATGGACGCGAAGAAGTTGATTCGACAACCGCTGATGAAAAAATTGAATTCGGCCCTGTCAGCCCTGGTACTTATGATATAGAAGCTTTTATTGAAGGTCGTTATGTTGACGCCATTGAAAACGTTACCGTTAACCTTTTTCAAGTTGGGAGCTTCGAACAGGATATTAAGATTGAATTCGATTTAGAAACCGTGATCGTCTCAGCCCCCTATGATGAAACGAAGGTTTATATTAATGAACAAGAAACTGATTATACAGTCGGCCCTGAGGGTACGGACATCGGCAGACTGCCTCTTGATGGGACGGCTAAAATTGTCTTAGAACGTGAATTCCCTTGGTATACGATGACATCAGATGATATTGATGTCGATAGTGAGTCGATTAACTTTAATGGCTTTATTGCGATGCCAGACGAGGAAATGGAAAAGGTCATGGAGATGCTTAATGAGAACTGGCATCAAATGCTTGAGGCTATTGCAACAGGAAATGTCGATGATATGGAATATGCCTCTGATGATTTAAAGGAACGTACAAGGAAGCAATATGAGACATTTGCCAATGCTAATAATGTGTACAACTATACGTTCTTGGAAGCAAAGTATGTGCAAGAAACCCTGCAACAACCTAAATATAATGACCATACGAATCGTTATGAATTACCTGTTAGGGTTGAGTATCAATTTGATGAGCCAGATTCGAATCTTTATGCGATTTTCAGAGATGGCGATTTAAATAGAACTCCTTATGAAGTCCTAACTTATTATGATGAGGAAAATGAGCAGTGGCTCGTTGAAAATTATGACGTCTCTCATTTTGTCATTACTGGTTCTACCCAAATCTTCCCGCACCAATTCGAGGGATTAACCTCATTGGATGAGAATGCAGAAAGTAATGATGAGGAAGCAGAAGTTGATTCTGAAGGCGAGGAAGAGGAAGAAGGACAGGACGCTGAGGAAAACGCTGATTCTGATGAGGAATAATTATGGTCTAAAACCGTTTATGTAGCCTAGCTATATGAACGGTTTTTATTATTCTAATAAAGAAAAGGATTGGCGATTTCTATTCGCTTGAGCAGCCACCGTCGTAACCCTGCCCGACTAACAAATAACAGTAGCTCGTTAACGATAGCTACTGTCGTTTCTCTTGTATATGGTATTGATAGGTTGGTTTTTCTCGTCGTAAAGCTTTCTTTAATTCATCGATTTGTTTATCTTTATCTTCCTCTTTCGCATCCTCTGGAATATCGAGATATACATAAGCATGGCTACCCATGAAAAAGATAAAATCTGCATGGTACTTTGTATGTTCTTCTACAATTCTCTTCATCAGAACTTTATCATCAACCGTTGTTGGATTTCCTCCTATGTTCGAGTTAGAAATACCATTATACCCTTGCGTTTGCTTCGGGTATGAGCGTTGTTTTTCAATACCTGGATAATTCATCGGTCCTGGTCCGAGCAAGCCCTGTGCAAGCTCTTCCTTTTCGGCGTTCAGAATGTTCTTATGAGCAGTAGGATGATTCGTCTGCGGGTGATGGTTTGGGTTTGCCAACGGCTGACACCCACTTCCAACAAACAAAACGAGTATGAGGACACATACCACATTCACTTTTCGCATATTTAATACCTCCAACCAATCATATTTATGTGAATAGTTTGTCCCATCAACCGTCTCTTTTCTCCTGTTAAACTGTTCCAATATCATGTGAAAATTGTGGACTAGGGCCGAAACACCGCCTTTTTGCGCAGATACTCGCTCTTTCGCCTCACTTATCTGCACATTAAACGCCTCTTTGTGCAGATACTCGCTCTTTCTGCTCCCTTATCTACACATTAAACGCCTCTTCGTGCAGATACTCGCTCTTTCTGCTCCCTTATCTGCACATTAATCGCCTCTTTGTGCAGATACTCGCTCTTTCTGCTCCCTTATCTGCACATTAACCGCCTCTTTGTGCAGATACTCGCTCTTTCGCCTCCCTTATCTGCACATTAATCGCCTCTTTGTGCAGATACTCGCTCTTTCGCCTCCCTTATCTGCACATTAATCCCCTCTTTGTGCAGATACTCGCTCTTTCGCCTCCCTTATCTACACATTAATCGCCTCTTTGTGCAGATACTCGCTCTTTCGCCTCCCTTATCTGCACATTAATCGCCTCTTTGTGCAGATACTCGCTC
>NZ_JAQQWS010000002.1:10204-48392 GCF_028610675.1 Alkalihalobacillus pseudalcaliphilus
TTTCGCCTCCCTTATCTGCACATTAAACGCCTCTTTGTGCAGATACTCGCTCTTTCGTTCTCTTTTTCTCCTTCGGTGTAACCACTTCGCTTTCTTATTCTCACTTTCCCCTACCGCGATATTCTCGCCTCCACATCCTCAACTCTTCACCCACCTTTTCTCCCCAGCATGAAAAAAACCTCCAGCAGACATGATTCGTCTGTTGAAGGTTTCATTTTATCGTGCCTCTTTTTATAAAAATCGCTCTTATTAAAGTTGGCCGAGTTCTTCTTTGTGTAGAATTTTTAATTCATGACTTGGGTGATCAGGGACATCGTGACAGTGGCGACAGCGTGGTTCATAGGCTTCTGATGCTCCAACAAGGACTACTGGGTCTTTATAGGATGCTGGTTTACCATTGATTAGACGCTGTGTGCGGCTAGCAGGACAACCACAGCTTGCACATACAGCCTGCAATTTCGTCACTTCTTCCGCTAAAGCTAACAATTGTTGAATTGGTCCGAATGGCTCTCCTTTAAAATCTTGATCGAGTCCGGCTCCGATGACACGAATACCTCGATTGGCCAGTTCCTGACAAACATCGATAATTTGTTGGTCAAAAAATTGAATCTCATCTACAGCAACGACTTGAACATGTTCATCAAGATTCTTTAAAATATCAACTGAACTCTCAACTGGCATAGCCATTACTTTTGTGCCATTATGTGATACGACTTCATCTTTACTATAGCGATTGTCGATAAGCGGTTTAAATACTTGGACATGAATTTTGGCAAATGTCACTAAACGCACTCTTCGAATGAGCTCCTCTGACTTGCCAGAAAACATACTTCCACAAATTACCTCTATCCATCCTTCTCTTTTCAACATTCTGGTCCCACCTCATGTTCCATCTATTTGAGCCTGTCCTCATTTATGTATCAACACATGATTCCGATTCATTCGTTCATGCTACTTATTATTGTGAAATATAGAAAAGAGAGAAAAAAAACAGGCAAGCGAATTTCTCTTGCCTGTTTCTCTTAACCCATTACTTAAGGTTGTATTTTTTCTTAAAGCGGTCAACACGGCCACCAACATCAGTAAGTTTTTGCTTACCAGTGTAGAATGGGTGTGAATCTGCACTAATCTCAACCTTTAATAGTGGATATGTGTTACCATCTTCCCACTCGATTGTTTCAGCAGATCCTTTTGTAGAACCACTTAGAAATTTGAAACCTGTGCTTGTATCCATGTAAACTACTTTTTGGTAGTTAGGATGAATGCCTTGTTTCATTTCTTTCAACTCCTTTTGCCCTGAATCTCTTCGAAACAGAGTTAATCACACATGACGAAATTATATCAATATGAAGCTTGTTTTGCAACATAATTTCATGTAAAAAAATCATATTCTCTCGGTAATACTTTCAGCCGGTAACCAAACTAGCATCAGACCAAGGTTCTTCCTTATCCTATTCCACCAATTCCCTTATTTTCTACGAGATTGACCACTCATATCCTTAGCCATTTCATCAAAAAATTCGACATTGGTTTTCGTATCACGAACACGTCGGATGAATTTATCAACAAAGTCAGGTGTATCATTCATCGTTTTACGAATAGCCCAAAGCATGTCTAACTGCTCTTTTGGCATGAGCATTTCTTCTTTTCTTGTGCTCGAACGACGAATATCAATCGCAGGAAAAATACGACGCTCAGCAATTTTGCGGTCTAAATGAAGCTCCATATTACCTGTACCTTTGAACTCCTCAAAAATAACATCATCCATACGTGAGCCTGTTTCCACTAAAGAAGTTGCTAAAATTGTTAAGCTACCGCCTTCTTCAATGTTTCTTGCCGCACCGAAGAAACGCTTTGGACGATGAAAGGCTGCCGGATCAATACCACCAGAGAGAGTACGTCCACTTGGAGGAATCACGAGGTTATAAGCACGAGCAAGGCGCGTGATACTATCCATTAAAATGACGACGTCTTTACGATGTTCTACTAAGCGCATCGCACGTTCTAAAACAAGTTCAGCTACTTTAATATGGTTTTCTGGTACCTCGTCAAAAGTCGAACTAACCACTTCCGCTTTAACCGAGCGCTCAATATCGGTTACTTCCTCTGGACGCTCATCAATGAGTAAAACAATGAGTTCTACATCTGGGTGATTATCAGCTATACTATTGGCGACTTCCTTCATTAAAGAGGTCTTACCTGCTTTTGGTGGTGCAACAATGAGGCCACGTTGACCAAAACCAACTGGAGATATCATATCAATAATACGGGAAGAAACACGACCTGGCTTCGACTCTAAATTAATTTTCTCTTCAGGATAGAGGGCTGTTAAGGCTGGGAAGTGTGGTCGTTCTTTTGACGTTTCGGGAGCTTCTCCATTTACAGCTTCGACATGTAGTAATCCATGATAACGTTCGTTCTCTTTAGGTGGTCGAACTTTTCCTGATACCTTATCACCATTACGTAAGTCAAAACGTCTAATTTGAGAGGCTGAGATATAAATATCCTCTGAGCTCGGTCGATAGTTAATCGGTCTTAAAAAACCAAAGCCTTCTGATTGAATAATGTCTAGTACACCTTCCATAAACATTAAACCATCTTGTTCTGCTTGTCCTTTTAAGATCGCAAAAATTAATTCTTTTTTCGTTAATTTACTGTAGTAGGAAACTTTAAATTCTCTAGCAAGCTCATAGAGTTCTTTAAGTTTCATACTTTCTAATTCTGCAATATTTACACTACTCATCATGACACCACGTTTCTATAATAATAATAAAAAACAAATTAGCTTTGCTTTTATTTAGATTAACCATTATCATATTGGTTTTTGTTAAATTTGGAAAAAATTGAAAAAGTAAATGAGTGATACTCTTTAGTAAAAGAGGATGATTGAATGAAGTTAAGTTATGTTAGAGGTCTTCCGCTGTATAATATGACTTTCTCATTGAAATGTCAAACCTATTACTTTATTTTAACCATAAAAGTCTCATTTATTCAATAGCACACAGAAAAATATTGACTTTCTATGATGAAAAAAGCCTTTTTGAAATCCAACTTCCAAAAAGGCTTTTTTCGAACCATTTGCTCTATTAACGAATAACTAAGTCTGGTTTCTTTTTCATGCTGTGTTTTCCATCGATGAATCGGACCGTACCAGATTTAGCTCGCATGACTAGAGATGATGTTGTCGCTGAACTTCCTTTATACATAACCCCTTTTAGAAGCTCGCCATCTGTAACTCCTGTAGCCGCAAAAATACAATCGTCACCTTTAACAAGGTCACTTAGCTGTAGAACTTTATTGACATCTTCGACACCCATCTTCTTGCAACGCTCGAGCTCTTCGTCCGTTTGAGGTAATAAGCGGCCCTGGAAGTCTCCACCTAGACATTTTAAGGCTACAGCTGCAATAACACCTTCTGGAGCACCACCTGAACCTAACATAATATCTACACCCGTATCATCAAACGCTGTGTTAATAGCCGCAGCGACATCACCGTCACCGAGTAATTTAATTCGTGCTCCGGCATCACGAACTTCTTGAATGATTTTGGCATGACGCTCACGGTTTAAAATAGTGACAACTAAATCTTCAATATTTTTATTTTTGGCCTCTGCTACAGCTCTTAAATTCTCAATGACAGGAGCATCAAGACTAACCTTACCAACAGATTCAGGTCCAACAGCAATCTTCTCCATATACATGTCTGGTGCGTGTAAAAGATTACCGTGATCAGCAACCGCTAATACAGCTAATGCATTCCACTGCCCTGCTGCGACGATATTTGTCCCTTCTAAAGGGTCAACGGCAACATCAACACGAGGACCATAGCCGTTTCCTAATTTTTCTCCAATATACAGCATTGGGGCTTCGTCCATTTCTCCTTCACCAATAACAACAGTCCCTTTCATTGGGATCGTGTCAAATACATCGCGCATGGCTTCTGTTGCTGCTCCATCGGCAGACTCTTTATCTCCACGTCCCATCCATCTTGCTGATGCTAGTGCGGCTGCTTCCGTTACACGGACAAGCTCCATTGAAAGGCTTCTTTCCATTCTTGAATCTCCCCTTTAATTTTCAATCAATATTGATGTTAATCATGTTTGTCTATCTAACTGTTTGTTTCTTAAATTGGGTACATTTCTAGCTTAAAATACAACAAATGAAAACGCTCACTTTTGTTAGTTTTTCACTTGGTCCATTTCTTCATTTGTCATTTCTTCACGCCATATCTTTGCACCTAAACCCAATAGCTTTTCTTCTAAATCTTCGTAACCTCGATCAACATGTTCAAGACCGGTTAATTCTGTAATTCCATCTGCCATTAATCCAGCAATCACAAGTGCCGCTCCAGCTCTCAAATCACTAGCTTTCACCTTGGCTCCTTGTAACATCGTTTTTCCGTTAATCAGCGCGGAACGACCTTCTACTTTCACATTGGCACCCATTCGACGAAGCTCGTCAATATGTTTAAATCGTGCATTATAAATCGTATCCGTCACGAGGCTTGTACCTTCAGCTTGCGTTAAAAGGCTTGTAAATGGTTGTTGCAAGTCGGTAGGGAATCCTGGATATACAAGGGTTTTAATATCTACCCCCGTTTTCTCACCGATCCCACAAATCTCTACTTGATCATCGCGAACGTCTACTTTTACATTCATTTCTCTCAATTTAGCAATCAAAGATTCTACATGGTACGGAATAATATTATCAACCACAACACGTTGCCCAATGGCAGCCGCTAAAATCATATACGTTCCTGCTTCAATTCGGTCTGGAATAATCGAATGGCGGCATCCATGTAACGATTCAACACCATCAATTCGAATGACATTTGTTCCTGCACCCTTAATACGAGCTCCCATATTTGTCAATAAGGTAGCTACATCAATAATTTCAGGTTCTTTTGCAGCGTTTTCAATAATGGTTTGACCTTTAGCTTTGACAGCCGCAAGCATGATATTAATCGTCGCTCCTACACTCACAACATCAAGGTAGATTTTTGCTCCAACTAATTCATCGGCACGTAAATAAATAGCCCCTTGCTCATTCGTCACTTTAGCTCCTAAAGCTTCAAACCCTTTGATGTGCTGATCAATCGGTCTCGGTCCTAAATTACAACCACCAGGTAAACCAATGACCGCTTTTTTAAATTTGCCAAGCATGGCCCCCATTAGATAGTAAGAGGCACGCAGCTTCTTGACACGACCATTAGGTAATGGCATGGCAAACATTTTTTCTGGATTAATTTGAATCTCATGTTCATCATTATCTAATTCAACATCTCCACCTATTTCTCTTAAAAGCTCAGCTAGAAGCTCTACATCTGAAATCGTTGGGACATTGTCTATGGTCACAGTTGAATCTGCTAAAATAGCGGCAGGAATTAGTGCTACTGCACTGTTTTTGGCTCCACTAATTTGTACAGTACCTTCTAAAGGAAGGCCACCTTGAATCATTAATTTATCCATAATCGCATCCCTTCTATGCTTGTGCTAATGGAATACATACTTGATGTACTTTTTTTACCATTATAACCATCTGCATGAAAAAGTAACGAGTGACACACCGTTTTATTGATTATTTCTTAGCATTATTTCTTGAAAACTTTACTGACATACTTTACTTATATTACTTGGATTCGGCTCACTCGGCAAATAAGGCATTGCCTATGTGTTACGTGCTTTTTTGTTATTGATCATCCGTGCGGACTGAAAGCCAAGTAATCACTTGGCTATAGTCCATACAGCATTATTTATTCCAGTCTGCTAAAAACTTCTCAATCCCTTGATCGGTTAACGGGTGTTTCGTTAATTGCTTAATGACGTTAAAAGGAATCGTTGCAATATGTGCTCCTTTTAATGCTGCTTCAGTAACATGCACAGGGTGTCTAACAGAAGCGGCAATAATCTCTGTATGAAGGCCATGCACGTTAAAAATTCCAGAAATTTGTTCGATTAATTGTAAACCATCAGCTCCAATATCATCTAAACGTCCTAAAAATGGTGATACATAGGTCGCTCCAGCTCTTGCTGCAAGAAGTGCTTGGACAGCTGAAAATACGAGGGTTACGTTTGTTTTGATACCTAATTCGGAGAAGGCATGCACTGCTTTAAGTCCTTCTGTTGTCATTGGTACTTTCACGGTTACGTTTGGTGCAATGGCAGCTAATTCTTTTCCTTCTTCAATCATTCCTTCTGCGTCTAATGCAATGACTTCTGCACTTACAGAACCTGAAACAAGATCCGTGATTTCCTTAATTCTGTCATGGAAATCAACGCCTTCTTCTTTTGCTACTAAAGATGGGTTTGTCGTTACGCCTGCAAGAATCCCTAAAGCATTTGCCTCTTTAATTTCTTCTAAATTCGCCGTATCGATAAAAAATTTCACTACTCTTCACCTCTACCCTTGTTTTTGTTTTTATATGAAAGTTCAATGGGTGATGCACGGAAACTCGTCAAGTTCACTTCCAGTATGACAGGTACGACTAATCATTAAGCTCAAGAGCTCATTGTGACATCATGCCACTTGAGTAATTAACACGTTCGGCCTTTTTCGTGTCGTTACTCTTTGAATTCACCCTAGTATCTGCACTTTATGAGTCTGTTTGTTCATTCTCTCATCGAATTCAACCTGGCCTCTGCACAAACACGGAAACCAGGTCGATCTTTCGAGCTTTGAAACACGGAAGGAAAAGGTGAATGTTGGCTCGCCTTTTCCTTCGCAGTCTTATTTATTAAGCACGATTTGAAGAACCGAATTCACGCATTTTTCCTTGAACTGTCTCTTTGATTGCATCGCGAGCAGGTCCTAGGTATTTACGTGGATCATATAGATCCGGCTTTTCTGCCAATACTTCACGTACTGCGTTGGCAGACGAGATTTGGCTTTCCGTGTTTACATTAATTTTTGCGTGACCGTATTCAATTGCTTTTTTGATATCGGCTGTTGGGATACCCGTTCCTCCGTGAAGAACTAATGGAATACCAACTAGTGAATCAATTTCTTGCATACGATCGAAACCAAGGTTTGGCTCACCTTTATAAGGTCCGTGAACAGAGCCTAATGCCGGTGCAAAACAATCAACACCTGTTGCGGCTACTAACTCTTTACATTCTGCAGGAATTGCATAAGCCGCTTCAGCATCAGATACAATAAGGTCATCCTCTTGTCCACCGATACGTCCAAGCTCTGCTTCAACAGAAACTCCTACTGAATGAGCGATTTCCACAACACGTTTTGTAATTGCGATATTTTCTTCTAATGGATGATGAGAGCCATCAATCATTACAGAAGTGAAACCAGCGTGGATAGCTTGTACACATTTCTCTAAGCTTGAACCGTGATCAAGGTGAATCGCCACTGGTACAGTTACATTGTATTCTTCCATAAGAGCTTTAACCAAACTGACAACCGTTTTGAACCCGCCCATATAACGAGCAGCCCCTTCAGAAACACCAAGAATTACAGGTGATTTCTCTTCCTCAGCTGCTTGTAAAATTGCTTGTGTAAATTCTAGGTTGTTTAGGTTAAACTGACCTACTGCATAACTTTCTGCCTTTGCTTTGTTAAGCATTTCTGTCATTGAAACTAAAGGCATGTCCATTCCTCCTTAGAATATCCATTTCAAAAATAACGCTCGTCCTACCGAGATTTCCTTATTTAACAAGTTACCCGAATCCAAGAGTAAATATCCAATGATGAATACCTATGTATAAAAACCTTTTAAATAAGATACTTGAGTTGGTAAGATGGAACGTGTTCATTATATCACAATCCTACTATAAAAAAACGTCCCTGCGCTTGATATTCCTTGACTTTTTTTCATTTTACACAAAGAAAACGCTTCCCTAGATTTAGAAAGGGAGCGATGAATTTCTTAGTTAAAAATAGTTTCTCGAATGACATTTCTCACATCATCAATGTCAAAAGGTTTGGAAAAGTGGGCAATAGCCCCTGCATCTAGAGCTTGGTTAATTAAATTTAGCTCACCATATGCTGTCATCATAATGACTTCAACCTCAGGATGTGTTTCTTTAATTCTGTTTAAAATTTCAAGACCATCCATCCCAGGAATTTTCATATCTAATAAAACGAGGTCTGGATTTTGTTGATTGACAATTTCTAGTGCTTGAATACCATTTGGTGCTTGAAAGACTGAATAACCGTCCTTTTTTAAAATTTCGCTTAATAAGACACGAATTCCATATTGATCATCGACAACTAAAATCTTTTTATCTGCTGACATGATTCACCCTCACTTTTCTTTGATCCTATTTTAACAGCTCTTGTTAAATGCGAACACCCACAAAATCGCGATAGCCTGTTCTTGACTCTTGTTAGTTATTCGATTTCCTTACGACGATTCCTGCTTATGTCTACGTGCATTCTTTCAAGAACCACGTTTAATTTACACTCATATGTTTAAAATCACTTAAACTCCTTTCGCTGAATCACTACTCTTCATCGAATCTTGGATGATTTCTTTTTCAATATGGTTCTGTTTACGCTATAATGCAGGGACTATTAATTCGTTTTGGAAGGTGTGTAGGGTCTGATGATTCAAATTTTTACGACACAAATACAAGGTTTAATGAAACAAATTCAAACTAAACAAGAGGAAGCGATTGAAGATGGGGCTCGCTTACTGGCCCAAGCCCGTGTTGGCGACGGGTTTATTTATATTCATGGCGACCTCGAGATGAAAGCCGTTGAAATGGAAGCCTTATATGGCGCGGATCAGCTGCCCCATATAAAACCACTTCAGGTGAATGGACAACTTGCTGATGTTGGAATGAATGACCGTATCTTGTATATTAGCCGGAATTCTGAAGAGCCTAAAGCCATTGAAACCCTAAAACCTTTAAGTGAAAAAGGGATTCCTATCGTCGCAATGGGCACGGTTTTTGATGAAGACGAACAAGATAGTGTTCATCATCTAGCTGATGTTTTCATTAATCTTCAGGTAAAAAGAAGTCTCGTTCCGCTTGATGATGGAACAAGAATTGGGTACCCCGCCTCACTTGTTGCCCTTTATACGTTCTTTTATCTCTCGCTTACCTTAAAAGAAATTTTAGCTGAATATGCAGATGAGTAAATTCATCCAATAAAAAAAGCTGCGCATAAGCGACAGCTTTTTTGTTTTTAATGATTTAATGAAGCACCGATAAAGTCACGGAAAAGCGGTTGTGGACGTGTCGGTCTAGAGATGAACTCTGGGTGGAATTGAGATGCAATGAAATACGGGTGATCAGCAACCTCAATAATTTCTACTAAACGGCCATCCGGGCTTGTTCCAGAAAAGATAAACCCTGCTTTCTCCATTTGCTCACGATATTCATTATTAAATTCATAGCGATGACGATGACGCTCATAGACCACTTGCTCATCATATGCCTTGTAAGCAATCGAACCTTCTACTAATTTACATGGATATAAACCAAGACGTAGTGTACCCCCCATGTCTTCTACATCTTTTTGTTCAGGTAACAGATCAATAATCGGATAAGGCGTCTCAGGATTTAACTCAGCTGAGTTAGCTCCTTTCAGGCCAAGAACGTGACGTGCAAATTCAATTGATGCTAATTGCATACCTAAGCAGATTCCTAGGAAAGGTACTTTATTTTCACGAGCATATCGAATCGCCGAAATTTTCCCTTCAATACCTCGGTCACCGAATCCACCTGGCACTAAAATACCGTCGGCTTCTTTTAATAAATCCGCTACATTTTCATCTGTTACTTCTTCAGCATTTACCCAATCAATTTGGATATCTGTATCAAATGAATAACCGGCATGACGAAGAGCTTCCGCAACAGATAAATAAGCGTCTTGTAAAGCCACGTATTTACCAACTAATGCAATGCGTACTTTATTGGAAAGATTTTGTACCTTATTTACTAAACCTGTCCACTCCGTCATATCTGCTTCTTGACATTTTAGCTTCAAGTGATTACACACGATATCATCTAAGTGCTGTGCTTGAAGGTCAAGTGGTACTTGGTACAATGTATCCGCATCACGAGCTTCAATAACAGCATCTTTGTTGATGTCACAGAACAAAGCGATCTTCTCTTTCATATCTTGTGGTACAGGTAATTCAGTACGAACAACAATGACATTTGGTTGAATACCTAAACTTCTTAACTCTTTAACACTATGCTGTGTCGGCTTTGATTTCATTTCACCAGCCGCTTTTAAATATGGAATTAATGTACAGTGCACATACATAACATTATCTGCACCTACATCACTTTTAATTTGGCGAATGGCTTCTAAGAAAGGTAAGCTTTCAATATCACCAACGGTACCACCGATTTCCGTAATGACAACATCTGCATTTGTTTCACGACCTGCACGGAAAACACGCTCTTTAATTTCATTTGTTACGTGTGGAATAACTTGTACAGTTCCACCTAAGTAGTCACCACGACGCTCCTTTTTTAGTACAGAGGAATAAATTTTCCCTGTTGTTACGTTACTATTTTGGCTTAAATTAATATCAATAAAGCGCTCATAGTGCCCCAAGTCTAAGTCAGTCTCTGCACCATCATCGGTTACATACACTTCACCATGCTGATAGGGACTCATCGTACCTGGGTCCACATTAATATACGGGTCAAATTTTTGAATGGTTACTTTTACACCACGGTTTTTTAATAATCTTCCTAAAGAGGCAGCAGTAATTCCTTTTCCTAATGAAGATACAACGCCACCTGTCACAAATATATACTTAGCTGACATACTATTCTCTCCTTCTCACTTTTAATATAACTATCATGAATGCTGTTCACCTTATTATTTCCATCTATCGGAAAATAAAAAAACAAAAGTGACACTTCACCCATAAATTGGGGGCGAACACTTTTGTTTTATCTATAAAATCATATATCATTTTCTAAAGCCCAAAAATGATTCTACCTAGAACGCAAAAAGAAGTCAAGTGAATCTGCAAATAAAAAAATGGCAGTTTCCTTTTACCTGCGATGTATCATCAATTACTTATCTGAATCCTCGTCAGAGTCATCCTCGTCATCCACGTCGTCAAAATCATCTTCCATGTCTTGATCGTCCTCACTGTAGATGTCTTCTTCTTCTTTATCATCTTCGTCTTCATCTTCGTCTTGAGAGATTTCATCTAGTTCATCTTCTAAATCCTCAAACTCATCTTCTTCATACTCTTCATCTAAGAACTCGTCATCTTCAGCGACTTTAGCTTTCTTCTTAGGTTTAGAAACAGAAGATGTAATTTCTTCCTCCACTTGCTCAAGCGGATACCATGCTCTCAAACCCCATAGGTTATCTCCAAGCGTTAAGAAACGACCATCAATATTCAGATCTGTATACAAAAAGCTAATACGTTCTTTGACTTCCTCATCTGACATTTCTTTTAAAGAAGCTATTTCTGCCATTAAAATATGGTAATTGAACGGCTCTTTTTTCTCTTGCATTAATAAATAAGCAAGCTCCACCATGGAGTATTCAGCTAAATCTTCTTTTTTTATATCGGCAATTCTCATGTAGAGACACTTCCTTTCCAAACTTCAATCTATCATTCTTTCCTTACTAACCGAAATCATACTCCCCATTATAAACACATTTCCACAAATTATGCTAGATACGCACAGAAAAAACTAATTGAAAAAAATGAGAAGAAGCTGGATTCATCAAAATAGCTTTAAAAACCTTTATGAGCCTTCCCTTTTAATAAGTGATCGGTCTGCCAATTGATATATTGCTCTAATGTGTATGACTTTCTTAATGCCCACCTTCTAAATGTCCACATTTGTCCTTGAACCAAAATATTGTGAGCGAATAAATGAATCTCCTCTTCATTCATTTCAAGCTCTTTATGTCTGACACACTCAATGATTAATTCTTCAAGAATCTTCGCCATTTCTTGTTCCTTTTCTAGGACATATTTTAATGAATCTTTTGGTAACGCCTTAACTTCCTGATACATGACAAGCACTTCATCAGCCATATCATCAACAATTTCAAAATAAGCTCGAATTGCTAACTTAAGGCGAGATAATGCTGTTCCCTCGTCTGATAGTTGTTCCTTCAAACGCTTCAAAACTTCTAAATAGATATCGTCACAAACGAGGTACAGAATATCCTCTTTTGCTCCAATATATTCATATAACGTACCAATACTGAATCCTGCCTCACGAGCAATTTCTCGTGTTGTAGTTCGATGAAAACCTTTTTCAATAAAAAGTCGAACAGCCCCTTTAACCATTTGAGCACGACGCACTTTAATTAACTTCTGGTCCTTTACAACAGAAGGCACTTTATTCGTATGTAACATCCTATCCCCAACTTTCTGACAAATCCTATATTTTCTTACATCATACAAGAAAAAATCTAATTTTCAAACTATTTATCATAAAACGATGTTTGTCCAAGTGTTGACTGTTGACATACCTACGCCTGCTGTTCGTTTAGGTGCGACTCACTTTATTTAATTCAGTGGAGTTCGGTTGTAAGATTCACATTAATCTAGTCGGCGGTAGTTTTTTGATTTTATTGTGGTTTACGAGGCACTGAGTACTAGCTTTTCATCTTCAATGCTACGTATTTTCATTTCCGCAGCATTGAGCTCTGATTTCCCCACTTCTTTGCTGATTAACTCTAATGTTTCACTATAAATAGGACATACTAATTTTATTACCCTTCTTCTTAGAGGTGTTTAGTTATTAACTATAGAGGAGCTTAACATCATGTTTTATGTCGTTATCGTTTTATCTATGAGCTTTATTCTTTTTTTATTAGTAAAAGCAGATTTTCATTTTGGGAGAAAGTCTTTGTTGATTTCTGAGAGGCCTGTTCACCTTGAGATGAAAACAGCAGAGCTGAAGCTTTTTTCTACAGGTGATGAGTTCATCACTCACTTACAGCAAGATTTATTTCATGCCCAAAAACATATACATATTTTATTTTATATATTTCGCGACGACCATATCGGACACAAAATGATTGACTTATTAGAGACAAAGGCGAAACAAGGTGTCACCGTTCGATTATTAGTCGATATGTTTGGCTGCAAAATGTCCTGGAATTGTAGAAGGAAACTCAAAAAAGCTGGTGTACAGTTTAAACTTTCTCCCCCGCTCGGGTTTCCTTACTTTTTCTTTAAATTAAATCAACGCAATCATCGGAAGATTGTTATTTGTGATGGGCAAATCGGTTATTACGGCGGCTATAATATTGGCGATGAATATTTAGGGCGTGATCCTAAATTCGGCAAATGGCGCGATCTTCATATTCGTATGGAAGGTGAGGCACTCAAAGAATTACAGCGAAGCTTCTTGAATGACTGGGAAGATGCCAATCGTAGAGCTTTTAAAGAGACGAACCTTTTAAACATACGTTCTAGAGGAACGAGTGATATGGAGCTATTCCCATCTAATGGCTTCTTTCTTGAAGATACACATCTCGAACATATTAATAAGGCTCAATCATCCATTACGCTTGCAACCGCCTATTTTATTCCGAGCGAAAAGTTACAGCAAGCTCTTTTGCAAGCAGCTGCACGGGGGGTAAATATTTCAATTATCGTACCAAAGGAGAGCGATCATCCTTTCGTACGAGAGGCGGCCTTTCCATATTATCAGGCTCTATTACTTGCTGGGGTGCAGATTTTCCAGTATTACCGTGGTTTTTTCCATACTAAAGCGATTGTATTTGACCATTCCGTTGCCTATATTGGTACAGCAAATTTTGACAAAAGAAGTCTTTTTACAAATCTCGAACTTAATTCTTATATTTATGACGAAGACTTTGTTGCTGAAGTGAATCTAGTCCTTCAATACGATCGCTCCATTTCACACCCACTTACGATTAAAGAATGGGAGCAGCGTAGTTTATGGTTTCGAATGAGAGAACGAATAGGGACACTATTTTCCTCATTTTTGTAATAAAAAAAGTGGGAGTTCCCCACTTCCCACTTTTTTCGGTTTATTGTGAAAAAGTTCAGCTTAATCCTTCAACCCCAAAAGTGAACATAAATCTGATAGCCACTAAAAATACCGACAACACCCATTACCCCTGAAATCGTCGGTGGTGATGGGATCGGTAATTTGATAAAAGCAAATAGCAAACCGACAACAAGACCCGCAATAAGTGCAAGTACTATTTCTTGCATGGATAACCCCTCATTTCCAATTAAGTTGCTCTCTTTTTACTATTTGCACTTTTAATTTACTTATTCACCATACCACTTCTAAGATAAACCAAATAATCATCACCATTTGAATAAAGCCCTTCGCCAATGTCCCACTTAAGAAAGCCATCAAGGAAGCAAATGCGACTTTTAAAGCGTGGCTCACATCTTTCACAGACCATAACTCTGTGAAAAATACGAGGACAAATGGAACAATGACAACACCAAAAGGTGGAATAATGAATGAACCAATAATAACACCGACTGCAGCCATCCGCTCGCCCCATTTTGAGCCACCGTAACGTTTGACAAAGTATTGACTCGCAATGATATCAGCCACAAATAAAAGAACGGTAAATACACCCATGCCAATCCAAAACCATATCGACAAATCACTAAAGCTACCAATACCGAATCCGTAAATTAAAAAGCCAACCCAAAGCACGAGCACCCCAGGAATTAACGGAAAAATAAGACCGACAAAGCTAAGAATGAAACAAATAATAATAAGAATCCACCAAACGATATCCACACAATCCCCTACCCTCTGAACAAAATAAACAACATACGGCTACTACTATTTTAAAAAAGGGTATTCATGCTCCCATACATGATATACCCTTTTTCTTTCTATTACATTTTTTCTGGGGCCTCAACGCCTACTAAGGCTAAAGCATTTTTAATGGTTACTTGTGTAGCTTTCATTAGAGCCAGTCTGGCAATGGTTTTCTTTTCATCTCCTTCATCAATAACACGTTCCGCATTATAAAAGCTATGCAACGTTGCAGCTAGTTCATGAACATAATTAGTTATACGATGTGGAATTTGCTTGGCTGCTGCCTCACTAACAACGGCAGGAAAATCACCGATTACTTTTAGTAGCTCATATTCCTTCTCCGTTTGGATAACCGACAGATCAACGTTCTTGTCAAAATTTAACCCTTTTTCCGCTCCTTGGCGAAGCATTGTACAAACTCGAGCATGAGCATATTGAACATAATAGACCGGATTTTCGTTTGATTTCGATACAGCTAAGTCCATATCAAAGTCTAAATGGGTATCCGCACTACGCATCGCAAAGAAATATCGAGTCGCATCAATGCCGACCTCTTCCATTAGATCACGTAAAGTAACAGCTTTACCTGTACGCTTACTCATTTTCACCTTTTCGCCACCTTGATAGAGGCTCACCATCTGAATAATTTCTACGTCCAACTGGTTCGGCTGATAGCCTAAAGCTTGAATAGCTGCTCTCATTCGAGGAATATAGCCATGATGGTCTGCACCCCAAACGTTAATGAGCTTGTCAAAACCACGATTCATTTTATCTTGGTGATACGCAATATCTGGTGTTAAGTATGTGTAGCTACCGTCATGTTTGATTAAAACTCGGTCTTTATCATCTCCGTATTGTGTTGAACGGAACCAAGTGGCACCATCTTGCTCATAAGTTTCGCCTTTTTCTTTTAAGACAGCTAAAGTTTCCTCTACTTTTTTACTGTCATACAACGAAGTTTCAGAAAACCAGCTATCGAATTCGACACGGAAGGCTCCGAGGTCTTGTTTAATTTTTTCTAACTCTTTCTTTAAACCATAAGTACGGAAAAATTGATGACGCTCTTCTTCAGGTAACTTGGTTAACCCGTCCCCTTTTTCCTTGGCAAGGTCTTGACCGAAATCAATAATATCTTGGCCGTGATAGCCATCTGCTGGCATCTCTTTGTCGATACCTAACGCTTGATAATAGCGAGCTTCTAACGAATAAGTAAGATTATTAATTTGATTGCCTGCATCGTTAATGTAATACTCACGCTCTACGTTAAAGCCTGCTTTGGCTAAGATGTGACTAAGCGAATCACCTACAGCTGCACCACGAGCATGTCCTAAATGAAGTGTTCCTGTAGGATTTGCCGATACAAACTCAACTTGAATTCGTTCACCTTGGCCATAATCGGATTCTCCATATGTTTCTGGATTTGCTAACACGGTTTTAATTACATCACGTAAATAACCTTTATCCATGAAAAAGTTAATGAATCCTGGCCCGGCGATTTCAACTTTTTCAATCATTGCCGCTTCGTTGTTTAATTGTGACGTAAGCTCTTCAGCAATTTGTCTCGGAGCTTTTTTAGCTACACGCGCTAGCTGCATCGCCATATTGGTCGCATAATCGCCGTGAGCCTTATCCTTTGGTGCTTCTAAGACCACACCAGGCATTGTTTCATCGTTTGCTAAATCAGCCCTTTTAACTGCTGCGATAATTTCTTGTTTTAACTTTTCTTTTAACTGTTCCACACTGTTCATTTCAATTTGTCCTCCTCTAATGTTAAACGCACTTCATGTGTCCCTGTATCCTGACCTTGTAATAAGAAATGATATTTCAAATGAATTTTACCTTTTGTTTTTCCTTTCGGCCATACAACAAGAACCTTTTCTGTTGTTGCTGTCGTCTCCCAAGAAATATCAGGAGTCACATAACGTCCAAAGGTTTTTTCCCCCTGTACAAAGGCTTGTCTCATTAAAATGGTACCTTGCCTAATTAAGGTTAATTCTTGACCATTCCACTTGATCGTCGTTTGAACTTGTTCGTTATTTCCGAAGGTTTCTTCAAACCGTAAATATTCTGATGAGCCTTTTCGAAAAAGTAAACCACTCGTCGTGAATTCATATACTTCTTTGTGCTCACCTTGGTCAATAGCCGTTCGAAACCTTAGTTTAATTGGTTTTTTTATAACAGTTTCCATTACTCGCACATCCTTCTCTTTTATCAGTTTAGCGAGTTTACTCTAGCCATGCAAGATTTGATGTTCGCCACTTAGATTCTCTTATAGTTTCGCCAAAATTGCGACGTTTTAAAGTCTTATTCTAATGTGCCACGAATCTCTTTTTTGTCGGTGGTGGCTGGGTGGTGTGCTAAGACTTTTTGTAAGTGCTCTTACGGGCCATTTCCCAAAAAACGATGGGCTACGGCTAAATAGGAGCATCCTTAAAACCATTTATAAACGAAAAGCCACCAAGAAAAAACAAACCATACTGAACTCTGATGTTTACATTTATTCGTTACCATAATAAAGAGAGGCTGTTCATACCAGCCCCTCTATTTGTAGCTATTTCTTTTTATTTAACAAAACCAAGAAGCATTTCACGAATCATTTTGCTCGCTGTGATCTGAGTTTGTTCAGAGTGGTCATAAATTGGAGCAACCTCTACTAAATCCGAACCAACGACTTGGACCTCAGATTGTGCAATAGCCACGATCGCATCCAATAACTCTTTGGATGTAATTCCGCCAGCTTCAGCAGTACCCGTGCCTGGGGCGTGAGCTGGATCTAATACATCGATGTCAATTGTCACATAAACCGGTCGGCCAGCTAGCTTTGGTAATACTTGTCGTAAAGGCTCCAATACTTCAAATTTGAACATATTCATGCCGGAGTCTTTAGCAAATTGAAACTCTTCACGCATTCCAGAACGGATACCAAATGAATATACATTTTCCGCGCCAATTAACGAGCAAGCTTTTCGGATGGGCGTCGAATGAGATAATACTTCTCCTTCATATTCCTCTCGTAAATCAGCATGTGCATCAAAATGCAAAATCGCGACATCCGGATGTTTTTTATGAATGGCTTTAAATATAGGCCATGAAAGTAAATGCTCACCACCCAAACCAAGTGGGTACTTTCCATCAGCTAATAGCTTATCAACAAAATCCTCAACCATATCTAAGCTTTTCTTTGCATTGCCAAAAGGAAATGGAATATCACCTGCATCAAAATAAGCAACTTCCTCTAAGTGTTTGTCCATATAAGGGCTGTATTCCTCTAAACCTAATGAAGCTTCACGAATTTTAGCTGGACCAAATCTTGAACCAGGACGGAATGATACGGTCCAATCCATGGGCATTCCATAAATAACCGCTTGACTTTCTTCATATGTTGCTCGACTCATGATAAAAACTTTCCCAGAGTATGATTCATCAAATCGCATATCTCAGTACTCCTTTATTTCAGTAAATCCGCAACAAATTTAGGTAGTGCAAACGCGGCATTATGAAGTTCTTTTGTATAATACTTTGTATCGATTTCATGGAAACGTTCATCAGCAATTTTTAACGGATCGTGTTTTTTAGAACCGATTGTAAATGTCCATAAACCACTTGGATAAGTTGGAATGTTGGCTGTGTAAAGATTCGTTATTGGGAAAATTTCCTTCACATCGTTGTAGACTTGTGTAATTAAAGCTTGGTGGAACCATGGGTTGTCTGTTTGGGCAACAAAAATACCGTCTTCCTTTAAAGCTTTAGCAATACCTACATAGAAACCTTTTTCAAATAATTTCACTGCTGGTCCAACTGGCTCTGTTGAATCTACCATAATGACATCGTACGCATTTTCAGATTCAGCAATATGCATGAAACCATCGGCTACTTGCACATCAACACGGGCATCATCTAATGCTCCTGCAATGGAAGGTAAAAATTTCTTTGAGTATTCAATAACTTTTCCATCAATTTCAACAAGTGTCGCTTTTTCAACGGAAGGATGCTTTAATACCTCACGAATGACGCCACCATCTCCTCCACCAACTACTAAAACATGCTTCGGGTTAGGGTGTGTAAATAACGGGACATGGGCAACCATTTCATGATAAACAAACTCATCTTTTTCTGTAGTCATAACCATGCCATCAAGTAAAAGCATATTCCCAAATTCTTCTGTCTCAACAACATCTAATTGCTGAAAATCTGTCTTTTCTGAATGCAATGTGCGCTTAATACGTGCTGTGATACCAAAGTTCTCTGTTTGTTTTTCTGTAAACCATAATTCCATTTCAATCACCTCGATTATATATTTCTTCTTTATCGTTTTAAATAAACGTTTAATTAAGAATTCTCATTTGAAAAGTGCGTAAGAAAAAGCTGCCCAAAAAAGATTGGACAACAAGAGAAAGTATATAACAAAAGTGCTAAAAAGCAAATGAAATCTTTTTAGGATGCGTGTTTTATTTTGGGTGAAAGTTGGTGCGAATATAGTGCACGACTCGTCGCTACCGAAAATGATGCTCCGCATCCTGAGGGGTGGCGCTGAGCTAACTGGCTACGCCAGTGGATCTTAGCTCTGCCACTAGGTCCCGCGGGAGTCTCCGCATAACTCGCCCGCTTGGGTTACAGTTAATCTCAAGGTAATCATTATCCCAAAAGTGACTTTCATTCCTGTTGGTGATGAGTTGCTTTGCAAGTCATCATGGCAGTTTTGTATGAAAGTCTAATGCCTGATGCTCATTTTTCGAAATAACTTGACATACGGTTTTGAATGGTGTTTCGATTTTCAAAACTTCACGCAGTGACGTGAAGTAGCCAAGCGAGCTTGGCTAACGGTCCAAAAAAGCTTGGATTTTAGACACTAATCCTGATGGGTTACTACTCTCTCTTTTTTGTTGGTGGCGAAGTGGATGAGGCTTCGACTTGTGATTTTTTAAGTTCGCTCTGGGCATGGGGGAACGTTCCATCAAAGAGTTCTAAACGGTAAAATCGCGGCGGAGCTCAGATTACGCTTTTGCTCGGGCTTCCTAACTCTTTTTCAGCTCGCAACCCCGCGATTCAGCTTTTGCTCGGGCTTTCTCCCTCTTTTCCAGCTCGTAACCCCGTGATTCAGCTTTTGCTCGGGCTTTCTTCTCCTTTTTCAGCTCACAACCCCGTGATTCAGCGTTTGCTCGGGCTTTCTCCCTCTTTTCCAGCTCGTAATCCCGTGATTCAGCGTTTGCTCGGGCTTCCTAACTCTTTTTCGGCTCGCAACCCCGTGATTCAGCTTTTGCTCGGGCTTTCTTCTCCTTTTTCAGCTCGCAACCCCGCGATTCAGCTTTTGCTCGGGCTTCCTAACTCTTTTTCGGCTCGCAACCCCGCGATTCAGCTTTTGCTCGGGCTTTCTCCCTCTTTTCCAGCTCGTAACCCCGTGATTCAGCGTTTGCTCGGGCTTCCTTCTCTTTTTCTGCTCGCAACCCCGTGATTCAGCGTTTGCTCGGGCTTTCTTCTCCTTTTTCAGCTCACAACCCCGTGATTCCGTGTTTGCTCGGGCTTCCTTCTCTTTTTTCTGCTCGCAACCCCGTGATTCAGCTTTTGCTCGGGCTTCCTAACTCTTTTTCAGCTAGCAAACCCCGCGATTCAGCGTTTACTCGTGCTTCCTCTCCCCTTTTCAACTCGTAACCCTGCCATTCCGCTTTGGCTCGCTACCGCTTAGTCATACACTATATTCTTGTTAGTGATGGCTGCAGGTCACATCAATAATTACTTGTTGGCAGATGTTTAAAAATGCCTTCATTTACCAATCCTAATAAAAAGTCTTTTTGTATGACGGTTCGTGTTGATAATCCGGTACGGTTACTTACTCAACGCCATTGAATGTCATACCTTATTGGTTATTTATTATATTTGGAACGGTTGAGGTGTTCGTTATGCAAGTGGTTGTTAGTCGAAGGTCACGGCGACGTAAAAGTTTATTCCGAAGAAGCTTTCGTCTCCTTTTAATAGGGTTGCTGCTTGTGGCGGCTAGTGCGATCGCTTTGCTTTCTTATACGAGAATGCTTGGAGCCCCTAACCTTGAAGTATCGCAAACGACGTTCATTTATAGTGAAGATGGAGAGGTAATTGGAGAAAGTCATAGTGGTCAAAATCGTTACCCTGTTGAGTTAAGTTATATGGATACCGACATTATTCATGCAACGATCGCTGTTGAAGATAGGCGCTTTTATGAGCACCTTGGCTTTGATCCAAAACGAATTGGTGGTGCTATCGTTGCCAATCTTAAATCAGGGGCTAAATCTCAAGGGGCAAGTACAATTACCCAACAATATGCCCGTAACCTTTATTTAAGTCATGAAAAAACATGGAAGCGTAAGTGGAACGAGCTACTTTATTCCCTACAACTTGAAATGAACCTCGAAAAGGATGACATTCTCGAGGGTTATTTAAATACCGTTTATTATGGTCACGGGGCTTATGGTGTAGAGGCAGCGGCTGAATATTATTTTGATAAAAAATCAAATGATCTGTCTGTGGCCGAGGCAAGTATGCTTGCGGGAATTCCTAAAGGTCCAACTTATTACGCTCCTACAGGGGATAATTTTAATGAAAGCACTCAAACAGGACGCGCCAAAGAACGGCAATGGGTTGTCCTCCAGTCAATGGTGGCAAATGGCAACTTAACTTCTAAGGAGGCAGAAGAAGCCTTTCAAGAAAACTTAACGATTACGGAAACAAAACCGGTCTCTACAGAAAGAGTTGGACCGTTTTTTCAAGATATCGTTGAAGAGGAAATCTTAAATAAGGGTATTCTGGAGCCTAGTCAGTGGAATGCAGGTGGCTTTAAAGTTTTCACAACATTGGATACGAAGATGCAAAAATCGGCTGAAGCTCAAATTGAAAATGAGTTAGTTGACCCAGACGTACAGATTGGCTTTATGGCAATGGATCCTACCACAGGGGATGTAAAAGCTCTTGTGGGCGGTAGAACCTATGAGGGTAAGGGTAGTTTCGACCGTGCTATTGAGGCGAGAAGGCAGCCCGGCTCGACTTTAAAGCCTTTTCTCTATTATGCAGCCCTTGAGAATGGCTACACGCCAACTACTACATTAAAGAGTGAAAAAACGGGTTTCCTTTACCCAAATGGGGATAAAACGAAGGAAAGTGATTATTATTGGCCCAATAATTTTAATACAAGATTTGCTGATGATTATATTACCATGATTCAAGCATTGGCCTACTCAGACAATATCTATGCACTGAAAACGCATTACTCAATCGGTTTTGATAAGTTGGCAGATATAGCCACTCGTGTTGGTATCGAAACGAATATTAGCACAAGCAATCCCTCTGCCGCACTTGGTACAACGGAAATAACTTTATTAGAGCTCGTTACAGGATATAGCACTTTCGCTAATGGTGGCGATCGGGTTCAACCTCGCTTTATTACAAAAATCGAGACGATGAGTGGGAAAATCATTTATGAAAATCCTGTTGTAAAAGAAGCTGACGTTTTAGACGAAAATCTTACGTTCATTATGACGGATGTTATGAAGTCGATGTTTGATCGGAGGTTGAATGATTATACGTCTGTGACAGGCGGTTCTATCGCTACATTGCTCGATCGACCTATCGCAGGTAAGTCAGGATCGACGGAATTTGACAGCTGGATGATTGGTTATACGCCACAGCTTGTAACCGGCGTTTGGACCGGTTTTGATTATGGGAAAAAGCTTGATTCTCAAAATGCCCAAGTACCGAAGCAAATATTTGCAAAATTTATGAGAGAAGGCCTACAAGGAGATTTAAAATTACAGTTCCACCAGCCAAAAGGTGTGACTGCTCTAGAAATTGATCCTTTTACTGGTTATCTACATTCCGAATCTTGTCCGGGTCCTGCGAGGCTGACTTATTTTGTTCCCGGGACGGAACCTAAAGAAACATGTCCGAGTGATCAAGATGATCTGGAAGAGTCCATTGAAGAAAATGCCGAAACGAAAGAAAGCTTCTTGGAGCGCTTTTTGAAGTGGTTCCAATAAACCAACATGCATCAATGAGTGGGTATACCAACACTTGTTGATGTTTTTTATGGCATAAAACAATAAAAGAGCTGTCTCTTGGTTAATTTAACCAGAAGAAACAACTCTTCGTGTCCTAGTATAACGTGATATTATACGTATCAAGTTTACCCCCTCTGAGGCAAAAGCTCAAGTGAAGGAGTGAAGTTTCAAAAACCGTTCATATTTATTTTGGATTACATCTTGACTTTCGCATACGGATTCGTTCGAAATAGACAAACTACCCTTTTTAATAAAGGTGTCATTGTTTTTGAACTTTTAGAGCTGTTATTTCAGCAGTGATTTTTTTAGCTCTTCTTCAGAATGGTTCCACATAGCTTCATTATGATTCTTGAGAAAATCCGCTAGAAGATGACGGGATTTTTGATCCATATGTTCAACAATCAGCTTCCCTTTTAACGATTTATCCATGTTATTTACGTGTTCAGGTAAACTCTTATACCCTCGGCGTATTTCTGTATCTACAGTCATTTCACAACCCGTTACCCCTCCGTAATAAGGCTTACTGTCTTTGTGTAAAATCGTAACCCAAACAAGCCAGTAGAGCTTGCCATTTGGCACTTTATCTTTTTCTTTTAAAAATTTAATTCTTCTTTCTACTTGAGACCTCGCGTGAAGTGCCCCCATATCTACAAACACATCTGATTCTGCTGGATCAACAAATACAGGTGTGACGTTATCAAGATTTAATGTTCCTGCTCCATAACCTTTATGACCATCTAATGAATCATTGCTTAAGATATTAAAAGATGTTTTTTTCTTTTTGATATTATCGTTGTTTAATAAATCCATGAAGTACCAACCTCTCTTTACGAATTTTCCTAGCACTATCGTTTCTAACATTTTATCACAGACCTTGGTGAGATACACATGGTTCGCTTTCTTTTTGTTGGTGGCGAAGCGTATCAGCTTCGCCATGTGGGTATATGTGGACGTCAACTATCGACTCCTTCTTGTTCTTTTTCTGGCGTGATCCTGTCGACCAAAACTCCTCGCCGAAATCTTTTTAACCTTTTGGGCTTATTTAACGATAAATAACGATAGAACCTACACTAATTACAAAAAAATGGTTCATTATAGTATATAGAACTATTTGTCATTATACAGAAGTTATAATTACTTCATTTAATATAATCAAATGTCACAAAAAAATATGTGGATATTTCGGATAATTAGGATTATAATCATTTTGCTAATAGAAAAATAAGGAAGATTAGGGGGCAATTTGATGATTAAGAAGTTGGTTATGTTATTTCTACTCATACTTGGAATGACTACCACCATTCCTTTGTATGCAAACGCGGCTGTGAATGAAACAGAATTAAATGCTTTTCTTAAAGAATTAGAATGGACAAAAGAACAACTGGTGTCCTATTTGGATATAGAATGGGAACACACACTTGATGATTTTGAGTCAGTGGAAGAATTAAGAGACTGGCTTTCACCTGTCATCGACGAAGAAATCCTTCAACAAATTTTAGATGAATATGGCATCTCCGAATCCTATTTACTTCAATTTTTGAAAGAACAAAATAAAACTCTAGCTCATTTTAAGTTTTATGATGATTTGTTTTATTACTTGAGTGATACTCTTGAGATAGATGAGCAACAATTAGCTGAATTTCTTAATGAGCTTAATTGGACGGAAGAGGACTTAGAGGAATATCTAGCGACTTGGGGTATGAGTATTTATGAATTTTCTACAGTTGGTCAAATCAAGAATTTTTTAGGTGATTTACTTAATGAAGAAAATCTTGATGAGCTTTTATCTGATTACGGATGGACAAGAGCTCAACTTGATGCTCAACTTAAAGCAGACGGTCTTACTTTAGCTGAATTTAAATTTTATGACGACTTAAAGGAATATATGTACAGCTTTTTAGAGATTGATGTAGAAGAATTAGCGACATATCTACAATCAATCGGGTTAACTCGTGATGAGTTTGACAATTACTTATGGTATCAATATGAACTGACAGTTGATGATTTTCGTACTCTAGAAGAGCTTCAAGACTTTTTAGGTGAACTCCTTACCGAAGAAAATCTCGTTAATCTTTTAGATGATTATGAGATTACTAGAGATGAATTAGATGAGCTTCTTGCGGAATACGGGTTTACGATTGAAGATTTTATCTTCTATGATGACTTGGATATGTTCTTATGGGACGTACTCTTACAATGGGATTGGGACTTGGAAGATTTATTAGATGCAGAAACCGCTGCACTTTTCAAACGAATTGGCTTAGAAACTTATGAACTTGAGAATATTTTCATCCATCTATTTGAACAACTTGAGGAGTCTCCGTCTTTATGGGATGAAGTAGAAAATCTTTACTATTTTCTAGAAGAATATGAAGGTGTCGAGGCAAGTGATTTAAGCATAGCTGAACTCATCCATTTTGCTAAAACAGCTAAATATTATTTAGATGTCTTTCAGTTTGATGTTTCTTTTGCAATTAGAGAAAATGGAATAGATACACCACTGTCTTTTCAAAACTTGTTAACATTGGCTTCTCTTAATGACGATCAAAAATTAGTCATCTCTTTATACAGTAAGGGAGGTTCATTATTAGCGGACTTTCTTTTTGATAACGAGTTATTAGGACTTAAACCGCCAACTATTGAAAAGCCGGATGAGGGCAAGCAACCTTCCAAACCAAAACCGAATCACCCAGAAGTTGAACAGCCTATCAAAGATATTCCGTTAAAAGATCATGATAAGCAAACCTCAACTGACAGCGAAAATGGACAAACCTTACCAAATACAGCAACTGAGAATTACACATTTATCTTCATTGGCACAGCTTTACTTGCGTTAGGATTCCTATTATGGACATTTCGACGTATTCGTTTTACTCACTAATAAGGCATGTGAGAGGTAATTGTATCTTTTTCTTGCTATACTTACATGAGACTAACCTTGTCGTTAGTCTCATTATTTTTTATTCATGTATGGAGGTTGTTTGATATGCCAATCGTTACTGTTCAAATGTTAGAAGGTCGTACAGATGAGCAAAAGCAACAGTTAGTCGATAAGGTGACGTTAGCTGTTTCAGAATCTACAGGTGCACCAGTTGAGAAGGTTTCTATTATTATTGAAGAAATGAAGAAAACGAATTATGCTGTCGGTGGCAAACGCGCGAGTGAGCTATAGCTGCTATAAAAGGTGATCGCGGATATGAAACTTTGTTCGCTATTACCAACATTCACGAGGGATATTCTGTGGAGTGGTGCTGATTGGGAATCGGTCACACCGCTAACAATCAGCACTTCACTTCCACACCAAACACCCTTTTTCAATCGTTTACACCAGTGAGGACCACATAGACTTGAATAAAAATATTCTTCTAAATTTACACTTAAAATAGGATCTAAGCTTGCAATCCATAGTGGTGTATTAAATTTTTCTAGAACCACTTATAAAATCTAAATCTTTCTGACCACCTTTTCAAAAAATATCGGTAATTCCTCCAATGGCTTTCGGAAAGTAAGCAGGACATGGTCGACGCCTAATAGCTTCAGCTCGTTTATTTTCTTTGTGACGGTTTCATAGCTGCCTATTAGCCCCGTTCGAAATCCTTCATTATTTGCAACAAAGTCACCTAGCTCCTTTGCATTTTTCCACATTCCTTGTGATTCCGTTCTTTCTTGGAACTTCTTGATCGCCACTTCATCAGCACGGTCTAAAATCCATTGATATTCTTCATATGCCTCCTTTTCTGTTTGTCTAGCAATCACAAAAGCATTGACCGCATACGTAAGTTCTCGTCCTTGCTTTTTTGCCAGTTCTTTGACAACCGTTATCTGTTGATATAATTCTTCTTTTAGTGCCCCATTCATAAAATATATATCTGAATGCTCGGCTGCCATCGTTTGGGCAGGTAAAGAATTTCCACCTTGATAGATGGCGGGATAAGGCTTTTGAACAGGTTTGGGCGACAAATGGGCATCTTTTAATTGGTAATAATTCCCTTTGTATGAAAATGACTCTTGAGTCCATAGACCTTTTAGCACTTCTAAATATTCTTTTGAACGCGCGTAACGTTCTTTATGGTCGATCCATTCGATTCCAAATATTTCTTGCTCTTCCTTAAACCATCCACTCACTAAATTAATATGAAACCGTCCATTTGAAATAATATCTAGTGTTGCCCCCATTTTTGCTAACGTCACCGGTGAAATAAAGCCTGGAAGTACGGCACTAATGAAATGAATGTTTTGAGTTGAAGGTATTAAAGCTGCCATTAACGTAAGCGGATCGAGTTGCCCCTGTTCAGACTCACTACCGCCAATCGCTCCCAAATACCTTGTCGCATATAAAATAGCATTAATACCCTTTTTCTCTGCAAGCTCTACAAGCTTTTGGTTATACGTAAAACTATTGTCCCTCTCTTGTTCCACATCAGCACGAAGAAAACCACCAGATAAGTTTGCTCCCCAAATGATATAGTTCATTCCGCTCCCCCTCCTAAGGTTCCCTTCTTTACAAAAAGCGGCTTAACGGATTCGCCAAACCTTTTTGCTTCTTCTAAATGTGGAAAACCAGAGAGGATAAAGTGACTCACACCTACTTCTTGATAATGTTCAATTGCTTCTTTAATTTGCTGTGGAGTCCCTACTAAAGCCGTTCCTGCCCCTTTTCTTATTTTCCCTATACCAGCCCAACCACACTCGTCAAAACGATCACTTTTTTGCGTGACTTCGTTCATTCTTTTTTGAGCAATTGAATCGGTTGTTTCATAGTAATGATTCATCTTTTCCCTTCTCCGAGTATCGATTTGACTAATAATACGATAGGCAGCTTGCCACGCTTCTTCTTCAGAATCTCTAACTACGACATGAATTCGAATACCATATTCGAGTGTTCGATTGTAATTGCGTGCCCGCTCTCTAACATCTTTAATCTGTTGCTTAATCTGCACTACCGGTTCTCCCCACTGCAAATAAATGTCCGCATACTGTGCGGCTACATCCTTTGCCACCTCTGACGAACCCCCAAAATAAATGGGAATATTCCTCCCTTTGCTATTCTCAGGAAAAAGGCTACCTCCCTGCACTTCGTAAAACTCGCTTTGATAGTCAAAAACATCTTGCTCCCACGATTGCTTAATGACTTGTAAAAATTCAGCTGTTCGTTGGTAGCGCTTATCGTGTGGAATAAAATCACCGTCTTGCCCAAGCTCTAATAATGATCCTCCCGTTACAATATTTAAAAGTAATCTTCCATCTGAAAACTGGTCAATCGTTGCAGCCATTTTTGCAGCGACAGTTGGAGAGATAAATCCAGGTCTAAAAGCTACTAAAGGTTTTATCTTTTCAGTTTGGTGGATAATCGCAGAACCAATCATCCATGAATCCAAATAGGGAATTCCAGTTGGCACAAGTATACCTTCAAAGCCAGCATGTTCTGCCGCTTGAGCGACCCTGGTTAAATATGCAAGTGAGGGCTGACGCTCTGGCTTATTTAATCCTAAAAACTCTCCATCTCCATTTGTCGGTATAAACCAATAAAAACGAGGCATCTTAGTCATTCCTCTCTTCGAATCGCTTGATAGGCAAAATCTACTAAACTCTTTTTATCCTGATAAGAATGATATTGGCCGGCAAAAGTTCGTACCGGATCGCCTGAATAAAATCGTTCATAGAGCTCATGTCTCGATCCTAGTGAGTTCCCAATCAGATCCCATGCTAATTTGATTAGCTTAGTTCTTTCTTCTGCAGACATTTTTGTCCCCTTGTAAGGCTCTTTTAACAAGTGAGCAATCGGACCGAATAATTCTTCTATTTTGGATGGTGTTTGTAACAACCCTCCAGCTCCTACTTGCTGTATAATTTCTAGAGATCTAGGGTAGTATTTTGTCCCTAAATTACGAGCAGTCGCTAAATAATCTTTATCTGGTAAACAAACCCCTTCGTACATCGTCGATTCGTGCTCCGACGCATTTAATAAAGCATAGATACTCTCTTTTTGCATGATTACCTCTGCAAGTTTTTGTTTCACATGCAAAAAGGCTGTTGCTCCTGATGCCTCAGCTAATTCATTGGCAATCGCTGCAACACTTTCTAACTTACTTACTAGCCGAGCCACTGTCTGATGCTGACTTAGTAGGGCTGAACAAGGTTCTATCCTTAGAACCCAAGAGAATTCAGGATCCTCACAAGCCAGAACTCGCTCCCAAGGAATAAACACATGATCAAAAATTAGAACAGCATCCATTTCATCATAACGAGAACTAAGCGGATGATTCGTTTTATCTTGACTTGCAAAAGATTCACGACAGACAATATTTAACCCTTTTGCTGTTACGGGTACAAAAAATACATGAGCATACGCTCTTTCTTTCTCCGTTCTTTTATGGTAAGAATTGATTAAAATTTCATCGACATAGGGTGCAGCCGTTGCAATCATTTTAGCACCACTTACAAAAATTCCATCTTCATTTCGGTCGGTTATGTGTAATAAAGCGTCGTGTGTTTGTTTAGTTGCTCTATCTCTTTGTGGATCATGCCCAGCGACGGTTGATAACCAATCATTCTCTAAGGATTTTCGATAATAATGCGCTATTTTCTCGGCAAAGCCAGGCCTTTTTTTATCTAAGACATCCCGATTTGCATACCATCCGGTAATAATGGATCGTGTATACTCTGATAATCGACTCATGACACCAAATGTGTCGTCTGCCCAATGCTGATAAGCGACTCGTTTCCTTTTCAAGTCGACTTTATTTTCAGGAATTAAAAAGGAAAGATGCGCTCTGACACCTTCTGTATGATAAGTTAAGAGCTCTTTTGTAGATTCAACATACTGCTTTTGCAATAGTTTATCTATCGTTTTAATCGTACCTTCAAAGGCAGGATGGTGCGTCACATCTTGAACGAGCTCGCCATCTACCCAGACGGTTCTCTCTGCCTTCACTCGTTCTAAAAAAGTTCGTCTCGTCACTACTATGCCCCCTCTTCTTCGAATTGTTTCCAAAGATTAGAGATTCTATCTCTTAATGGATCTTTGTCATATTGGCTATAAAAGTTAGCAAAAGTCCGGATCGGATCTCCTGAATAAAAACGTTCATACAGGTCGTGCCTAGCCCCGAGTGGGCTACCAATTAATTCCCATGCAAGCTGAAATAAATCCGTTTTTGTTTTCGCATCCACTTCTGTCCCCCGGTAGTACCGTTGAAAAAAAGGAAACAACTCATCCTTTTCAGTGATAGGATTTGATGGCACTTGAATAAATCCACCTGCACCAATTCCTTTTAAAATCTCAATCATCCTCGGATAATATTCGGTCCCTAGATTTCGAGCTACTTGTAAAGGCACACTAGCTGGTACATAAACCCCTTGTTCATTGACCTCTCCGTCAATCTCAGCACTCGTTAATAAAGCTTTAATCGTATCTATTTTTGTATAGTCTTCACCTAATTTTTCTTGAACGTGAAGAAAGTGGTTGGCGCCAATTGATTCAGCTATCGCCGTCGTTACACCTGCTATAAATTGTAGCTTCGTTAATAAACGTACGACGGTTTGATAATGAGCTAACGGATTCATTTGTTGATGCTGTTGGGCCTCATATACACCTTCAATTGATCCTCTAATTAAAACTCGCTCCCATGGAATACACACATCATCAAAAATTAAGACAGCATCCATCTCATCAAAATTGGCTTGTATGAAATGCTTCTCAGCAAACGGAGAGGAGAAGGACTCACGGCAAACGATTTGTAAGCCCGGCAAGTTCAGTGGAATAATGAACATATTGGCATATTCCTCTTGCCCTTTATTTAACTTTTGGTGAGGCATGACAAGCACATCATGAGCATAGGGAGCAGCCGTTGCAATCATTTTGGCCCCTCGAACAATCAAGCCTCCCTTTGTCTCCCCTACGACTTTTAACAAACCCCCTTCCACTTGCTCTGGTGCTTGAGATCGGTCAATTTGCGGGTCTAAAATCGCCGTTGTGATGATTCTTTTTTGACTAGACGCTTGCTTATAATAGGCTGTTATTTTTAGAGAAAAACCCTTATCAAATTGAGTGAAAAAAGCTTTGTCCATATAATATCCTGTTAGTAAACAGTAAGCATAATCGGATAGTCGACTCATCACTCCATATGTCATTTCCGACCACAGTTCAAATGCGGCTCTTTTCTCCAAAAGCTGCTCATATGTTTTCGGCACTAAAAAAGCTTTATGAACAAATGTTGTTGATTCGTTATTTTTATAGCCAAGAATTGTCTGATTAACCGGATCTTCAAGCATCGAAAACAGTGAAGTGATCGTTTCCAATACACCTTTGAACTTTTTATCGGTTGTCACATCAACCTTTTGACCGTCTAACCATACCGTTCGGCCATCTTGTAAGGTTGCTCTCCAATCACCCTGCCCTAAATTGCTCAATTCATCTCCTCCTTGTTGTCGACACGCTTATGCTGAATGTAGCTTTACAAAGATAGGTATAAAAATAGCCCAGATACGCAAAAAAAGAGTGCTGTACCTTGGGCTATCGGTTGTCCGAAAAGCTTTTTATTTGTTTGTATAGATACTGTATATGATATGTGTATTCCAATTATTCCGAATGGTCAAGTGCGCTTTAAAATAAAACAAGCCTATTTTCTGATTTTAAGAAAATAAAGCCCATTTTTAATGGTAGCTCTTGCCATTCTTTGACTCACTGATTATAATCCAATTAATTCAATCAACTTACTTTTATTATTATGACCTACCGGTCGACCGGCGGTATGAGTTTTTACTCGTACCGCTTTTTTATATGAAAGTTGGTGCTGATACTCCTATGCGGAGCTTTGCTTGCCTCTACCGAAAATCATGCTCCGTCTCCTGCGGGGTGCCGCTGAACTAACTAGCATAGCCAGTGGATTTCAGCTCGCCACTACGTCACGCGGGAGTCTCCACATGTTTTCTTCCGCTTGGTTACTGCTCATTCTCAATTCCAAAGAACAAAGTGAATGAAAAGTCACCAGTTAAAACGCCAGACACTTCTTTCATGTTTGTTGGTGGCGAATTGAATGGGCTTCGCCATGTTGGGTTTTGTATGAAAGTTAGTGTAACATGGAGCGTTACTCATCATTATGGGAAATTATGCTGTGCGACACTGTGTAGCACTGTGCTCATCGTTTAAAGCAGCTTTTAAAATAACAACGTAGAAGGAGGCTATTCAATGAAAGATTATCTGTTTCTCATTTTGATGATGTTGTCACTGTTATTTGTTTTGTTCGGGTGCTCGACTGTAGATGATTTCCCAGCAAAGGAAGGAGGTTCTAAAGCAGTGATTGTCTTTGGTTTTACTCCTGGACCATATAGTGACCAAGTAAGGCAAGGAATTGAACCGCTACTCAAGGAAAAAGGGTATACAGTCAAATATGTGGAGTTTAGCACTCCCAACGAGCCTAATTTTGCTTTAGCAGAAGGTTCGCTTGATGTTAACATCTTTCAGCACACAGCCTTTTTTGAAAACTTTATTGAAGAGAATCAATTAGATCTTATTGAAACAATCAAAGTTCCAACTGCTCCTATGGGCATTTACTCTGATCATCATGATAACCTTGATCATTTACAAGATGGTTTTACTATTGCTATCCCTAATGACCCCGCTAATGTCGCAAGAGCTTTACGAGTGCTAGAACAGGTCGGCTGGCTCGAACTAAAGGAAAATTACGACCCACTAACTGTATCAAGGCAAGACATCGATTCCATGATTGTGAATTTTTCATTTGTTGAGCTCGAGCAAGTTCAAATCCCTAGGGCGATTCCGGATGTAGACTTTGCTGTTGCCAATGGTTATACGATTATCGCATCTAATCGAGAACTTGATTCGTCCCTATTTCTTGAAGACCCACCATTTGAATATCAAAATTTAATTGCGATACGTGCCGAGGACCAAGACCAACCTTTTATTCAAGATATAATCGAAGCTTACCACACTCGTGATTTCCAAGAGGTTATTGAGTCAAACAAAGAATTCGAAGGCTTCCACCAACCCGATTATTTTAAATAAAAGGAGAACTAAACCTCATGATAGAATTCAGACAAATTAGTAAAATCTATCAAACTAAGCAAGAGCAGGTTAAGGCCATATCTAACGTATCCTTATCCATTAAAGAAGGCGAAATCTATGGTATTATCGGATTTAGCGGAGCAGGAAAGTCCACTCTATTACGAATGGTTAACCTTTTGGAAACACCCACAGAAGGTACTATTCTTTTGCACAAGCAGTCACTAACCGACCTCGATAAAAAACAGCTAAGAATAGCTCGGAATAAAATAGGAATGATTTTTCAAAGCTTTAACCTAGTGACTAACAAAACCGTTGCGGATAATATCAAATTAGCTCTACGTTTTGCAAAGATAGCTAGAAAAGAATGGGATCATATCGTCTATCAAACTTTAAAGATTGTTGATCTATTAGATAAAATCGATCAATACCCGAACCAGTTATCAGGTGGACAAAAACAAAGGGTCGCTATCGCAAGAGCTATTAGTTGTGACCCCAGTGTATTACTTTGTGATGAACCAACGTCTGCCCTTGATCCGCAAACGACCCACTCCATTCTTCAATACTTAAAGAAGATTAACAATATCTATGGTGTGACCATACTACTTGTGACTCATGAAATGGAAGTAGCCCGCTCCCTTTGCAACCGTGTAGCTGTCATGGAAAATGGAGAAATTAAGGAAATAATCCAAATGCAAAACCACTCTTATCAAGCAAAGACAGAGATTGGACGAATTTTATTAACTGATGGTGCATCTGATGATATTTGATAATATTATTTCTCTCCTACCTGAAATTATTGAGAGCATTGGCCAAACCTTTTTTATGGTCGGCCTTACTATTATTACGGCTATAATTTTGGGAATCCCTTTAGGTTTGTTCACGTTTTTAACCGATAAAAAGCAACTATTAGCCAACCATTTTATCCACATCACTTTAAATATGTTTATTAATTGCATTCGGTCCTTCCCTTTTATCATTCTTATGATCGCGTTAATCCCATTAACTCGAGCCATTCTTGGGACGACTGTTGGACCACTAGCTGCCACCATTCCTTTATCAATCGCTGCTATTCCATTTTTAGCTCGAATCGTTGAACAATCCTTACGGGAGGTTAATAAAGGAACCATAGAAGCTTCCATTTCTATGGGTGGTTCTCCTATACAAATCATTTACCACGTCCTATTAGTCGAAGCACGTTCTGGTTTAGTTTTAGGTCTGACCATTACGACGGTAACCTTTATTTCTTATTCGGCTGTTGCAGGAGTAGTTGGAGGCGGAGGGATCGGCGATTTAGCGATACGTTATGGCTATTATCGGTTCCAAACAGATGTGATGATCTTTACGATTATCTTGTTAATTATCCTTGTTCAGGGCGTTCAATTCTTAGGAAATCGAATAGCTTCTTATTTAGATAAAAGATAACAAAGAAATCAAGCCCACTGAGCATAGGGCTTGATTTCTCTTGATTCATATTATTTTAGTTTTGCATAGCGTGAATTTGCCATGACTGGAGCTTCTTTATATATTGATACCCCGCCTCAATATCCTCTTCTGTATAATTCTGCTTTTTCTTCAAAGTAAAAACCTTATCTTTCACTTCTTCCACAGTCAAATCAGCAAAATACAAAATCGTTGAAACTAATTCTAAAAAACGTGAACTTTGTTCATTAAGAGATGTTACCAAGGCATGACACTCTGGCCACTCGATCTTATTTAGTGCCAAGAAACTCTCTCCTTGCTCTGATAATGAATAACAATATTGTTGATAGTGGCCTTTATCTTCCTTATTTTCGTGTACAAACCCTAAGTTACTAAGCTCTTCCATCCGTAAAGAAAGCTCTTCTGAATAAGGCCCGTACATATGAAAGTTATAGCGCTCTGAAAAGGGCATGTCCAACTTTTTAGCAATATAAATCATCTTTTGTAATTTCTTTCTACCAACTACCTCACCTGCATCTGCCAAAAACTTCAATACTTTTACATGTTCGTACAGCAAAAGGGTCCACTCCTTTACATGATTTGTAAAATCGCCATAATTTCTTTTTTAACTTGCTCATTTTCCTTGTTATCACTAATTAAATCAAGCGGGAAATATAACTTGTGGTCCGTTCTTTTTTTACCTGAAATGGCTTCAACAACATCAGATTCTCTTGAAAGTTCTCGTATTTTGCCGTTAGGTAGTACTAAATGTATCGGTAATCTTTCTCCTTCTTCACCAGGACGGTAAAAGTCATAGGGTAGATCAGATGAGGAGTCCACAACTAAATAGTAAGAAGGATCAATATCCGCTTTTCGAAAAAGCTCCTGTAATTTAGGCCAATCGTTCATCCACTGATTTGGGTTAAATTCTGTGTATTTAAACAGATTTCTATTTAAAAATCTTACACAAAGATCGCTTAAAATACGATCGTCCTCACCTTGCCATACTTGAAAATAATAAAGGGTTATCGCCTCATCAAGCTGCAAATAATCATCTAAGCTCACTTTTTCATGAAAGAATGAGTAGAAATGGATAGGTTCTTGTTTGAATGTGTACCCTTGTTTATATAAATCCTTCACTCGTTTAAAAATGTTATTAATAATAACCTCTGCACTTCTTGAAACAGGATGAAAATAAACTTGCCAATACATTTGGTATCGACTCATTATGTAATCTTCGACAGCATGCATACCACTTTGTTTGATGACAACTTGCTCCTCGGTCGGACGCATAACGCGAAGGATACGTTCCATGTCAAAGTGGCCATAACTTACACCCGTATAATACGCATCACGTAATAAATAGTCCATGCGATCCGCATCAATTTGACTGGAGATAATACTTGTCACTAACTTGTTAGGGTATGTCTTTTCAATCACATCACTAACCGCTTGAGGAAAGGTTGGTGAAACTTTTTTCAGAATTTGGTTCACCTCAGAATCACCTAAAATAATGGCTCTCGTCCACTCTTCATGATCCGTTCCAAATATTTTCTCAAAGGCGTGCGAAAAAGGGCCATGTCCTATATCATGAAGTAAGGCTGCCGACAGTGTTAGTAGTCTCTCTTTTTCTTGCCAATGCGGTCTACCCTTAAACACCTCTAAGATTCTTCTTGTAATTTCATAAACACCTAAAGAGTGATTAAAACGCGTATGTTCAGCACCGTGGAAGGTAATATAAGTAGTACCTAGCTGTTTAATTCTTCGTAACCTTTGGAACTCCTTTGTTCCAATTAACTCCCAAATTAATTCGTCTTTTACGTGAATATAGCGATGGACCGGATCCTTAAACACTTTCTCTTCTTCTAATTTTCCATAGACTGACATGTTATTCACCTACCTTAAATGGGGTTCGTTTGTTTTATATGAAAGTTACCTTGGGGCGATGGGTTGTTCCTTGAAGTTAGCTCGTCATCCATCTTACGATAAATGACCTTAGCAGGACAGTGTTCCTGTTCACATACTCCAGAGTTTACTATAGTATCGACAAATTAGACACCTTTTGTCATGCATCTTAATGATCGTTACGTAATCTATCTGACATCCATTGATCAGAAGGTAAAAGGAAGCTTAAGCAACCAATAATTGGGAATGTTACAGCGATAAGCATCGTCGTATACATACCAACAAAGTCAGCGATAATTCCAAACATAACGGCTCCCACTGCTCCCATTCCAAAAGCTAAACCGACAATTAAGCCTGAAACAACACCAATTTTTCCTGGAATAAGTTCTTGCCCATAAACAACGGCAACAGAAAAACTGGATAAAATAATAAAACCAATAATACCTATAAGTGGATATGCTAGAATTGGGCCAACATGTGGTAGAAGCAGAGCAAATGGGGCCGAACCTAACATAGAAAGCATTAGTATTGTTCTTTTTCCAAATCGATCGGCGAGTGGACCACCAGCAAAGGTCCCTATCGCTCCAGCCGCCAAAAAAATAAATAGATAAACTTGTGCTTGTGAGATCGTCATTCCGTATTCTTCAATCGCAAAAAATTGATAATAATTAGCTAAACCAGCATGGAACCAAGAGCGCACGAATACGAGAAATAATAATACACCAAAGCCGACAAGAATTTTACGACGATATTTCGTAGGTATAGATGGTCCTGCTTTTTTAGTTTTTGCTTGTAACGTTTGAATCTTAATTTGTTCTTTGTACCAAGTAGCAATATATAATAACAAAATAATGGCAAGACCTGCGACCAATGTGAACCAAATCGAACCGAACTGTCCAAGCGGCACTAAAATAAGCAAAGTTATTAACGGTGCTAGTGCCTGACCTGCATTTCCACCTACTTGATAAATGGATTGCGCTAAACCTTTTTTATTCCCTGCGGCCATATGAGCGACACGTGATCCTTCAGGATGAAATGTCGCTGAACCGATGCCAATAAAGGTAACAGCTATGACTACCATCCAAAAATTCGGGGCAAATGCAAGAAGAACTACACCAATAAAAGTAAAACAAAGGCCTATCGGTAACGCAAATGGGGATGGTTTTTTATCGGTATATACCCCAACAACCGGCTGAATAACCGAGGCTGTCATATTTAAAGCAAAAGCAATAATTCCTATTTGAGTATAGGTGAGCCCCATCTCCGCTTCTAGTATAGGGAACATCGCTGGAACTAGTGCTTGAATGGAGTCATTTAACAAGTGGACAAACCCGATTATAAATAGGATGCGGTAGGCCGTTTTCACTTGTGGGTTAGATTTATCTTTCGTTTGACTTGTCTTTAGCTGCTTTGCTTCCATGGTTTTCTCCTTTGATATGAAAGTTAGTGCTGATGCTCATATGCGGAACTCTACTAGCCGCTACCGAAAATAATGCTCCGCGTCCTGCGGGGTGGCTGCTAAACTAACTGGTTTCGCCAGTGGATTTCAGCCCGCCACTACATCCTGCGGGAGTCTCCACATGACTCGCCCGCTGGGTGACTGCTCATTCTAAAGTTCAAAATCATTCTCAACAAATATTAAAATGAATGAGAACAAAAAAACAAAGTGAATGAAAAACCACCAGTTAAAAGCTAAAACCTACTTTCATTTTTGTGGGTGATGAGTTGCTTCGGCAGTCATCATGGAAGTTTTGTATGAAAGTGTACTTAGGGATGATAGTTTGTGCCTTGAAGTTAGCTGATTCTTAATCCCCTTCACACCTTTTCGTGTGACTTTACTCACTCATTTCCCTCGAGTAACTGACACGTTCGGCCCTTTTCGTTACTTTACTCTCTCACTTCCCCCGAGTAACTGTCTCGTTCGGCTCTTTTCGTTACTTTACTCTTCTTCTTCCCCCGAGTAACTGTCTCGTTCGGCTCTTTTCGTTACTTTACTCTCTCACTTCCCCCGAGTAACTGTCTCGTTCGGCCCTTTTCGTTACTTTACTCTCTCACTTCCCCCGAGTAACTGTCTCGTTCGGCTCTTTTCGTTACTTTAC
>NZ_JAQQWS010000002.1:48492-260742 GCF_028610675.1 Alkalihalobacillus pseudalcaliphilus
TCTTCTTCTTCCCTTGAGTAACTGTCTCGTTCGGCCCTTTTCGTTACTTTACTCTCTCACTTCCCTTGAGTAACTGTCTCGTTCGGCTCTTTTCGTTACTTTACTCATCTTCTTCCCTTGAGTAACTGACATATTATTAGACTTTTCATTCATACTCTTCGGTTTTTGTACTTCTCGTTCAAAAACCCAATGAACGAAAAGCCAAACACCCATTAAATAAATGGCACTTGTCAAAAGAAAGTTTGCTCAAATAATCAAAAACCTCCAAACAATACTTCCCTGTTTATTAAAGGTGAGTAGGTTGTCGTGGAAATTCTGTTTGAGAATTGCTGCACATGGCCCAGTCCTTCTCCATTTTTCTGGAAATAATGCAAAATAAGTAGTCTAGCGTAACTTCTAATTTTTTTCTCTTTTTTAATCTTCTTCTATCATATACCTATTGAAGTCACGATGAAAACAGTGATTTCTTTCCTATTAATGAATTAATGCTTGTCATAATTAAAATAACCCCATAAACAAATTTTCTGTTCATCGGGACTAGATAGTAAGCTTATAACTAGATTTACACTTTTTAATGGAGTAATTGCAAACGGAAGAGTTTAGTCACTGCTTCTGTTCGATTAGCACTATCCGTTTTGACCATAACATTTTTCAAGAAATATTTGACCGTTGATTCAGCTAGATACATCATGTTACTAATTTCCTTTGTCGTAAAACCATTCGCGATATATTGCATAACTTGTAACTCTTTATTTGTAAAAGAAGTATTTTCTTTTAGCCTTGTTCCATATAAAAAGTGCAAGCATTGTTCGCTGAAGTTTTTCATCTCATTTAACACATCCTGCCCTACTTGTAATTGGACATTGACACCTGTCATAAACCCTACGACAATATCATTAATTGTAAAAGGGATAACGAGCATATTTTTAATCGGCTCTGATAAGATGAAATGATTACTAATGGAAAGCTGAAAAGCATTATTATCAAAATAGCTTACCTTATTGTCAGATAATGCTTCATATACAAAACGATTTACTTTTGCCATCTCATGAACATAATGAATTGACTGTACATTTGGATATTCATAAGAGATTATGCCACTAAACGCATCATTAAAGCTTGAATATTGAAATAATTGAATAATGCGACAAGGGAAGTTTTGATAAAATACCTTGATCATTTCAAACAAATTCTCATTAACATTTTCACTTTTTATAATGGAAGAAAGTTCTTTTTGCCAGTTTGCTATCAAGCGACACCACCCCCACATTCACTATATCAAATTAACTAGACAAAAGGATAGATATACCTATAAACTTCCCCTTTTGTCTAGGTCATTTTTATACGTAAAGCTAACTATTCCACCCCTCAAGTAAACGCTATCATTAATGTGTAGCAACCTAATTTTAAAGGAGTGATACGTATGAAAATAAAAGCTGCTGTTATCAATTCTGTAAATGAACCTTATGTAATGGAGGAGCTCAATATTAGTGAGCCCAATGACAATGAGTTACTCGTTAAAATGGTAGCTTCAGGTATGTGCCATTCAGATGTAGCCGTTCGAAAAGGTTTTAATGAATTCCCTCTTCCCATTATTCTCGGTCATGAAGGATCTGCTATTGTAGAAAAGGTGGGAAGTAATGTCCAAGGTTTTGAAATAGGTGATCATGTGGTTGTTTCATTCGGTTATTGCGGACAGTGCGATAACTGTAGAACAGGGATCCCTGGTTCTTGTTATGACTGGAGTGAGATAAACATGTCAGCTACACGAGAGGATGGTAGCGCTTATTTTACTAGAGAAGACGGAACACCGGTTACTCGTTTTTTTGGTCAATCTTCTTTTTCTACTCATTCCATTGTCGGATCTTCTAGTTTAACAAAAATTGATAAATCCTTAGATTTACGTTTATTCGGTCCACTTGGGTGTGGGTTCATGACTGGAAGCGGTGCAGTTCTTAATGGTATAAAGCCTGAGCCCGGCTCGACAATTGCCGTTTTTGGGACTGGCGCAGTTGGTATGGCTGCAATGATGGCCGCAAAGGTGGCCGGTTGTTCAAAAGTAATTGCCGTTGACATTCACGAGAGCCGACTTGACCTTGCAAAGCAGCTAGGTGCCACTCACGTTATTAACAGTAAGAATGAAAACGCACAAGAACAAATCCTTGCTTTGACAAGTGGAAGAGGTGTAAATTATAGCGTTGATACGACAGGAGTTGGACAAGTCGTACGTACCGCCATAGAAGTATTAGCAGTAGGTGGATCTATTGCACCAGTAGCCGTTGGAAAGGATATAACGATTAGTACAATTAATGATCTTGCTATGAAAAACCGAAATATCGTCGGTGTTCTGATGGGACGTGCCATTCCTCAATTATCAATTAGACAGATGGTCGATTTTTATGAAGCAGGTAACTTCTCGTTTGATAAATTAGTGGAGTATTACTCTATCGACGACATTAATCAAGCAGAAGCCGATTCATTATCAGGCAAAACGATCAAACCGATTCTTATTATGGATGAATCTTATCAACCAGAAGTCGCTAAATCCTAAAATCATTTACAATCACAAACCCAAAAAGGAGTCCGATGCATTAAATCATCGAACTTCTTTTCCATTTTGTGATTATTTACTTACATTCACTTCTTTAGATGGGTAAAAGTCTTCTGGGTGGTCTAGCTTCTTATATGGTGTCATGGACTTCTCTATATAAAGGGCATGCCATATCATAAAGCATAATGCGACCCAAAGCTTTCTACTGTTATCGCGTTTACCTGTTGCGTGTTCATTTAATAGTGCTAGTATTTGATCCTTATATAGATACTCATCAGTTTGGCTCATATGGATCATATTTTTGGCCCAATCGTACCATTCATCTCGTAACCAAACTCGTATCGGCACAGGAAATCCAAGCTTTTTTCTGTCTAAGACACTTGCAGGTACCCATTCAGATATCGCTTTTCTTAGAATATACTTGGTCGTTTGATGACTTAGCTTATACTTCGTTGGAATTTCACTCGCTACTTCCAAAACTTCGTTATCTAAAAATGGAACGCGCAGCTCCAATGAATGAGCCATGGTCATGCGGTCTGCTTTTGTTAAAATATCTCCAGGTAGCCATGTGTGCAAATCAATATATTGCATTAAAGTTGCCTTATCATAAGCCTTACCTTGCTCATAAAAGCGAGCGACATGGTTTTTAAAATGATTATTTTGATTAAAATGGAGCAAAATCTCTTTCTTTTCTAATTCATCATATATTTTAGCATTACCGATATAACGATCGGCTAATGGTGTCGTACCTCTGATTAAGTAGTTCCGCCCTTTTACTCCCTCAGGAAGAAATGTAGCAAGAGAATGAAGCATCTTATTTAATGGCTTTGGTATGTAATCAAACCCTTTCAAAGCCAACGATTCACGATAAATATTGTAGCCACCGAATAGCTCATCGGCTCCTTCCCCTGACAAAACCACCTTGACATGCTTACTCGCTTCTTTAGCAACAAAATAAAGAGGAATAGCTGCTGGATCCGCTACGGGTTCATCCATGTGCCAAATAATATTTGGTAGCTCACGCAAAAATTCTTCTGAGCTAATAAACTTATGGATATTAGTAACACCTAATTGGTGGGCTGATTCTTTCGCTACCTCAACCTCGCTATATCCATTTTGCTTAAAGCCTACTGTGAAGGTTTGGAGATTTTCGTTATGTCTTTTTGCCAAGGCAACAGTTGTTGTTGAATCAATTCCCCCTGATAAAAAGGCACCTACTGGAACATCACTACGCATATGTTTGGCTACAGAGTCTTCCATAACATCTCTTATCTTTTGGATATGATCCTCTAATGAAAGATTAATCGTTCGGAATTGATATTGATGAAATGCTTTAATCTCCATCGTACCTTTTAACTTTTTTACAAAGAAATGACCAGGTGATAACTTCTGAACTTCTTTATAAATGGTAGCAGGCTCAGGTACATACTGGTAGCTCAAATATTGCTGAAGTGATTTGGTATTAATAGTCAAAGAGTCTATACAGTGGTGTATACTTTTCAATTCAGACGCAACGAGCAATTGATGATTGGATTCCCAATAATAAAACGGCTTAATTCCAAAACGATCCCTTGCCCCTACTAACTCTTGCTGCACTTTATCCCATATCACAAAACCAAACATACCTCGGAGCTCTCGGATTGCCTGTACTCCTTTTTGGGCGTACAAGGCAACAATAACCTCTGTATCCGTATGAGTTTGAAACGAATAACCATCTTGAATCAAACGATCTCTTAATTCGATATAATTATATATTTCACCATTAAATGTAATGTGGTAACGGTCATTCTCATAAGCCATTGGCTGACTGCCATGTTCTAAATCAATAATACTTAATCTTTTAAATCCAAGTCTTACTGGATGCTCTTCAAAAATCCCTGTTGAATCAGGGCCTCTATGATGAATTTGCTCCAATGCTTGCTCAAATAAATCACGGGTCATAAATTGTTGATTTATATTTATTTCTCCAAAAAAACCACACATTGTCTCGTCACCTACTAATAAGTTTATTCTATCTTATAACACATATCATTGACTTGTAGGATTTAGTTTTTGAGTTGTCAATCATATATGTCATTTCATAATCACGCAACCAAATAAAGGAAATCTTACTCATTATAATTACATTACTCGAACCATTCAATAAACTCACCAAAAAAAGATTATTTTCCACATTGTGACCGCATTCGTAGCAATTATAAACTCTTAACCCATTCTTCCCTATTAAATACGTATATAATCATACATGTACATTAGACGTCAACTTCTTAAATAAGGATTCAATGATTTCTCTAAATACTTTATATTCATACCTCAATATAGAAAAAACCGAGTATGGTAACATTACCACACTCGGTTTTTACGTTCATTAAGCCTTGCTCTCATCAAATCCTAAATCTGCGTCTTCTCGTTCTCTTTCATATCTATCAATGATGACCGCACAAGCTGAGTCACCTGTAACGTTAACTGCTGTTCGCATCATATCAAGAATTCGGTCAACAGCTAATACAAGCGTAATCCCCTCAACAGGTAAGCCAACTGAAGTCAATACCATCGCTAGCATTATCATACCTACGCCAGGAACACCTGCTGTACCGATACTCGCTAATGTTGCCGTTAAAATAATCGTTAATAGTTGTGTAAAATCTAATGATACGGCAAATACTTGTGCGATAAAGACAGTCGCAACAGCTTGCATGATTGCTGTACCATCCATATTAATCGTTGCCCCGAGTGGTACTACAAAGGAGGTTACTGGTTTAGATACACCTAGGTCTTGCTCAGTTACCTTCATTGCTGTTGGTAATGTAGCATTACTACTGGATGTACTAAATGCCACGGCCATAACTGGGAAGTACTTTTTAAAGTGCTGAATCGGATTACGTTTACCTAGTAACCAAACAGCTCCACCGTATGTGATTACTGTGTGTAAGATTAATGCAATAATTATCGTCATCATGTAAGCAATCATTGATTGAATGACACTTAAACCTAATTTACCGATCGCTGATGCAATTAAACCAAAAGCACCATAAGGAGCAAGTTTCATGGCAATACCAACAAGGAACATCATAATCTCATTTCCTTGTTCTACGAGTTTGACAATGCCCTTTGTTTTATCACCTAAACGTGCCAGTGCTACACCAACTAGTAGTGCAAAGGCAATAATTTGTAACATTTCACCAGATGCCATTGCTTCAATAGGATTCTGCGGAATAATATTGAGAAGTGTATCCATAACAGGAGGTGCTTCCTGTGCTTGATAATCTTCTTCTAAATTACCCATTAGCCCCGGCTCACCTGGCTGGATTAAATAAGCCATTCCAATTGCTAATGACAACGCAATAACGGATGTTACCATAAAATAAATAAGTGCCTTACCACCGATTCTACCTAAAGTCTTAGGGTCACCAAGACCAGCTGCCCCTAAAATAATGGAAAAGAAAACGAGTGGTACAACAACCATCATAATTAAATTAAGAAAGATTTGTCCAAGTGGTGTTAATACGTATGTATCGACAGGCTCGAATAAGTTAGGTGCAAATAAGTTAAATCCTAACCCAACAAACACACCGACAATAAGTGCGATTATTATTTTTTTAGTTAAGCTCATTTATAATCCCCTCTCCTACTGATGAATACTCATCCATAATAAATTTAAAATCTTTACCCTTTATAAAGAAATATCAAACCAGTCATTTTCAGAAAAATTGTAAAATTAACTTATTTCAGGTAAATAAAGGAAGTCAAAACCTCAGACCACTGCTCTAAACCTCTTCCTAAAGCTTTCCATTTATTTTCTATTTTTTACTACATTTCTTAAAGTATGAATGCTATAAATTCCCTTCTGCTTACGCTTACATCTAAAATAAATAGACATAAGTCTATCAATTATGACATAATTATTCCGCATTCAACAAAATTTAAAAAGAGGCACCACTCATGATAACATACTTTACTTTTCTTGAAAACCTTCTATACTTGAACACCCATAAAGCCTTGGGTTATGCTATAATACAGAACTAGAATTTTAATTAGGAGAACGTTATGATGCTTGATTATCTTTCCCAAAATTGGCGTTTTATTGATCATTCTACTTTAGGCTTAAACGTCTCACCATTACATTCATTTGCTTACGATGATTCAATTTGCACATCGGTCGCACAATCATTAGTTCCCCCCACACTCCGTACATGGGTTCACCATGACACGGTTGTATTAGGGACACAGGATAGCCGATTACCGGTTATATCTGATGGGTTAGAGTTACTTTCTGAAAATGGCTATGATTCTATTGTGCGAAATTCAGGTGGTTTAGCCGTCGTTTTAGATCAACATATTTACAATATCTCATTAATTTTAAAAGAACATAAAGAACTATCAATAGATGGAGGCTACGAGCTTATGTATTCCTTAATTCGCTCCATGTTTCCTAAAGTGAAAGTAGAAGCAGGAGAAATTGTTGGTTCTTATTGCCCTGGTTCCTATGACCTTAGTGTAAAGGGGAGAAAATTTGCAGGCATATCGCAGCGAAGAATTCGAGGAGGTGTAGCGGTTCAAATTTACTTATGTGTTGCGGGAAGCGGTTCACAAAGAGCAGAACTTATCAAAAGCTTCTACACAAGGTCCGTTCAAGGTCAACCAACTAATTTTGAGTATCCTCGAGTGCAACCTGAAACGATGGCTTCTCTCAGTGAATTAATCGGAGAACACTTGACGATGCAAGATGTTTCCTTTCGCTTATTACAAACGATGCAACAACTAGGTGCCCATTTAAACATGGAAGGCCTTACCTCCTATGAACAAGAATTATTTATTAAAAACCTAACGAGAGTTAACGAACGGAATCAGAAATGTTTACCCTAAAAACACTAAAACCCCTCTACGATTTCATCATAAAGGGGTTCTGAACGTTTATTATTTCGCTACCTTTTGCGTAATAGCTTGCATTGCTGTAATTAAAGAAAGTTTATACACATCTTGAACATTACATCCGCGTGATAAGTCATTTACTGGTTTATTTAAACCTTGTAAAATAGGGCCAATTGCATCATATCCACCTAATCTTTGAGCAATTTTATAACCTAAATTCCCTGACTCAAGACTCGGAAAGATAAAGACATTCGCTTGTCCTTGCAATGGTGAATCTGGTGCTTTCTTTTGTGCTACTGCCGGAACAAAAGCCGCATCAAATTGGAATTCCCCGTCAATGACTAAATCAGGACGAGTATTCTGTGCTAATTTTGTTGCTTCCGATACTTTCTGTGTTTCCATAGAAGAAGCAGAGCCCTTTGTTGAAAAGCTCAGCATAGCTACTTTTGGATCAATCCCAAAAACCTTTGCCGTTTCTGCTGTTGCAATCGCAATTTCAGCTAGCTCTTCACTGTTTGGAGATATATTGATCGCACAATCACCGAAGACAAACTTCTTATCGTCCTTAACCATAATAAAAACACCCGAAGTCCTTTTAATACCAGGCTGTGTCTTAATAATCTGTAAGGCTGGACGCACCGTATCACCCGTTGAATGGGCAGCGCCACTTACTAATCCATCTGCTAACCCCATATGGATAAGCATCGTACCAAAGTAATTCACATCTTTTAATTTCTCACGTGCCGACTCTTCCGTTTCCTTACCTTTACGGCGTTCAACAAACGAAGCAACCATTTCATCGATTTGAGGGTAATTGTACGGGTCTAATTGCTTAATACCACTCAAGTCAAATTGTAACTCCTGGGCCTTTGCTTCAACCTCTTCTTTTCTCCCAATTAAAATAGGTTTAACAACTTGGTCTTTTTCTAATAAAACCGCTGCTTCCATCACTCTTTCGTCTGTTGCTTCTGGAAGAACGATTGTTGGTTGGTGTTCTTTTACTTGTTCTTTAATTCCACTAAATAGGTCGCTCATGACCAAACCTCCTATACATCATATACATGTCTTTGTATATGCCTCATATTAACAGGATAACTTGCTTCTTTTAAAAAGAAAACCTTCTTGCACGATGTTGATTCAAAGTAAAAATTTTTCAAAAATAGAAAGCGTTTTAATTGGGCATATTTACGTTAAATACCATCTACATCTAGTTCCCACTTGCCATATAGATTGAAATTACACTTATAGGTTTTAGTCTTTCCATTAAAATCATACTTCCCTCTCTTTTATTTTACTTGTTACTTATGGGAATAACTTGAATGAATTTAAAAATTTTGTGAAGTTATGAACAATGTCACTTTTTTATAGGCATTGTGATTTCATTCTGTGCTTTAGTTTATGGTATGATACAAGGGAATTAGGTTGATACTATTGTTCATTAAAGGAGTGTTACATAATGATTGAAGCAGCTAAAACTCTTGATGGTTGGTATTGTTTACATGATTTCCGCACAATGAACTGGCCAGCATGGAAAACGTTAAATACAGAAGAACAACAACAAATAGTACGCGAGTTCGAGGAAACTCTCTCAAAATGGGAAGATGTCGAAGCTAACGGTGAAGGTAGCCATGCCGTCTATTCCATCGTTGGTCAAAAGGCAGATTTAATGCTCGTTCTTTTACGTCCTACAATGAAGGAACTGAACGAAATTGAGCGTGCTTTTAATAAAACTCGTTTAGCAGAATTCACGATACCTGCTTACTCGTATGTGTCGGTTGTTGAGCTCAGTAATTATATAGCGGGCGAAAGTAATGAAGACCCTTATCAAAACCCACATGTGCGTTCTAGACTTTATCCACAATTACCAAAAGCAGAGCATGTATGTTTCTATCCAATGGATAAACGTCGTGATTACGACGCTAACTGGTATATGCTCCCGATGGATGAACGCAAAGAGTTAATGCGTAGCCACGGCTTGATCGGTCGTAGCTATGCCGGCAAAGTAAAACAAATGATTACAGGCTCGGTTGGTTTTGATGATTGGGAATGGGGCGTCACTCTCTTTGCCGAAGATGTTTTACAGTTTAAAAAGCTTATTTATGAGATGAGATTCGATGAAGTTTCTGCTCGTTATGCAGAATTCGGTTCATTTTATGTCGGAAACATCCTCAAAAAAGAAGAACTTCAACAATTCTTTTACCACATCTAATTAGCCCTACAACAAGGACGGTTCATGGATTAACATGAACCGCCTTTTATATGCTCTCACCTTTCATTTACTATTCCCGGATTACCTGTTGACAAACATATTAGTGGAGACTCCCGTGAGAGATAGTGGCAGAGCTGAGATTCAGCGGCGTAGCCGATAAGCTTAGCGTCATGTGAATGTCTTGGAGCATGATTTTAAATAGCGGCGAGCAAAGCTCCGCATATGAGTATTAGCACCAACTTTCATACAAAATCATAAAAAAATCTACAAGAAATGAATCATAGTCTTGCACGTTTAGACATATAGTGGAGTAAATATGTTTTATTAGACATCTATCATGTAATTCATGTTGATTTTGGAGGTGACCAATGGCGGTTATAAAAGCTTCCTCAAGTGATATAGATATTTTAGCACGTCTCATGCGAGCAGAGGCTGAAGGTGATGGAGAACTCGGCATGCTGAATGCTGGTAATGTCATGGTGAATCGAGTTCGAGCGAATTGTTTGGATTTCGAAAATATCCGCTCAATACCAGATATGGCTTACCAATCACCTGGTGGATTTGAGGCAGTTCAAAAAAGTTATTTTTATCAGCAGGCTCGTGAACGGGATCGGAAATTAGCTAGAAGAATGGTTAACGGTGAGAGAGTCAACCCCGCAGAATTTGCCTTGTGGTTTTTTCGACCAGACGGCCCATGCCCTGCAGAGTGGTGGGGACAGTGGAATTCCGGAAGATATAAAGCACACTGTTTCTACACCCCACTCGCTTCAGACTGTGAAGAGGTTTATAACACATTTTAATAAGTCTCGAATAATCAAAGGCTAAAGGAGTGATTATGTTGTATCAACAGCAATGGCCAGGTTCTTATCCTCAATTTTCTCAAGAAGGGTTTCAATCACAAGGGTTTCAAGGACAACAGCAAGTTCAACAACCACAATCACAGAGCTTTTCAGCGTCGAATTATCAAGTCCCTGGATTTGTTTTACAACAGCAAAATACTAGTCCAGGAAGTATGTTGCCGTTAGAACAATCCTTTATTGAAAATATTCTACGGTTAAATCGTGGAAAAATAGCTAGCTTTTATATGACCTTTGAAAATAATAGTGAATGGAATGCAAAAGTTTTCAGAGGAAGAATTGAAGAAGCTGGTAGAGACCATATCGTTGTCAGCAACCCTGAAAACGGCGAATATTATTTACTATTAATGGTCACTCTTGATTATGTTACCTTTGATGAACCGATTGAATACTCTTATCCATTCGGTGGAAATGCAGGAGGTCAGGCTTTAACACAATATAGTCCTAGATAAACAACCCGTAAGGCAGAAATGCCTTACGGGTTGTTTTACTTTCATAAATTCTTTGTTACGGCTACCCCTATTAGAATCCAACCTAGAATAAAGGCCACTCCACCTAACGGCGTGATGGCACCTAACTTTGTAATCCCTGTTAAAGCCATAGCATATAAGCTGCCCGAGAAAAAGATAATTCCAATGAAGAAGCTCCAACCCGCAACAGTTAATAATTGATTTGATGCCATTTTTAATGCTAATAATCCAACAACTATTATGCCAATACCATGAATCATATGATATTGCACACCTGTTTGGTAATTTTTTAGCATTCTCTCTGTAATCTTACCTTCTAGCCCATGTGCCCCAAAAGCTCCAATGGCAACGACAAGAGCCATGATAATACTTCCCATCAATAAAAATAACTTGGCCATGTTATATTACTCCTATCTAAATGACTTTCCTCTATTCTAAATTTTTAAAACGAGAAAATCCACTTTTTATCTTATATAATAGATGGACATCCACCATTCTATTATTGTTTAAAGGAGTGAATATATTGACAAACGTGAAGATTAGACCTTATACCCTAGCGGATTTTGAAGGGTTACTAGCTGTGCAAAAAGAAGCATTTCCCCCTCCATTTCCTGAAGAGTTATGGTGGTCTAAATCTCAAATCTCCTCGCATATCGAGACATTTCCAGAAGGTAGCTTATTAGCGGAAATAAACGGGGTTATTGTTGGTTCAGCAACATCTTTAATAGTCCAATACGACGGGTCACCTCACACTTGGGAAGAAGTCGCTGACAATGGCTATATTAAAAAAAGCCATAACCCAAATGGTGACAGTTTATATGGTATTGATGTTTGTGTGAAACCTAGCTATCGAGGGCAAGGTGTGGCCGCAGCTTTATATGAAGCTAGAAAAGAATTAGTTCAACAACTAAATCTAAAAAGATTTATCGCTGGCTGTAGAATACCAAACTATCACCATCATGCTCAAGAGCTTGATGTAAATACCTATGTTCAGAAAGTAGTGAAGGGAGACATTCATGATCTCGTCCTTACATTTATGTTAAAACAAGGACTGACTCCGCTACAGACTCTAGCCGATTATTTAGATGATGATGAATCGTGTCATTATGGTGTACTTGTAGAATGGCAACCCTCTAAGTGATCAAAAAACAGTGGAAACATGCTCAAGGTAAAGAGCTACTCCACTGCTTTTTCTTATAATAGTAAATTAAAAATCTAATAGGTTACCTAAGTTACCCTCATTATTTTTTGTAGTCCCTCGATGGTCTTGCACGACAGCCGTTTCAGGACTTGGTGATGTTTGAATTTGTTGATAGCTTGGATACACCACTTTTTCAACTGGTGGCTGTTGTCTGTCTACTCTAGTGAAGGTATTGTCGTTTTTGAAAAGCTGACAATAGGCTTCTATAGCTGAAATGGCTTCAATGACGTGCTGCGTATTCTTTTGTTCGTTTGCTTGTTCTAGTCTTTGTATTTGTTCTTTCATATGGTTAATAACAATTTGTGTTGATATGTTCATGTGATCGGCCTCCCTACAAAGACATCTTATCATATGTTTGGGAGAGGGAGAAATAATCCTAGGTTTTGTATGAAAGTTACTTATGGGCGATAGTTTGTGCCGTGAAGTTAGCTCGTCATCCATCTCGCGATAAATGATCTTAGTAGGACAGTGCACCCTGTTTATACAGGCTGACTCCTGATGGTGATCGAGTTGTAAACGGGCCAACAGTTTGAACAGTCACCACTACGTTCATCTTTGTTGGTGGCGAAGTGAATGGGGTTTCGCCATGGCGTTGCAGACCCTCCTCATTTAGTTTTTGCTAAGTAGATATAAATGTCGCGTAGGCAGTGGAAACCCATTTGTTCTGCTTTGATTAGATTCTGTTTCCAGAGCTCCGCGGTTATTTTGGCATCCTCTAAAGCATGATGCCTTTTAATCACAGGTATATCATAATAGCGACAACAATCTTCAAGCGTTACAAGTTGTTCTGAAGGTAGGACGACTTTTGTTAAAAAGGCTGTATCCACTAAACGATGTTGAAAAGTAGTACGTAAAGTTTGCCAAGTTGCATGTGACATAAATTTCTTTTCATGACTAGCATGATGAGCAACCAATGTTGTCCCGCCGACAAATTGATAAAACTCAGTTAGTACGTCCAATAACGGTGGTGACTGCTCTAATTCCTCCATCGTTAATCCCGTTAATTGTAATACATCGTCAGAAACAGGCTTTAGAGGTTGAATCGTTGAATAAAAGATATCCTCATTCAAAATTTCGATTCCTTGCATCTTGATCGCACCCACTGATAAAATTCTGTCACCGTGATCGGGATAAAATCCGCTCGTTTCTAGATCAAAAATAATAAAAGGCAATTCCTTAAAAGGTTTATCAAGAGCATCCTCATTTTTTAACTCTTTTTGGATTTGTCGTAAATGAGACATTTGTTGAGTAAAGGAGCGTTGCTGTGTCGAAGTGTAAATACTTGGACTCAGTTTTGATGAAAGTTGTTTCATCAACTGAATCATATGGTTCATCATCTTCGTTACCCCTCCTCTACATGCACTTGAATCCTCTTATAAAGCGTTTGTCCTCTTTTAATCCACTTTTTCAGCAAACGTTTATCCTCTTTTGACAACTGAGTCACATCTAAATAATGAATGCTTTCATACGTTTTTACATCCTTTTGCCATTGTAGTTGCTTGGTTAAAAGTTCACGGAAATCCTTTTCATAACTTTTTACCTCATCATAAAAAGGAGAGAGTTTTCTAAATCGGTGCAACGTAGCAGCATCTTGAATCTCCTCTTGGATTGCCAGTAACCGTAAACCATTCACATAAGGAAAGGAAGCTATTTGTTTTAAATCTAATTTACCTTGATTTAGGCCTTTATTCTCTAAAAGTAGCTGACCAAATAAACCGATCCCTTTTTTCATCCGACCCGTATTGTCAATAAAGCGTTGCATCAATTGTGGATTCTCATCAACAGCTTGAAAAATGATCGCTTTTATTTTTTCCACTAATTGTTCCTCACCTATAAACGTCTGGGCATCAAATAACGTCAGCGTATGGCGAATGTTCTCCCAATTGTCTTGTTGTAGCCAACCGTGAATCTGTTCCTGCCATGCTTCAAAAGACTGACACCACATGGGATTAGAAGCCATTACTTTTCCTTCACATTCTTCATACCCAACCAAAACAAGGGCTTCGACAATAACTTGACCTAAATGAAGAAAATAGCTTTGCTTTTTTTCGCTCGTTTCACCCTCATAAACGATACCGTGGTCTTGGTCGCTCCAGTAAAGTTGCTCACCTCGTCCACCACTCCCTAAAATAAAGAAAGCAAAGTGAGCAGGAGGCTCTCCCCACTCACTTTCAACTTTTTCCATGACCATATTGATTGTTTCTTCCATAATAACGTCATGAACATGTTTAACCTCTTCAATAGAAGGATCCACCGTTTTCATCATCGCTTTCCTTTTTTCCAAAACCAATTCGAGTTTTGCTTCAAAGTTTTGATTTAGATAAACCGTGAGTCCACCATTTTCAAACATGATTATGCTCCTTTAGTTTCATTACCAGCCATGTTTTCAGGATAACCATAACTTCCATGTTCACTCATATCCAATCCAAGAATCTCTTCCTCTTCAGATACACGCAGGTTACCACCAACTAAAGCTTTAATAATTGTTAAAAGGATGTACGAAGCAACGAATGCGAATAAACCACAGACAACAACGGATAAAATTTGAACGCCTAACTGGCCAAATCCGCCACCATAAAATAACCCAGCTTCTCCACCGTTCATAGCTGCTAGTGTCGGAGTGGCGAAAAATCCAGTTGAAATCGTTCCCCAAATACCAGCAATACCATGAACAGAAATCGCAAAAATAGGGTCATCAATTTTGGCTCTATCAAGTGCTTTCATGCTGAAGACTACAATTAATCCACCAATAATTCCAATTACTACAGCTGCCCAAGGAGCAACAAAAGCACAAGAAGCTGTAATCGCGACTAGACCTGCTAGTGCACCATTTAACATGGTAGGAATATCTGATTTCCCATTTAAAGCCCATATCATAAAGAGCGCTGCTACAGCACCTGCTGCTGCGGCTAATTGAGTATTAAGGGCTACATAACCAAAGAATCCTTCTTCTAAAGCAACTGTACTTCCTGCATTAAACCCAAACCAACCTACCCATAAAATCAAAACACCTAACGCTGTATAAACTTGGTTATGTCCAGCAATTTCATTCATAGAACCGTCTTTATTATACTTACCAAGTCGAGGCTTCAAAATAATGGTAGCGGCAAGTGCTGCCATAGCCCCTGTTAAGTGAACTACTGTCGATCCGGCAAAATCTTGTTTACCCATTTGTGCAATCCAACCACCATCATTCCACACCCAATGCGATACGACTGGATAGACGACTAAAGAGAAAACGACTGCAAACATCACATAAACAGATAGTTTGGCACGCTCTGCGAAACCGCCAAAAGCAATGGTCAAAGCTATTGCTGCGAACATGACTTGGAAATAGAAGTCAACGGATGGCGAGAGCCCTCCATCAGGCGAAGATGCGTCTCCATAAAAGAACTGTGTTGAACCGAATATCCCTCCTACACTATCTCCGTAAGCAATCGCCCAACCCGCGGCCCAATAAACGAGTGTTGCAATCCCTACTGTAAAAATCGTTTTACCTGCGATATGACCAGCATTTTTCATTCTTGTTGAACCGGCTTCTAAAAGAATGAATCCACCTTGCATAAATAAAACTAAAATACCCGCTATAACAACCCAAAGATTATCGACTAAAACCATTTCCATTCTTTTTTACCCCCTTGAATTAAATTACTAAAGTATTATTGCGTCAGTTAAGTAAATCCTATTAATATAACCCTAATTATAAGGTCTAAATTTTCTGAATCTACAGTTATGTCAGAAAAGCTACCACCATTTTTCATTAGTCCATTTATTGAAAACGCTTTATTTATAAGGGTTTCAGCTTACTCTATGGAAATCGACTACATGTTTTCCGTACTTATTGACCATATTAAAAAGTGTGTTGTTTACAACATGTAAGATCATTTAACTAAATAAAAAGGAGAACAGGTCAATGAATCCAAATCAGCAACAAGGTATGACAAATATGCCTCAAAATTCTACGCAAGCAACGCCAACATTTAATCATGGCGGTCACGAAATGTTTGATTGCCACGAAATATTAGCTGGAATTATTAATGTCCTCGATCAATTTATGATTTTTAGGGGATATATGAAGGACCCGGAGTTAATACAGCTTTTGGACAGACAATATCAATTTTTGGAAAGTCAATATAACCTCATCGTTGAATCCTTTAGAAGCGGTCAAGATCCTTCACAAGGCACAGGTCAATATCAAATGAAGTTAAGTCATACCGTACAATTTGGGATAAAACCTTCTGCCCCCAAAAAGCCGAATCGAAATATTTCAGAAGTAAAAGAAGCTGGTCTATCTGCCCATATGTTAGGTTTACTAAAATCAACAGCCTCTACTATGGCGATGATTGCCGTTGAAGTGACGAATCCTGTTATTCGACGTGTATTAGCTGATACCGTACCTAATATAATTGAAATGGCTTATGAAGTATTTTTATATCAAAATAAACATGGCTATTATCAAGTACCACAGCTAAAACCTGCTGATATGCAAGCTATGTCAACAGCCTTTACTACCGTTAGCCAGCCAGCAACGATGCCAAGTAATCATCAACATCCCTTACATTAAACACCTACACAACGTAAAAAAGCCGTCCGATCACACATGATCAGACGGCTTACCATTTATTCCAGATGATTCGTTTCACACCCTCCTTCAAGTGACCAATTAATAGGAGTTTGACCTTTTTCCCTTAAGATTTCATTTGTTTTTGAAAATGGTTTACTACCATAGAAACCTGTCCTTGCAGAAAAAGGACTTGGATGTGGTGATTGAATAACAGCGTGGAATGACTCATCTATTAAGGGCCTTTTTGCTTGGGCTTGTTTCCCCCACAATATAAAAACAAGTGGTTTCTTCCGTTGGTTGAGTTTCATTAATACATGCTCTGTGAATGTCTCCCAACCTTGGTTTTTGTGAGAATTTGGCTTACCTTCTTCCACTGATAAGACTGTATTTAACAATAGGACTCCTTCATGAGCCCATGAACCTAAGTAGCCATGGGGAGGCTGTGGTTGCTCGAGGTCATCCTCTAGTTCTTTATATATATTTCTAAGTGAAGGTGGCAATTTGATTCCTTTTTGTACGGAGAAGCTTAGCCCATGCGCTTGTCCATGACCGTGGTAGGGATCTTGTCCAATTATGACTGCTTTGACTTGTTCATAATCCGTATACTCAAAAGCCTGAAAAAGCATGTCTCTTGGTGGGTAAATGCTCTTATTCTGATATTCCTCTTCGATAAAGGTCATTAATTTCTTAAAATAATCCTGCTCTGCTTCTTGTCTAATCAAAGACAGCCAGCCAGGTAAAACTTGTTCTAACATATTATCCCCTCCTGTATTTTGTATGAAAGGTATCTAAACCTCATGTGCGGCGCGTTAATCACCGCTACCGAAAAATCATGCTCCGCGTCCTATGGGGTGGCGCCGAACTAACCAGCTTTGCTAGTGGATTTCAGCTCTGCCACTACGTCCCATGAGAGTCTCCGCATGTTTTCGTCCGCTGGGTGACTGCTCATTCTCTAGTATAAATAACATTCTTACAACAATAACTAAAATGAAAGTGAATGAAGACACCAATAAAAGGACAAAACATGCTTTGATTTTTGTTAGTGGCGAAGTGAATCGGGCTTCGCCATGTGGGTTTTGTATGAATAAAGAAGCAAACCAAATTGAATCAAATTCCATCAGTCAAAACGTATTGTGAATGAACATTTTGGAGTCAAAGCTACAATCGGCATAGATAAATGACAGTTGTTAATGGCTATATATACAGGCTTCAAATTGGCTCGCTTTTTCATTTACACCGCATCGACTGTTCTTTTTTTGGCTTCATTGCTGCAAAAAATTCTTTCATGCTTGTTGGTGGCGAATAGCTCATATTCACTTCATTCATCTAGCATTTGCGATGTTACTTCTTATTTCCTTTTATAATTGCTTGTTTTGTCGTATGCAAAAAAGCCACGTTATAAGCGTGACTTTTGTTTTGATTCTTATCATAGCATTTTTAGAAAAAGATGTGAGCAAAAAATACAACGATCGGAAGTGCAATTGAGGTTCTAATAATAAAGATTAGTACAAGGTCAATAAAACGAACAGGTATTTTAGATCCTAATAAAAGTCCGCCAATCTCTGACATATAAATAAGCTGTGCAACCGAAACGGTGGCAATAATGAAACGTGTCATTTCACTTTGAATATCTGCTCCTAATAACGCCGGTAAAAACATATCTGCAAACCCAACGACCATAGTCTGCGCCGCTTGTTGTGCTTCAGGAACTTGCATCCAAGTTAGAATGTATTCAAATGGTGTGCCTAAAATGGTAAACAATGGTGTTTTTTCCGCAATAATTAGTGACACTGTACCAATGACCACGACTACCGGAATTACGACTAACCACATATCTAAGACATTTTTCACACCAGAAATTGTAAAGTCCTTTAAGCCACCACTTTGACTTACTTTACCAAGTGCCACTTTCAAACTATCTCCGCGCTGGCCCTTTTTATTTTCCTCACTTTTCAAACGCTTTTCACCATTTATAAATGTATCTGTTTTTAAAGAAAGTGGAGGAATTCGAGGCATAATAATAGCTGCGGCAAACCCCGACACTAATAAGGCGATATAAAATTCAAAGAACATGTGGCCAAGACCCATATGCTGTAAAATAACAATACTAAACGTAATCGAAACGACTGAAAATGTTGTACCAATAACAGCTGCTTCTCGTTTCGTATAATAGCCATTTTCATATTGTTGGTTCGTAATGAGAACTCCAACTGTCCCATCCCCTACCCATGATGCTAAAGCGTCTACAGATGAGCGACCAGGTAATTTAAATAATGGTCTCATTATTTTATTCATTGACTTTCCTACAAACTCAAGTAAGCCATAGTCCATTAATAGAGGTAAAAATAAGCCTGCAAATAAGAAAACAGAAAATAAAACAGGAATTAAATCATAAATTAATGTACCACCAGTATCCCCTGACCAAACGGCTTCAGGACCAACTTGCCAAAGTACCATTCCGACCAATACGACACCAACGAAACGTAATAAGAGCGAGAGTGGCGAAACGACAAAAACAGCTCTAATTACCTCATGGTATTGATATTTATTTTTTAACAATGTTAAAAGCAAGGAAAGGACAAAACTAATAGCTAATATGGAAAAAACAATAAATGGTAAGCTTTCCCCTAAAACATCTTGAACAACCCCAGCTAAATAAGCGACTGGAATGGTCACGCCATCTTCAGAAGGTATCGGTGTAATAAATAAAAATACCCCCATCAATGAAGGAAGGATAAACTTCCACATTAACCTCATTCGGTCTTTGTTTTGTGTATCAGGTTCTTGCATATCTATTCGACTCTCCTAACTATCGACCGTATTTTTACGTATAATTATACTAACATATTAATAAAGACAACTTTTCTATCCTACCCGATTTCCACATTTTTCGCAATGTCTTTTTTTGGATATATACCCCTCCAATTAATAAGGAAACATATAATTAGCCAAGGAAAAAACGATCCGTTATACTGAGTATTAGTTTATGCTTTCACCAAGGAGGACTTCTAAAGAAATGACTGAAAAAATATACATTTTACACGAGAACGATGAATGGACAAATCCATTATGTGAAGCACTTGATGAACTCGAACAACCCTATGAGTTATGGCATTTACATGAGGGACAATTCAATTTAATGAAAGAACCACCTCAAGGGATCTTTTATAACCGTATGAGCGCTTCTTCACACACACGCGGCCACCGTTATGCACCTGAATACACAGCAGCCATTTTAACTTGGTTAGAAGCACACAACCGTAAAATTTTTAATGGAAGTCGTGCCCTTTCTCTTGAGGTTAGTAAGGTCGCTCAATATTTGGCTTTAGAAGCTTTCGGTATCCAGACACCTAAAACCATTGCGGCGAGTGGACAGCAACATCTCGTAGAGGCAGCTAGTCAAAGTGGACTTTCTTCCTTTATTACGAAGCATAACCGAGCAGGAAAGGGTTTAGGGGTCCAGCTTTTTCATTCAGTGAATGAACTTGAGGCATTTGTGAACAGTTCTCAATTCGAACCTTCTATTGACGGAATCACCTTAATTCAACAATATATAAAATCACCAAACACATCGATATTACGTTATGAATTTGTGAATGGAAAATTCCTGTATACAGTCAAAGTGGATACATCAGAGGGATTTGAACTCTGTCCAGCGGATAGCTGTCAAATCGGTGATCAATTCTGCCCAACAACCAGTCAACCGAAAGCAAAGTTTGAAATCGTCGATGAGGGACAAGCAGATCTAATTGCTAAATACGAGGCATTTTTAAAAGCAAATCACATTCATATGGCTGGAATTGAGTGTATTATGGATGAAAATGGTGGTTGGTATACGTATGACGTCAACACCAATACGAATTACAACCCACAAGCAGAGGCGATACACGGTCAATTTGGCATGAAAGAAATTGCTAAGACTCTTCAAGCTGAGCTGCTTGCATTGAAAGAACAACGCTCTACTATCAAATAAATAAGTATCTTAATATTTATTAGCCATTTACCAAGCAAGCATTGTCTAACACCCATAATTTAGTATAATAAATAAAAGCAAGAAGATAAGGAGTGAACAATTCACCATGACTATGTTCAAAGCATTAACCATCGCTGGATCCGATACAAGCGGAGGAGCGGGTTTACAAGCAGATATTAAAACATTCCAAGAGCTAGGTGTATATGGCATGAATGCCTTAACTGTCATCGTCGCTCAAGACCCAGCTAGAAATTGGTTCCATGAAGTTATTCCTCAGTCAGCTGATACATTAGCTAAGCAGATAGAAACTGTTTTATCAGGAATCGGAGTAGACGCTGTTAAAACAGGGATGTTAGGCTCGATTGAGATTATTGAGCTAGTGGCCCAAAAAGTGGACGAATATAAAATCGACCAATTAGTTGTTGACCCTGTTATGGTTTGCAAAGGAGCAGATGAAGCTCTTAATCCAGAAACAGATGCATGCTTGCGCGATGTCTTAGTTCCTCGAGCATTCGTTGTGACACCAAACTTGTTTGAAGCTGCTCAATTAAGTGGTGTAGGCCCTGTTGATTCCATTGAGAAAATGAAGGAAGCTGCAAAAGCGATTCATGAAAAGGGCGCAAAACATGTTATTGTCAAAGGTGGTAGCAAGCTTGGTCTTAGTGAAGCGATTGACATTTGGTATGACGGCGAAACGTTTCATGAGCTCAAGTCGGAGTTAATCAAAACAAGCTTTACGCATGGAGCTGGTTGCACCTACTCAGCAGCAATCGCCGCTGAGTTAGCAAAAGGTAGTAGCATCGAAAAAGCGATTTATACAGCGAAGGATTTTATTACTGCAGCTATTAAGCATTCATTCCGTTTGAACGAATATGTCGGTCCAACCAATCATGCTGCTTATAAACATACACTTGTTTAATAATACAATCACTCAAAACACGTATGAATGATTATTCATGCGTGTTTCATCTTTCTAAACCATCCAGATGCTTTTTAAGATGGAGAAATTAGGGGGTTACATATGGCTGAACAAATTCAAAATCAACAAAAATTAGGAGTGATCGCTGGATTAAGTGCTTATATACTTTGGGGTGTCTTTCCGATTTATTGGAAGCTATTAGATGACATCAATCCCATTGTTGTACTTGCTCATCGTATTGTTTGGTCACTTGTTTTCTGTTTGATCATTATTCTAGTTACCAAGCAACTAAGACAAACTCGTCTTGAATTTCGTAAGACCTTTACAAACTGGCGTTCTGCGATTGGTATTATTTTAGCTTCCTTTTTTATTTCTGTTAATTGGTATGTGTTTATTTGGGCTGTCTCCAATGAATACGTCCTTCAAGCTAGTTTAGGTTATTATATCAATCCTTTAATCAATATATTGTTGGCCTTTTTATTTTTAAAAGAACGATTTAACCGCAAACAGATTCTTTCATTTACTTTTGCCTTCATTGGTGTTTTTTTTATGACTATTGATTATGGGACTTTTCCGTGGGTATCTCTTATTTTAGCCCTTTCTTTTGGGTTATATGGATTAATAAAAAAGGTAGTAGCCGTTTCTTCTTTAGGTGGCTTATTTATTGAAACATTAATCGTTAGCCCGATTGCCCTCTTTTTGATTATACAATTGGGGTCGGATTATTCCTTTTCAGTTGGGGAGTTATCTACTTGGTTACTTATAGGTGGTGGTATTGCAACGGCGATTCCTCTTCTTTTATTTGCTACAGCCGCGAAAAGAATCCCGCTGTCATTAGTTGGGTTTTTACAATATATAGCACCAACGATCATGTTTATTTTAGGTGTGTTCGTATATCAAGAGGATTTTAATTTCGTTCAATTGTTTGCGTTTGTATTCATTTGGATTGGTTTGATTATTTTCACACAGGCTAGCAGTAAGAAAGTGGTTGCACGGAAGGTTGCTTGAGAGTAGGATTTTTTTGTATGAAAGTTACTGCTGATGCTCGGGGTCGGAGCTATGCTCATCGCTCCCGAAAATCATGCTCGGTTAAGTTACTACTAATCCTTAAATTCACAAAACCAACTAACCGCATTCATTTATAAAGTACAAACTAGACTTCCATGTTTGGTGGTGGAGTGATGTTTACTTTGTTTTGCATAGAAATAAGCCAACTACGTAAGAAAAAGCAGCCCTTCTTGTTTCGGGATGCTTTTTCACATTAGTTAGCTTTAATTAGAATTTAGCTTGATAGGCGTCTACTTCCCAACCTGTCACAGCTGTGCGGAAGTCATTCCACTCAGAACGTTTTAAATCAATATATTCACCAAATGCATGTTCACCTAACGTTTTCAAACCGATTTCACCTGTTTCTAAACGGTCAACTGCTTGCTCAAGGTTTGTTGGTAAGTTTTCAATACCTCGTGCTTCAATTTCAGCAGGTGACATGCTGAAGATATCAGCATCTACAGATGGTGGTGCTGTTAATTCACGTTCTACCCCATCTAATCCAGCAGCAGCTACAACAGCAAAGGCTAAGTACGGGTTAGAGGATGGATCTGGACAACGGATTTCCACACGGGTTCCTCCTCCTCGTGTTGCAGGGATACGAATTAATGCAGAGCGGTTTGATGCCGACCATGCGATATAACATGGTGCTTCATAACCTGGCACTAATCGTTTATATGAGTTGACAAGAGGGTTTGTTACAGCAACAAAATCCTTGACATGCTCAATTAAACCAGCAATAAATTGGTAAGCTGTCTCAGATAGCCCTAAGTGATCAGAATCATCATAGAACGCATTTTCTTGTTTTTCCTCATTAAATAAAGAGATGTTTGTATGCATCCCACTTCCATTAGCGCCTGCAAGAGGCTTAGGCATAAATGTCGCATGAAGGCCAAATTGCTTTGCTACCGTTTTTACGACCCACTTATACGTCGTTGCCGCATCAGCTGAAGCTAAAGCGTCTGCATATTTGAAATTAATTTCATGTTGTCCAACAGCTACCTCATGGTGTGATGCTTCGATGGTGAAGCCCATCATTTTTAGTGCTTTATAAATAGCTAGACGAACTTTCTCACCTTCATCTTTAGGCGAAGGTTCAAAATATCCACCTACATCTTGAGTTCTTTGTGTCGGTTGACCAAATTCGTCCGTTTCGAATAAGAAAAACTCTAATTCTGGTCCAACACTAATGGAGTAGCCTTTATCTTTTGCTCTCTCAACTGTCTTTTTTAATACATTCCTTGGGTCACCATCAAAATCATTACCGTCTGGTTTTGTGACACTACAAATGAAGCGAGCTTCCGAATACCCTTCTTCTTCCGTCCATGGCAGGACAGCAAAAGTAGATAAATCTGGGTCTAAATATAAATCCGATTGGTTAATCGGCGTAAATCCTGTAATTGAAGATCCATCAAACATAACTTTTCCGTCTACAGCTTGTTGTAGTTGTTCAGCAGTAATGGTTACATGTTTTAAGGTTCCTTCAATATCTACAAATTGCATATGAAGTAATTCGACACTTTTCTTTTCAATTGTTTCTTTAATCTCTTGAATTAAAGTCTCTCTCGTAGGCGTACTTACCGTCATCCCCACACACTTCCTTTTCATGTAAACTTTTATTACATCTATTTGTTAATTACTACTTTATGATCATTAGGTCCTTTTCGCAATCATCATGTAAGATAATCTAACATATAAATTTTTATAATTTTCCTCATATTCCCTCTACTCTACCACCCCAATGGAAACACGCACGATTACTGAATATATGATAATAACTACTAATTCTTCTGTTATCGTATCATTTTTCATGGGTCCATTTATAAAGTTCGGTGATTTTCATAAGAAATCAGGTACACGACCTATCCTTGTGATTTTGGAAATACGTAAGATAATTTCACCAAGTCCATTACGTCCTTTAATGATTTGTTAGTTAATTAGACTTCCTTGTCTTTTCTGATGCAATGAATGATTTTTTTATTAAGTGGACAAAAAGAAAAAGAGATATCCCAAAGACTAGTGTTAGCCTTTGAAGATATCCCTTTTTATTCGTTACGCTTGCTTACTGCGTCTGCGTCTTCCATCTGCTGAAGCAGCTGGCTTACCACCTTGACGGCGTTGTTGTCCGTTTCCTTGCCTTTTTTGCGAGCCGTTACCTTTCCAATCACGCTCAGAACGTTGGCGACGATCGCCACTTCCTTTGCTGTTACGACGATAAGGTCTTCCGCCTCCACCGTCACGACGTTTCTTCGTACGTAATGGAGCTTCACCTGTTAATCGTACTTCTGTTGTATCAGGCTCTTTCGTTAATAGCTTTAATGCAGCTGCCAATGCCGTTGTCGCATCTGTTTCTTGCAATAACTCCTTGGCAATTACACGATACGCTTGGAAATCTTCTTTATTAATTTTCTCTCTAAGATTGTTCATGGCAATTTTTTGTTGACCTAAAATAGCTTCTTCATAAGATGGAAGAACCGTTTTAGTCATCTTTTTCTTAGATGTCTTTTCGATCGCTAATACATGCTCTTTCTCTGATGGCGTTGAAAAAGTAATCGCCATTCCCGATTTACCCGCACGTCCTGTACGTCCAATTCTGTGGACATAACTCTCAGGATCTTGTGGTAAATCAAAGTTATAAACATGTGTAACTCCACTTATATCTAATCCTCTTGCTGCTACATCTGTTGCCACAAGAATCTCAATAAGGCCGTTTTTAAACTTACGTAAAACGCTATCTCGTTTCGCTTGGTTTAAGTCACCATGAATACCTTCAGCACGGTAACCACGCTTAATTAATGCCTCTGATAATTCATCGACACGTCTTTTTGTGCGACCAAAAACGATAGCAAGTTCTGGAACGTGAATGTCCATAAGACGACATAATGCATCAAATTTCTGTCTTTCATGAAGCTCAATGTAAAATTGTTCAATGTTTTCCATTGTCACTTCTTTCGCCTTAACTGCGATCTTTTCTGGGTTTTGCATAAACTGCTGTGCAAGCTTCTCAATACGTGTAGGCATTGTTGCCGAGAATAATAAAGTTTGTCTCTCAGATGGCGTCTCTTTAAGAATCGTTTCAATATCTTCGACAAAGCCCATATTTAACATTTCATCTGCTTCATCTAAAACAACCGTTTCAACTTGGTTTAGTTTAACCGTTTTACGGTTCATATGGTCCATTAAACGACCTGGTGTTGCCACGACAATATGTGGCTTTCTTTTTAAGTCTTGAATTTGGCGACGCATATCTTGGCCACCATAAACAACGACTGTACGTACACCTTTATATTTCCCGAATTTTTTCAGTGATTCTGCGACTTGGTTCGCTAATTCACGTGTCGGGGCTAAAATAAGACCTTGTACGACCTCATTTTCTATATCAATTTTTTCAATTAATGGTAAACCAAATGCTGCTGTTTTACCTGTTCCTGTTTGCGCTTGTCCAATTACATCTTTCCCTGATAATGTAGTTGGAATGGTTGCATTTTGAATGGGTGTTGCTTCTGAAAACCCCATTTCCTCAATTGCTCTAATAATCTGATGGTCCAAATTAAACTCATAAAATGTTGGCAAATCCATATCTCCTTTAATTTATATTTTACGCCTTCATGCTTTTCGGACACATAAAGCTAGGAGCGTTCTATAGCTATGATAATCTATCATTAAAATTAGCTCTTTTATTTGACTGAACCGATTGATTCACTTCTCATTAGCTCGTATTTCTGTTGTAAGAATACTCCTTGTATTTAGGTTTCCCTAATGTAAGAACGACTTATTAGCTCTTACTTCTTTTAATTCTTGCCATCAAGTTGAAAGCAAAGAAAAACCACATCCCACAACACTTTGGAACATGGTCGTCATTCTTCATCTATGTGTCACCCAATCAGTAGGGTGCGCAATTCTTTACCGTTCCTTATCTTAACATGGTATTTATAAAAAAGCAATTGGGTTGTGAGGTTTTGTATGAAAGTTAGTGCGAACATGGAGCGTTACTCGTCGCTACTGAAAATTATGCTCCGCGTCCTGTGAGGTGGCACTGAACTAATCGGCTATGCGGCTGGATCTCAGCTCTGCCACTACGTCCCGAGGGAGTCTCCGCATATTTTCATCCACTGGTTTACCCTAATTCTCTAGTTCAAAAAAACAATCTTAAAACATTCATTAAAATGAATGAGAACAAAAAACAAAGTGAATAAAAAGACACAAGTAAAGAACAAAACACTACTTTCATCTTTGTTGGTGACGAAGGGAATGAGGAGCTGAGTTGTTAAAGGCTAAGGATTAATCGCCGACACTTTTATCTTTGTAAGTAGTGCGTCCTGCTTAGAAGCTATTCTCTCTACAACAACATGGCACTGCTTTTTTCACACTCCAAATAGCACACGGCCACTTCTGAAAGTAGCGGTGTGCTTTTGACTAGTGCATTCTATTCAAAGTCAGCTTGTTTTGTAGACGCGAGCTTCGTATGCTCTTAATTGATCCTCTGCTTTGATGTGTTCGTAGTTACTTAAAAGTAATTCTTTATCTGAATACTGATCTATAAATACCGTATCTAATTTTACTTGTTCAGCAAATAAGTTTACGACAATCAGGAAAGTTTCTTCTCCTAATGTTCTTGAATACGCATAAATAAACTCATCTTCCGGTAGAAGTAAATCATACTTACCATATACAAGTCCTTCATATTGTTTACGGAGTTTAATCATGGACTTAAAGTAGTTCAGAATCGAACTTGAATCTTTTTCCTGGGCAGCCACGTTAATTGACGTATAGTTCGGGTTCACTCCAAACCAAGGCTTTTCCGAAGTAGAAAAGCCAGCTTGATAGCTGTCCGACCATTGCATCGGTGTTCGAGAATTATCTCGCCCTTGTTCCCAAATAATCTTCATGATATCTTCATGACTCTTTCCTTTTTCACGTTCAATTTTATATAGATTTAACATGCCGACATCATTATAATCTTCAATATTAGGGAATTGAACGTTTGTCATTCCGATTTCTTGACCTTGATAAATAAATGGAGTTCCTTGCATAAAGAAATACAAGGTGCCTAATGCCTTTGCACTTTCCTTCCAGTATTCACTATCATTGCCCCATGTTGAAACACTACGAGGTTGATCGTGATTTTCAAGGAATAACGCATTCCAACCGGCATCTTCTAATCCCTTTTGCCATTTGGTTAACGTTTTTTTCAAAGAGAGTATATCTAATCCTCCCTCTCCTGTCTCTTTACGCCAAAGCCCTAAATGCTCAAATTGGAAGATCATATCAAAGGCACCTTTATTCTCAGAAACCCACATATCAGATTGTTCAACCGAGACACCATTCGCTTCACCAACCGTCATAATATCATAACGATCAAAGGTTTCCTTTTTCATTTCTTGTAAAAATTCATGGATTCCTTCACGATTCATATGCCCCTCATAGGATGGAACATAATCCAATTTCTCAGGGTTAGGTAAGTCAGGAAACCCTTTAACTTTTTTAATATGAGAAATGGCATCTACTCTGAATCCATCAATACCTTTATCTAACCACCAGTTCATCATTTGATAAAGAGCTGCCCTTACGTCAGGATTTTCCCAATTCAGGTCAGGTTGCTTCTTTGAAAAAATATGCATGAAATATTGTTCTGTTGTCTGATCATATTTCCAAGCAGAACCACTAAAAATGGATTCCCAATTATTTGGTTCTGAACCATCCTCTGCTGGATCACTCCAAATATACCAATCACGCTTTTCATTATTTATTGATGACTTCGATTCAATAAACCAAGGGTGTTCATCAGACGTATGGTTAATGACTAAGTCAATAATTAATTTCATATCTCTTTTGTGAACTTCATTTAAAAGCTGATCAAAGTCTTCCATCGTACCAAATTCATCCATAATATCCTGGTAATCACTAATGTCATAACCATTATCATCATTAGGTGATTTATACATTGGGCAAATCCAAATAACTTCGATTCCTAGTCCTTTGATATAATCTAATTTCTCAATAACACCTTGTAAATCCCCTATTCCATCTCCATTAGAATCACGGAAGCTTCGTGGATATATTTGGTAAGCGACAGCTTCTTTCCACCATTTTTTATTCATTATTAACACTCCTAGTACATGTCCTATATTATTTTTACTCACTTGAAACGTTTTCATTTTCTAAAAAACCTAAAAGTTATCCCGTTTTAAAAAGCTACAAACGAAGCTTTTTTTCAATGTGAAGCGATTAGACAAACGTTTGCACTTATGGATTCATTATAAATTATTCCGTTTTGAGATACAACAGTTAGTTGTGTGTATTTTTTTGATAAGTATTTTTGATTTACACACTCTCTGTATCCTTTTATCTCAATGTTTTCACATGAAATGCAAACGTTTGTCATTTTGACTTTACTTTTTTTCGACAAAAGTTTACGAAAACCTAACAAACAAACAAAGGATTCTTAGTTGGAGCTACGAATACATATAGGTAGAGAAAACTAAAAGAGATTAAGGGGGATTACCATGTCACAATCATTTCGTTACCAAAAGATATTCGTAATTGGTAGTGGCTTTTTTGCTTTAACATTAATTTGGACTTTTTATAATGCTTTTATGCCCATTATCCTATCTGCTCATATCGAAAAACAAAGCATCATTGGGTTTATTATGGGGCTCGATAACTTATTTGCCATTTTACTTATTCCGATTATCGGGGCTTGGTCTGATAAGGTTCAATCACGGTTCGGAAAAAGATTACCATTCTTAATGGTCGGTATGCCTCTTGCTGCCTTATTCTTTATTTTATTACCTTTTTTCAAAGACACATTATGGATATTAATCACCATCGATATTTTATTTTTATTAGCTATGACTCTATACCGTGCACCCGTCATTTCATTAATGCCTGATCATACTCCACCGCCAAGACGATCATATGCCAATGGAATTATTAACTTAATGGGTGGGGTCGGTGCCATTATCGCTTTGTTTGGTTTATCCAGGCTTTTTGAAATTGATCCGATGTACCCTTTTACGATCGCAAGTATCCTTTTAATCATTTGTTTTTTCCTATTATTATTTGTTGTTGACCGTAATCCACCTTATAGTAGTGACACAAGTGGAGAGCAAGAAGAAACAATGGCTGTATCTTCATTAAAGGAGAAATTTGTTTTACTTTTTCAAAAGGAAAACCGCTCAGCATTATTTATATTAACGGCTATTTTTATCTATTTTATCGGATATGCCTCTGTCGAAGCACTGTTCACTTTGTACGCTACCCAAACATTAGGATTTACTAGCGATGTTGCAGGAACTACATTAGGGTTCTTTAGTTTATCCTTTGTGTTATTTGCCTTACCTGCCGGATGGATTGGTCAAAAATTTGGTAAAATCAAAACGATGATGGTAGGGCTTATTAGTCTTCCGCTTATTTTTGTCCTGATACCAGCTTTTAGTGAGCCACTATCTCTCCAGCTTATTCTATTTATCGGTGGCTGTGCGTGGGCATTAATTAATGTGCAAGCCTATCCACTCGTAGCTGATTTAGGTGGACTAACAAGTATTGGTTTATTCACTGGTTTTTATTACCTATTTTCAATGTCAGCCAATATTGTAGGGCCATTCTTTTTAGGAAGTATGGTTGATTTATTTGGTGGCTCCACTCTTTTCTATGTTAGTGCTTGCATGTTTGTTGTCGCATTTTATGTGCTATACCTAGGTAAAAAACACCTCGTTCAAAGCGAAAGAAAAGTAGCGTAAAGTCTACCGCTTCACCCATACATGTTTCAAAGATAGTTGGATATCTTATGAGTATCAAAAACATGTTTGGAGGACACCATGAAAGAATCATTTGAACAAAATCAAACAAGCTCATATTGGTTACAATCTTTAACCCTTCCCTCTTTTCAAAAATTAGAGGAGGATACTCATGTAGACGTAGCGATTGTTGGTGGAGGGATTACTGGTATTACGACTGCTTATCTTCTAACGAAGGCGGGCTATAAAGTTGCCCTTATTGAAGCAAGTAAATTTTTACACGGAACGACCGGGCATACAACAGCGAAAATCACTTCACAACACGATTTAATTTACGATGAATTTGTTCATCATCTTGGAGAGGAAAAATCAAAGCAATATTACGATGTCAACGAAGAAGCTATCGCTTTTATCAAAAAAAGCATAGCGGAGCATTCCATTGCTTGTGAATTTAGTGAACAGGATGCTTACTTATATGCAACGACAAATCACGGTGTTCATCGTCTAGAAAAAGAGTTTAACGCTTATCAGCAACTTGGAATTTCTGGTCATTATGTCGATAAAATCCCATTGGATGTTCGAGCAAAAGCCGCTTTAAAGATCGGAAAACAAGCTCAATTTCATCCACTTAAATATTTACAAACACTTTTAACTTATATTTCCGCCCATGGTGGTCTGCTATATGAAAACACTGTCGCCAAGGATATAGAAGAAGATACAAAAGTAGCAGTGATTACCAATCAACAAGCACGTGTATATGCTGACCAGATTGTCATCGCTACGCACTTTCCCTTCTATGACGGCGGTAGTTTCTATTTTAGTAAACTTCATGCGGAACGTTCCTATATTGTTGCAGGTACGATCCCAGGTACTTTTCCGGAAGGTATGTATTTAAGTGCCGATAACCCAAAGCGCTCCTTGAGGTATACCGAGCATGAAGGAAAACAACTCATTTTATTAGGTGGCGAATCACATAAAGCTGGTCAAGGGATGAATCCATTATTCCATTATGAAGCTATTCAACAGTTCGGAACAGAATTATTTGGTGAATTCTCCCCCAAGTATCACTGGTCTGCTCAAGATTTAGTCAGCTTAGATAAGCTACCTTATATTGGAAAACTAAAGAATAAGAAAAAGACAATCTATGTGGCAACTGCGTACAGAAAATGGGGAATGACAACGGGAACAGCGGCCGCACAAATCGTTACTAAACAGATTTTAGACGAACATCACCCTGCGGAAGCCCTTTTTGATCCTTCTCGATTTATTGCTGACCCAAGTATTAGACATTTTTTATCAGAAAATATCAATGTTGCCAAACATCTGATTCAAGGTAAAGTAGAACAAGCTTATAAAAAAATAGAAGAACTTGGAAAAGACGAAGGTGCCGTTGTAGAATGGAACGGAGAAAAAACAGGTGCCTACAAAGACCACGATGGACATTTACATCTTGTTGATACAACGTGTACACATATGGGCTGTGAAACCAATTGGAACCAAGGTGACAGAACCTGGGACTGCCCATGTCACGGCTCGAGATTCTCCTATCGCGGAGATGTCATCGAAGGCCCAGCTAAAGAACCACTCAAACAAGTTAAAAACGACCTGTAAAGTCCAATCAAATCTAGAAGTGACGTTATTTCATTAAAATTTAGAATGTTTGTAAATGGATATGTTACTTAAACTCAAGAATTAGCAGTCGCCCAGCGGACGAGTCATGCAGAGACTCCCATGGGACATTGTGGAAGAGCTGAGATCCGCTGGGAGCATTGTCCTGTTAAGGTCGTCTATCGCAAGATGGATGACCAGCTAACTTCAAGGCACAACCTATCGCCACTCCGTACACTTTCATACAAAACTCACATGACGAAGCCCCATTCACTTCGCCACCACCAATAAAAAAGAGAAAGTAGTAACTCATCAGGATTAGCATCTAAAATCCAAGTGTTTTTGGACCGTTAGCGAAGTTTGCTTGGCTACTTCACGCGACTGCGTGAAGTTTTGAAAATAGAAATGAACCTTCAGACGAATTCATTCGTCTGTGAGGTCATTTCGATTTTCAAAAACGGACCAAAAACAAAGACCAAAGGTCAAGTTACTCGAGAAATGTGCACCACCCATGTAAATTTCATACAAAAGGTTACCTTTGACATCTATTACAAATAAAGATGCCTTAGATAACCTTTTTTCGTTTAGCAAGATATTTATAGATACCACTTGTGAATAAATAGTGGATAAACCCCAACTTATACACAAACAAATGTGAATAAGTCGAATAACATTGGAAAAACCAAGTTTTTTTATCGAGGAATTTACACTATTATCAACAACAAATAAAATTCCTTTGTGGATAACCCTATTCTTTCTTCAATTTTGCCAGTGCATCTGCTAAAGCTGAATTAGTAAAACCATCTTCCTTGTTCTGCTGATTCATATAGCGATTTACTTCTTTTTTACTTACCCTTTGATTTTGAGTCGCCTTTTTCCGTTTCTCAAAGCTCGATTTCTTTTCTCGGTGACCACAAACACAAGCAAATACCTGTCCTTCCCCTTGCCCACGCAGCTCCAACTTCTTGCGACACTGCGGACAACGAGCATTCGTATAGACAACTACACTCTTTTTAAAGCCACATTCTCGATCCTGACATACGTGCATCTTACCCTTTTTACCATTGACTTCTAAAAGTAATTTTCCACACTCCGGGCATTTACTACCTGTTACATTATCATGCTTAAAGCGTTGATCACTTGCCTTAATCTCTTTCACAATGGAGGTGGCATACTGCTTCATCTCTTGTATGAACTGCTCTTTCTTTAACTTACCTTCTGTAATCAGCTCTAGCTTCCTTTCCCATTCAGCTGTCAATGCAGGTGATTTTAACTCAGCTGGGACTAACTCAAGCAATTGTGATCCTTTAGAAGTAATCATAAGCTCTTGACCACGCTTTTCCATAAGGTGAGTATTCAATAACTTCTCAATGATATCTGCACGGGTGGCTACTGTACCAATCCCTCCTGCTTTTCCTAATGAGTCGACTAATTCCGGATCTTTATTCTCAAGAAAGGCGGCGGGTTTTTCCATTGCAGAAAGTAATGTCCCTTCTGAAAAACGAGCAGGCGGCTTGGTTAAGTGTTGCTCTAACTCAACCGATTTTACATTAATCGAATCACCCTTCTTAATGAGAGGTAATGAACTTTCCTTTGAAGTTTCCTGGTCTTCAAAAACCACTTTCCACCCTTTTTCAAGCTCTTTTTTACCTGTTAGTTTAAATAGTTGTTCTCCCACCCCAGCAGTAACCGTCGTTTGCTCATAACGATACACCGGATATAACACAGCCAAAAAACGTTGCACAATTAAATCATAGAGCTTTCTTTCTTTTGCTGATAATGAAGGTGGTGCAAGTTGCTCTGTAGGTATAATCGCGTGGTGGTCACTTACTAGTTTATCGTTCACGGCATGTGATTGAATCTGAAAACCGTCTCTTTTTAATGTTGAAACTAACTTGCGGTATGGTGGAATATCCACAGCTGCAAGACGTTCATATAAAGTATCGATTAAATCACTTGATAAAACATGGGAGTCCGTCCTTGGATAAGTAACGATTTTATATTGTTCATATAGACGCTGTAGTGTACTCAAGGTTTCCTTTGCTGAAAATCCAAAGCGTTTATTGGCTTCTCTTTGAAGCTCCGTTAAATCGAAAAGCTTAGGGGCTTGTTGCATTTTCTTAGCTGTTTTCACATCTATTACTTGCATACTTTGACTAGAAACGATTTGATGTATTTTTTCTGCCTTTTGTTTGGCGAATAGACGATTTTCATTATTTTTTTGTTCAAACCATTGCCATGTTAGGTTTTGAGAATCCCTTCCTTTTACTAACCAATAAGGTATTGGTTTGAATTGACGAATATCCTCTTCCCTTTTTTCTATCATGGCTAAAGTAGGTGTTTGCACACGCCCACAGGAAAGCTGGGCATTAAATTTAGTCGTTAATGCTCTCGTACCGTTCATTCCCACATACCAATCTGCCTCAGATCTTGCGACTGCCGAATGATACAGACCTTCGTATTGTCTTCCATCTTTGAGTTTCTTAAAACCTTCTTTAATTGCTTTATCGGTAACCGATGAGATCCATAATCGCTTTAACTTTTTATTTGTGCCTGCTTTCGCTAATATCCAACGGGCTACGAGCTCCCCTTCTCGACCTGCATCCGTAGCAATGATTACTTCGGATACGTCTTTTCGGTTTAATTGGGCTTTTACCGTTTGGAATTGTTTTTGAGATTGTTTGATGACAACTAGGTTAAGAGGGCTTGGTAGCATCGGTAAATCTTCAAGCCGCCACTGCTGCAACGATTTTCCGTAGCTTTCTGGAGGTGCTAAAGTTACAAGATGGCCTAATGCCCATGTAACAATATATTCTTTCCCTTCAAAGAATCCATTTCTTTTTTCTGTACATTGTAATACTCTTGCCAAGTCACGGGCTACCGATGGTTTTTCCGCTAGGACTACTTTTTTTGTCATATATGATTTTCTCCTTTTGTATGAAAGTGAGTGCGAACATGGAGCGTTGCTCGTCGCTACCGAAAATTATGCTACGCGCCCTGCGGGGGTCTCCACATATTTTCGTCCGCTGGGTGACTGAATTCTAAAGTTAAAATCATTCTTACAAAAATGATTAAAATGAAAATGAACATAAACTAATTGAATGAAGTGCCAACTGTTTAAGTAGCCATCAGTTAAAGGTTGAAACAATAACATGGTACATAGCTCATCCTCTGCCTTCTCCTCTTTTCCCACTCGAATCTCGCATAACTTTTCTACCTGAGTCATTGCTTATGATTATGTTCAAGAAATTATACCAACAACATTATTTTATTGAAAAGGAGCAAAATCGAAATCATTGAAAAGCCAATAGCAGCGTAGAAAACCATACGTTTCTAATGCTTAAATGAGTTAGCTAATGGCTTTTAAACCGACTGCCGATACGAGTATTAGACTAATAAAGAAGATTCGCCATTTATCTTTAGGTTCATTATAGAGGAATATACCAAGTAGTGCACCTCCAGAAGCTCCTATTCCTGTCCAAATAGCATAGGCTGTTCCCATTGGTAATACTTCCATAGCTAATGATAAAAATAGAAAACTGAGACCAAAAAAGAAAATGAGTAGAAACATCGCTGTCCATTTCTTTGAGTGGTGCCACTGATTAATCATCACCACACCAGCCATTTCAAAGATTCCTGCTATTACTAAATAAATCCATTCCATGGTGCTAAACCCCTTTCTCCTCATCCGTCACAGTCGTTTTCATTTTCAAACCTAGTACACCAGTTAATAGAACAACAATTAATAAAACAACCATCCAACGAAACGGTTCTCCAAATACGATAATATCTAGTAAAACAGTTCCTGCTGTTCCTAAACCAACAAAAACTGCATAAGCCGTCCCTACTGGAAGCTTACTACCTGAGCGAATTAATAAGGAAAAGCTAATTATAATAGCTATTATGGTTAGCAGCCATTCCATCCCATTAGATGAATGCTTTAAACCCATCACCCAACCTACCTCAAAAACCGCTGCAATCACTAATAATAACCACTCTTGTCTCACGATTCATCACCCCTCTTTTTTCTGGTACATCCTATTTAGCCACAAAAAAGCCCGGGAATTCTGTCTTCATAGACAGCATCTCCCGGGCTTTTATCCCTCCGTGTCACAACTTCGTTATTTGAAGAAGTGCGTCTTGTCTTGGACCAGACTAGCATATGATGCGCTACGGAACCCTACAAGACTTTGCTAATTGGCTTCATTATGTCAAAGCTCCCTGTTCCTGTCAAGCATGGTCAATCTTTTGATGATTTGTCACGAAAAGTCCATTAGTTTTTCCTCTCATAATTATGATAAGCTGTAAAATGATTTAGAGAAATTTTGTTTCTAATAGGGGGCTTATCGGTGAAACAATCAACAAAGGCATTTCGTATCATTAGCTATTTAGAAGGTGCTTCTCTCGTATTGTTGCTATTTTTAGCTATGCCACTTAAGTATATATTTGATATTCCTAGTTTCGTATCCGTAATCGGCATGGCACACGGTGTTTTATTTATGGTTTATATCGTCGCTGTATTTGTAATGGTTCGTATGGCGAGATGGTCGTTAGGAACGACAAGCTTAGCTTTACTGGCCTCGGTCATTCCATTTGGACCATTTATTTTCGATAAAAAGATTTTAGAAGAAAAGAATACTCAAGTAGCCAGTTAATAGGTGAAACCTTATATCTTAATCGGTATAAGGTTTTTTTGTATGAAAGTTACTGATGGGCGATAGTTTGTGCCATGAAGTTAGCTGGTCATCCATCTCGCGATAAATGACCTTAGTAGGACAGTACTCCCTGAGTGAAAAAATCATGTTGAACGAAAAGCCACGATGGAAAACTAAATTGAATAAAGAGTCAAACTCAACAAGTCATCAAATTAAAAAGTTAGAAATTTCAATTAAATTATTTAAACATAGTAAGAAAAAAATGTTACACTAGTTTATTATAAGAAGTTTAGACAGTGTCAGGGGATATTTTTACTGTTCAAATTTAAACTAGTAGGTGAATCTTCGATGACAAAATGGGTATCTATCGAACAAAAAAGGCGTTTTCTACAGTGGTTTTTACAGAACCATCAATTAAAAAACAAAGAGACTAAAATGATTCTGGATCAATTCATACGAAATCACCATCTACTTGAGCAATTACGTTTTTCTAACAACATTGTTCCAAATAATAAATCAATCGTCATTTCTACTTTTCAATCTGAAGAACCTGGATTTATATATTATGGCAAGCGAAAAACAGACAATATGTCGAAGTTATTAGAGGACATGCTCACAAATCCTGCTGAAATTTATTATTTGATCTTAAACTTTAATGGTAAGTCATTAAATCATACGTATTTACAACTGATCGAAAACCCTAAAGAGGACCAATTCAAACGTTTTAAACGCTTCAAACAATACGAAGAAGAAACCAATCAAATGATACATGACCTTATGCAGAAAAACGATAAAGAAGCGATAATGAAAGCGATTGATAAGGCTTTAGATAACCGAGACAAAGTATTATTTAATAAATTGGTTGAAAAATTGCAGGAAATAAAGTAAAAATCGTTCTTTTTAATGAACAAAACCTAAATACAAACAATTACTGCCAAAAAATCAGATTTTTTATGATTAATACTATGTTTTAGACAAATATCTTCAAAATAATAGATATTTCTTTATATTTCTATGTTTTATACCCCTTTCCATATACATATATGTTCTTTATAATGAACATATATGTTATTCCTATAATAAAAAGGGGTGTCAAAGTATGGAGCAAAAATTAGATAGTGAGTGGATTGAACTTTTGAAGGAAGCGATTGCGTTAGGAGTAACTATTCAAGAAATTAATCTTTTTTTCCAAACAGAAATCGCTAAAAAAAAGACTGATTAGTTCTCTTTACAGAACAGACTATTAATTGGTATAATCATACAAAGTATAACTCACACATAGAGAGGTAATGCACATGATAGGCGATCGTGTAAAAAGGTATAGACTAGAAAAAGGCTATTCGTTAACGGAGTTAGCAGATAAAGCAGGGGTTGCCAAGTCCTATTTAAGCTCTATTGAAAGAAATATTCAATCAAACCCTTCCATACAATTTTTAGAAAAAATTGCAACGATGCTCCATATTTCAGTAGAAGATTTATTATATGATGATGAAACAAGACAAGCTAATCAAGATACTACCCTAGACCCAAGGTGGATCGAGCTTGTCGAAGAAGCCATGAATTCAGGAATTAGTAAGGATCAGTTTCGCGAATATTTAGATTTTATTAAGTGGAAAAACAAACAAGAGACAGATAAATAAGAAAAATGATCTGATTAATCAATCAGTTCATTTTTTTACTTTTTCTACCTCTCTTTTTCCTTCCTCCGTATGTATTAATTGAATGAGTTCAACATATTCAATATCTAACACATTAGCAATTTTGATTAAGACGGCAATGCTAGGATTCTTTTGTACACCTCTTTCAATATAACTAATATATGACTTCGATACCCCTGCTGCAACTGACAAATCCTCTAATGTTAATCCTTTATTCTTTCTAAGTCCTCTTATCGTTTTATGCTCCATCAAAATTTCACTCCATCTTTGTTTATTTCATTAACTAATAGCGTGTATGCTTCAAATTTATTTACTTGTAGTTGCTTCAATTTAATCTCAGACAAATATAGGTCCTCATGTTTAGATAATGACATAAAATATAACTTATATAGATATAACTTATTATCTAAACGTTGTTTCTTCTCACAAATAATCCCAAAAAGCTCTACTTCTCTTTTAAATACTTCCGTTTTTAATTTATAAACAACCCCCTTCATAAGAGGTAACGATAATGTACTCTCAAAAACAATTGCTTCGTGATTCATTTCTTTCACAATGACTTCAGAACACTTTCGGTTGATTAATTGCTTCTTTAATTCATATAAATATAAGTCTCCCTTTACAGCCTTTTCAAAACGAATATTTGACTTCATAAATACCTCCGTCTATTTATTCTTTATTAAGAACAATAACATCAAAAAAAGAGTATAAAAATTTGCGCGTTATATTCTTTATTAAGAACATATCATCAAAAAATAAATGGAGTCTAGCCATTCAAGCCTCCAAAAAAATGAGAATATCATGTGTTATTTAAAACTCTAATCATATTTTTATTTAATTTTAGTTCTTTATAACGAATAAGTCAATAAAATAAAAAAATAAATGGTCCGAGCTCTGCTCTTAGACCATTTAAATAATTTCCTGACTAACTTGCATAAGATTTTTTAAGCATTGCACTGCCTTAGTTCTTTCTTTGATTCCTATCTTTCCATAAATATCACTTATATAATTTTTAGTCGTACCTTCACTTATAAACAATTTTTCTGCAATCATTTTATTAGAATAGCCTTCTATCAAAAGTCCAATCACATCTTGTTCCCTATTTGAAAATTTGATTCTTTCTCCACGAGGAATTATTCCTGGTTCATGATACGGTCGACCTAGGACATCAAAGTCTTGATGTACAACTAATTTCGCAAGCGTATGCGGAAGTAAGATTTGCCCCTTCATAATATCTCGGATTGACTGAATTAACGTATCATAACTCATACTCTTCAATAATAGGCCATCCGCTTCAATAATTAGCTTCTTAATCATATATATATCTTCATCCATATTAAGAATAACTAATATTTTTACTTTTTGGTTAAGTTCCCTAATTATAGAAATGAGATCGCCGTTTAATAATGATGAATAATCAATAACTACTACATCAGCCATAGTGAGGTTACACTCATTCAGTGCTTGCTCACCATTCTTAGCAGTTGCAACAACTTTCATATCAGGTTTTGCATCAATTATAGAACGTAATCCTTCCAACATTAATGTTTGTGAGTCAATTATCATGACACGTATGCTATTCATCGTTTCCCCTCCATCAAATGCCCTTACCATGTCGTTCTGAGTCTTATCACCTAATTCAAATATAACACTAAAATATAGTCTCATACATTTATTCATAAAGAGACTAAATAACTACTTATCAACATTTGTAAGTAAGTTTAATTTACTATAATTCCTACAAACTTACAAATTTCAACCTTACTAAAAAGGACTTATTACTCATAAATTAACCTAAAAATATCTAGAGAAAAATAATATATTCTGTTTATTCATGTAGATTTTTATCGATTCAGTCATACTTATCAATTTATTGGCATAAATAAAAATAGTTATTTTAAACTAGTTCTAAATTCAACAAATGACTTAATAAAAAAAACCTGTGACTAATTTTATGACCGTAGTAACTATCCATTATTTTCAAAATAGTTAAAATTAATAGTAACAATATGATTTAAAATATGTTTACCAGTCTTAATTAGAGTGAATGACTATTTTTAGAGGGGGATTCCGAGATGAGGAAAGAGGGACTAGATGTTGAATGGCTTTCTTTAATATCTGAAGCAAAACGGTTAGGTTTAACATTAGAAGAGGTTAGAGATTATATAAATAATTCGAAAAAGCGACCAACTGAAGATAGCTTCAATATATCGAATATCAGCTGATCACTTACATAAAACGATTAAAGTGAGGATTCCCCTATATGAATGAGCATGATCGGTACAATACCGCTCATGCTCAAGATATGCCCATCTTACTATTTATAAGGGGTTTCAATAATAAGTGTTGTTCCACTTTTTTTCGATGAGGTTATTTGCAAGTTTCCTCCTATTTGCTCGATTCTCTTTTTCATTGAATGTAAACCAAATCCATATTCAAGCTTGTTTACACCCTTCCCATTATCTTGGATGACTAACTTTACACAATCCTCTTCCTCGGTTAGATGTATAGAAAAATTAGAGCTATTACCGTGTTTAATACCATTTGTGAAAGCTTCTTTTAAAACATAATAAACCACTTGATTCAGTTCGTTTTGCTTGATCTCCGTCTTCATATTTAGATGTAAATCAACGATAACCCCTGTATTTACCTCTACCTCAGATATAACCAACTTAACCACCTCGGTCAGCTGCACGTCATCTATCGAATCAAACTGATTAAGTAAATGGACGGAGTGTCTAATTTCATTCAACCCTTTTCGTATTAGACCTTGTGTAAGTTCTAATTTCTCCATCGATAATTCCCCATTTTTTTCAAACAATCTTCTGCTTGCTTCAGCTTGTACAATCGCTGTGGTGAGAGTGTGCCCTACCACATCATGGATATCTCGGGCAATGCGGTTTCTTTCCTCCAGTACCGACTTTTTCGCCATCGTTTCTGCCATTTGCTGTTGCGTTCTTTCTAAATAGTAGGTTCTTTTTTTTACTTTCTCTTCAAGTGACTCATTTAATACTTGCATCTCTTTATATAACCTTGCATTCTCTATAGCTATAGCAGCTTGAGTCATTAATAGCTCTAAGAATAGTAAGTCTTGTTTCGTAAAGGCATGAGTAAAAAGGTTATTCTCTAAATATAAGACACCAAATAATTGATGATGATGAATGACGGGTACTACTAAAACGGATTTTGGCTTATACATTGGCATATAAGGATCGTTGCTGAATCTAAAATCTTTCATTAAATCTTCAAATAATAGGGCCTTTTTCAACTTAATCACATAATCAATTACCGTCGCAGGTGCTTGCTCATACGCTTGGATTGAAACAGAATCCATCTCCTCAATTTGAATATCCCCTTGCTGTAAATAGCCTTTCACCTCCACTAATAATTGATCGTTATGATGAAGGATAAAAAGCCCAGAGTTAGCTCCTGCATTTTGAAGAGCAATGTTCATGAGTTGCTGAAGTACTTTTTCTAAAACCATTTCCTTCGAAAGAACTTGAGCCGCTTTCATTAAACTTAAGCTGTCTATTCCCTCAACAGGAAAACTTTTCACTTGATTTGTTTGATTGAGTTGATACAATTGGCGGTTTTGTTCCACAATCGTCTCTGCTCCCCATTTTTGAAAGGACTCGTTGGCTTGTTGAATATACATCTGAGCCCATACCGGTTTATTCTGCTCAATATAAAGGTAATTGAGCAGTTGACGGATGATTGCTTGATGGTGAAATAACCCTTGTGTTGTCGATAGTTTTAAGGCTTTTTGTAACGAGTTTCTCGCATGCTCAAATGACTTTTTAATCGCATAATAGCAGCCTTCAATGATGTCATATCGGCTTTCAAAATTATCCTTATTCACTTTTTTCCATTTAGTAACTCGCTTTAAATAGCTTGAGACTATTTTCCGATGAGCCTTATCGCTTTTACCGGCCATACAAATAGAGAGGCTGTGATAGACCCAATAATCTACCTGAGATGCACCTAACACACTATTCCGCCCTTCAAATAGATACTTACTATCTTCCACCTCTTCTAAGCATTTTTCATATCTTCCTAACATCGTCCAATAAAAGCTCATAAGCAATGAAAAGAAGGAAAGTGTTGTTTCTCGTGATTGAAAATGTGTTTTGATCCATTTGTATAACGCCTCTATTTCTTGATTCAACTCTACTGTTTCTTGCCAATTCTTTAAGGCTTCCATCACTTTTTCTACTAGCTGAAAATAGTAGTTGAATTCCTCTAATCGTAGAGTTTGTGCTTTAATTCGATAGTCTTCAACGTGTTTCAGTAATGAGGTCAACGGATGACCCAGCATTAAATAGGCATTAAACGACATAATCAAACAGCCTCCAGCTACGACTAAATTACCCGATTTTTTATTGGTTTCATAAGCAATTTCTAGGTCAGTCAGTTTATTGACTAACGGTTCCTGCCAATGCTGAATAAAGCCCGAAAAGATAAAGCGGGTAACACCTTTTGTAAACGAGTCTGAATTCTGACCGATTTTTTCTGTAGCCCACTTTGAAACGTGGTAGGCTTTCTTATAATGGTGAACTCCTTCGCTTAATACCATCGCATATTGAGATAAAATGAGACTCGAGTTCCCTTCTGAAAAAGTTGGATATTGAAGCTTGACAAGACGTAATACATGCAGAGCATAGAGATCTTTTTTATACCCATAGACCGCTATACCCATAGCTTCTAACAGTGAAAAAACCATTTTCTCCTGTTCACTATAACCCTCTTGTTTAAGGGGTTGATACTGAAGAACTCGATTCATTCTTACATGGACATTCAGCAATTCATATAATATATGGAACTTGATTAGCCTTTTCGGAAATGCATATCCAAGAAGTGCTAGTCCATCGAGGCATAATTGAATGACTTTTTCTGGCTCTGCTAAATGGTTCGTCATTTTTATTTCTACACGCAGCACCTCGACCTTTTCCTTTACGGTTGTAGCACTTTGATATAGTTCGGTCGTTAACGCTTGTGCTTCTTCATTATTGGCCAGAGCGTATAAACACCGTGCCTTCCCTATATTGAGAATGAACTCAAGGGACGGGTCGTCTTGTACCCATTTTAATCCATGCTCATAATACACACACGCTGAGTGATGGGCTTCAACCGCTGCATAATTGTCTGCTGCCATTAAATTATATTGGGCAATTTCTAAGCCCTTCTCTTTTGATAATGGAAGCTCCGTGCATTTATTATAATGGTCAACAATGGTGGAAGGAATTTGTGCTAATTCTGATAATTGAGCTAGCATGGCTTCTGCAATTTTATAATGCTTTTCCATTCTGTTTTGCTTGTCGATATTTGCATACAAATACGTCCAAACTTGGTCATTTATAAATGTTAGGACTAATTCTTCTATATTTAAGGATTCTATACGTTTCACAAGTTCTAATCTTTGCCAATGAGTGAAGCATGACTCAATGATAGTAGCTGAATAATTCGAAATCTGTTGTAAAAGCTCAAAATGAAATGGCTCACCAAGGCATAGACAGTACTCCCATAATTCCACTTCTATTTCTGACATATGCTCTATAATACTTGGAAGTGCTTCAATATTTGTTTCCTGTCTCTCTTCAATAATAGGCAGTTGTGAAAAGGACCAATAACCTTCAATATGATTAAAAGTGAATTGTTTTTTCTCATATAAACTTATTAATTCCTGTTGAAGACGATAGGGATTGCCAGCTGTTCGTTCAAATAATGTTGTTAACGTCTCATCCTCCATGTCTTTTGATAAGGTAAACGTGCTGTTTAGCCAAAGTAATAATTGCTGCCTATTTAATGGCTGTAGCGTCAGCACTAAATCAATGGATACATTTTTTAAGAGCATTTGACGAGCCTTATCATTTCTATCTAGTTGACTTTTTTCATTGAGTTGGAAAGCCAATATAAACAAGACTTTTTCAACATGTACCGTCAATTTATCTTCTTCAAATAACGACAAGGACGCTTCATCAAACCATTGCATATTATCAAAGAAGAAAATGATTGTTTTGCCTTGCTCGCAGAAACACTGAAGAAACCTCCTAATTGCCTGTTTAAATGAATGGGCTTCCATGTTAATGGGCTCACTATCTACTGAATCCTCATCCAGTATTAATAAAATATCGGGAAATATTCGATAAAAAACAGATAAAGAATCACCTAGACCATTTTTAAAAATGGTTCTCCATTTCATTACTTCCGCATTTCCTTGGGCAATGATTTGATCAATGAGTTGAGAAAATCCATTGATAAAACCGTGGTATGCTTGATGTCCTTTTCTCTTTTCAAACGACGCTTGAATAAAGTAGGTATCTTTTTGCACGCCCTTGAAAACATGCTGTACAATGCTTGTTTTTCCGACTCCAGCCTCTCCTTCTATGAGCACCACTTTAGCCTCATTGACCGTGTTTGAATAGATAGTTCGAAGCTTGTCGATCTCTTTTTCTCTACCAATCAGTGTTGAAGAAAACTCCAAGGTCGTCGACTTATCACAGTCGCCTAATGTTAGTTGGTCATCCTTAGAACTATCTGTAAGTTCCATCAACCTCTCACAGTCTTTTATAAGTCCATATGCACTTTGATAACGTTGCTCTGGATTTTTGTCTAGTAGCTTCATAATGATCATGGAAAGCCTGAGAGAGACATTTTGATCAACTAAATGCGGTGGTGTTGGCGTTTCACTTATATGGGCATGAAGCCATTGAACTTCATCATTTGCTCGAAAAGGTAATTCACCTGTTGCCCATTGATATAACAAAATTCCTAATGAATAAAAATCACTTCTTGTATCTATAAACTTTCCAATTCTCCCTGTCTGTTCTGGTGACATATACGGGGCGAACCTTTTTTCAATATGTACATTGGCTAACGCATTTGTTTGTATTTTTAAAGCATCAATATATTGAACACCGATTAGCTTACATTTCTTTGGCGTGATCATAAACGAAGTCGGGATAACACTACGATGAATATAATCTTGTTGATGAACCTGTGCTAGAATGCTTGCAAATTGTTTAATGATTAGAAGATCATTTAACTCATAAAGTCTTTTTTGCTCCATGAGCGTTTTTAGCTGAATAGCACCCATATCTTGTGCTACAAGGTATGGTTTCTTTCTTGGAGCATTCTCATACCTTAGCTTGAAAGTGTGCGTCGCTTCTGTCATCTCTGAACTAATTGCTGCGACTTTCTCTAACTCTTCTAAATGAGATTTAGGAGTTTGATAGGTTCTGCCCATTAAAATGAGTACAGGTTCGTTCGTCAATGCCTCCACAGCTCGATATAATATAAAGTTCGTTTCATTATCAATCGTCTCTATATAATGATAACCCTCAATCATGTGTATACCTCACTCACTTATAAGAATGAATTATGAAGTAAATTGATTTAAATAGACAATCGCTTGGACACGGTCATTAATATCTATTTTTTTGTATATTTCACTAATATAATTCTTTACTGTACCTTCACTAATAAATAAGGTTTCCGCTATTTTTTTATTGCTACAACCCGTCATTAACAAATGAACCACTTCCATTTCTCTTTTGGAAAAATAGATTCCTTTAGCTTGTAATTCTTTTTCATTAAATGGTCTTGAGTGAGTAATAGAATCTGCACTCTTTATTCTTTTTGCAAGCTTTTGGGCAATTTGATTAGGTAAAATCACTTGTCCCTCATAAGCATCTCTCATTGACTTGATTAATTGGTCATAATTCATATCCTTTAATAAAAAGCCATCAGAACCGTGAATTAAACCTGAGATGATATAATCCTCTTGAGCAAATGTCGTAAGAATCAGAATTTTTATATGAGGTAATTTCGCTTTAATCTCGATAAGACTATCTATACCATTCATAACTGGCATCTGAATGTCCATAAGTATAATATCTGGCTTAATTCGAACTGCTTTACTGATAGCTTCCTCTCCATTTTCTGCTGTTGCGACAACTTTCATATCGTCTTCTAACTCGATAATTGTCTTAAGGCCTTCCCTCATTAAAGTCTGGTCATCAACAATCATAATGGTTATCATTCTTTATACCCTCCAATTATAAATCACCGTTCGATACACTTTGAATATGCCTAATTAATTTCAAATATTAGTAAATTAAATGTACTATATATTGGAATACTAATCAATTTGTATCAGCATATCTGTACTAAAAAAGCAGACGATGAGGTTCGTCCACTTTCAATTGCTTCACTCCTACTCTCTACCTAATTTTTGATAATAATTTGTTAGAGTTAGTAAGCCTTTATCAAAATTTTCGAGATGAAAATGTTCATTCGGTGCATGGAAATTCTCAGATGGTAAGCCAAAGCCCATCAGTACGATTGGTATTCTTAATACGTGAGCAAAGGTTTCTACAACAGGGATGGACCCGCCCATTCTCGAAAAGGCAACAGGAGCCTGGTAAACTTCTTCATACGCCTTGGCAGCCAATTGGAAGACTTTATGATCAACCGGTGCGGCAAATGGCTTACCTGTATCATATCGTTTCGTTGTTACGGTAACACCAGGTGGAGTATGGTTTTCAATATGCTTTTCTAAGAGTGCCGTTACTTCTTCAGGGTCCTGTTCGGGGACGAGACGACAAGTTATTTTAGCATGGGCCTCAGCAGGTATAACGGTTTTTACCCCTTCACCCTGGAAGCCCCCGTAGATGCCATTAACCTCTAGGGTCGGACGTACCCACGTTCTCTCTAACAAGGAATAACCCTTTTCACCAAAAAGCTCTGGTAATTCTAATTCCTTTTTGAGTGCTTCTTCATCATCATTTAACGCTTTAAAAGCAGCTCTTTCTTGCTCTGTTAATTCCTCTACCTTATCATAAAATCCTTCTACTTGAATGCGTCCATCTTGATCACGCATTGAATCTAAAATTTGAACGAGTGCATGGATAGAGTTCGGAACTCCTCCTCCATATAAGCCTGAATGGAGATCTCCTTTTGCCCCTTTGACTGAAATTTGTAAAGAAGCTAGGCCTCTCAAACCTGTACAAATAGCTGGTTTGCCTTTAGCTAATAAAGGTGTATCTGATATAACAAGTACATCAGCACGTAATAGCTCTTTATTTTCATCGACGAATTGGTCTAAATGCACACTCCCAATTTCCTCTTCGCCTTCAATAAGGAATTTGATATTGACGGGTAGTTCATTATGAACTTTAAGTAAAGCTTCAACTGCTTTAATATGCATGAAGGTTTGTCCTTTGTCATCGGTTGCTCCTCTTGCATATATCTTTTCATCACGAATGGTTGGTTCAAAAGGTGGTGACTCCCAAAGTTCTAATGGGTCAACAGGTTGAACATCATAATGGCCATAGATAAGAACGGTTGGCTTATCTGCTGCATGAAGCCAGTCGCCATAGACAACAGGATGTCCTCCGGTTTCCATGATCGTGACATTTTCCATTCCTATTTCTTGAAGGGATGCAACTAACCATTCGGCTGATTTCCTCATATCACCCTTGTGCTCTGATAATGCACTAATAGATGGTATCTTAAGGAACTCACTTAGCTGTTCTAAGTGTCCTGCACGGTGCTCAGTCAAGTATTCCTGTAAACGATTTGTCATAATGATCGTTCCTTTCTTTATATGAAAGTTAGAGCGAACATGGAGCATTGCTCCTCGCTACCGAAAATGATGCTCCGCGTCCTGCGGGGTGACGCTGAACTAACTGGCACAACCAGTGGATTTCAGCCCGCCACTACGCCCCGCGAGAGTCTCCGCATATTTTCGTCCGCTGGGTTAATCTAAATTCACAAGTTCAAATACAGTTTTACATCATTCATTAAAATGAACCAAAACAAGAATCAAGCTGAATGAAAAGCCACCAATTAAAAGCTAAATCATACTTTCATGTTTATTTGTGGCGAAGTGAACATGCAAAATAGTAGCTCCTAAATGGCATTCAGAAGCTACTTTAAGTATACATGATATTCACGAAATTTTCGTACCATTTTTAAGAGGTTGATCTGCTTGTAAGAGAATAACATCACCTTCACTAGGTACTGCGCCTAATACTAATACTTCCGATTTAAAACCAGCAATTCTTCGTGATGGAAAATTGACAACAGCCACGATCTGTTTACCAATTAACTCTTCTGCTTGATAACGTTTTGTAATTTGAGCACTTGATGCCTTCATCCCTAGCTCTTCACCAAAATTAATGGTCAATTTTATTGCTGGGACTCTTGCCTCTGCAAAAAACTCTGCTTCTTCAATGGTTCCAATCCGAATGTCTAGCTCCAAGAAATCATCGATCGTTGCCATCATATCCCTCCTTTTTTAACCATTTTACCGATAAAAGAGAGTCTCATACAAGCCTTATGCGATTTATCCTTTTTGAATCGGCATCCAAATTTGTGTGCAGTAGTCTTTTTTCGTTACATCACCAGGTGGGTAAACTTCTAATTCTGGGGCGTTAGCTAACTGATAACCTGTTGCTGGTAGCCACTCTCGGAATATCCGATTTGTCACCTCAGAAACAACCTCACTAACTGGCCCTACTGCTTCAAAGATGGCCCAAGTTACAGCTGGTATCGTTACCCTCTCATACCCAATTGGTACCTCTGCACCCCGCTTTAATTCGACGGCAATCATATAGTCAAATTCATTTTGTTCCTCATCGAAATTTAAACAAACACCTAAGTAACCAAAGTCGGTCATAACTTGTTCTAAAACTTCACAAGAACCATCAGAATTAAATTCATTCCAAAACAAAGGTATTTTTTTAAAATTCTCACCATTTTTGGTTGTTAACCTCATTCTCTTGCCAACAATATCATATGACTCTTTTTCAACAATACGATAATCCATTTCAACCGCTCCTTTTATTTGAAGTTGGAAGGTGATTTTCGGATAAGCAATTAGCATCCTTTCATTCTTTCTCACCTGACTTGGAGAAATCCCATGTAGCCTACGAAAAGCTCTTGCGAAAGCTTCAGGTGAGTCATAGCCATATTTAAAAGCAACATCGATTACTTTCTTGTCAGCTTCTAATAGATCTTTTACCGCTAAGGTTAGCCGTCTACGCCTTATATACTCTGTAGGTGTTACGCCTATAAGCATATAGAACATACGCTGATAATGAAACTTTGAGAAATGGGCTATCGCCGCTACTTCCTCCATATCTACCTTATCCGCTAAATGAGCTTCGATATAATCAATGCTTTTAGCTAAATGGCTTAGTGCTTCCATCCAATCCTCTCCTTCTGCTCCATTGTAGAGCTCCTATTGTCTACATTCATGATAATACTTGCTTTCACCTGCTAGCCTTAAATAAATTAATTTTCATAAATTCGTCAAAAATGAATATATTCTTCTTGACAGTAAGAATGATATTCATTATCATTTAACTAAATTGATAGTGATATTCATTATCATTTAGAATCTCGATAACTACTTTTAAAAAGGAAGCGTACTTATGATGAGCAAATCATTCACACTCATTTTTATACTGACTACCCTTTTGCTTTTCGGTTGTTCCGACACTTCTTCACCCCAAAAGGAATCAACAACATCAGCAAATGACACGTACTCGATTACAGACTTTGCCGACAGAACGATTGAGCTTGAACATGCACCAGAAAGAATCGCAGCACTCAGTAATGGTGAAATGGACATTATTTATGCACTTGGTGGTGAGCTAGTAGGTAGACCGAATGGAGTTAGTCACGTTGAGGCTACAAACGATGTGACGCAAATCGGATCGACACATGAAATTGACTTAGAGCAATTAACTTTAGCTCAGCCTGACGTTGTTTTAGGCCATGCACAAATGAACCTTAAAGATATTGGAACCATTGAAGGTTTGGGTGCTGAATTTGTGTTAACTCAAGCACAATCGATTGAGGATATTCAAAATCAAATCCAGTTATTTGGAGAAATGCTGCAAAAGGAGGATAAAGCGGCAGAACTTTTAGCAACGATGGATGAACAGATCAAGCAAATTCAAGCGAATCAACCTGAACATAAAACACGAGTCCTCCTCGTTTACGGTGCACCTGGTACGTACATGGCAGCTTTACCAAACTCATTAAGTGGACATTTGTTAGAAGTAGCGGGCGGTGAAAATATCGCCAGTGACTTTGAACAATTAGAGGCTTATCCACAATACGCTCAATTAAATACAGAAAGAGTCATTGAAGCTAATCCTGAATACATATTACTTATGAGTCACGGTAATTCTGAAGAGGTTAAAAAAGGCTTTCTAAAGGAAATGGAACAAAATGCTACTTGGAATAACTTAGAGGCCGTCAAGCAAGGTCGAATCGAAGTTTTACCATCTGATTTATTTGGTTCTAATCCTGGTACACGGGTTACAGAAGCACTTGAAATCTTAGCCCAATTATTTGCAGAAACGTCGGGACATTCGGCTCAATGAATAGACGAAATAAACGAAGAACGCTCTTGATATTATCAGCACTACCAATTCTTATCATTGTCTCATTACTTGGAATGTCGGTTGGGTCTGTCTCGATACCATTCCTAGATTTAATGAATATCATCTTCCATAACGACGACTCTATTTATCGAACGATACTAGTAGACTTAAGGATTCCAAGAGTTTTAATTGGTTTACTTGTTGGTGCTTGCTTAGCGGTTTCAGGGGCAATTTTACAAGGTGTGATGAGAAACCCACTCGCAGACCCGGGCATTATTGGGGTTACAGCGGGCGGAGGCATGATGGCAAGTATTACGATGTTAATGCTTCCTCAACTAAGCTATCTACTCCCTATCACCGCTTTTATAGGAGCCGTTGTTACGGCATTAGTTATTTATTTACTTGCTTGGGATAAAGGAGCGTCACCACTAAAAATTATCCTTGCTGGAGTTGCTATTAATGCTCTTATTGGAGCCGTTCAAAACGGTTTAATGGTGATTTTTAGTGACCGGGTTCAATCGGTCATACCTTGGCTCGCAGGAGGGCTTAATGGGCGAAGCTGGTTTCATCTCGACTTTATGCTTCCCTATGCCATAATCGGTTTGCTTTTATCACTTTTAGCCATTCGACCTGCTAACCTACTACTTCTTGGCGATGATTCTGCCAAACTATTAGGACAAAAAGTAGAGTTACAACGATTTCTATTAATCGTATTAGCTGCCCTTCTTGCAGGAACGGCTGTTAGTGTTGCCGGATTAATTGGTTTTGTCGGTCTTGTTGTACCGCATGCTATCAGGATTTTCATCGGTGAAGACTATCGCTTCTTATTACCGCTATCTGCTGTATACGGTGCGATTTTGGTTGTTTTAGCTGATACAGCTGCACGGACTTTATTTGACCCCATCGAATTACCTGTTGGTATTTTACTTGCTGTTTTAGGTGCACCATTTTTCCTTTATTTATTGAAGAGAAAGGGGCTTCATTCATGACGGTCGAAATTGCAACAAAAAATCTGAATGTCCAGCTAGGAACCTTTCACCTGAATGATGCCACTATCGACATTCCTAAAGGGAAGATGACCGCCATTATCGGTCCAAATGGTTCTGGTAAATCAACCCTACTAAAAGCTCTCACACAGCTCGTTGGAACGAATACGGGTTCTATTAGCATCAAGGAAAAAGACATCCATGATTATAAAAGGAAGGAATTTGCCCGAACTGTAGCTATGCTCCCTCAGAGCAAGCAATCCTTTCCTAACCTGACTGTACAGGAATTAATCGCTTATGGTCGCTCACCATATAAACGTTTCTTTGAAAAGACTTCACTCGGGCATGACCAAGAAATCATCCAATGGGCGATGGAAATAACGAATACACAAAAGCATGCAGACAGGCTTTTTCATACTTTATCTGGAGGTGAGCAACAAAAGGTACGTATCGCCTTAGCACTAGCACAAAAAACAGATATTCTTTTACTTGATGAACCAACTACCTTTTTAGATGTCACTCATCAAATTGAACTCATGGAGTTACTGGAACAAATTCAGCGGAAATTTTCCATGACGATTGTTATGGTTTTACATGAATTACAGCAAGCTGCCACCTATTGTGACTACGTGATTACGGTCAAAAATGGTTCTATTCGTGCTGCAGGCAACCCTGTTGATTTATTAACAAGTGCTTTTATCAAGGATATATATAACATTGATGTCAAAATTTTATTTGATGATGGTTTGCCACTCATTATCCCTGTTAAAGGCCAGTTTCATAAAACAAGATTAGAAATATGAAGTCACTATATAAAACTGAAGGAGGAGTTAAAATGGTTATTGTTACAAACAAATCAAAGATTACTAAAGGAAATGGTGAAAAGTTAATTGAACGTTTTAACAAAGTTGGTCAAGTTGAATTTATGGAGGGGTTCCTTGGTTTAGAGGTGTTATTTACGCAGAACACACGCGATTACGATGAGGTGACTGTCGTAACACGCTGGAACTCTCGTGATGATTTTAAGAATTGGACGAAGAGTGAAGCCTTCAAAAAATCTCATACGAAAAGAGAAATCCCTGAGTACATTCTTGAAAATAACATTGGTTTCTATGATGTTAAGGTTGTGAGAAATCCTTTAAAAGCTGGTGACTCTGATACTCTTGAAGTTGCACAATAAGTGATATAACTAACCATCTAGGTTGTAATAGAAGCAAGCCTGTAACTGTTTACTTTATGTAAATGGTTACAGGCTTGTTTTGTATGGAAGTGTACTCAAGCTCATGTGCTCTTCTTCGAAGATCGCTGCGGGAATGGGGGGCACGCACCCTCCGGCGGGCGCTGAGCTAATCGGCTACGCCGCTGGATCTCAGCCTGCCACTACGTACCGAGGGAGTCTCCGCATAACTCGCCCGCTTGGGTACTGCTAATTCTCAAGTTCAAAACTGACTAACTACATTCTAAAAAAACAAAAACCAAATTAAATGAAATGCCGCCGGTCAAAAAGCAAACCCTTACTTTTATGTTTGTTGGCGGCGAAGTGTACAGGCTTTGTCATAGGCGTTTTGGATGAAAGTTTCTTAGGGTGGTGGGTTGTGCCGTTGTAACTACGTGATTGTTTTGAAATCAAATTGACGAGCTTTCTTCCGGTTTCATTGCTATATTTTTTGTTTTGCTCCGCATTGACGGCTGATTTTTCCGCTTCTTTGCTGCGTATTTTCATTTACTCGGCATTGGTGGACGCTATTAACTCTTCCACTTTCCACATCGGACTCCGTTTTTATTTTATGTTTGAACGTTAATTTCTTGAGGTTAATTTACCGTGAACGACTAGTCTTCCTAGCTCTCGATCTAGCTGATAATCGCAAGTCGATAGTGTGATGATTCTATCTTTACTGCCTACCTCAACATCTGTAGTGATTGCTGAGCGCTTTTTCATTTCTTGTAACAGCACGTCAAATTGTTGTTCTTCTTGAAAGTCCGTTTCAATATAATAGAAATCTGTTGTTGTGACATAGGCGGCAAATATCTCAACCTCGTAGCTTTGATAAAGGGTGTCAAAGGAAAATGAAGGATGCTCTTGATAAAATTCCGGCTCTAAATATTGATTTAAACCGGCAAACATCGAGCCATCCTTCATTCGATGTCCATACACAATAGTATGTTCTTCTTCTAAAGTAATGTCATTTCGGAAGTCCATAAAAATGGAACCTGCCCGCGTCTCTTGATGTAAATAATTCCGATTTAAATAATAATCATTGTCTGTTGATTGTAGAATGGGATAATCGATCTTTGTTCCCTCGACGGTTATCCATGCAACTATGTCTTCATTGATATCTAACAAGGGATTAAATGAGCTCCGCTGTTGTTGGTTTTCTTCTGATTGTTCTTGTCGTTCTATTGGGGAATATACTTCTTGAATATCTGTTAATACTTGATGATTCCGATAATAGTCATAGCCAATTTCGATTAGTCTGTAAGCAGAATAGATAAAAATGAGGAGGCAGATAATCGTAATTATTCTACTTCCTCTTTTCTTTTTTATTTGTTGAGTCTTCATAAGATCGTCCTTTTTGTATGAAAGTTAAAGCTGAAACTCATATGCCGAGCTCTACTTGCCGCTACCGAAAATCATGCTCCGAGAAAATCACGTGGCGCTGAGCTAATCGACGCAGCCAGCGGATCTCAGCTCTGCCACTATGTCCCACGGGAGTCTCAGCATGAATCGCCCGCTAGGTACTGCTGATTCTCAAGTACAAATAACATCATAAAAAAGTAATAACAAAAAACAAAGTAAATGAAGAGCCAAAATACTAAAGACAATATTCAACTTTCCTCTTTGTTGGTGGCGAAGTGAATCGGGCTTCGCCATGGGTTTGTGTGGTGTTTGAACCTATAACCTCGCTTGTTATAATTATATATTTAGATTTACTCGGGCTTTCTCCTTCTTTTTTGTGCCGCAACCCCGTGATTCCTCGTTTGCTCGGGCTTCCTCTTTCTTTTCCGTGCGGCAACCCCGTGATTCCTCGTTTCCTCAGGCTTCCTCCTTCTTTTCCGTGCCGCAACCCCGTGATTCCTCGTTTGCTCGGGCTTCCTCCTCCTTTTTCTGCTAACAACCCCGTGATTCTCCGTTTGCTCGTTTTAGATGCCGAGTGGAACGACGTATAGGTCATTGTCCTCTACTTTCACTTTGGCTCGTATGCCGTATATTTTATGGATTACAGCTTCATTAATTACATCCTCTGGAGAGCCTTCTAATAGCTTTTGTCCATCCTTCAAGACGAGAAGGTGATCGCTATAACGTATTGCTTGATTCAGGTCATGCAAGACCATCACTATCGTCATACCTTCTTCCCTATTTAACCTTTTAACTAAATCTAAAATTTCAAGCTGATGATACATATCTAAGTAGGTTGTCGGTTCATCTAATAACAAGATTGGTGTTTGCTGGGCTAGTGCCATCGCGATCCAAACGCGCTGTCGCTCCCCGCCGCTTAATTGGCTGACGGCACGATACTTCTTTTTCAATAGTTGTGTTTTTTCTAATGCCCATTCAACAGCCCTCTCATCATCTTTACGGTCTTTCTTTAGAAAATGTTGATGTGGAATTCGTCCATACCGAACGAGTTTTTCTACCGTCATATCATCAGGAACTATATTATGCTGATGAACGACCGCAAGACTTTTAGCAAATTCACGAGCAGAATACGCCTCAAGTCTTTTGCCATCCAACACAATTTCCCCTTCTGTGGAGAAATACAACCTTGCTATTAGTTGAATAAAAGTCGATTTACCCGAACCATTTGGACCGATGATTGTCGTTATTTTACCAAGAGGTATTTCTGTTTGTATATTTTGAAGTTGCTTCTCCTTTTTTGTATAAGAAAAAGATATATCCTTAATTAACATCTCGTTATTAAAGCTCCTTTCTCCGCAATAAAATAATCAAGAATGGTCCTCCGATAATCGCCATAATGATGGAGGCTGGTATTTCATTCGGGGCAATAATCATTCTCCCCAAGGTGTCGGCTAAAAGTAATAATAACGCACCTGCTAAGGCTGTAAAAGGTAGCAAAATCTTATAATCGGTCCCTACAAGTTGGCGAGCCATATGAGGAACTAATAAACCAATAAAGGCAATGAGTCCAGCTACCGCCGTTGATACAGCTGCAAGCATAACAGCAATCGCTGAAATGATAAGACGTGAACGCAACACGGATATTCCTAAGCCTTTTGCCGTTTTGTCTTGAAGAACTAATAAATTGCACAAATAACCGACACAAAAAGCAGCTAATAATCCAATGCCACCAAACCAAAGAATAATCTCTACATCCGTCCAGCTTTTCATCGCTAATGTTGATGTCGTTGTGGGGCTAATACTTGTCACCGTATAGCTACCGCGGTAATTAAACGTATCACTTAACCCACTAAACACAGCATTAATAGCCACACCAATTAAAATTAACTTAACCGGATTTAAGCCAGACTTCCAAGACAAGCTGTATACGAGAAAACAGGCAATTGCCCCTCCAATAAATGCAAATATGGGTGACCAGAAGTAAAGCGTCGGGAAAAAGCTAACGACAAAAACGGAAAAAAAGCCAGCCCCAGAAGAAATACCAATAATTCCTGCGTCTGCTAGTGGATTGCGCATAACTGCTTGCAGTAAAGCTCCAGAAACAGCAAGTGCTGCCCCTGCCATCATGGCTGTAATAATCCGTGGCAATCTTAAATCACGAATTACCGCCACTTCATCATGACCACCTTGGGTTAAGCCTATCAATAATTCTCGAAAACTAACTTGAATACTACCAGATAAACTAGAATAGATAAGTACACTTACTAATAAGATACCCACCACTACAAAACTAACAATCTTTTTATTCATTGATTCACCTTCTACCTTAAGAGGTAAATATTCTTTCATTATTTTATAGGATGCTCTGCTACTTCATTTATTCCAAAGAAACTCGTGCACTCAGCGATAGAGGAAATCCACTAATACATCCATTGCCCGACCAACAGCTAAATTACCAGTTGTCGGAAAGAGCTCCTCCTCCAAATCATAAACACGGTCATTTTTAACCGCATCAAAGTGTTTCCAAATATCATCTGTTGCAAATTTGTGGTCGAACATCTCTATCACTTCTTCAGGCATTCCATGTGCTGCACGTAAAATCACATCAGGGTTTGCTTGTTGAAGGTATTCAGTATTAGAAGCCAAATATTCAACCGTTTCTCCCTGTACAATATTAGTACCACCCGCTCTTTTCACTAGATCACCAATATAAGAATGTTCTGTAGCTACTAAATAACTACCTGGTACACCTAATAAAATTAAAACCTTCGGCGACTGCTTGCCTTCTACTTTTTGCTCGGATTGACTTAACTGCTGTTCCAAAGATTTAATGAGCTCCTCTGCCTCTTTGCTCCGGTTATGCATAGAGCCGATCACTTCAATTTCCAAAAGCATATCCTCTAAGCTTTGAAAGTTCAAAAAGCTAGCAGGAATATTCGTCCGTTCAAATATTTCTTCTAAATCACTTTGTAAGGTCGTAACCGAATAAACATGTGTAGGAGATAACGATTTGATCAGCTCCATATCAGGACTCATCGGATTCCCTATTTCCTTGATCCCATCATATCGCTCTGGTAATCCCTTATAAGTTGTTGGTACACCAACTAGATCGATGTTGAGTTCTGCAAAGATTTCCGCCGCTGCTACCGTCGTTGCGATAATTCTTTCTTCATTATTCAGTTCTTTCTCCACTGTACCCTCTGATACATCCTCACTGGCTGACGAACAGGAGATAAGGAAGAACAAAAAACATAAACAGGCTATATGTTTCCCTATTAATTTCATCCGTTTCCCTCCGAACCACATACATCTGAAAATAAGACTGTCTCGGCCCTTAATAGAAGGGCCAAGACATACATTTTACAAGGTACCTAGACGATACTTCCTAATTAACATGAAAGCAGAAGCTATTAGAGCACTAATAAATAATCCAATCATTAAAATGCTTGTCGTATCATTTGTTTTAGCGTTTTCAGTTTGATCCCCGCTACCTGTTTGAGTAGGCGTTTTTTCTAAGTCTTCATCATCACGCTCATACTGTAAGCCTTCTTCATTCTCATCATCTTCATTGTTTTCTTGTTGATTCCCACCCGAATTACCAGGAGGAGTACCACCTGGTCCCTCTATTAGGTCAACACTATTAGCATCAAAAGCAATCTGTACATTGTACTTACCGTCATATAAGAATGGTTCTTCAAAAAAGACTTCTGTATATGCCGCTAAGCTTTCGTTTAAGTCCTCAACCTGGAATTGAACAACTCTCGTAAGAGCTTGCTCATTTTCAGATATAACTTCTGCATCGACTAGCTGACCATTTTGTTCTGTTTGAAAAACACGAATCCAGTTACTATTTTTGACTGTTAATTGAATATTCATCTGTTCATTATCAACTAGAAGTTTAGCAGGTTTTACCGTATACTCATCCATTACAGAGATTTCTTCGCTACCTTCTTTAAAAATATTGAAATTAATATGGTAGACCCCGTTCGCAAGTTCCCCTTCACCTAGCTCATCCTCATCATTATTCTCAGGATTTGGAGTTGGTTGTGGAGTCGGTCCTGGGTTTGGACTTGGCTGCTGCCCACCACCTGGATTCGGTGCTGGTTCAGGTGGAACTACCGGATTACCTTCAGCATCTACTAAACTCGTCATATCAAATAGAATCTGTACTTCATAGCTACTGCTATATTGAATAGCTGGTACAAAAACAGATGTATAAGCCTGTAAACGCTCCTGTAATTGATTAATCGGGAAACGGACCGTACGTTCATTTTTTGCTTCATCCGTATGAACAACTTCACTATCAAGTAATGACCCGTTTTGCTCTGTTTGGAAAACCGTAATCCACTCGCTATTTGTAAGAGTCATTTCAATATACTTCTTGCTGTTCTCTACAGTAAGCTTTGCTGGTTTCACCGTATAACTATCCATAACAGAAATCTCATCTGTCCCATTTTTTAATACTTGGAAACCAATTTGATACATGCCATCTTCTAGTTCGACATCACCCGCACCATCTTCTGGATTCGGTGTCGGTTGCTCTGGTTCTTCTGGAGCCGGTTGCTCTGGGTTTGGTTGTTCTGGCTCTGCTGGATCCGTATCACCTTCACCTGGCTCTTTCGAATCTTGAATATCTACTAATGTATCCATATCAAGTGCCAATCTGAATTTTTGTGTGTTTTGATAATTAGCAGCTGGAACGACCATATCTACTTCTGCGTTTACTACTGTTTGAGATGTCGGCCAATCAAATGATAGAACTCGCGATAATTGTTCACTATCTTCACTTTCAACGTTTCCACTCACAAATTCTCCCAAATAATCAACTCTTATATCTGTCAGTTGTTGACCAGGTCGCTCTTGGACTGTTAGAAATAGCTGTACACCCTCATCGGTTATTTCTAAACGTGCAGGATTGCCTAGATAGCCAGCCATTGAAGATTCACGATTGTCATCGGTTGCATGTAAAGCGTTAAAATTCAATTGATACGTACCATTTTCAATGTCTGAAAATAGATTTTCACCTGGTACCTCTGGTTCTTCTGGTGTTGGTTGTTCTGGTTGTTCTGGTTGTTCTGGTTGTTCTGGTTCTGTATCATCTTCATTTTCTTCTGGTGTTTCTTCATCATTTATTTTATGAGCGTGATTAAAATCAAATTGCACTCTAAATTTTTGTGTGTTTTTGTAGGTTCCAACTTCCATATCGACTTCGGCTGCCATCGGTTCTTCCACTAAATTAACGCTAAATTGCTGCACTGGATTTCCGTTACTTGGAATCTCCATTAATTGACCTGCTTTTAATGATCCATTATGAGCAAGCCTTATGCCTTTGATGCTGCCCCTCTCATCCTTAACCTCTATTTGTACATAGGCCCGATCTTCTTCTACAATCAGTTTAGCTGGACTAAGTAAATAGCTACTCATCGAAGAATCTCGCTCTTCAGTAGCATGTAAGGTAGAAAACGTGACTTGGTATGTACCTGTTTCTAGCAGAACTGGCTTAGATTCGTTTCCTTCTTCATCTGAACCTGGTACCTCCTGCTCTTCTTCTTCAGGACTAGTATCCTCCTCTTCTACTGGCTCTTCTTCTTCTACTACGTTTATTGCTTTTAAACTTTCAGCATCAAATTTTATATGAACCGTATAGCTATTGTCGTAATTTAACATAGGGATCGTAACTCGCGTCGAGCCAACTACACGTGTATCAAAATCCTCTATTGGAAATGCGACTACTCGTTTATCATTTTCTTCATCTACGGAAATCACATCGGCATCAATGAAAAGTTCCCCTTGCATCGTTTGGAAACTTTTTATCCAATCACTGTTCTTCAAAGTAAGATGAACAGTCTTTTCACCTTCCTCGACCCATAATGTAGCCGGTTTTTCTGTATAACCATCCATGACGGATGATTCGTCAGTGTTTTCTTTTAATACAGAAAAGTTAATCGAGTATTCTCCATCCTTTAATCCTTCTTCCGCCTGGACTTGTATAGCGGTTAAAGGAAAAGTTTGTGAGAAAATAAGTAGAAATGCAAAGAGCATTAAAATCGCTTTTTTCTTATATACATACATGGACGCTTCCCCCTATCTCATCTTTAGTTTAAAATTTCGCATTAAGACAAAACCTGTAACTGCTACGAGTAATACAAGGATCGTTAATTGTGCTGTATCCCCTGTTTGCGGATTCGCAACTTGACTTTCGCGACCGCTAGAAGCCTCACTTCCATTTGAACTATTTGCCGCAGTGCTTTCTTCTTCACCTGATTGGTGGTTGTTTGATGGTGTTTCCTTTACTTGATGTAAGCTTGATTGATCAAATGAAAATCTAACTTTATAACCATGATCGTATTGAATATCTTTTACCACCACATGAATATCAGCAGTGATTGGATTAGATATCGTGGTAACAGGAAACTCAACGGTTCTTTTATCTGCTGATTCATTTTGTGAGATTACTTTTACATCTTGATTATTAACTTTGAATTCAGTCACCCAAGCACTTTTGTTGATCGTCATTTGTATAGTACCTTGCCCATTTGAGACGAATAACTTTGCTGGTTTATCCCAATAATCATTGGCAATGGAAGCTGAGTCATTATCCGAGTGCAACACAGTGTAAGAGATTGTATATTCTCCATCCACCAAATCTATCGCTGCTCCAACATGTAATGGTAAGACCATAAAAGCGATGACTAAACATAAAAGTCCTACGAAACTCATTTTACTTTTCATACGTATTCTCTCCCCCTTAATTAATATTGATTATTATTCTCAATTGAGGTTTAAAAAAAGAAAGCTAGTCAGCTTTGAAGTTGATTATCATTCTCAATTGAACTCTAAAAAAAGAAGTGACCTCGTCACAGCCCTACTCCCTCCTTATATGAAATCATTTCCTCTTACATATTACTTTTAATGATAATCATTGTCAATTAGAATATTGATTTATTGTAAGAAACATTTCGTATGAAGGTTACTTATGTGCGATAGTTTGTGCCGTGAAGTTAGCTCGTCATCCATCTCGCGATAAATGACCTTAGTAGGACAGTGCTCCCTGTTTGTTCAGGCCGACTCCTGATGGTGATCGAGTTGTAAACGTGCCAACAGTTTGAACAGTCGCCACTACTTTCATCTTTGTTGGTGGCGAAGTAAATGGGGCTTAGCCTTGTGGGTTTTGTATGAAAGTTAGTGCTGATGCTCATATGCGGAGCACTATTTTCCGCTACCGAAATCATGATCCGCTCGGTACTGCTTATTCTCAAGTAAAAATAACATCCTTAAAATATAAACAATAAAGTGAATGAAAAGCCGCCAGTCAAAGGGCAAAACCCTACTTTTACCTTTGTTGATGGTGGAGAGATTAGGGCTTTGCTATTTGGTTTTTTATAAAAGTTAGTAGAACTTCGACAAATGTCAACGGTCAAAATTTAAAAATCTTTCATGATAGTATTATTTTATTTCTGGACTGATATTTATTTGCTGACCGTTTGATTGGATATAGATATGGCCGTTTTTTTCTGTTACTAATGTGTTGATTCCTTTATCAACCAGCCGCTTATATACTTTCTTCCATTTAGATGTATTTGAACTAATAATCGCATACTCAGGATTAACTGTATTTAAAAAAGCGGACGAAGAGGAAGTTTTGTGACCATGGTGAGGAATATGTAACAGATCTACATGTAATTGTTCACCAAACTCTTCAATTAGTTTAGACTCGGTTTGTTTATAAATGTCGCTTGCCAGTAAAAACGTTGTATTTTGATACGTTATTTTTAGAACCAGTGCCAGTTGATTAATTTGTTTCGTTGTCCATCTTTGTTTTTCTGGGATTTCACTAGGATTTAAAACTTCAATGACTACCTCCTTGCCTAACTTAAAGCTGTCTCCCTTTTGAAGGTAATCAATATGGATTTGCCTTTTGGCTAGCAATTGATGAAAAGCTTGATTTAGTTTCGATACAACAGGAATATCCGGCATCAGAAATTGGCTGATCGGTATGGTACCTATTACCGAAAAAAAGCCGCCGATATGATCATGATGTGGATGCGTTGCAATCGCGTAGTCTAGTGTTTCTACACGGAGTTGTTCTAATAGTTCATTGAGTTGCTCGCCCATTTTGACATTGCCTGCATCAATTAATAATGTTTTCCCTTCGGGACTTTTTATCAAAATAGAATCTCCTGATTTCTCTTTATCATTTAGATTAAAATATCGGATTGTTAAAGCTTCTTGGTCTTCTTGTGATCGGAAGAAGGAAATTGGTTGATCCATAGAGGCATCTGCCTCTAACACAAAGACTTTTGATTGATCTTGTGTTGAAATGTAAAAGCCCGTTATGAGAATGGCTATAAAGATAAACAACTTTATGAGGTGTGTTCTGGTGACATTCTCCATGCTATTTTCTCTCCTTTATATGAAGGTTAAAGCTAGTGCTCATGTCAAAAGCATCTATATGGCTATCGAATTATATACCGTTTCGATTTTATCTATATATTGTTTGATTAATTTAGTTTTTATATGCAAAAAACCTCTGAAATGGTTTCAGAGGTTTCATATGTCACGTTTTATTCTATGGTCTTTTTAATGTAAATTGATTATTTACATGTGTATAGTCATTACCTGCTAAACGACCGACTGCGTCTAATTTAACCCGATCAATTCGACCATTCTCATATAAGTCATCTTGTATGTGGAAATGAACCACCTTGCCAATGATGAGATCCGTACCTATCTCGCCTGTTTCACCCTCTAAAGGGAGATGGTGCTCAAGAACACATTCAAAACGAACCTTTGCTTCTAATAAAGCGGGTACTGAAATTTTAACACTGGGTATGGCGGCTAAACCTACCTTCTCTACCTCACTCTGATTACGCGGTAATGCTTCAGCAGTCAAATTGACCTTTTCCACATTAGTCGAATCGACGATATGGATAACAAACTCTTTTTTTGATAAAATATGCGCGGCTGTATCTTTCGTCTGCCCTTTTTTTCGATTAATTGCTACAGATAATCGGGCAGGCTCAGCTGAGACAATATTAAAATAACTGAAAGGTGCTGCATTCAGTGTCCCATCTTCTGCTAATGTTGTTATAAAAGCAATAGGCCTGGGAATGACACTCCCTATTAAAAATTTATATTTTTCTTTTTCTGTTAGCGTGCTAGGATCAATAGATTGCACTCCCTCACCTCCACGGATTTAAATGATAGTCTTCAACCAACTTCAACCCTTTAATCGTAGTTGGTTATTTTCTAAGCTACCAAAATAAGCCTCATGATGAGAACTTACATTTTTTTGATGAATCATAAAAATTTCCACTAAATGATGTTAAATTCAAAATGATAAGTAAAAAAAATTATTTTTATGCTTGCTTTTCAGCATGGTGACCTACTATCTTTAACTTTTTGATAAGTGATTCTTTTTCTTTCTCTGTTAGCACCGATAATAATTCTTCAATGGCCTCTTCGTTCTCTGGAAATATCTCTTCAATAAAAGCCTTACCCACATCAGTAATGACGGCATAAATAACACGGCGATCTTTTGCAGAATACTTCCTTTGCAAGTAACCTTTTTGTTCGAGTTTGTCTACGACATATGTAATCGATCCACTGGATAGCAGAACTTTTTTTCCAATTTTTTGTATTGGTTGTTCACCCTTATGGTATAATAATTCCAATACAGCAAATTCAGTTTTATTAACACCAAATGTTTTTATTTTCCTCTCGTTACAATCGGCAATCGCTCGGCTGGCACGGAGCAAGACAATAAATAACTTGAGTGAGAGATTTTCTTTTTTTATTCCATCCATTTGCTTCACCTTTCATTTAGCACTATTTCTATTGTCTTGAATTCAAGATAATTATATGTTTAATATTTCCATTTGTCAATTATATACATACTTTATTATACAATTAGGAGAAGCTTATGTTAAATTCGATTTTATCGTTGGTTTTTCTTTTTTTTAGTACAACAGAATGTGTTGATATAACTAATCATGATGCACTACTTGCCTGGGGACATTTAGAAGTCTTCAGTCAAAAAGCTACTGTGGAATTCACAGACCATTCGAAGGTCAAAAAGCCCGCCCTCTTTCAAAAAAATAGTCAGAGTAGTTTGGAACACCTCCTCCCTAATCGGTCAGACCCTGAGGATTCCAAAGTTATTGAATTGTTTAAAATAATGACAATCAAATGGCAAAGTTCTCAATTCCTCTCTATGTCTACCTAATATGTAGATGAAAGGAGGAATAGTGGTGGCTAAAGCGAAGAAAAACTTGGACATTAGTGAAGCGATGTTTGGCTTACTTTTTGGCATCATTCTTTTAGTCGTTGCATTTTTATTTGCCCATCATGTTCTAGGTCTAGAATATTTTCCAGGTTAATAGAAGGTGCGGATCTACACTTACGTATTTCCCCACTCTAATGAATAGGCCACTGATTATGTTCTCTTAGAGGATTAATCAGTGGCTTTTGGTTTTGTATGAAAGTTGGTGCGAACATAAAGCGCTACTCGTCGCTATCGAAAATTATGCTCCGCGTCCTGCGGGTTGGCGCTGAGCTAACTGGCTACGCCAGTGGATCTCAGCCCGCCACTGCGTCCCGCGGGAGTCTCCGCATATTTTCGTCCGCTGGGTACTGTTAATTCTCAAGTTCAAATAACTTTCATATAACAATGACTATAATGAAAGTGAATGAAGAGTCCAACATGCTAAAAGCAATATCCAACTTTCATGTTTGTTGATAATGAGTTGCTAAGGCAAGTCATCATGGAAGTTTTGTATGAAAGTTGGTTAACGCTGGAATACGGAGTTCTACTCGCCGCTACCGAAAATGACGCGTCGTTCTGTGAGGTGTACACCACCAACACCACATATTTCTTGTGACATTTATGCTCGTTGAAGTCAATCTAGATATGCTACTGGAATACTATCTTATTCACTATAAAAAAATCACTCCAGCTTAGTGGCCAGAGTGATCCTCTTCTTCATCTTCATGATGGTCATGGTGGTCTTCGTGTTCACTATGTTCATCATGATTTTCATGTTCTTCTTTAATTGCCTCAATTTCTTCATCTGACAAAGTTCCTATAATGACTTCCTCTGTTGGCATGACATGTAAACCACGAGCTGTTACATGAGATTGAACATAAAAAATACCTTCACTTTCAAACGTATATTCAATCTCATATAAGCCGTTTTCAGTATGCTCGGCTTCTATCATTTCACTGTTGTCTTTGTCGCCAATCGACCATATTTCAAATATCACTTCATCAGCATCTTCCACATGTTGTTCACCATGCGTAACAACAGCTCCGATCGAGACTGAATCATTCAGATCGATTTGTTCATCTAGTATCATTTCTACCTCAACAGGTGCTAATGCGTCCGGCTGTTCATTGCCCTCCTCATTACCACAAGCAGTTAGTATAAAAAGAAATAATCCTGCAAAAAGCCATTTCATCCTACTATTCATTTCAATCTACTCCTTTATCAATCACATGACTCACAAAGTAGTATACACAATAATTGTGAAGCATACGTGAAGTCCCGCTCAGAATAACAGACAAATTCATAGATGTTCATAGAATAGTACGATTTATGAATATTATATGATTTGCTTTAACTCGGAATTAATTTTATCCAAATTACTTAATAACTTCGTCGTACTATAATAATCAATTTTTGCATGATAAATGGACGGTGCATCAATTTGTTCTTTATATGACAAAGCCTCATAGTCATCGATACTGTCATTCGTATACACTTGATAATCATTTAAAACTGACTCCTGCAGTTTTTCTAAATGACTACTAAGCTCATACATTGTAAGTTGTAGTTGCATAAATGTGTGACTATCATGAGTTTCAAATTGAAACTGCTGACGACTATTAATAAGTTGTTGCTTAATTTTCTCAAAAAGCACCTGATGTGAATCACTTACTTCCATATGACTAATAATTTGTTCACACGCATTTAGAAGTTCTTGAATTCGCTCTGTTGGCTGATACATTTCCATTCCTCCATCGTATCAATAATCATAGAAGTATTCTTTGCAATAATTGGATAAACTATACAAAGCAATCAACGTATCATGACCTGCTAACTTCAAGGCACAAACTACCGCCCGTAAGCAATAAAACCAACACCATATTCGCCAGCTTTTGACGAACATGATATGATAAAACAAAAACATAAAGATGGTTAACATCACAGTAAAGAAGGGATACACGTTATGATTAAACAGGAACTTATCGACCGACTGATTACATACGCTAAAATTGATACGCAATCTAACGAGAATGCCACATCCTGTCCATCCACACCAGGACAATTAGAGCTAGCCCATTTATTAGTAAATGAATTAAAAAAGATTGGTATGGAAAAAGTAGAAATCGACGAAAATGGTTACGTAATGGCCACACTTCCTTCGAACACAACGAAACAAGTACCCGTCATTGGCTTTTTAGCCCACTTAGATACAGCCACGGACTTCACCGGAAAAGGTGTGAATCCACAAGTTATTGAAAGCTATGATGGGGAGTCCATCCTCTTAAATGAGACTAAAAATATCGTCCTTTCGACAAAAGACTTTCCACAAATGAAAAATTACCATGGCCATACACTCATCACTACAGATGGAACAACACTTCTTGGTGCCGATGATAAAGCCGGTATTGCTGAGATTATGACAGCTATGAGCTACCTCATCCAGAATCCAGATATTAAACATGGGGAAATTCGCATTGCCTTCACACCTGATGAAGAAATCGGTCGTGGTCCACATAAGTTCGACGTTCAAGCTTTTGGAGCAGATATTGCTTATACATTAGATGGTGGCCCTATTGGCGAGTTGCAATATGAAAGCTTTAATGCCGCTAGTGCTAAAATCACGATAAAAGGTACCAATATCCACCCAGGAACGGCTAAAGGGAAAATGGTTAATTCTACAAAAATTGCTATGGAAATTAACCGGCGCTTACCTGCTGCTGAAGCACCTGAGTTTACAGACGGTTACGAAGGCTTTTATCACCTTTTATCTCTTGAAGGAGACGTCGAGGAAACCCAGATGTATTATATTGTTCGTGACTTTGATCGCTTAGGATTTGAAAGACGCAAAAGTAAATTGCAATCCATTGTGAAAGACATTAATGCTATTTACGAAACCGACCGGGTCTTTCTCGACATAACGGATCAATATTATAATATGAAGGAAAAAATTGAACCTGTATTTGAAGTTGTTGAGATTGCCTCTAAAGCTATGAAAAATCTCGGTATTGAGCCAATTATTGAGCCAATTCGTGGTGGAACAGATGGCTCACAAATTTCTTATATGGGCTTACCTACTCCAAACCTTTTTACAGGTGGAGAAAATTATCATGGCAAGTTCGAATTTATATCTGCTGATAATATGGTTAAAGCCACTGAAGTGATCGTGGAAATAGTTCAGTTATTTGAAGCAAAAGAATAGCCAAAAAGCTCTCCCATATCATGGAGAGCTTTTTTCTTTAAAGATACCCTTTGAGAGCAACACTTATAATGGTTTTAACGGGATCAACGAAATCCCAGAAACAATAATGACATCTCCATCCGCTAAATCAAAGAGCGGTGTTGTTTCACTATTTATAGATGAAACGAGTTCAAAAACGTGATGCTCGCCTGTTTCTTTCAATATTTGTAAATAACCATAACCAAAATACTCATCTAATTCGTATTGTCCAGGGGCTATATCACTTCCTACTCGCCACATACCTGCACTTAATTCATTTGAGATAACTGTTTCTACAGGGTTCAAATAAGCAAAGGTAACCCCTTGGTCTACCTCGATCGTATAGTTTTCATGAATGTCAAATGTCACCTGAGCAACACCCATGAAACTACCGATAAACTCTTGATAGATAATTTCTCCCGTTTCATCACGAATAAATAAATTTCCGGCGTATTCAGGAAAAATTATATAACGCCCCTCTGGGAGCGAAAACAACTCTCCCTGCTCTCTAGAAGGCGAAATCACAAATTCAGTAGCACCCTCATTACTGCGGTCGACCTCTACAAAAATTTGGTCAGGAACATAACCAATCCTATCTTCCCTTTCCTCGCCTATAATCTCATAGTTTTCGAGGTAAGCTATTTGCTCTTGAGTTTCATCTACTTTTGGTTGAGTACAACCGATTAGAATCATCATAAATACTACCATAATAACAATTAAACTTATTTTATTCATCTTCTAGATAATACCTTTCATAAAATTCCATCGTTCCTAATGGACCTACCTCTAGCTCATGATTCGATATTTCTAAAAATCGCTCAATCCATTTTGTTTGTTCTTTCATATCAAGACCCGTTATAGGAAAGCATAGTTTATGTTTGGCGATAAAATGGTGTTCCAATGGTAACTCATATTTCTGTTTTAAAAATTGATATTGTTCTTCAGATATATCTACTTTTATAAAAGCGTCTTGTTGCTCTTCATAAATTTGTTCATGTACAAAATGGCCATTCTTTAAATACCAAACACGGTCTGCATATAAATCTAAGTTTTCTAACAAATGGGAAGCAACAAAAATTAACTTATTCTCCTCTTTCATTTCTGCTAGTTTTTTAGAAATCAACGCGACATTTGTAATATCTAGCCCGTTCATTACCTCATCCATAATCATAACAGGCGTATCAGCAGCCACCATCATCGCAAAGGATAAGCGCTGACGCATTCCTAACGAATAAGTCCTTACTTTGTTCTTAACATAATGACCCATATTTAAATATTCCACCACATCTTTAACTTGCTTACGATTTCCCTTCCACATATCCGCATAAAGATATAAATGCTCTATTCCAGATAAGTCATCAAACAGATCTTTTTGTTCAGGAAAACTGATCAGATGTTTGTGAATATAAACCTCTGATTTCTCTGATTCATACTTATATTTTTCATCGAAAACGATCTCCCCAGATTTAGGTCTTAAATAATTGGACATTACATTAAATAATGTTGTTTTACCTGTTCCATTTGGAGCAACTAATCCAACAATCTCACCTTTCTTTGCCGTAAAAGATAGATTATTTAAAACCTTATTGTCTCCGAAAGCAACGGTTATACTTTTTGCTTCTAGCATACTAACTGCCCCATTTCTTTTAAGCTTTACGTTCTTTATGCAATATACTAAATTTCTTCAAATAATCTCTTTTATTAATAGTGTAAATAATGAGGATAATAACAAACGTCGCAATGACTAAATAAATCATCGCCCATAAATAATCAATATGTGTAAATGTTGCTTGAACAGATGATGTTCCCATTAATACAGAATATATATCAATTAACTTAATTGTGTGCAACCATGGGACATCAATATTCAGTGAGCCGAACACATCTGGTATAAAAAACAATGACAATCCAAATACAACGGTAGCAAAAGCGTTTTTTAATAACATATTTAATAAACTAGCTAAATATAGGAGAAATATTAATACGATTAACTGTCCACCAACTAATAAAATTAAGAAGGTAGTTGTAGAAATTGCCATGTATTCACCTGATAAATATATGACTACCGGGGCCATAAAATCTCCTATACTAGATTGATAAGAGGAATAAACTCCACCTAAGACTACTCCTATCAATAAAAGCATTGCTATTAATAGAAAACTAACCATAACCTTTGCGTGTATCTTGTTCATAAACTTCAAAGGCAACCCTTGCATAATACTTTGATGCCTGCTTTCATAAGAGAGTATTTCACTAGCAAATAACATAACTAGTAATAGGAATACAAGCCCACTTAGATTCCGCATGATGTGTACTAGATACTGACTCGATGTAACAGATTCTAGTTGAAACTCTAGATTGTGTTCATCTATGTATCGAAAGAACACCTCTTCTTTTAATATATCTTGTATAGGAATAATTAAATTCACAGGAATACCTAAATTATCTAGCTCATGCACTCTTAAACGATTTGCTGTCAACTCGAAGGCATTGTCTAAAAATGCATCCCACTCCTTTTGCCTGAGATACCATATTTGGAAATTAACTAAACTCGACTGTTCTCTTAAAAGTTCTCCTATCTCCTTCTCTTCCTCCGGTAATTCATCTAGAGGTAATGTTTGGTTAAAAATAGAATTGTACATAGCTGGTTCTTCACGCTTTTCATCAAAAATAGTTATGGGCTTCGATGTTTCAAATACATGAAAAGAAACAACAAAAAATAAAATAAGTAATAACCCTAAAAATAAATTTTTTTTATTTCTCCTTTGTAAATTAAACTCAAATCTTGCATACTTTCCATACATAAATAGTTATCCTTTCCTCAGTAAATGAACAGACCATTCCCAACATTTATATTCAGATAATTCCATCTATCCAATGGAGATTTTTGATAATTTTATTATCGCGAACTATATTTGCTATTACTTATAAAACCTGCGCTTATTTATCCACTTAGCCATGATGAACAAGGTGACTTCAACAACTAAGATGCTAATTAATAGCACAACTATTCCCTTTGTATAAGTGATTGACTCCACATTAATTAGAAAGTTCTTTTCACCAGTAACGACTTTACCGAAATCAAAGTACGTTTGTGGGAAGAAGCTTACGTCTATCCCAAACAACTCACGCGTTGTACGAGTAAAATAAAAAGTTTCCAAAAATAAAACTAGGCTGCTAGTAATTAAAACAACCCACTGATTTTTGAAGATAAGATTAAATAAAACACTTAATCGAATAAATAAATAGGCACATATCGGCAAAAAGCTTAACGTCAATAATAGATAAGAGCCGATCGACATCGTTTCATAATCAAGTAAAGTAAAAGTTTGTTGCAAAGGCATAGTCCCTATTTGAAGCGATAAATATCCAAAACCAAACTGAATCGATATAAACATTACGGCCAATAAAGCGAGAGCAACGATTATGAGTAAACTATAAAAGAAAACAACCAAGGATTTAATATTTATAACCCGATACCATGACAACGGTATTCCTTGAATGATCGTTTTGTTTAATCTGTCTCGAACCACTACATCACTTGAAAAAAAGATAACGATAAATAATAAAACAAAAGGTAAATAACCTAAGAATAAGTTTGTCAAAGCCTGTACGGTCGTTTGCTCACTTATTAAAGCAGGTGTTATCTTAAAGTCACTTGAAATCAGGCTTTCATTTTTTATCATCGTCTTGTAGTAAATATGGTTCCGGTCTTTTTGAGGAAACGGCGAATCATCAAAATGAGGATCATCTAGTAAAAACGACCCTTGATTCCACCCAAAGTTCAAAATATGTAAATGAAAGAAACGGTAGTAATTTTCATCATCTAACGCCGCCATCATTGCCTTATTGATATTAATTTCGTATTGATCCATTGCATAAACTGGCATTCCTGTAAAAAGAATAATGCCAGTAGCACCTCTTCTTTCGCGCCCCTCCTGCATGGCTTCTTTTTCTTGAACCATTAATTCAGCTCGTTCCCGATCATAGTAATTATAAGATTGATAGTTTGGCAGGATCATAAAGCAATATATAACCAAACCGATTCCTAGCAGTAGCAAAAACAATAAATTTTTACGACTTTTCAGCATAATATTAAATTCATGTTTATAAAAAGCACCATTCATTTGTAAACTCCTTCAAATTCTATAATAGTAAAATCGTCATCTAACCAAATATCATCTTTTTAAATCTTTTTACATCATAAAAGATCTAAATATGTAGAATTATGGAACAATCTCCTCTACTTTACTACAGATAATTGAATTAGTAAAATATTCTTTCAATTTTAAGGGTTGAAATATTGAAATATTTATTCCCATGATTTTGAATCCTATGTTACTATTTCACTAAATGAACCTAAAACGAGATAGGAGGAATGATGTGAAGAGATATAGTAATGGCGTTGCTAAATTTTTATTTATAATTGGCTTGTTCATCACAATAATCGGATTTTGCACAGTTTCGCTGTTCGTATATTTAGAATTTTCGGATTCTAATCATTACAACTATTATGGCAGTGAGAATGAAAGGTTTAGAATGATCATCCAAACCGTTTTTTATTCATACAATTCCTTTGGATTCTCTGGAATCTTTATGATTGCTGCTGCAGAACTTATTCAAGTTCTACATAACCATCACAAGAAGTTAGAGGAAACGCCAACTGTCGTTTATCAAAAGCAAGAGGAAGAGGAAAAACAAGAAGAAGTCGTTCGTTTGAAGGCATCAGAGCAATATAAGGTTCATCACTTTTTTGAACAGCTTGGCTTAGATGTAGAGGAGATTATCGTGCCTCCTTTTGAAGGGTATATCATCGCTCTCATAAATGAGGAAGCACATCTCGTTGAATTAGGTGAGTTCCAGCCTAAGTTATTGAAGTTTGAGAATTACCCCGAGATTTTAGACTGGTTTACTAATCAAAGTCGGTCATGATTTATAAAGGTGAAAAAAGAGTCGTTCGATTCCTTTTTTTCTTTGGCTTACTATGGTTACTATCCTCTTTGAGTTACAATGCTTTTATTCTTTATTTAGATGTACTTAATCCACTTATGCTCTCTTTCAAATATAGTTCTGTAAACTTATCATACGAACTCCAACAACATTTGAGGCATCTTCTCCTGTATAGCACAATGTCTGGTAGATACCTGCCTCTTAGTTATGGATTTGTGTTAATAGCTCTATCAGAAATCATCAAGCTACTCTTCCTATTAAAGAATGTAAGAGCACATGACAAAACTTTGTTATAGCTTTTCAACGAAGTGAGGCAATCAAATGTTGCTGCTACAGAAAGCCTACAATTGATGGCAAACCTTCAACTGCCAACGGAGAATTTGAATACGGAAATGAAAGAAGCCATTCAAGAAGCTGATGGCATTTCATATAATAATGAAACTGCTCATATTCCAACAAATCATCTCTTTGACAGACGAAGTAAACATAAAAAGCTCGTTATCCACTCAGTTGACTAAAAAACTCGTCCTCAATGCACAAGTTACAGGGCGACTATTTACACGTATCGAAAGTATTAACAAGGCTATTCACACAGATTTACCTCGTATTTCAGAATCGGCTGATGAACAAGCGAGCTCAACTGCTCAATTAGATCAAGTAGCGAACTCCTTTTCAACAATTAATTGACCAACTTAATGGAGTCTTTAAAGAAACAGATATTATCCAAGAGCGTTAGAAAAAGAACCTAAGGATCATATCCATAGGTTCTTTACTATGAATCTTTCACTTCTTGCTTTTTATCGTTGAGATACTTTTCATAGACTTGTTCAGCTACTGATTTTTTTATAACAAATGCAGCATGTAAATCAGATACCTTCTGCCCAACCCAAAGTAGCGTTCCTAAGAGCAAACCAAAAGCAATGGGGGCTGAGAAAATAGGGTTAATCATCACTAGTCCAAATCCTACAATTGTCAATAGTATAACCCAAGAAATCCATTTCATCTTTCTTCCTTCTCTCTTTTTGATTTTGCACATATTTTGACTAGGCACATACCTTATCAATAGTTGAATATAATGATTGTGGAGGTATGCTTATGACAACATATATGGATTATACAAATCCATCGGCTCAATTCTTCTATGATATGAAGCAAAGTCGGCTAGTAAGTAAAGATTCAAATAACTTTATTAATGTAATGGGGGTACAGCAGCTTAATACGTTAGATAATACGTCACTATTGGATATTTATCTCAGTAAATCCAATATCATCGAACCTCATTATCACCAAAATGCTGCTGAACTTGTTTATTGTATTTCTGGTTCTGCTGTTGTCTCGATTTTGAATCCTTTTACAAAAGCGTTAATGAATATTCCCGTTAACCCTGGGCAAGTAGCAAATGTACCTCAAGGGTGGTGGCATTATGAATTTGCTACTTCAGATCAAACACATCTATTAGCGATTTTTAATGCCCCACAGCCTGAGGTTATTTTAGGTTCAGATATCTTACACTTTACTCCTGATAAGATTATGGCTACTACTTATTGTATGGATGAAGAAAAGTGGAAAGCTGCGACTCATGCGGTACAACCAAATCTATTTATAGGCCCACCTTCTGATTGTCATGTTCAAAGGGCTGTCGATGGATCTATGAATAGAGGGTATCCAGCTCCTAGTCAAAGTCCGTCCTATGAGCCGACTTATGCTCAAGTCTACCCTGCCTTTTCTTATGATGCATATAGGCGGTTTTATTGATTGTTTTGTATGAAGGCTAGTACGAAATGGAGCATTGCTCGTCGCTACCGAAAATGATGCTCCGCGTCCTATGGGGTGGGGCTGATCTAATCGGCGCAGCCGCTGGATCTAGCTCTGCCACTATGTCCCGCGGGAGCTTTTACCGAGGGAGTCTCCGCATAACTCGCCCGCTCGGTTACGGCTAAATTTCAAAAAACATTTTACTTTCATTACAAATGAAAAAACAAAGGTGAAATGTACGACGTGCCCACTGTTAAAAAATTCGCCACTACTTTCATTTTTGTTGGTGGCGGAGGAATGGGCCTCCACCATGCCGGTTTTATATGAAATTTCAATGGTTGTTACATTGAATCTCGTCAAGTTCACTTCCAGTATTACAGGTTACGACTAATCATTAAGCTCAAGAGCTCATTGTGACATCATGCTCCTTGAGTAACTGACATGATGACCTTTTTGTGTAGTTACTCACCTTCTTCCTTCGAGTAACTGACACGTTCGCACCTTTTCGTAACTTTACTCATCCGCTCCCATTGAGTATCTATCACGTTGGCCTCTTTGTGCTGTTACTCCTAGATTTAGCCTCAGTTTCTGCACAAATCTTATGGATCGTCAAAGTGGCTGACTTTCATCTTTGTTGGTGGTGGAGCGGTTTTGACTCCGACATAAACGGTTTTTTGAAAATTAGTGATGATGCTCATGTGCCGATTTCTACCCGCTGCTCCCAAAAATCACTTTTTCTTTACTTCCCAATAGAAAACCCTTCAAAATAGGGTCCTCCATATGGTTTAAGTGTGTTGATGGTAAATTGAATGATAGGGTGTTTTTCTTTTTCCTGATAAAATGATTCCATTGCCTGAAGAAGCTGGGTGGCCTTGTTTTTATCATGTTTCTCTAATAATCTTATTGTCCATTTGGAATTTCCTTGCCATTTTTGATTCGTACCTAAAATGAATTCCGTTATTTGCTGGATGAGCTCATTGACGATAAAAATTTGCTCAGCACGTATTGTGCTACCTTTTAAATCATCAAGTAAATCGGTGATGAAATATCGACGTCTATTTATCTCTTCCGTTGGCCATCGTTTTGGCCCTTTAATAAGAAGCTGTTTTGCCTCCTTTTTTAAACGGCTAGATAATTGCTGACTTCCTTTGATTAAAAGACCTTCCTGAACCATTTGTGGTAAAGAGGGCCTGCCTCTCTCAACATCCAAAGTAAAAAACTTCGCAAGTGAAACCTCTGTATGAACAAAGGCTTCAACCGGCCAGTCTAAAAGAAAGAAAGATTCTCGATAAGCCTCTTGTAATCGCTCCTTATCCATGATGATTACTAAATCAAGATCTGACGTTTCTGTACTTTCATGACGCACGACACTTCCTGCTAATAGAGCTAATTCACAGTATGGATATCGCTTCTCAACTATTTTTTTCGCTGCTAGCTCAGCTGCCAACCTTTGCTGTTCCACCGTTTGTACACATCCATCCTTCATCATTTTGATTATTTTATCACTAAAAAGTTGAAATGTTCAGTATTTTATTCCGATACGGCATTTTTTTCTAATACATCTGCTGTGATCTCATATTTAGGATTAAAGCTAACGAGATCAGACCTTGGTATTGTCCGTAGATGGGGTTGAACAAGAAAATAGATGCTAAACAAAAAGATTGCCATACCCGCTAAGATGATTGGGTATTTGACGTCGATACTGCCAACAGCACCACCGAATAAATTACCTAACGGTGTCGCCACTCCTGCTAGACTCGAAATAACGGTAATAACTCTCCCTACTAAAGTTAATTTTACTTTTTGTTGAATAATAGAGAAAAGTAGAATATTCGTAACTGTGACAGCTATCATGGTCATCATGATGAGCAAAAGCCCTACCCAAAATGGAACAAAGGAAATCGTCATAACTGATAATCCAGCTAGCATAAACCCATACACATATAACTTACCTAATGGTATTTGATTGAGCTTAGGGGTTACAACTGCCCCTAATAAACTACCAACTGTAATGGCCGATAAAAAATAGCCGTAATGTTGGTCCCCTCCACCAATTTCTAATGTAAATGCTGGGAGCACCGCTAACATACCACCAAAGAAAAAGTTAATAACAATGACCGGACCTAGCATCTTCTTAAATAAGCTCGAGCCACTTATATAGGTGAAGCCTTCCTTCAAATCTTCTTTATATGAGCGAATTCCTGATTTTACCTCTGCATCCTCCTGTTTATGAAGATTGGATTCCATTCTAAAAAACATATACAAGATCCCGGTAATGAAGTGACAGGCTGCTGTAATAAGTACCGCCTCGGCATTTCCAATAAAAGCAATGAGAAGACCTGCAATAGCTAAGAAAACAATATCCATTCCTTCTCTTAATGTTTGCATGAGGGAATTTGCTTTCACAACATTTTTACCCCCAACAAAACTTGGAATTAATGTTGATTCAATTGGGTACGTAAATTGTGAAATAAGTGCTGTCAAGAACATAATACCGATCACATAAAAAACATGTAGAAGCTCAAAAAAGTATAAAATGGGAATGGAGACGAGCAAGGCCGATTTCATAAATTCCGCTACAATCATCGATACTTTATACGGGATATAATTAGCGAGTGGTGCGATTAAAAAACCAAGAATATTCGGAATACTAATGACAAAAAAAGTGAGTCCTGAATAAAAGACATTTCCTGTTAAATGTAAAACTAATAGCATGGCGGCAACGGCATAAATACCGCTACCAAGCCCTTTCACGAATGCACCTGAAAATAAGATGCTAAAATTGCGGTTAAATAAAGTCATTCTCCATCCCCCTCATTAGGTTTTCTAATTTGCATGTTGAGTAAATAGCTCTTTCTCTCTTGCTCGCTCTTCCCTACCGAACGTTTTAAATATTTTTGTAATATCTCACTATAATCTTTCTTCAACTCTTTTAAATCTTCTTCAGTTAGATCTAGATTCGTTTGTAGAGATTCAATGATACTTTCATCCACCACATTTAATGCTTGTGCATCCTTTAAAATAAAATGAGTCGCCTTCGCCTGATAATACTTTTCATTAATACCTTTGTTTTCACGAGTTTCGGTTAATTCTAGAATACCATTTTTATAAAGCTGCTGGATGTGATAATGAATGTTACCTGCAGACATACCTAATGCCTCTGCCACTTGTTTGGAAGTCATAGCTTCTTCCGCTAATAAATATATAATCTTTGTTCTTAACGAGTTAGAAATAAGTTTCTGTTGCTTCAAATTAATTTCCATTTGACGATATTCCATTGTATTCCTCCTTATCATTTGTTATCTACATTCATTATATGATCTAATTTTATAGATCGCAACTTATTTTTAAAATGATCTATTTTTTTAGATCGATTAATTGAAATGGTTATTCACTACAATTAACTATTTTTTGGTAAACTGTACTTAAGACAACTGTACAAAAGAAAGGATTAATTGGGATGTTCGATTACGCACAAATACTTCACGGTATTGGTTTAATGATGGTTTCCATTCTTAGTCATGACCAAGATATACACACAAATACGACAACGATAGCGATGCACCAACTATATGAACAAGCAATTGAAGTTCGTGAACAAATTCATAGCGAGCATGTTTACCTCCTTCGATTAGATGACGAGCAAGTTATTTATGAAAAAAATGCTTATCAAGAAACATCCATTGCCTCTTTGACAAAAATGATGACGACACTCGTTGCCGCGGAAAAACTAGAAAATGAAGAAGTTATGATTCGAATTGATGAAGATATGTTTGAATTTCTAAGATCAGAGAACTTATCTGTTGCTGGATTTTTACCTAACGAAGAAGTGAATGTAATGGATCTCATTTACGGTGTGATGCTGCCTTCTGGTGCAGAGGCTTCATTAACAATTGCCCAATACATCGCTGGTTCTGAAGAAGCCTTCGTTCAGCTTATGAATGAAAAAGCTCAAGCACTTAATATGAACGCGACCCGGTTCACAAATGTAACGGGGATGGACGCGGCTGGGCATTACTCAACGGTTTTTGACATGTCACTTTTGTTAAAGGCAGGATTAGAAAACCCACTTTTCAAAAAAATTATTGAAACCGATACACACGCGACTCTTTCAACCAATTTAAGAGAAGACGGTATTTCTTTCCGAAGTACGATGTTTATGATGATCGACCGTATCGAACAGTCACTTTTTAAAGACGGGGAAATACGAGGGGGTAAAACTGGATTCACAGATGCTGCGGGTCTATGTTTGGCAAGCTTTGCAACAATTGATGGACGTGATTATATCTTAATTACAGCTGGAGCGGACGCCTCCAATCGACACCTCTTGCCACTACACACGATGGATGCCATATATATTTACGATCATTTAACGTATTAAGTACTCGTTATCATATAGCTTTTCCTTTCATAGGAATTCCCTGCTTATATTCATATAATAGAATGATTTGTTAAGGAGCATAACATATGGGCAATAAAGAAATCACTCTTCATAAAGAGTATGTTTATTTAAGTCTTTGTCTACTATTTACGACTGTCCTACTTTATTTAACACTATTATTTATACCAAGCCTCCTTATTATAGTGATGACTTTTTTTGGTATTTTGTACTTGTTCCATTTTGTCCAAATTGGTCGAATACGTGCGACTAGTATTCAAGTAACCGACAAACAAAACCCACAACTGTATCGCATTTGGCAGGAAATACTTACAGGTATGAAGATACAAAAACAGCCTGACTTATACATAGTCGAAAACAAATCGGCTCTTCAAACAGTCATTTTCCTACTATGTAATCAACATGTTGTCGTTCTTTCTCATCATGACATAACTGTAGACACAAAAGAGCTCGCGTTTGTGATGACAAGGGAGATTCTTCTCCTTCAAAAAAGACAAGTATGGAAAAATATCTTTGTTATTCCGGCTTTTCTGTTCCCGATTTTCCCTCTTGCTTATCTACGTGCTGTCATTTATAAAGTTGATCAGCAGGCATTATTTCATACAAAGGATTTTCACACAGCAAGAAAGGTTCTGAACAACTTAGCACTCGGGCCCAACCTAATTTCTTTGTTAACAACTAGCACATACAAAGATCAATTTAAAGAGAACACCTATACCACTGTCCGATTGTATCAATTTTTTTCTCCACAACCACTTTTATCTAACAGACTAGCATCATTAACTCAATATTATCAATCCATCGAAAGGGATACGTTTCAAGCATCGAGTCATGCCTTACTGAAAGGGAAGCCCCTGCTTTTTACCTTTTATGGATTGATCATTAGCTTGACCTTGTCGATTAGCCTCCTTTATACACTTACTACCACAAAGGTCAATAGCAATGTACCAGATACAAATATCGCATTAAGCAATGGAATCACAGCCGACACACCTTTTCTTTTAATAGAAGCGATTCGACAACATGAGAATGATCGCGTCAGGCAATATCTTCAAGATGACATTCATTTAGACTCTGTTGATCTTGATGGTTTGTCTCCGCTCAATTATGCAGCCGAATATGGGAATTATGATGCCGCTTATTTATTACTGGAAGCCGGGGCTAGTCCTCACCCACCTAGCGTAACTGCCCCATTAATTCAAGCTTATGTTTACGAGCACCCTAACATCGCCCAACTTTTATTAGAGCACGGGGCAGATATCAACATAACAGATGATAACCAATTAATGGCGATAGGTTATTTAGTAGAAAACAACCAAGTTGAAATGCTACAAGTCGCCTTACAAGATGGTGCGAATCCTAATCAATTATACTTTGACAGAACTCCTTTATCTGCTGCCCTTGCACATGAATATTACCAAGCGGCCAAGTTACTCTATGAGAATGGAGCAGACCCGACCATTTCTGATGGGGATGGACAAAATGTCTATGAGAAGTTTCAAACCGATGAACATGGGTTACGTGATTTTTTTAATAATGTGGATAGATAAATACAACATCACGTAAAAAAAGTACGAGGCTGATTCCCTCGTACTTCTCTTTTAATGCTTATACATTTTCCTGTTTTAAAGCGTCGATAATATTCTCTTTCTTCACCTTCGACATCGAATACATCATCGCCGCTGCTACAATAATAAATACGGCTAAAATAGCAATGGCAATATTTAACCAAGGTAATTCAAAAGCATACCTAAATGAGTTTGAATTCGTACCATATATGATGTACATCAACCAAATACTAAGTGGCAATCCAAATAATGTCGCCTTCATTCCATAGAAAATACTTTCAAAACGAATCATCTTGTTAAAGGCTTTCGGGGTCATACCCATCGACTTCAGCATCGCAAATTCACGCTTTCTTAATGAAATACTTGTAGAAATGGTATTAAAGATATTGGCGATCGAAATGAGTGTTATCAGTGTAATAAACCCGTAAATAAATATAGAAAGGATTTTTTGAATACTCTCATCGGCTTGACGGCTTTCATATAAATTATGAATACCCATCGTATTGGTTGCATCAAGAGCATCTAGCTGTTCCTGTGTTGCCATAGGGTCATCAGTCGTTAAGTATAACTGATAGGCAGGTTCTTGGAATGATTGATCGCTTGCCTTGAATTCTTCCACCAACTGGTCAAATACACGTGGTGAAACAATCACTGTCGTTGATCCAGTCCAGTTCTGGTAATAGCCCATCGGCAGTTGCGCCGTTAATGCCCCTACGGTTACGGTAGAAATCACTTCTCTATCAGCTTCCCGTGGCCAATAATCAAAACTTAAGTCGAGACTATCACCTTCATTTAAATGAATTAATTCATTTTCAACATACTGGCCTGCTGCAGCATCCTCATAGGTGGCTTTATGAATAACAATTACAGGTTTCGTTGTCATATCCTGAAAATCGCGTAGCGACAGTTCTTGTTCATCTATATATTCGATAAAACTCGCCTCGTCTACTGTTGTGAGCGTAAAGGAAAAGGAATATTCATTGCCTACTTTATATCCTTCAGTTTCGTTCGCTAGTTGAACTAGTTCATTAGTGGCCGCTTCGGCAGGAATTAACGAACTCGCATAAAAAGAACGATTCAAGCTATATTCCGTAACATCAGTGAGCGTATTAATTTGGCCCATCAATTCGTCCATTTCACCTTCATAATTGCTTGAGTTCACAACAATATCATAATTTGTTGTGTTACTAGACATCGAGTAAGACCGTTCAATACTATTTGTAAAATAAGAAACACTTAAAAACAAAACTAAACTAACAGTTAATGATAAAACGGTAATATTATAACGCTTTTTATTCCGTTTTAAATTCTTTAAAGCAATTTCAGCCTCAACACCAAATATTTTGCGGATAAATGGTAGTGTGCGAACTTTCCTTTTTGTTAGCTTCACATCATGTGTTTGTCTGATCGCATCAATGGCCGTAATTTTTGAAGCTCGTCGTGCTGGAATATACGTTGAAATAAAAATTGTCAACACTGAAATCGCGATGGATACAAGAATAGAGAACCATGAGACAGTCAATGTCAACTCGCCATCAAAACCGATTCCCTCTAGTAACGAACCAACAACCATTAACGTGATACCAATACCGGCAATTCCCGATATAATACCGATAGGAATACTCATTAATCCAATAATGAGACCTTCAAAATAAACCGAATTCCGCTTCTGTCTTTTCGTAGCACCAACACTCGATAACATCCCTAAATATCGAGATCGTTCTGAAACAGAAATCGCAAAAGCATTATAAATTAAGGCAATCGATCCGACCATAATAATCGCAATAATGATGCCTAACATACCAAAGATCGTCGCTTGCATACTATCATTTACCGTAAAGCCATGGTATCTTAATAAATCGTGATTAAATGTAAGCCCGCTTAAATCATTTTGCTCCGAAAAATCATTATATTCGTCAAAGATGGAACGCTTCACTTTATTAAGTGTCAAATACCCTAAAATCTCATTTGAGCTTGATATCGTCTCTTCACTTAGATAAGAGATCGCTGAATAGCCAGCTGACCATGGATAATCAAGAATGGGTGACTTCATAAAACCAACAACGGTATAGCTTACTTCGTCTGTTTCATCAATAAATTCTGCTACTTCACCTTCAACCACATGTAAGCTCACATTACTATTAGGAGGCATTTCAAACTCACCATGGTGAGATTCCCTTGTGCCTGTCGCTACATGAATTACGTCACCAATTTCATTGGCTACACTTGCTGTTTTCGCTATTTCTTCACTTAAAATAATTTCATTTGAATTCTTAGGTAGTCGTCCCTCTACTAATTGAACTTGCATTTGCTCAAAAGCTGTTTCATTAAATTCATTAATATATAAATAAGGGCGGTTTGTGTTTTGACTTTCTTCTAAATGAGCAAAACCAACTTCTTTGATTAAGGATAGTGCAGCCGTATTTTCATCAGCCTCTATCGTTTTAATTTGTTCTTGATCAAGCTCCCCATACATCACATGCCACTCACCGTAATTGGCGATGGAGTCTTTTTGTAACATATTCATAAAAGACGCACCAAGCGTTGCTACAGCGACAATCATTGCTACAGAAATAATCGTCCCAAGTAGAGTCACAAGTGTTCTTTTTTTATTTTCCTTTAAATGCCTAATCGTGACTTTGTTGACGATATTCATGGACGAATCACCTCATCCTTAGCAACCACCCCGTCTTCAATCGAAATAACACGGTCTGCTTGTAAGGCGATACGATCATCATGGGTAATCACAATTAATGTTTGTTGATACGTTTTATTAAACATCTTTAACAAATCGATAATTTCTTTACTATTCTTACTATCTAAATTACCTGTTGGTTCATCAGCTAACATAATGGCTGGGCGAGAAATAAGGGCTCGTCCAATCGATACTCGTTGCTGCTGTCCGCCAGATAACTGGTTAGGTAAGTGATTTAACCTCTTTTCAAGACCAAGGATTTGCACCATTTCATTAAAATGTTTTTGGTCTACTTTATGTTGGTCAAGCAATATCGGCAAGGTCATATTTTCCTCAACCGATAACACAGGGAGTAAATTGTAGAACTGATAAATGAGTCCGATTTGTCTCCGTCTAAAAATAGCTAACTTCGTTTCATTTAACTCATACATATCTGTGCCACCAACCCAAACCTTGCCACTTGAAGGGCGGTCAACACCTCCTAACAGATGCAATAGTGTTGATTTACCAGAACCTGACGGCCCAATAATAGCTACAAATTCACCTTTCTTCACATTAAAAGAAACATCATTTAATGCCTTAACCGCTGTTTCCCCTTTTCCATATTCCTTTGATAAATTCTCTATTTTTAAAATGTCCATACCATTTGTCCCCTTTATTTGTTGATACCTTTAGTATAAGAAGCTATCGTGACAGAACCGTGACTGTGAAAATGACAATATCGTCACTTTTGTATGAAAGTTGGCTAACGCTAGAATGCGGAGTTCTACTCGCCGCTACCGAAAATCATGCTCCGCGTCCTATGGGGTGGCGCCGAACTAACTAGCTTCGCTAGTGGATTTCGGCTCTGCCACTATGTCCCATGGGCGTCTCCGTATGTTTTCGTCCGCTAGGTACTGCTGATTCTCAAGTACAAATAACATCCATTAAAAAGTAATAACAAAAAACGAAGTGAATGAGCTTCGCCATGTGGGTTTTGTATGAGAAGATTACTAATTAAGAGGTTAGCACCGACCGGAGCGGAGGGAATGGGGGCCGACTCCTGCAGGAGGAAAGGGCAGGCTGAGATCCACTTGCGTTGCAAGTTAGCTCAGCGCCCGCCTACGGAAAGCGTGCCCCCATTCTCGCAGCGAGCATCGAAGACGCGCATATCGAATTTAGTTACACTTTCATACAAAACATCGAGGAAGTTCAATTGCACTAATTACCGTCAGTTAAAAGAAAAAGCCATCTTCTCTTAGACAGCTTTCCAAAAATCGTTCTCTTATATAATTTGTTTGTAGAATTTAATATAAAAAGTCGTCCCCGCGTTCGGTTTACTGCTTACCTCAATATCTCCTCGCTGACTCGTAATAATTGAATAAGCCATAGCTAGTCCGATCCCGACACTACCTTCCGATGCATTTCTACCTTTAAAAAAACGTTTAAAAATATGAGGTACATCCTCAGCGGCAATACCTACTCCGTCATCAGAAAGCTGAATTTCGGTATAGAGTGGATTATCCTGATAAGTAATCGTCATATTACCTTGAATAGGCGTATACTCTACGGCATTTTTTATTAAGTTAATCAATGCCTCCTTCGTCCAGTTCTTGTCAAGATTAATCGTTAAGTCTCTGTCACCTTTTTCCTCCAACTCAATTTCCTTGATTTCAATCGGGATCAGTACTGGTTCAAGTGCTTCTTGAAGCAATTGATGAATGTTTACCTTTTCTTTCTTAAATTGAATGGTGCCCGCATCGACCTTTGAAAGCTTTAATAACGATGAGACAAGCCAATCCATGCGTTCAAGCTGGGTGGCAATATGCTGGGTAAAATCTGATCTTTTGCCTTGTTCTAACTTAGGGTTATTTAACAGATCCGACATCACCATCATCGACGTTAAGGGGGTTTTTAACTGATGGGATATATCAGAAATGGCGTTAGTCAGCTTTTGTTTCTCTTCCTCCAAGCCTGTACTATACTGCGAAAGCTGCAAGGTAACTTTATAAATATCACTTTTTAAAATACTAAGCTCGCCTTCTTCGTTGTCACGTACATCTAATGAAAATTGCCCTGAACTAATTTGCCGTAAGTATCCTGAAAGCTCCTGAATCTGACGGTAACGCCAAATAGTGAATCGCCAATAACTCCCTATATAACCAAGAGCTAAACCAACCACGATAATATTTGTATACGCAGGGAAAAGGGTTATAAGAGCAAGTCCTATCGGGAGCAAAATGATTTGAATCAAAAATAATAGCCTGAACTCGCGGTTACGAAACATGCTCTGCCTCCAGCCTATAACCTAAGCCTCTTACGGTTTCGATTAATGTTGGCTTTTGAGGATCGTCTTCTAACTTCTCTCGCAACCTTTTAATATAAACCGTAACTGTATTATCATTAACAAAATCACCCGCTACATCCCAAATTTGTTCTAACAACTGGGCTCTCGATAAAATTTGACCACGATGATTCACAAATATCATTAATAAACGATATTCTAAAGCAGTGACATGTACTTCTTCTTCCCCTTTATACACCTTTGCCTCATTTAATAAGATTTTGACGTTTCCGAATTCTACAGTTGAGGTGGGTAGTCCATTATGATTTGTATTTTTTTGATATCTCCTGAGTACGGTCTTTATTCTTGAGAGTAACTCGCGAATTCGAAATGGCTTGGTTATATAGTCATCAGCTCCCATATCTAAGCCCATGACAACACTGACCTCCTCGTCCATGACGGTTAGAAAAATCACGGGGACATCTGCTTTTGCTTTCATATATTCGCATAACTCATATCCTGTTCCATCTGGCAGGTTGAGATCAAAAATGCAAAGTGAAAGTGATTCTGCCTTTTGGTCAATCAGTTGTTTCGCTGCTTGTACATCATGTCTAGCAAAGGTTTCGTACCCTTCTTGTTGCAAGGAATATTCCAGCCCTAAGGAAATCGTTTTATCATCTTCTACCACTAAAATATTCATGTCGTAAGCCTCCTTTTAAATAAAAGTTGGTGCGAACATGGAGCGTTAATTGTCGCTATTGAAAATGATGCTCCACTGGGTTATTACTAATGTTCAAAAAACATCTAAAATGAAAAAGAACAAAGCCAAATTGAATCAAACACCACTTTCATTCTTGTTGGTGGAGAAGTGAATCCGCTTCGCAATGTCGGTTTTGTATGAAAGTTACTTAGGGGCGATCGGTTGTGCCTTGGCGTTAGCTGGTTCTTTATTCCCTTCGCACCTTTTCGTGCACTTACTCCAAGATTTGGCTTCAGCATCTACACATTAATTGCCTCTTTGTGCAGTTACTCCGTGGTTTCGCGTCTGTATCTGCACAAACCTTTATGAATTGTTAAGTTCGCGTTAACTGACTTTCATCTTTGTTGGTGGTGGAGCGTTTTGGCTCCACCGTGCGGGTTTTGTATAGAAGTTAGAACTATAGTCAAATTTGGCGGATGAAACATCTACACTACTGCTATTCGAATGTTATCATTCTAGTTAGTTTCTTCATGATTCTTTTATAGCATTTTTTTCTTTTTTTGCATAATGAAGATGAAAAAAGACAGCTCGGGAGCCATCTTTTATTTAGGACGAAACGGTTGATTGATCAAGGAATAGTTTTTGTCGATACACACTAAGCATCATCCCTATTACTGACGCATAGTATATCCGTTCAAAGCCACCATAACTAATCATTGGAAAGTTTACAGCTGAATAGGGCATAAGCCCAAAAATCATCAGTGTATTATACAAAAAAGGCGACGCGAGTAATACAATGCCCCCAGCAAGTAATAGCTTTGCTTGTTGATGATTCATTTGCATAAGCATTTTCGCTAATCGAATTAAAATGGCTACAAATACGAGCAAAATCAACCCTGCCAGCACCCAACCCCCATAATAAATAATCAGAGCTAATGCCGTGACTGTATGCATGTCGTCCATATAATTACTCCAGATAACCTCAGATTGACCGAACCAGGAAGAGGCTTGAACCATATCCTGTAGCAGAATATAAATATAGCTATCCGCATTATTAATCGTTTGATTAATCCATCCGACAATACGTGCGACGCGATGTTCCATTGTAATCATAAACCATAGGGCTGTTAATCCAATAAAGATGCTATTCATATATAAAAATTGATATTTAAGCTTCTTAACAATCGGTGAAAAAATGACTAACACAACAACTAAAAAGAGTAATAATAGCGATAAAAAAGGGCTTAAGTAATCGGCCATCACCATAACCGGTAACCACATTAAGATAAAAATTGGAATCATCTGCTTAAAGGTAGTAATCTTCATATGGGTCATATATCCGATCAGCCCAATGAATATAAGAATAATGAACCATTGATGCGGAATCTTCACGCCAAAAAACTGGAATTTCGCTAAGACATGCATATGGTAGATATATGATGAATGGAGGGTAATCCCGACTAAAAAAAGCCATATATACAAAAATGCGGCCCCAATAAACCATTTCCAGTAGAAAAGAATTTTACGAAAATCAATATACATAAAACCAAACAAAAATAACATTGAAAGTAGAACAGATATGAACTGCGCCTCAAAGCGCATCGCTTGAATCTCTACAAGGAAATAAGGGGCAAAGCTTAACACAAAGATACCCATGACTAAAAAGAGCATCCACCAATCCACTAAAGGCCGATATAATTTATTCATTCCTTTTCCTAGTTGGACCGGGTCTCCCATTGTGAGGACCGCTTTTTGTTCCGATTCTTCTTCCGTTAATCCTGAACGCATATTCGCTTGTTTGCTTTGCCTTAAATGAGAATGTAATTCCTTTTTTACAAGCCTCTGACCTTCTTTTGACCGAATCTGAGCTGTCACTTTGTCAAGATAACGATTGAAAAAGTGATTCATGTCCAGCTCTCCTTACCGTCTAACGCTTCCTCCCTTACCTTTTCTAATTCTTTTAAGTATTTTTTGCCTTTTTTGCTTGTTACGTAGTACTTATCCTCTCCATCCCAGCTCCCTATGATGAATTCATCCTGTTCTAGTTGATGGAGAATTTTATAAAGCGTACCTTCATCATTTTCGAAAGCTTTCTCTCCTATTTGATCAAGCTTTGTCATGACTTCAAAACCTGTTAATCGATAGCGATTCAATAAAGCCAATAATTCTTTTTTAACTTGCTCTGTATTTATTTGTCTACGATGAACGTGGGCAAGCACTTGTTTTTGGAGTCTTTGTGAAAAAGTCAATTCCTCAAAGCCAGCATCATGCATTGATTTTTTTAAGTTTTTTAATGGATCACTCATGAGAAATCCTCCTTTTGATAACTGAGCTTCATTTTCTTTCTTGCCTGATAAAGCCTCGTTTTCACAGTAGCTTCTTTTAGTTGAAGCAGCTCTGCCACTTCCTTAACAGAACATTCCTGGTAATAAAAAAGGTAAATCACTTCTCGATATTTTAATGGCAATAAAAATACCTTCTCTATAATAGCTTCGGTCTCTGATTGCTGAATTGTTAGCTGTTCTGGTGTTCGACCATCATGCCGCTGAAGGAAAAAGGGTTCTTCCTCTGTATGCACTTTGCGAAAATGCCAACTCTTTAAATAATCTTTGCTTTGATTAATGGCGATTCGATAAAGCCACGTTCTAAGTGTTGATCGTTGTTGAAATTGATCAATCCGTTGGTACACTTTGATAAAAACGTCCTGTGTTAGGTCTTCGGCTACTTCACGGTTTTTTACATAGGAATATATGAGTCTTAGAATTTCATCGCCATGATTTTGCATGGCATCTATTAAAATTGCCTCGTTATCAGCTACGGTTGTTGCTTGAACTTGTTCATACGTATAGGACATGTCTCGCCCCCCTTTTTTCATTAGACGCCCCTCCTTTATGTTTGGTTTTATTATAAATGAAAGTTAGTATTCAGATGAGGCACTCTACTAACCGCTACCGAAAATCATGCTCCGAGACAATCACGTGGCGCTGAGCTAATCGGCGCAGCCAGCGGATCTATACGGTGTTTACTAGTCAACACCTCACCTCTGCAGTTATGTATAAACCTCTTTATCAATCACATTTCCATAACTTCTCTACTTTACTGTTGTGTATAACCGTGCATTTACTACTACCTTATTCATCTTCTACTACATCAATAATCTGAGTATGAATGTCGAGGAAATAAGCTTCTAAATATTCACTTATCTTATCATGTAACTGTTCATATTGGTTATCTGCCATGGTGATCGCTTGATAAAACACTTCTTCTTTTTCTTCTGTATACGTTTTTTCTAGCTGAACAAAAAGGCTCCATATCTTAGGACCCATTTCCAGCTCAAGCTTAGCATATTCTAATGCACCGATTTTATATAAAACTTGTGCCAGCTCATTAAAGTAATGTACGCTGCCAACTTCCTCAATCTCTTCCTGCTTCCAATTCAGAAAGCCCTCATGCCCCCCACTTTCCACTTCATTATAGAAATCAACGACCGTTTTCGCTTCTCGAAACAAAAGGCCACTATGATCAGCATCCCCTTCTGCTAGCACTTCTAACATTACATTCCATACCTGATCATTAGTAGCTAACTGACTTCTTTTTCTTATCTGTTTCAATTGAAATCCCTCCATCCTCAGCAAAAAACCACCTCAATAGGTGGCTTCTATGATTCTTTATTTAAAAGTAGCTGTTTTTCCTTCATTTGTAAATACAAACCTTATCCATCAAGCTGTTCGTTCGGTCTTACCCATTTAGAAACAAGCCCATGTTTAGGTGACAGAATAAAACTAATGACGAAGACGATACCTGTCGCAAAAGCCATCGATCCTGAGATAGACGTATCAATCCATAGAGCAATATAGTACCCAATAATTGCCGATACAACTCCAAAACTTCCACTTAAAACTAACATGATAGACAATTTATCTGTCCAAAGGTATGCAGCCGCTGCAGGGGTAATGAGCATCGCGACAACCATAATAGCACCCACTGCATCAAAGGAAGCAACCGTTGTAATCGATACAAGCCCCATGAACAAATAATGCATAAATAGAACCGGAATTCCTAGACTCGCTGCAAGTGCAGGGTCAAAAGAGGTCAGCTTCCACTCTTTATAAAAAGCAATAATAAAGATGAGTACAATGATTAATACGATAAAAAGCATGGCCGTTGCGGTTGGAACTTCGCCAACAATCGGATAATCACTCGTATCAAAAGGAATAAACGTAATCTCACCCATTAACGCATGTTTAACATCTAGGTGAGCATTACCGACCGATGTCGAGATTAAGATAACTCCAATCGCAAACAACGTCGTAAAAACAATCCCCATCGAAGCATGCAGTTCAATATCAAGTGAATGCAACCACTGTATAAGGAATGCCGTCACTAATCCTGCAATCACAGCTCCAACAAGCATATGTGGCCCACTCAATTGATTCGTTATTAGAAAGGCGACAACGATTCCTAATAAGACCGTATGACTAATTGCATCTGCCATCATTGCCATCCGACGTAAAATCAAAAATACACCGATAAGACCACAGGAAAGTCCAACTAAGGCAGCCGTTAATAGAATCCATGCTGTATAATCCATGTCACCAAAACGCCCCTCTCCTTAAATTGAATTCCCTACACGCTTTTGCTGTGCTTTGAATTGAATAAATTTTATTAATAAGCCTTTTTCTTTTCCAAAAATGAGCGATATCACAAAAAAGCTAGCTGCAACAATCACGATAAATGGCCCCGTTGGTAAACCTCTGCCGATTGCACTAATGGCTGTACCAACAACACCAGAAACCCCCCCAATACTTGCTGATATGACAAGCATCCATTTAAAAGATTGCGTCCAATAACGGGCACTAACAGATGGAATAATTAATAATGCAGCAATTAATATAACCCCAACTGCTTGAATTCCAATCACTATCGTTGTCACTAACAACCCCGTATAAAGCATATTCATGCCCTTCAAAGAAAGTCCTAATCCTTGTGCAAATGCCGCATCAAATAAATAAATTTTCCACTCTTTAAACATAAAAGCAATCATAATAATGATAAACAATGCCAATCCTAACATCGTATAAACATCCGAACGAACCATCACAGCAGCCTGACCGAATATAAAACTATCTAAGCCACTTTGGTTCCCGCTAGGCATCCGATTAACAATCGTTAATAACATGATACCTAATCCGAAAAACACGGATAAAATCATACCCATCGCCGTATCCTCTTTAACCCTCGTTGAGGATTGAATCCATTGAATAAATAAAGCTCCTAACAAAGCACTTGCAGCAGCACCTAAGATGAGAATAAAAAGATTTTTTTCTCCTAATATAATAAAGGCGATTACTACACCTGGTAATGCAGCATGGGCTAACGCATCACTCATTAAACTTTGTTTTTTCCAATAGGAGAGTGTGCCGACACAGCCCGCTGCAACGCCTAACATCAATGTGCTAACTAATACCCACTGTGTATTACTACTTAGCAGAATGGACCACATGCTGATTCGCTCCCATCCATTGCATATTCCCACCATACGTTTTCTCAATCAATTCTGGCGTGAATATTTCATGCGTCAATCCGTGTTTGATTACTGTACGGTTAAGAAATAATACGTGGTCAAAATAATTAGGAACCGTTTGTAAATCATGATGAACGACGAGAACCGTTTTTCCCTTAGACTTTAATTCCTTTAAAGTCGTCATAATAGCTCTTTCTGTCGCTGCATCAACGCCTGCAAGTGGTTCATCCATAAAATAAAGGTCCGCTTCTTGCACAAGGGCTCTAGCTAAAAAGACACGCTGCTGCTGACCGCCTGATAACTGGCTAATTTGACGCTTAGCGTAATCCGCCATACCCATCTTTTCTAACGCAGCGTACGCTTTTTCCTTGTCTTTTTTTGTTGGCCATTTAAACCAACCAACTTTACCGTAAAGACCCATGGTTACCACATCGAGGGCATCTGTTGGGAAATCCCAATCCACAGAGCCTCTTTGTGGAACATATCCAATTTTTTTCTTTGCTTTTTTAAAGGGTTCACCAAAAAAATGAACGTCTCCCTTTAACTTTGGGTGCAACTCAAGCATCGTTTTAATTAAGGTAGACTTACCGGCACCATTTGGACCAACAATACCGGTAAGCGTTCCTGGTTGCACAAGAAAATCAACGTCATGTAAAACCGTATTTTTTTGATAAGAAGCAGCCAAATTTTTGACTTGAATGACCGCATGTTCCATGTTACTCCGCTCCTTCTACTAACGCCTCATAAATGGTTGTAACATTATGACGATACATACCTAAATACGTTCCTTCTTCTGAGTTAGCTTCACCCATGGCATCAGAGAATAACTCACCGCCAATTTCTACCTCAACGCCATCACTTGCTGCTCCTTCAATCACAGAGTTAATCGCATCTGGTGACACACTGGATTCCACAAAAATGGCCGGAACTTCATATTCAGTAATTAAATTGATTGTATCTCGAATATCAGACATACCGACTTCACCATCTGTACTCAGTCCTTGTAAGCCAATCACTTCTAAATTAAATTTCGCCCCGAAGTATCCGAATGCATCATGAGCTGTAACGAGATAACGTTGATTTTCTGGAATCTCGCTTAGCATCCGTTCAGCATCCTCTTGCAACGTATCCAGCTCTTCAAAATAGGCCTCTTTATTACCTTCTAACTCATCTGCAATTTCTGGAGCGTATTCTTTAAGCTCTTCGACCGCAGCCTCTAAAGCTTGTTTCCATAAATCAATATCAAACCAAATGTGCGGGTCAACGACTCCTGTTTCTTCTTCTAAAAGGTCTGATTCAGCAATGGCATCACCAACAGCTAACACTGGCTTAGATTGACCTATTTGATCAAATATCTTAACCATATTAATTTCTAAATCAAGTCCATTATAGAATATTAAATCTGCTCCGTCTAACGTGCTAATATCACTTTGTGAAGCATTATATAAGTGTGGGTCAACAGACGGACCCATTAAACTCTTCACTTCAATGTGCTCTCCCCCAATGATAGATAGTGGCTCAGCAATTTGGGCGATCGTCGTAACGACTTGAATTTTTCCATCTTCACCTTTGCTACTGCCAACCTCACCTTGATTACAAGCCGCCATCATAGCTAAACAAATAACACCTAAAAATAATAACCATATATCTCTCTTCTTCATAAAAATCTCCTCCGTTTCTTCTTAGTATGTACGATTTTTTCATCTTCTATATTTCTGTTTATTGTTTCATAAAACTTACTTTATTCACCTTAGATAAAATTTGTTCGTCCAACTAAAAAAGTTTCCCTAAGGCAAATATTAAACGGATGAAGATGTAATGTCAATAAAAACTTCTTCCAAAATAGAAATAGAGATCGTTTTTTATTTCTATGCAATGTACATAAAGGTGGTTCTATTCTCTCTATATAAAAAGAAGCTGCTTGAAGGAATATTCATACCTTCAAACAGCCTCTATTTTTAGACTTTTACTCTTACATGCTTTGTCATTATTCTCACTAACCAAGCTAAAATGACAGTAATAATAATCGTAATTAGCAAAGCTACAGGTGTATTTTGTTGCTCAAAAATGACGGTATTAAAAAGCGGAAGTTGGATTTCTTCTCCCCACAGTCCTCCATGAACCATCACAACACCAAAAGCAAGGATAATGAATATAATCCCTATCCATGTATTAAATTTATAAAAACCAGCGACAATAAACCAGCCTAGAAAGTAAAACAGGAGAAGTTCTAATGGCAACTGTATAAAGTAGACGATGGATAACGTACTAAGCTCTGAAAAGAACAGGGCATCCACAACCGAAATGAGTGCAACTAAAACACTTAAACTTATACTTAATGCCACGGCAGAGACAACGACTCCCCCATAATAATCTTTTCTCGTTATACCATTAGATATATAATACTTGAGGAAACCACCCATTGAAAGAATTCCCGAAATGAGAAAGAACACATTCGCGGAATTCCTAATCCCTTCAACAAAAGTCCATTCAATTTCCCTAAGACCCCACTCAATGTTAATAATGAGGGGAACAAAATAGGCACCTGCATAGAGGAAGACATAGAATACTAAGTACCACATTAACCAAACCCCGATTTTTCTCATATAAATGTCAAAACTTACTTGAAGTGCTTTGGATTTCATTCTTCATCTTCCTCCTTTGTCAAATGAATGAATAACTCTTGCAAAGAGACTGGACCAACTTCAATATTTTTGGTTTTGGCAAGCTCTCTTTCTTCATTTGATAATTCACCAAATATCATCGCTCTTTTCGTCTGCCCTAACACTTGTTCTTTTAATATCTCTTTCCCTTTTATAAAATCATCAACAAGCTGCTTTTCTCCCGTTAATGACGTACCTTTACTTCTTAATGAATCAACTTCTTCATGCACCAGCAATTCTCCGCGATCAATGATTAACACTTCTTCAAACATTGATTCCATTTCTGAGATTAAGTGTGTAGATAATATAATCGTTCTTGGATACTCCATATAATCCTGCAGAACTTCTTCATAGAATATTTCTCTTGCCGGTGCATCCATACCAAGATAAGCTTCATCAAATATTGTAATAGGTGCACGACTGGCTAAGCCTGAAACGACATGTAAGGCAGATTGCTTACCTCGTGATAACTCAGATACCGTTTGATTCATAGGGATTTTAAATCTTTTCATGAGCTTCTCTGCATAGCCTTTATCAAAGTTAGGTCTAAAAAGTGATTGCCCCCTTAACCAACGCTTTACTTTTTGTTCAGCTTGCACATCATCAAATTTCTCGTCACGAATAAAGACGACACTCTCTACATATTTCCGATTTTCAAAAATCGCCTCGCCATTGGCTGTAATTTCTCCATCATTTAATCGATGAAACGTGGCTAATAAAGATAATAATGTCGTCTTGCCGGCACCGTTTCTTCCTAACAAACCATAAATCTTATTACCATCTAATTGGAATGAGATATCTTTCAACACTTTCTTATTCTTAAATTGTAGTGAAACGTTTCGACCATTAATTTGATACATTTCCATTTCCCCCCTCCATTGTGTCAATCATATTTTTGACCTCCTCTGCGGATATACCTAATCTTTGTGCTTCTTCTAACATCCGTCCGACAAACTCATCTTTAAATGATTGCTTTCTATTTTCACGCAGTTTCTGATAAGCTCCTTCAGCTACAAACATACCCACACCTCTTTTTTTATACAAAATATTCGCATCAACAAGCTGATTAAATCCTTTTAAGACAGTAGCTGGATTAATCTTATAATGGGCGACTAATTGGTTGGTTGATGGTACTTGTTCGCCTTCTTTCAATTCTCCATTCACAATATCATCTTCAATCATTTCTTTTATTTGTAAAAATATAGGACGATGGTCATCAAATGTAATTCGCACTCGCTCCCTCCTCTCTCTTCAAACATAGTATGCACACACAGCTCAATTGGTTAGTTACTTATGTAGTTAACTATATACCCAACTATTATATAATGTCAAATAAAAAAAGCAAAACCTTTAAATTAATCAGGTTTTACTTTTTTATTTGTTATTATTTTTGATAAAATATAAGGGTATTGAAATTAGGATCACCTATAGTTACTTCTTTTCCAGTCGGTCCATTTTCCATGCCAGGTCTTGCAAAGCGATAATTTTTATTTAAGTTTCCATACCAATCCTCTAAGTTCTCTAATCCGATTCTTATTCTTGCACCTGGTGCACAGTCCCCATAGTGCTCTGATACATGTATGACATTATCGCCTAAAGATACTTGTAAATACAAAGGGAAATTCTCTTCGTGTTGATGCTGCCAATCCACGTTCATACCCACAAAGTTACAATAGAAGTCTTTGGTTGCTTCTACATCAAACATTCTCAAAACTGGAATAACACTCATTTTTGACTCCTCATCTAACTGATTTTTAAATATTGTAACATAAACATCTGAAAAAAATGAAAGTTGACTAAAGGCGATATGCTCCTGCAGGATATAGTGGCAGACTGTGATCCAGCAGCGTAGCCTCTTAGCTCAGCACCAACCCGCAGGACGCAGAGCGAGCATTTCGGTAGCGGCAAGTAACGCTCCGCACATGAGCATCAGCATCAACTTTCATAAAAATATATGAATGAAAAGCCAACAAAAAAGAACAAAACCAAATTTTCTACGAACGCTACAATCCAATATAACGGGTTTACATGGGTTGATAATAAGTGGTAATTAAATTTTAAGAACCGATAAATTCACGGTCCTTTTTTTTCTGAATAACATGATATATTTTAATTAATATTGGGAGGTGTTGTATAAGTAGATGATATTTTGACTCAGATTGACCCTTTTTTAATGCAATTGGTCATTATTCCTGTTATAACAATTGGTTTTGGGGTTTTAGTGGCTTTTCTTTTTAAGAAAGTTTATCTTGCACCGCTGGTTACTTTATTAATAAATGCTCTGATTGAAATGTCCTTAGGATTCATTTATTATGGGCATTTCTCATTATCTTCTTTAAGTGCTTGGAACTTCTTATTTCCAGTAATTTCTTTAGCGATTGCTTTGCCTCTAAATAATAGGGTTTAAAAATATCAAGGTGAAAAGCGATTGAAAGATTTACTGACTACTCGTTCGGACGGTTCGCCAATGTGTCATCCAAAATAAATCCCTCTGAGCTTTTTCTAACGTGTTACCATGCTCGTTCTTCATTAAAAGACGCGAATAAGAAGCCTCAAATGGAACGGGGTAGAAGACAAAAAAACCGTTTGGTACTGTACTATTTTGACTTTTGATTTAACTAAAGCCGATGACATCTACTTATGCCACCGGCTTTATATGATAGACGGGGTTAATCGTCCTCCAACAACCATTATTTGTCCTTTTCTTGATTTTTCTCCTGGTCCTTTAAGATGTCCTCTGGCAGCTTTTGTTGCTGATAAGAAGATTCTTCAGATGGATCGGGCTGAGGTTCAACAATTTCGGACCATTTTTCGTCTGCTACTTTGTCATGCGACTTCCATTTTTTATTTCTCTTTTCTTTTTTCTCCAATTTTTTACGTAACTTATCCTTCTTATCATGGTCTTTTCGCCACTTCTTCCATTCACGTAGTTCTTTTCTCTCCGCGGCTTCTTCTCGCAATCGCTCTTGAGCCAATGATTTAAACAGGGCTATAACCATTAAGACCATAATAATTGAGAATGGAAAAGCCACTAGAATCATCGTATTCTGAATCCCTTGCAATCCGCCACTATATAGTAGGACAGCTGCCGTAGCTGACATTAAGATACCCCATACTAACTTAATTCTCTTACCAGGGTTTAACGACCCAGCTGTTGATTGACTAGCTAAAACAAATGTTGCTGAATCTGCCGATGTAATAAAGAAAACAGCTATTACAAAAATCGTCAAATACGACATAATCGTACCAAAAGGCATCGTCGCTAGAACACCAAATAACACTTCTTCATCCGGTAAATTAGATACAATATTACCAGCACTTTCAACTGAAATCGCTGTTCCACCAATAAATGAGAACCATACAAAGCCCATTATTGAAGGCACTAATAAGACGGCGACAACAAACTCTCTCAACGTTCTTCCTCTAGATACCCTAGCAATAAATGTTCCTACAAATGGAGACCATGCCATCCACCACGCCCAATAGAAAATGGTCCACGCATTAATCCAGTCACGCTTATCGTCGCTCATCGGAGCAATATTAAAGCTTAATTGTGGTAAATTCTGAATGTAACTACCAATCGTATTAGTCAACATATTAAACGAAAACATCGTTGCTCCAAAAATCATAAAAAATAAGAATACAACACCCACTAAGCTCATATTGACTGTACTTAAAATTTTGATCCCTTTATCAATACCTGTCATTGAAGATATAATAAAAATGACTGTAACAATGACGATAATAGCTAACTGTAAGGCAAAGCTATTCGGTAATCCTGTTAAAAGCGAAATTCCTCCATTCATTTGTAAAGCACCAAAACCTAAAGTTGTGGCTATACCAGACAATGTAGCAACAATCGCCACGACATCTATTGTTTTCCCTAACTTACCATCCATATTCCATAAAGGTGATAATGTAGCACTTATGAGTCCTGACTTATCTTTTCTAAAGTTAAAATAGGCTAAACAAATCGCAATAATGGCATATATCGCCCAGCCATGTAAACCCCAATGAAAAAACGTATATAATAAAGCATCCATAGCCGCCTGTTCCGAGCCTTCAGGAGCATTTGGAGCACTAACAGCGAAGTGAGCTATCGGCTCTGCCGCCCCAAAGAATAATAAACCAACACCTAAGCCAGCACTAAATAAGAAAGCAATCCAGACAGGGAATGAATATTCAGGACGGTCTTCATCCTTCCCTAAACGTATTTTTCCATAAGGCGTCACAACAAACATTATACATACAATTAAAAAAATCGTTACGACAATTAGATAATACCAGCCAAATGTATCAGAAATAAATCCCTGTGCCGTTGAGGTGACTGACTCTAAAAAGTCCGGTCTAATAATACCAGTTAATATTAAAATACTTAAAATTCCTAATGTCCAATAAAATACAGGTCCAACCTTATTCATATCTTCCTCAATACTAGTTGGTTCTTGATCATGTTTGTCCATAGAATATACTCCTTTTTCATTTGCTATAGTTTTTACTTAAAATAAATAATTCATGAAAAAAATTAGGGAATTGGAAGGAGAGGTTCTAAATTAATCGTGCTTTCGAGGTATTCTAAATTACTTTCAATTATTTCTTTATGTATTCAAACTGCAAATCTCTCTACTCATCAATCATCTTACACAGTTGTAAAATCACCCCAGAAACAAAGCATCAATTATAACATAACATCTAAAGATATATAACCTTTCTCAATCAAAAATAAACATTTTCACTCATATTTTGGTTAGTCCTTTCAAAGAACCAGATTATAGATATAACATAACCCTTATAACTATTAGGTAACAGTTTGTGTCCAGTAAAGCACCAATTAACGAGCTAGATCGCTTAATGTCTTTTTATATTTTCAACATTTCCCATTATTCCATCATCCAAATTCTTTAATAGAAAATTATACTAAGATAAAAATCCGGATTCCTTCATATAAGCTTTATTACTCATATCTTTATATTTACTGCCTTACACATAATTATATTAAAATGTCAATCATGAAAGCGTTGTCAAAGAGTGTCGAAAAGTAATTTTAACTAAAATGTCACATTTTTATTGATTATTGTTTTCTGATTTATTAGAATTTAATTATAATTTTAATGAAGGTGGTGTTTTAGTGGATAATTTAGCAAAAGCTTCGCAAAAACGGAAGACGTATAATTATGAGAAAATTACGAAGCGTGAAGATTTCAAAGGGTTAATGAATGCGAAAAAAAGATTTCTTGTTCCCACTGTTATTTTCTTCTTAGTATTCTATTTTAGCTTACCAATCTTAACATCATTTACAACGATTTTAGAAACACCTGCTATCGGTTCTATTACTTGGACTTGGGTGTATGCGTTCGCACAATTCATTATGACGTGGACTTTATGTATGATGTATGTGCGTAAAGCAACAAAGTTTGATGAGATGGCAGATGACATAATTGAAAATCATGATAAATAAGGAGACTCAGATACTATGGACTTAGAAAATATGAGTATGATTGGTCTAACCCTTTTTGTTGCAATCGTTGCTGGTACTCTCGTCATTACATACTACGCAGCAAAACGAACGAATACGGCAAGTGAATTTTATACAGCTGGTGGTGGGTTAACTGGTTGGCAAAACGGCTTAGCTATCGCTGGGGATTATTTATCAGCCGCCTCGTTTCTAGGTATCGCTGGAGCCATTGCCTTGTTTGGCTTTGACGGATTCTTCTTTTCAATTGGATATTTAGTCGCTTATCTTGTTGTTCTTTACATCGTTGCCGAACCATTAAGGAACTTAGGTAAATACACGATTGCCGATATGATTACAGCTCGTTTTAATCAAAAGAAAGTTCGTGGTGTTGCTGCACTAAGTACGATTACGATTGTTATTTTTTATATGATTGCACAGCTTGTTGGTGCAGGAGCTCTAATCCAATTATTATTAGGTATTGATTATTGGGTAGCTGTACTTTTAGTAGGGGTTATGATGACCATTTACGTCCTTTTCGGTGGCATGACCGCAACTAGTTGGGTACAAATTATCAAAGCAGTTCTACTGATGCTTGGTACTGTGGTTATTTCCTTTCTTGTTTTATTGCAATTTAACTTCAATATTTTAACTATGTTCGATGAAATGAAAACGGTTTCATCAGCGGGTGAAGGATTCCTTAATGCCGGTGTTCGTTATACAAATGGCATTGATACGATTTCAATGATGGCCGCTCTTGTTCTTGGTACGGCAGGTCTTCCACATATTCTCATGCGTTTCTTTACTGTTCGAGATGCAAAAACAGCTCGTAGCTCTGTTGTTGTTGCAACTTGGGTTGTTGGTATCTTTTATGTTTTAACGATTTTCTTAGGATTCGGAGCTGCCGCTTTTGTTGGTTCTGAAACGATTATCGCAGCGAACCCTGCAGGTAATATGGCCGCACCGTTACTTGCCGATGCACTTGGTGGCGACTTATTAATGTCCTTTGTAGCTGCCGTAGCCTTCGCTACCATTTTGGCAGTTGTTGCTGGTCTAGTATTATCTGGAGCCTCTGCTTTTGCCCATGATGTATACGGTCAAATTATCAAAAAAGGGCAAGCAAGTGAAAAACAACAAATGCTTGCTGCTCGTTACGCTTCTATCGCAGTATCTGGTTTGTCTATTGTTATAGCTCTTTTTGCTCAAAATATGAATGTGGCTTTCCTTGTATCGCTTGCATTCTGTGTGGCGGCAAGTGCAAACTTACCCGTCATTATTTACACGATTTATTGGAAAGACTTTAATACAGCTGGTGCTGTAACTGGGATGTTAGCTGGTTTACTTACGGCTTTAGTCTTAGTAATTTTAAGTCCAAACGTCATTGCTCCTGACGGTTCAGCGATGTTTGTTGGTGAAGCTATCTTCCCATTAACAAACCCTGCTATTATATCTATTCCTGCAGGTTTCCTTGGTGCTTACATTGGTGCTCGTATTTCAAATAAACGTGAGCCGAAGAAATATGCAGAAGTTTTAGTAAGAGCTAACACAGGTGTAAAATAAGTAAATAATTAGCGGAAACTATAAGACTGCCCAGTTTTATTGGGCGGTCTTTTGTATGAAAGTTACATGGGTGGTGCACATTTCTCGAGATAAGTTAACCTTTCGGTGCAGCCAGCCGCTCTCAAGCTTTCGCCACTACGTCCCACATTAGTCTCCACATGACTCGCCCTGGGGACTTCTCATTCTCAAGTACTAATAACATCCATTTTTAACAACAAAACAAAGTGAATGAAGAGCTACCAAGTTCATAACAATATTCAACTTTCTTGTTTGTTCTAGCTGTGATCCCTTTGTTTTCTTTACTTCTTTTAGTATAGTTAAACGTATCTTGAAGAAATTAAGGTGGGAATTGTTATGAATGATTTACCTAATTGTCCTAAATGCCATTCTGAATATACATATGAAGATGGCGTTATGTATGTATGCCCTGAGTGTGGAAATGAATGGTCACAGGAGGAAGAATCTGATGATGTAGCCGAAAAAATCATCAAAGATAGTAACGGAAATCTCCTTCAAGATGGAGATACTGTCTCCGTCATCAAGGATCTAAAAGTCAAAGGTACTTCTTCAGTTGTTAAAATTGGCACGAAGGTTAAAAATATTCGTCTCGTTGACGGCGACCATGATATCGACTGCAAAATTGATGGTTTTGGTGCAATGAAATTAAAATCCCAATTTGTAAAAAAGGTATAGGTATTGAAAAACGGAAGAATAGAAACGACCTCTACTCTTCCGTTCTTTTCAATAACATACATAAACAAAATCTGGTTCACCTTTTGGTTGTTCGATTGCATAGACTTCCACATGTTTAAAGTGCCCTTTTAATTTGTCGACAAAATGAGAGGACTTTGTTGCACTCCAAAAACTTAAATAACCACCCTTTGCTATGATTCGTTTCAGGGCCAAAATTCCTTTAGTTGAGTACAACCCATCATTCATTTCCACTACCGTCCAATCAGGTCCATTATCGATATCGAGACAAACCCCATCGTATTTTTCATCCGTCTTAATTATATGTTCAATTAGATCGGCATGAATGATATTCGTGCGCGGGTCTTGTAGAGCCGCTTTATTCATCTTCTTTAAATATCGTTCGTTCCAATCAATAATCGCTTTTTCAATTTCTAATACATCAACACGTATTACTTGGTCACTTTTTAAAGCTTCCTCTAATGAAAACCCAACCCCTAAACCACCAATAAGTAACTTCGACGGCTTCATTAATTTTTCTGTAATGGCTTGTACTAAAACTCGCTCAGATTCACCGTTATAGGTCGCCATTAAAAATGTACCATTATAAATAATTTCAAAGTGTTCATCTCTTTGTTGCAGTTGCAATTCACCACGCGAACTTGTACATCTCTCAATCACTTTTGGTGGCTGATACATGTGTAATTCCCCCTTTTCGAATGTGCAAGATTAACAATGATTCAGAACAAGTCATCTCAATTGGAACACCTGATCAATCTTGTTATTTCATCTTTTGTTAATTGAACTTCTACAGCTTTCAAATGATCAACAACTTGTTCAACCTGCTTTGCCCCTGGTATAACGACATCAATGGGTTCCTGCTTTAAAAATACCAAGCCAAAAAAACATGAGCTACTTCGACACCCTTTTCTTCAGCAATGTGACGGACCGGATAAATATTATGGCCTCAGACGGCATTGGTCCTTATACCGATTCGATTTACATATAACTCAGATGTGCCGATTCTAACTTTTGCAGCCATGTCCTTCTCTTCCTACATAAAAGATACATTGATCATACCAAAATTTCAGAATCATTTGAAATTATATGACTGGTATATTGATTCATGATATGTTAGGGCTATAGACCTCTTACAAAGCCCTCGATTATTCAGCAGCCTTTTATTAGCATGCAAATAGCCCAATGCCACGGATGACATTGAGCTTACTTTGCCTAGTAGAATAGATAGCTGATAAGAGGTGGTACAAAGGCTAAAAAAATCAACGTGATAATGACAACTCTTCCATGGTATTTTTTAAGCGAAGCTACTAATAATAGGAGTGCAGATAGTAATAAGAGCGTCGAAAACACTGGCAGAACCCATGGGGACGATGTTAATAAAAAGGAAGATACGAGCCTTTCTCCAATCGCCTCTCCTGTAGTAGGCATATTTAAGATGACAACAACGATAATTAAACTAAGTGATAATATAAAGGAACGAAACCTCACAAACATTGACAGTCCCTCCTTTTCTAATGACAAACACCCATCAAAAATACTTATTATTCATCATATGTCCCCTAACATCGTTCGTGAATTGGTCAATAATTTGATAATTTTCTTTATTTTCAAGTTATATATTGACTTTTTCACTAAATATGCTATTCTTTTCATGAGAAAAGGATCGGATGGACACAGTAACTGACGACAAAGTGGAAATAACCACAAGGGAGCTGCGTTCTCATACTATAGTCGGGTCGTCTGGGCAGGGGTAAGAATGAGCTACATGTTGTTAGCTATTTTTCTTATCTCTTTTTTTATTCCAAAGGAGGAATTGACTGTGGAAAAGCAACTATTAGACGGGCATGTCGTTTCAAAGGAAATTCGTGATGACTTAAAGAATCGCGTATTCAAATTAAAGGAACAAGGCATTACACCTTGCTTGGCAACAATATTAGTTGGGGATAACTCTTCATCTGAGACATACGTAAAGATGAAAGGTAATGCTTGTGAAAAAATTGGAATGAAATCAATTCGTATACACCTCCCTGAACAAACGACAACAGAAGAGCTTTTGGAACAAATTCAACGTTTAAATGATGATACAAATGTACACGGCATATTATTACAGCATCCTGTACCTGAACATATTGACGAAAGGTTAGCTTTCGAGACCATTTCTCTAGAAAAAGATGTAGATGGCGTAACGAGTGCTGGATACGGGCAAACCGCATTAGGTTTTGGGAAATTTCCTTCTTGTACACCTGCCGCTATCATGGAAATGATTCACCACTATCAAATCAAAGTATCAGGGAAATTTGCGGTCGTTGTTGGAAGAAGTCCGATATTAGGAAAGCCTGTTTCAGCAATGCTGTTGAACGAGGATGCAACGGTGACTACTTGCCATTCGTACACAGAAAATTTACCTAGTATTTTAAAGCAAGCAGATATCGTTATTGCGGCCGTGGGCAAACCAAACTTCATTAAGGGAGAATGGTTAAAAGAAGGCGTTATTGTCCTTGATGCCGGATATAACAAAGGTAATGTAGGAGATGTAGATTTTGATTCATGCTACCAAAAAGCAAGTGCAATTACACCTGTTCCTGGTGGCGTTGGTCCTGTTACGATTACGATGTTGCTTAAACAAACCGTGATTGCTGCTGAGGAAAAACTAAATACTATGAATCAAATTGCCTAATTATAAAAGCCGTTGTCATGTTTAAATGTCAACGGCTTGTTTTTTGTATGAAAGTGTACTTAGTGGCGATAGGTTGTGCCTTGAAGTTAGTTGGTCATCCATCTTGCTATAGACGACCTTAACAGGATAATGCTCCCTTTTTAATCGTGCGGACTCCTAATGGTGATGGAGTTGTAAACGGGCCAACTGTTTAATTAGTCGCCACTACTTTGATTTTTGTTGATGGCGAAGTGAATGGGGCTTCGTCATGTGAGTTTTGTATGAAAGTTCAATAGGTGGTGAGTATTTCCTCTCTCTACAGACTGATTTTATCTATGGAGGCCTTTTGCTCATTTAACTCTTTTCCTTCTTTAAAAAAGATAAAATAGATACCTAGCAACATAAAAATGAAACTTAGTATGTAAGGAACAAAGCCGTGAATTGCCCACAAAGTCGCCCATAGATGTTGAAAGGAAATGGTTGCCTCAACATTTGGAATATACATCGCAATCGCAAGGTGAATGAGACCAAACAGTAAAGAGCCCGCTATTAGAAAAATGCCACCGATTCGATCAAAACGCTCCAACTCGCTCACCTTCCGTATCTTTTGATTTTTTAAATATTCATTCTATAATAACATAAAATTCTAATAATTATAAATATCCATGTGAAATAATCATAAACCCCAACAACATCAGCCACAACTAACTAAGTAAAGAGCGTAGGTTTTGTATGAAAGTTACCTTGGGGCGATGGGTTGCGCCTTGAAGTTAGCTCAGCATCAATTTCCATACAAAAAGCCATGGGAAGCTTATTCACTCCCATGACTCCTCGGTATTACCTATGCCCACCACATATCAGATGGTTTTTCTGTAATTAAAATCGATTGCAAGTTTTTAACTGCTCGAGCAAATCCCTCTTCAATCGACATCAGTGGGTCTTCATGTTCAATGCTTACTACATAATCATAACCATAAGTACGTAAGGTACTAATCATGTCAGACCATTCTTGAATACTATGACCACAACCGACTGAACGGAATGTCCACGCACGAGTTTGAACCTCGCCATAAGGCTGCATGTCCACAAGACCGTACATATTGACATTATCTTGATCAATATACGTATCCTTTGCATGGAAATGATGAATCGCTCCCGCCTTACCTAAGATTTTAATAGCAGCAACAGGATCAATTCCTTGCCACCACATATGACTTGGGTCAAGGTTTGCACCTATTGCATCACATGTCTCTTCCCGTAGCTTCAGCATTGTGTGAGGTGTATGAACCAAAAATCCACCATGAAGCTCTAGGCCAATTTTCACATTGTGATCCTTCGCATATTGACCCCATTTTTTCCAATAAGGAATTAACTTTTGTTCCCACTGCCATTTAAGAACATCACCATATTCATTAGGCCACGGAGTGACAGGCCAGTTTGGATATTTAGCTTCTTCATGATCACCCGGTGTTCCAGAAAAACAATTTACTACAGGTACATTCATTAAGCTTGCTAACTGAATCGATTTGATTAATGCTTCATGGGACTTATCGGCAAAGTTTTTATCAGGCGAAATTGGATTACCGTGACAGCTGAAAGCGCTAATTTCTAGGCCACGCTGATGAACCTTGTCCAAGTATTCTTGCCTTAACGCTTCGTCCTCTAATAAGGCATCCATATCACAATGAGCATTTCCAGGATATCCACCTGTTCCTATTTCAACCGCTTTTAGACCAGCATCACGAACATAATCAAGCATTTCATCGAAATTCTTTTGAGAGAATAATACGGTAAATACGCCTAATTTCATGACAAAACCCTCCTTTTATAATTGAACGACTTTATTCGTTTCACTACTTTCGTAAATCGCATCCATAATACTAGATACTTGCATGGCTTCCTCTGGTTTTACTATTAACTCACTTTGACCAAGACAAGCCTCGACAAAATTAGTTACTTGATTTAAACCTGGATCGTCGACACCCGGCAACCAATTCGCCTGACTGTTGAATAACATACCATGCTTGCTTTGATTGAGTTCAAATGGGAATAAGTCAATTCCACCCGTTTCACCAGAAATACTTACACCCTCAGAATCTTCTTTAATATTGGCTGACCAAGAAGTTTCAAAAAGCATAGTCGCACCATTATCAAACTTAATATAAGCTGTTACATGATCATCGACGTCAAATGTTTCATGATTGAATGTTCCCCATTCATTAACTTGTTCAGGAGTTTTACTTAAGGCATTATACGTTTGGCCAATTACTTGAACAGGTTTCGGGTTCCCAAGCAGCCATAAAGACAAATCGAGAAAATGACAGCCCCAATCAATTAAACTACCGCCACCTTGTAGCTCTTTATTAGTGAATACTCCCCAGCCTGGTACTTTTCTTCTTCTTAAGGCATGTACTCTAGCAACGACAGGCTTCCCAATTTCATTTTCTAAGATTACCTTTTTAGCTGCCGCTGCATCCTTAGTAAACCTGAAGTGATAGCCAACCGAAAGCAAGGCACCACTTTTCTTAGCAGCATCTATCATCGCTTGACACTCTTCGGCATTCATCGCCATTGGTTTTTCACATAAGACATGTTTGCCTGCCTCAAGTGCCTTAATTGCCATCTCAGCATGAAAGCGATTCGGAGTACAAATCGTTACAGCGTCCACAACTTTTAATAGCTCTTGATAATCGGTATAAACATGTTCAATATTAAAAAGCTTAGCCGTATCTTCTGCTGCATTTTGGTTGATATCACAAATCGCTTCAACACTTACAGAATGAGGAATGTTTAAATAAGCAGGGATGTGTCGGTCGCGAGCGATACCACCCGCACCGATAATACCCATTTTTAATTTTTTCATGATTGTTCACCGTAAATTTCTTTAGATTTTCGTAATTTGCTTAGTATCGCTAGAAGCTAAAGCTGATAATACTACTTGTAAGGATTTCATTCCTTCTTCACCAGAAATGACTGGGTCTTTATCATTGATAATGGCATCCGCAAAGTGGTGAACAACACCCGAGCTTGATTGACCACCCGCATCATTTGTTTGAATTCCACCTAATTCATACTTCACGACTTCACCTGTTTTGTACTGGACAATAACAGAGCTTACAGGATCATCCTCTAAACGTACAATCGCATTCTCGGCGTAGATAATCGTTGAATTATCTTCCTTTGAAACATAAGACCAGCTAGCTGCTAATGTACCAATGATGCCACTTTCTGTTTTCAGAACACAAACAGCTGTATCATCCACAGTTGCACCTTCTTTAGCATTCGTCTCTACAAATGCACCTACTTCTACAAATTCCTCTCCCAAAATAAATCGGAGTAAATCTGTTTTATGAACACCTAAATCACCCATCGCTCCAATAAATGCTTCTTCTTTTTTAAAGAACCAGCTTTCACGGCCATCAACACTCCAGCCTTCTGGTCCACCATGACCAAACGCACTTCGGAAGCTATAAATCTTGCCTAGTTCACCACTAGCGATAAGCTGACGTGCTTTTTGGTGAGAGGGTACGAAACGTTGATTGTGAGCAATCATCAGCTTCTTACCTGACTCTTTTGCTGCTTGAACCATCGCTTCTGCCTCTTCTTTAGACGTAGCCATTGGCTTTTCACATAAAACATGCTTGCCTGCTTTTAAAGCATCAATAGACATAGGTGCATGTAAATAGTTTGGTGTACAAACGCTCACTGCTTCCACTTCAAGGTCCTGCAATAAATCTTGATAATCGGTGTAGTATGTCGGAATACCGTGCTCTTGTGCCATTTCCTTTGCTCTTGTTTCATTAATATCACATACAGCGACCAGCTCTATTTCAGGATGAGCCAGATATTCAGGTATATGACGATGTTTAGCAATACTTCCACATCCAATAACAGCTACTTTTAATTGAGTCAAAATGTTCTCCTCCTCAGATCTACAATTACTTAGATTTAATTTCTTCTAGTGGCTTGGCATTACCATAAACAGGGTACTCACGCTTTGTTGGTGCTGCCCACTTCACGCCATTTTTAATGACACGCTGAATGCTTTCATTATAATAAGTCGGATATGTCTCATGTCCAGGGCGGAAGTAAAAAATCTTACCGTTACCTCGGCTATACGTACAACCACTTCTAAATACTTCTCCACCTTCAAACCAGCTCACAAGAACAAGTTCATCAGGAGTAGGAATATCAAAGTGTTCTCCATACATTTCCTCTTTCTCTAGCTCGATATATTCTCCAATTCCTTCTACAATTGGATGGCTTGGGTTAACAACCCAGATGCGCTCTTTTTCATCTGCTTCACGCCATTTTAAATCACACGAAGTCCCCATTAAGGTTTTAAATATTTTTGAGAAATGTCCTGAATGAAGAACGATTAAGCCCATTCCCTCAAGCACACGCTTTTTCACTTTCTCGACAACCTCATCTTTCACTTCTTCATGTGCCATATGTCCCCACCAAATTAGAACATCCGTTGACTCTAATACTTCGTCTGTTAAGCCATGCTCTGGCTCATCTAATGTTGCCGTTTTCACTTCAAAATCATCTTGTAAGAAGCTAGCAATCGTGTGGTGTATCCCATCAGGATAAACTTCCTTTACCGCATCATGTTGTTTTTCATGTCTAAATTCATTCCAAATTGTTACGTTTACCATTTTTATCTCTCCTATTTAACTCCTATTTTTTTCAAATAATCCATACTAATTTTGATGCTTTCTAACGGGTCTATTTTACTCTCATCTTGCTCAACAACCCACCATTTCACACCAATCTCCTCACCAACTTGTAAGACAGATTTAATATCAACTCCACCTGTCCCAAGCTCTGCAAAAAATTGTTCTTCGTCTACGGTCATATCTTTTAAGTGAACGAGAGAAACTCTATCTTGATAACGTTGCAACCAATCAACAGGACGTTCACCTGCTTTTGTTATCCAGTATATATCAAATTCCGCCTCCACACCTGTTTCTTCTAAAATAGCCTGTAAGGCATAACGGCCATCAGCGATTTTTTCAAACTCAAAGTCATGATTATGATAACAAAGCGTCATGCCTTCTCTTTCACAAACTTGCTTCACTTCTTTTAATAACAAAATAAGCTGCTGATAGCCTTCTTCACTACGTTCTTCAGGCATCAGGAAAGGGACAATAAGATGTGTGCATCCAAGTAATTTATGCTCAGCAATAACTTGTTCAAGTTCATTTTTGAAACGCTCTAACGGTATATGGCTTGAGGAAACTTGCAAATTTAACTCATCTAAAATCGATTTCACTTCCTCTACGGTTAACCCACTATATCCAGCAAGCTCCACCCCATCAAATCCTAAACGAGCTACTTCTTCCAAAACACCCTTAAAATCATTCTCCAATTGATTACGTAATGTATACAATTGTATTGATATCGGGATATTCATTTTCCATACCTCCTTATCATTAAGCTTTTCATTTAATCGCTTACATTCATTTTAAATCCTTTTTTCACTACTGTTTTTATCCTACGTGATCTAGCTAATTTTAAAAATAGATAATATAATGGAAACATGCACTATTTTGCTATTAATTCATAGAGGTGTAAAAGTAATGGAAGATACACATATTCGTTTTTGCGGCTTTTCCTATCATACAAAAGGCTATCATTCTCAAGACACCGCTCCTCTCACACGTTATTTATTTCGACTTCAAACGGAAGGCACGAGTAAAATAACATTAAATGGAGAAGTTCTCTTATTCAAAAAAGGCGATTTGTTACTAGCACAACCAGGTGATACATATGAGCTAAAAATTGAGGAAAATCAAGATAGCGGTGATTATCATTTATCTGTTGATGGTGATTGGATCGAGAATTGGTGGCAAGGTTCATTCAAACCTACTGTATCAAATATATATTTAGACGAACGAATTTTAGCATTATGGCGGCATCTTACTTTAGAAAAAAGACGGCCATTAACTGAAGAGAATAAAGAGCTTTCGATCCACCTAGTGAAAGCATTATGCCTCACTTTGGAGCGCGCTGTTAATGAAAATGAAGCGAGCTTAAACCGACCTTTTTCGGTAACAAGGATGCTTAGATTTATCGAAGAACATGCAACAATTGGGTTCAAAGTCGAAGAGGTAGCTACGGAGACAGGATTAAGTGTTTCTCGTGCTGTTCACCTTTTTAAAGAAACGACCGGAAAAACGATGATTGAATACGCACAAGAGATTCGATTATCAGCTGCTGTTGATCAAATGAAATACACGTCGATGACTTTGGAAAGCATTGCTGAAAAGTGCGGCTTCAGCTCCTACCCTTATTTTCATCGTGTTTTTAAACGGAAGTATGGCATCGCACCCGGTGAATACCGCGAACACTAAAGAGACCAAGCAGCCTAAGGGTTGCTTGGTCTCTTTTTTATGAAAGTTGGTGCGAACATGGTGCGTTGCTCGTCGCTACCGGAAATTATGCTCCGCGTCCTGCGGGGTGGCGCTGAGCTAATTGGCACAGCCAGTGGATCTCAGCCCGCCATGAAGGCTTTATATAAAATGATTGCTGTTCTCGGACTTTCTACCTCTTTTTCCGACCAGCAACCCCGCGATTACGCTTTTGCTCGGACTTTCTACCTCTTTTTCCGACCAGCAACCCCGTGGTTCGGCGTTTGCTCGGGCTTCTTTCTTCTTCCCTTTTGTGTTTTCGTTACTTTAAATAAAGTTATTGTACTTTTAAGATTAGATCCTCTTTCTTTATCCAGTTGATCTGACGTAAGAATCTGTATATTAGTATAGTTATACAAGCTGGTAAAAGGATGCCTACACCTATATAAACTAAAAATGGGTAGTACCCTTGATTAGCTAACAGATTTAAGGGTGCTATAAGTGAATTTAGTCCAAGACCAGCAATTTCATATGGTGCTTCTAAATGAAAAAGGAGTGTAGCTATCGGTGCACATATCATTGCCGATATAAAAGGCGGTATTAATACTCTTGGATTTTTCACCACGTTTGGAAACTGCACTTTCGGGGTTAAGAGGCCCTGAGCAATATTTGCTCCCCAATCATTTTGCTTAAATGACATGACGGTAAAACCAACAAACTGAACCGTACACCCAATTAATGCCGCTGCACTTGAGATGGGGTCGAGCTGTAAGGCTAATGCAATAGCAGCGGATGATGCAGGCGACATTAAGAAAATACTCCAAACGAGTGCAATAACAACCGGTCCGATTAATGGTGAGCCCTCTACCGAAGAAGCAATATAAGCACTAATCATTTCCAATAACGGCGTCGTGACTAACGCTAACAAATAACCAGTAACACCACCGATACTGATCGCACAAAATGGAATGGCTAACATATCAAGCTTTGTTTTCCCTTGAACTCTCTTCCCAACCCAGATAGCTATAAGAGCAGCTAGAACAGCACTTAATGGTTGCCCGGTAACTAGAACAGCTCCCACATCTGTAAACTGTAAAGCATTTCCTCCAACCGTACTTGCCGCCATCGCACTAAAAATGACGAGCGTATTGCCTCCTAATTGATAAGCAATTCCTGCCCCAAATGCTGGAGCTAACATTAGCTGTGCTGTTTTACCAATTGTTACAAGTGCTTCAATACTTGTAAAGATACCAATTGATTCAATAAGCAAACCTATTCCTAGTGTCACTAATACGGCATTAGCCAGACCTGCCGATGCCTTATACATTCGATCGATTAAATATTGCTTTGTACTTTGTTTCATCTCTTCCACCTTTTCTGTCAGTACTTGCTGTTTAATAAGGAAGAGCGTAACGTTGTTTAACTACTCTATCCAAGCCTTTTTATCACACATCACTAAAACGCTGTAAATGAATAAAGTGTTTACATGTAGAAAAAAGGCTTATCGCCCTTTTAATCTCGCAAACTCTTATTAAATTCCTATTATAATATAATTATATTCAGAAAAAGTCAATATTTCTATCAATTTAAAACAAAAGAGAGCCAGTTAACTATACTTTGTATACTGGATACTGACTTTCTAGCAATCTCGTTTTTTACCCTGTACAACTATCACCGCAATAATCACCAAAATCATGCCCGTATATTGCCACAGATTTAAACGCTCTGAGAATAATAGAAAACTCATAAAAGCCGCTACCACAGGTTCAACAGTTGCAATAATGGATGCTTTACTAGATTCTACATATTGTAGTCCCTTCGTATAAAGAATAAAAGCAAGCATCGTCGAGAAAAAACCGATTCCTAATACAAGTAACCAAACATAGCCTTGCCGAAATTCATCTGTCATTTCCCATATCCCACTAAAAGGAATAATAGCCATAGCCGCAAAAACAAAGGTATAGAAGGTAACTGTTAAAGGTGAGTATTTGGCTAGAGCAAATTTACCGAAAATACTATACATGGCATAAAAGAATCCAGACCCTATGCCTAGTAATATGCCATAAAATGATACCGCTGCTCCGCTACTAGGAAATATACCGATAACAAGGGAGCAACCTAGTAAGGTCATAAATAAGGCTAGTAGTTTTCGCGTTGTTAGTTTTTCTTTGAAAAGAACTCTTGAAAAGAGCGTCACAAAGGCCGGTGCCGTATATAATAAAATCGTTGCGATGGAGATCGATGTCACTTGCATCGCATAAAATAAGCAAAGGTTAAACAGAACAATACTAATAACACCCGTACCAATAAAATAATGACTATCTCGCATTTTGATACGCAATGCTGGACGGTGCTTCGAAAAAAGGGATAAGTAGATAAGCATAAAAAACATAGCCGTCCCGGTTCGAATAGCTACGACCTGGACGGGTGTAAAGCCTGCATCATATAAATGGTGGACAAATACACCGATTAGTCCCCACAGCGCCGCTCCTACTGCGATCGATAAATAAGCTAATCGTTTATCCATCTATTTTTTCTAGTTGCTCGAGATATTTGCTTAGATAGCTTTTCACCGATTTTTCCCTTTTAATCGTGTTAAAAGAGCCTTTTGTCATACCTGCTGAGCTTAGTGCCAGCTTAGGACTCATCCCACAGATGACCATTTCTGTTCCTACTAGATTAAGTACTTCTTTAAGTCGAATTAATTCTTCCAATACTAGTTCATTATAGAAATCTAAGCCAGATAAATCGATAATTAGTGTTTCTATTTGAAGATGTATGACTGACTCTGTGATCGTTGCCATCAATTTATTAAATCGCTCTTGGTTCGTTTCCCCCACTAATGGTAATACGGCAATATCTCTAAATAACGGGACGATAGGGTTGGAAATTGATTCTATTAACTGAACGGAGTCCATATATTTTTGTTCCGTTTTCTTTTGTTCCGTTATATCTTTTTGCATTCCAATAAAGAAAAATCGCTTTTCTTTTTCAAAATAAACGGGATCTATCGTTAATTGGTTCCAAAATGGGGTGCCGTCTTTTTTATAGTTTAAGATTTCAGCAGAAAAAGAGGTCTGATTAGTAATAGCATCTTTGATTTTCTTCACAGTTTGAAGATCTGTATCAGGACCTTGCATGAATCGACAATTTCTACCTATTACTTCTTGACGTTGATAACCTGTCATGAGCGAAAAACCTTTACTCATATAAACAATTGGGTTATCTGCTTTAGCAGGATCGGTAATAACAATAGCTGTTTTCGCATAATCTATAATTTTCTTAAGTAAATCAGCATCATCTAAATGAATCATAGGTACCTCCTCATTAGTTCTGGTTTGTATGAAAGTGCGAACATAGAGCGTTACTCGCCGTTACCAAAAATCATGCTGCCCTTCCTGTGGGGTGGCACTAAACTAACTGGCTTCGCCAGTGGATTTCAGCCCGCCACTACGTCCCACGGGAATCTCCGCATTTTTGTCCGCTGGGTTACTGCTCATTCTCAAGTCCAAAAAACATTCTTACAACAAATATTAAAAAGAATAAGAAAAAGAACAAAGTGAATGAAAAGTCACCAGATAAAGCTAAACCCAACTTTACTCTTTGTTGGTGGCGAAGTGAATCCGCTTCGCCAGGTGGGTTTTATATGAAAGTTGTTTGTGGACGATAGGTTGTGCCTTGTAGTTAACAGACCTTAGTTCTGTGGCTACATCTTGTTGTCGTTTTCGGGTGGCTTGTCCGCTTTGGTAACTGGACTGTGATGCCTTTTATTATTGGTTATAAGCCTTCTTCTTATTAATCAATCCTCATTTATTGTATAATAAATTTGGATTTATTACATAAAAGGAGTGTTTTGTATTAATACAAAAATCGTTTTCTTAGATGTTGACGGAACAATTTTATTAGAAAATGGAACCGTTCCTCCATCTACAGTACAAGCATGTCAACAAGCAAGAAAAAATGGGCACCTCGTCTTCTTATGTACAGGTCGTTCAAAAGCTGCTTTGTATGCCAATATTCTGGATATTGGTTTTGATGGCATCATCGGAGGTGCTGGGGTCTTTGCAGAAGTTAATAACGAACTCCTTTTTAGAAAGACTTTAACCGCCGTGGAAATCAAAGAACTGGTTGATTATTTCACATCAAGAGATATTGAATTTATGCTTGAGTCCAATGATGGTATGTATGGAACTGAATCCTTAAAGCAACATTATCTATCCATTATAAAGGAAGATATTCAAAATAACGAGTTTACCGACGAAAAAGAACATCCGATTTATCAGCTTATGCAAATTACTAGTTTTGTTCCTGTTGAACAATTACATCGGCATGATATTAATAAAATTTGTTTTATGGGGCATCCGACAATTCCTTACAAAGAGATTGCCCCTTTATTTGAGAAAAAATTAACCGTAGTTCCAACTAGCTTTCATAAATTTGGGGCTGAGGGAGGTGAAATTTCGGGAATTGGCATTCACAAAGCAGCAGGAATTGAAGCTGTGCTCAAGCATCTTCAATTACCGCGAGAACAAACGCTTGCCATTGGTGATGGAATCAACGATTTGGAAATGCTCCAGTTTTGCGAGATAGGTATTGCTATGGGAAATGCCAAAGAAGAACTAAAAGCGGTTGCTGATGAAGTAACGGCAGCAATTGATGAAGATGGTGTTTACCTTAGCTTCCAAAAACACGGTCTGATTTAAAAGAAGCAAAACATTTGCGACCTTTTTTGTCCTTTGCTAAAGTAAAAAAAAGTGAGAAGGGTGATCTTTTATGAGTACAGCTTATGAGTCTTTATTTGAACCTTATACATTACCAAATGGAGTTGAATTGAAAAATCGGCTTGCCTTAGCACCTATGACCCATTACTCTTCCAATGATGATGGAACTATTTCAGACGAAGAATTGGTTTATATAAAAGAACGATCCAAAGACCTCAGTATAGTCATCACAGCTTGTGCAAATGTCATACCTAATGGTAAAGCTTTTGTTGGGCAACCTGGGATTTTCAGTGATGACTTATTACCGGGTTTAACGAAATGGGCAAAAACGATTCAAGCAGAAGGCGCGAAAGCCATTGTACAAATTCATCATGGTGGCAGACAATGCCCTCCCGAATTAGTACCGAATGGCGACGTGCTCTGTGCATCCGATTTTTATGAGAATGGAACTAAAATCGCTCGTGAATTAACGAGTATTGAAATAGATGAGATTATTACTGCATTCGGGGAAGCTACAAGACGTGCGATCGAAGCTGGTTTTGATGGCATAGAAATCCACGGGGCGAATACGTATCTCATCCAACAATTTTACTCTCCTTTTACAAATAGCCGAACAGACAAATGGGGAGGCTCACGTGAAAACAGGATGAGATTTCCACTTGCTGTATTAAAAGCGTGTCAAGAGGCCATCAAAAAATATGCGAATCGCCCATTTATCTTAGGTTATCGCTTCTCTCCAGAAGAACCCTCCACTCCAGGGTTAACAATGGCTGATACATTCTACCTCGTGGATGTATTAGCTGAGTGTGGTCTCGATTATTTACACGTATCTTTAGGTGATGTTCAATCCTATCCACATCGCGATGCGGATACAACAAAAACACGAATTGAACTAATCAATGAGCATATTAATGGAAGAGTCCCTTTTATGGTAGTCGGTCAAATTAATACCCCAGATCAAGCAATCAAAGTACGTGAGCAGGGAATGCCTCTTTTAGCATTAGGACGCGAACTACTTATTGAACCAAGATGGGCTGATAAAGTTCAAAATGGCCAGTCTGATTCGATTGAATATGCTTTAAAAGTAGCTGAAAAAGATAAGTATCTGTTACCAAACAATCTCTGGAATATCATCATGAAACGAGAAGGCTGGGTACCTGTCGAGAAATAAACACCTATCCATCGCTATTAATAAAAGAAACGTGGCGGTTCAACATAGACCATCACGTTTCTTTTTTTATGCTTGTAACTGATTCACTATGTATACGGTAAAAACAGCTAAGGAGGAATGACCGTGGACCATATAGACCCACTTAAAATCGTTATTGGGGCAGGTTCATACAACAATAACCCTGACGCCATCAAACGACCTTACATGAGCACAAACCGTTAATCAAATATCGCCCTTTTATCTTCTGAATGGTAAAAAGCAAATAATGACGCTATTTGTTCTTCCGTATTTCTATTGGTTGATAAACGAGGTAGACGATCCTTTGGAAAAAATTGAGCTTGTGTCGTTTCTAAACGATCCGCCTCTACTTTCTCTATCACTTCACATTGAATGAACACTTTATAATAATGAAAAGGTTGGGGTGGGTGGGCATGCTTATTCATATCAATTAAGGCCATTAAATTACGTGCCTCGGTCTTATACCCGGCCTCCTCCTCAATTTCCTTCACAATATTTTCAGCCGCTGAAAGTCCCACATCACAAAAGCCACCAGGAAGGGACCAGTTTCCATCAGACTTTTCCTGAACCAACAATATTTGCTGATCCTGAAATACAGCTCCTCTCACATCGACTTTGGGTGTTTGATAACCTTTTTCCTTCGAAAATAATGCGATCGTTTCGTTGACATCTAAATCGCTATAAGAAGCGATAATCTCTGCACTAATTTGTTCAAGCTCCTTATATCTTTCTATATCAAAGGCATCCTTTGAAAAAGTTAACCCACTTTTGGACAAGGCTTGAATTCGCCTTGCCCACTCTAACCACTTCACATCCAAAATTGATCACATTCCTTCTATCTCTTATTAAAATATCCAATGCTTGTTGCAATAAAGAATTGGGCACCATAATAGGTCGTCATAATCCAAACATGGGAATAGGAAATGGACTCCACAAACATATTCCAAGCTAGAAAACTATCGGAGATAATAAATAAAATTGCACCTATCATTGCATATTTATCGTTCGTCCACACAGCCGTAATCCCCATAAATCCTATTACGAGAATATACAAGATAACAGGAATAACCAGAGCTGTTTCCCCCGAATCAACCATCGCCGAAATAAGTAAATAACCCATGATTGTCATATAAATAAGAAATGGAAAGCTGACGATCCCACTTTTTCTCTTGTTCACACTTATTTTTAAAAATGCATACAGATAAAAGATATGTCCTGTTAAAAAGACAATAAGTCCCCCTAAAAAGGAGTAAACAATAACACCATCTGCAATCATACAGACGATCAAACCAAGAACAATCGCCAAATACTTCCTGACTTTGCGGTAATAAAACAAGCTATAGAAAATAATTAGTAGCATCGGTGTAAGCTTAAAAATGACCGTTGCAAGTGATTGGCCAGCGTCAAAATAAAAAATATAATAGATTGATGAAACAAGTATCAGTAATGTTGTAAACGCTTTCATAATTAACCTCCCCACTAACGGTTCAAAAATCTTAAAAGAACTTCATTAAATAACTTTGGCTCATCCACATAAGCAAGATGACCAGCAAATGGGAGTGCAGCTACTTCTACTTCAGGGTATTTTTCTCTATAATGGACGAGTCCCTGTAGTTCTGAGAGTTGTTTGGCACCTGCTATAACTAACGTTGGTATGTGCTTGGCAAAGGATAAGTCAGCTGTTATTTCAAAAGGATACCCATCCTCTTCTAATGATAAAGTCATAAATTTAGGTGCTATTTTTTGAAAAAATTGATCCATACCTGCGTGACCTAATAAGGCTTCTCTTTGTTTCCTAACAGCTTGTTCATTCTTTTCCCATTCTTCGGACTTGACTGGATGAATGCCACTTATACACAAAGTCTTAACAAATTGTGGATAAGTTTTGACGAACTGAATGGCTAAGAACGCCCCTGCAGAACTAGCAACTAGATTCACTTTTTTCCAATGATAATGTTTCAAAGTCTCCAATAAGTCTTCCATCGCTAGCTGTATTAATTCATGGATAGAATCATAATCACGTTCGGACTCTCCATTTCCTGGTAAATCGGTCATAATGACTTGAAAAAAATTTGTGAAAAATTCTTTTTGTTGTAAAAAGTCCGATTGCCCCGTCTCACCACCATCATGTAAAAATAATAGAGGCTCGCCTGTTCCAAATGTTTGAACATGTAATAACATCCGCACACCCTCCCTTTTAAAGAATATTCAATCTTTTATACTCAAATCGTACCATTAATTAACGAGTACGACTACTATTTGTGAATAGTGTCTTCACTCATGCAAAAAAGCCGAGTTAACGGCTTTTTATTAGCTATAATACTGATTTTGTTTATCTTTTTTTGGCCAAACTTTAACCTCGATATGTTCATAAAATTCTAGACATGTATTCACTAATTTCGAGCGCGGAACCCACTTATACATCACATAAGCAAAAATAATCGCTACGGCTGCACCGACCAAAATATCAAATGGATAATGAACACCAACTGCCATACGAGATAACCCAACTAATATCGCTAATATAAGCCAAGCAATATTTCTTTTATTAAAGAGCCAGAAGGTAACGCAGAATGCAAAAAATAGAATGGTATGGTCACTCGGAAACGAGTTATCAATATTTTTAAAGACAAGTTGGTTAACATGCTCTAGCTCGTAAAAGGGTTGATAGTTATGATGCAATAATCCTATTAAATTCCCGCTAATCCAGGCTAAAATAAAAGCAAATCCACCGGCTAATACTTTATAACGATTTTGTTTGTTTCTAGTAAACCAGAAAAATAAAACCATTAATGCTAAGAAGATAACAGTATACTCAGCAATAATGATAAATGGCATATTTAAAAACGGGTAATCAAAACCAAGATCATTGATTCCCCTAAACAAGCTTTCATTGATGTCTCTCATATATAAATCTCCAATTCCTATGTTATGAAACTCTTTGGGCAAGTGAGTTTATTTTAACATAGGCTTTACATGGATTTAACAATTCCTTAACTTTTACATGCTTTCTCAAAAAGAAGTTGAGCTGGCATATTGTTTTATATTTTAAAGTTAGGGCGAACATAGAGCGTTGCTCGTCGCTACAGACATGCTCGTTCCGCGTCCTGCGGGGTGGTGCTGAGCTAATCTGGGCTGCCAGCGGACCTCAAGCTTTCGAAACTATTGGGATAATTTGTCTTTGATTTGTTTAATGTGGTGGGCGTCATGTTTGACGAATATCTTTGTGAAGCTTTCGGCTGAAAAGGCACGTTTACCTTCTCCTATGTGAAAGCGAGCGGACGGTTCTATTTTAGTTAAAGCGTTGACAAGCTCTTCTCTCGTTGCCATAAACATTTCAATTAATTCGTAACTAGATTTATTTTCTACGGATCGTAATGTTTTTTCATTAAATGAATCGTGGTCCGGAAACACTGATAAGCTCGCTTGGTTTTCCATGTTGGGAACCATAGTATCTAAATTGAACTGATCCCAGCCATAAAGGTGGGCGACAATTTCTCGAATTGACCATTTCCCTTCTTTAATAGGTGCCTCTAATCTTTCGGCTTGTTCTTCTTTAAGAGGGAGCACTTCTGTTATCATTTCTTTAAAGTGTTTGAACGTCTTATTCATACATTTCTCCTCTTTAGTCATTTACTATTATCTTACCATTCTACCCACAACAAATACAAGAACAAATGTTCCTATTGTTGTTTTATGTCCTTGACTACCTTTGCAGGATTTCCCGCTACTACTACATGATCTGGTACATCCTTGGTTACAACAGCTCCTGAAGCAACAACAACATGATCGCCAATTGTAACGCCTGGATTAATCGTTGCATGACCACCAATCCACACTTTATTGCCTATTTTCACAGGCTTCCCAAATTCAAGTCCGGATGCCCGCTCAATCGGATCTAACGGATGCGTGGCGGTGTAAATGTGAACACCAGGCCCAAGTAGGCAATCATCGCCGATAACAATTTCACAAACATCAAGGAATACACATTCAAAGTTGGCATAAAAGTTTTCACCAACATGTAGATTAAATCCATAATCAACGCGAAGGTTTGGCTCAATATTAATTTGGTTTTTAAAAGAACCTAACAGTGTATGTAAAATGTCTCGACGTTCCTGTTCTTCTGTTTCTCTCGTATCATTATAATACCTAGCTAATTTACGTGCTTTTAAACGCTCATGTGTTAATTCTTGATCCAAGGCATTATACAACTCTCCAGCAATCATTTTTTCCTTTTCTGTTTTCATCATCTCATCACCTTTTTATTAACTTTCATCTAACCTTTTCGAATAGATTGGTAATTGTTTAAAACCCAACCCTTGATAAATAGGTTCTGCTGATTCACTCGACCAAAGCCTAGAGCTTTGACAACCATTTGCTTGATGCCACTCTAACACTTCTTTAACTAATTGTCTCGCTAGCCCTCTTCCCCGATAGTCAGGTTTTGTATAGACGCTGACAACCCAACCTGCTAGCGATGGCTTGGATGCCAAGGGGTACAGATACTCACTCCAAAGGACACCCCCTGCACAGGCAACGATCTCTCCATACTCATTTAAGGCGACTCGAAATAGTAACTGCTCTGAACGATATAATTCAACAAAACGTTCATAAACAGCTTGTTTGCGTGATTCGTCTGGATCATCTCTATTCGCAGCTCTATTCATTTCAATAATCATATCCAACCAAAAATCACTCAAAGTTGTCAATTCCTCAAACACGGCTTCTCTCGTTGTTAACATTCATGGCCTCCTAAGATAAATGACTCTAGTTCATTATATCTGAAATATCTGATTATATCTCATTTTGGGTTGGAGAATTTTGATGTTCTTAATGAAAGTCGATTAGCCACCTCTTCATGGTTTAGACCGCTTCCATATCTTTTAATACGTCAAAATAGGCTCAAGTATGGCTTCTTTAAAGAACACAACTAACTCGAATCAAAAACCACACCGCGGTTGGTGTGGTTTTTGATTCATAATGGAATTAATTGTGATTGTTTTTGTATACATTGGTATAATTAGGTTTATTCAGATAAGGTTTTTATCTATTTGGTCACTATTTAATGCTTGTTCTATTAATGCTATCTCATCCATTAAGGAGGAAATTAATCCCTCGTCAGCTGTTTGCTGAACCATTCTTTCTAACATGAGCTTATCCCTTACAAGAAGAAATACTTCCTCATGACCTAGCATATTCAACTCTCCTTAACTTGCATGCTTACATTAAAAAGCATCCCCCATCCTTACTTCTTTTAAACATAGATGAGAAAATAATGAAGCACTTCTTAGAGCTGTTAGAGAATTTTATGGTCGCCACCATGATTGGACGATCTCTATCGCTTGTTGAAAGGAATATCCCTGCCCTAATAAATAACCGATAGCAACCGCTTCTGTTAATGCATGCTCATAACCTACGACCTGAACATCTTCAAAACCATATAAAATAGCAGGATAAACGGCAGATAATGTTCTTTGAGCCTCGACTGTATTCTGAAAATGATTGGGCGAAAACCAATTCACCGATTGTACGGGTGTATAAGGAGCCATAACCTGTCTATTATCGGTTCGATACTGTTTCATTCACTCACCCTCTTCATATCTTGTTTCTAGATACTTATGAGCTAATTCACTAAAACAATACTCTTTTCTAACACAAAAAAACCGCTATATAGCACAAAAGGCTATTCAAAGCGGGTTGTCTATTTTCCAAATTATGTAATTTGTTTTAGGCACTTGTACATTAAATAGCTTAACAAATTTTTAAATATAAGTCTATATTTTTTTTGACATATTGTAGACAATAGAGAGAGCTAAAAAAGGAGGATTTGAGATGGAATTAAGAACCGAGGAACAAATATTAGAACAAAAACTACGTATCATTAGAAAGCAGTATGACGAACTTTGTCAGATAGAGCCTTACCATGGAGATGATTTTAGTTTACAGGTTATTGATGCAAGTAGAGAAAGGCAGCTTGAGGCAATCAAGCGTGCTTACAATGATCCTTACTTTGGACGTTTAGACTTTAAAGCATTTGATGAAGAGCAACTGAAATCTTATTATATTGGCAAAACAGGAGTAACAAATGAAGAAAATAGTCAACTTGTGATTATTGACTGGCGTGCCCCTGTATCTAGTTTATTTTACGCTTTTTCCGGAAGTGAGGATGATGTCTATTATGATTCTCCAGATGGTTTTATTGATGGCGAGATTCATTTAAAGCGTAATATCGTCGTTCGTAATCAAAAGGTGCAACGTGTCGTAGATAACTATTTGAAAGGGCAAGCGGAAATTAGTGGAGGAGATGCGTTTCTACTCCATAAACTTGGGGAGCAAAAAGATAATCGTTTACGTGACATTGTTTCAACTATTCAAGGAGAACAAAACGAAATCATTCGTCATCGTCAAAGTGATGCTGTTATCATTCAAGGAGTTGCCGGAAGTGGAAAAACAACAGTAGCTCTTCATCGCCTTGCTTATTTACTTTATGAATATCGCGAAAAGATTCGTGCCGAGAAAATGATCATCTTTGCCCCAAATACGGTTTTCCTAGACTACATCTCAAGTGTACTTCCTGAGCTCGGTGTTGGTGACATTCAACAAACTACTTTTTCGACATGGGCGTTAAATACCTTAGACGATGACAGATTAAAATTGCAATCTATGAACAAACGACGGCGTGATTATTTTGAGGGAACGACCAAGCAACAAAATCATCGTTCAAGCAAAATTGATTTAGATTTTAAAAAGAAGGTTGAAGCAAAAGTCCAGCAATTCGCCATGGATTGGATTCCAGAAGAAGACTTTGAACCTTGGCCGGGTGTTATATTTTCTCATCAAACGTTATTACAATGGTTTGAACATGACTTTAAAGATAGCCCTGCTATGACAAAGTACGAGCGGACAAGAGCTCGTTTGAAAAGGTGGATCGAAATAGAAGTAAAACGTTTTGATGATAAAAAAGAACAACAAACAGCAAAGAAACAAGCGAACACACTCCTTCGTCATTATTTACGTAAATGGAAAAACAGAAAACCGTACGATCTGTATATCCAAATTTTAAAAGACACGCATGTTGCCGTTGCAGATACAAACCATCCTTTCACACTTGAATTCGAGGACTTAGCACCCTTACTTCACATTCAACAGCTTTGGTATGGACTTGAAAAAGATAAACGTTTCGACCACGTTGTTATTGACGAAGCTCAGGATTTCTCACCATACCAGCTTTCTGTTTTAAAAGAACGGACAAGAGGACAGAGCTTTACAATCTTAGGCGATCTTTCCCAAGGGATTCATAGCCAAGAAGGGATTTCAGATTGGCAAACATTTGTTGATATATTAGACTCACAAAAAACAGCTTATTTTGAGATGGAAAAAAGCTACCGTTCCACTTATGAAATCATTGAATTCTCCAATAAAATTCTTAAAAGCCTAGAAAAGCCTGCTCTATTAGCCAAGCCTGTTTTTCGTAGTGGTGAAGACGTGCATATACAAAAAGTGAACGAGTCAGAGGAACTCATTCAAATTATCGACTGGATTCAAACGATGCAAACAAAAGAGATGAATACGATCACACTCATTACGAGAAACGAAGCCGATACGAAATTTTATTATGAGAAACTTAACCAAACGATCCCTGATTTATCACTTGTTTCCTATGAAGATCAAACATATCATGGCGGTATCTCCATCCTCCCTGTATATGTTGCAAAAGGATTAGAGTTCGACGCCGTATTAATTTTAGGTGCAGATGAAGAGAACTACCCACACGAAACTTTAGCGACAAAACTTTTATATGTAGCTTGTACGCGTGCTTTACATCATCTTCGTTTATTTTACAAGCAAACCGTTACACCACTTTTATCAAATTAATATCCAAACCAGCTACCCCACTCTAGGTAGCTGGTTTGTTCGTTTTTTATCATAGATACGTGAATACCTCTTTATTGTTTTCAATGCGGAGTATTTATATTTACACAGCATTGATTGCTCTTTTTATAGACCCATTGCTGCGTATTTCCATTTGCTCCGCATTGAATCTTCTTCTCATTATCAAAAATTATTAAAATCTGATTTTTCCAACTTCATTTACGTAATTGACAAATATTAGCCACTTTCCTTATAGTAATGATAGAGCTAACGACTAATGGTGGAGGTTAAAATGGAGGACGTCTATAAAGAACTGCAAAAACTTGGCTTTTCAAAGTATGAATGTAAGGCCTACATAAGCTTGTTACGTCATTCTCCTGTTACGGGTTACGAAATAAGTAAACGTTCAGGTGTTCCTCGTTCGATGATTTACGAGGTCGTTGGTAAGCTCGTAGATAAAGGGGCTGTTTATACGGTTCCATCGGATCCTGTTACATACGCACCATTACCTGCCAAAGAATTACTTACTAGGATGCGTGTAAATTTTCAAGAGTCTTTTGATTACCTAGAACAACAGCTTGGTTCACTGGAAATTGAACAAGAGGTTGATGTCATTCATCGTATTAGCTCAGATGATAATGTCTTAGCGGAGATGATTGATTTAATCAACAAAGCAGAGGATGAATTATGGTTATCCCTATGGAGTCCTCAAGTAACGCCAATCCTTGAAGATGTTGAGAGACGTCTTAATGATGGGTTGGATGTGTATTCACTCATTTTCGGTGCACCTCAAACTGAATTAGGTGTAACGATTCACCATGATTATATGGAGCCTGAAATTGCCGAAGAACGAGTAAGTGGACATTTAACCATTGTTGTACGCGATCAAAAAGAGGTTGTCATTGCTAACTTTGTACCAGATACAAGCGCTTGGGCAATTAAATCAACGGACCCAGCCCTGATCTTAGTGGCATTAGAATATATTCGACATGATATGATGTACTCGAAATTAACCCAAGAAGTTGGCCCTGAAAGAGCCGCTTCCCTTTGGAAAGAGAACAAAGATCTTTATCGTGTTGTTACCGGTAAACGGTTCATGTAAGGATGAACCGTATTTTCTTACAAAAAAACTTAGACGTTATAAGACTAACTACTTTAATACAGTGAAGCATGTATAATTATGTACTAAAACAGATTAAGACGTAAAGGGGAATGAATCATGGGGATGGCTAATGCACACATCAAGGAAATAATAAATAACGATATTGAAATGAATGCCTTGAATGGTGCAAAGGCTAGTATCCCAACTGTAATGGGTTATACAAGCGTTGGTATTGCAGCCGGACTCGTTGGCGTCGCTTCTAACTTAAGTCCCTTAGAGATTACACTGTTTGCGATATTTATGTATGGTGGTGCATCGCAATTCATTATTTATGGCTTGTTGGCAGCAGCAACTCCACTTGCTGCGATTGTGTTTACGACCTTTATCGTAAATCTACGTCACTTTTTGCTTTGCTTATCATTGGCACCACACTTCAAAGATTTTTCTATGAAAAAAAACATCCTTATCGGTGCCTTTGTTACAGATGAAAGCTTTGGAGTAGCCGCTAATCAACGGGCAAGAGGTTATAAACTCACACCAAACTGGATGTACGGGCTGAATTTCAGTGCTTATGCAACTTGGGTTTTAGCATGTCTCACAGGTTCTGTCTTAGCCAAGTGGATTGCCAACCCAGAAGCACTAGGACTTGATTACGCTTTAACAGCGATGTTTATCGCTTTACTTATCTTACAGCTTCAATCGGTTGCATCTGACAAATTAAAGCATCATCTCTCACTAGTTATTTATATGATTATTGCGATGCTCATCTTGATGACGATGATGCCTTCACATATCGCATTAATTGTTGCAACAATTATCGTGGCAACGATAGGGGTGGTGACAGAAAAATGACGCTAAGTACATCGATTCTTTTACTAATCATTGGCTGTGCACTCGTTACGTTAATCCCAAGAATTTTACCTTTTATTTTCATAAAAAAATTACAGCTGCCAGAGCCTTTTCTTAAATGGTTATCGTTTATCCCTGTCTGTATTTTAACAGCACTCGTTATTCAAAGTGTTATTCATGTCGATGACACGGGCTTTGTGATGGACCAAACTGTCATGATCGTACTCATCCCAACTATAGCCGTTGCGATATTCTCTAAAAGTTTGTCGATAACGGTCATTACCGGAGTTGCGTTAATGGCTGTCACTCGGATGTTTTTCTCGTAAAAAATCACCGCACTTTTTCGTGTGGTGATTTTTTACGTAAAGTCGGTCGCTATCTATTTATATTGAACGATCTATTTCCTTTAATTCTAAATGAAATTGCCCGACTTCACCCTCTTTGTACAGGTTAGTGAACGAGGTGGAATAATTATGAATGCTCACTTTCATATGCAAGCTCTCATCAGGTATAACTAATTCAAATTGATTCTGATAAAGCAAGGTGGTCACGCTATGATAATCCTCATGTGTCACATTAAAATCAAGAATCACAACTTTTAAACCTTTATCAAGCCCTAACTGATAAGAGGAAATAACTAACTCATAATCATTAAGTTTAACAAGCATCGACTTCCTCCTCTCCTATTTTTCCGCTGGTAAATCAAAGGCTTGGGCAAGTAATTCGTATGCACGATGTCTCGATTGCTTCTCGGTTAATACATTTAAAATCATGACCTCATCAACCAAAGCCGCCTCTGCCAGCTCTCTGAGTTCCTTTTCTACTTTTTCAATCGAACCTATGACAAATTTCCCTTTATTGTCTTGTCTCACCGCTGCCTCTACGTCTGAATAAACATGGGCATTGGCTTCCTCTAAAGATGGTGGTGGTAATACAAATTGCCCCGTTCCCCAACGGACCCATTGTAATTCAGCAGGTGCCGCTAGATATTGGGCCTCTTCATCTGTATCAGCCGTAATTACCATTAACGCTAAGATACTTTTTGGTTCCTTCATAAAGCTCGAAGGTTGGAATGTTTCTCTGTACATGCGTAACATTGGGACAGCCAAATGGGAAGAGATGTGGGCAGCAAAAGCAAAACCGAGCCCTTTTTCAGCAGCAAACTGCAACCCTCCATTACTTGAACCAAGCATATAGATAGTTGGAGAAAAAGAACGATCAGGTGATGCTGTAATATCTTTGAAGGGATTTTGTTCTGAAAAATCACCACTGAAATAATTTAATAACTCATCAAGGTTTTCAGGGAAATCATAAGTCGTTACAGCTTCACGTGAACGTCTTAAAGCTAATGCAGTTAATCCATCAGTACCTGGTGCACGACCAATCCCTAAATCAATTCTCCCCGGATGTAACCCCTCTAATATCGAAAAATGCTCGGCCACTTTTAATGGACTATGATTAGGTAACATCACTCCTCCTGAACCTATGTTAATTCTACTAGTCAATGCTGCAGCATGCGCACTTAACAATTCTGGCGATGTACTCATTTGGTATTTTGTATTATGATGCTCCGCAAACCAGTACCGCTCATACCCTAAACGATCGGCTAATTGTACAAGCTCTGTTGAATGTTGTAAAGCTTGTGCCGGTGTTTCACCGTTATACATCGTGACTAAATCTAATATAGAAAGCTTCATTGGTTCCTTATTCACACTTCTCTTCCTTTCTCACATAATCAGATAAAACGTTTTCAATGTTATACGTTCATTTTATCGATTCTTATCAACAAAAAGCAAAGCAGGTGCTCATGTATATGCGACATGTTCAATATTCTAATAATTATGTATACTAGTGGAATAGCTCTATACATTTACGATTAGAAGGAATGAGAAAATGAACATGATAATTCGTTTAGCAACTATGGCTGACATCGAGCAATTAGCTGACGTTCATGTCAAGAGTTGGCACAGTACATATACAGGACTAACCGATCAGCAATTTGCTCATATTCTTACCTATGATTCTGCTAAAGCTAGGTTCATACAGAAATTAGAAGAAGACAACGTTGATATATTTGTAGCAGAAAAGGAAACAAAGGCGATGATCGGTTTTGTTATTATAGGTCCACAAAGATACGATGTTGATTTTTCTGGAGAAATTTATGCTTTATATTTATTAGAAGAATATCAGGGTAAAGGCATTGGAAAGAGTCTTTTTATGACGGGTGTCCAACAATTAAAAGATTACGGCTATCAGTCTTTTTCTCTATTATTTATAAAGGATAATAAGCCTGCCCAAAGCTTTTATGACTATTTAGGTGGTCATGAGATTAAAAGAAGTACATTTGACATTAACGGTGTGACGTATGAAGATATCTTCTACGGATGGGATAGTACAGAACAGTTTCTTAAGCAACACGCACATAAAACGGTCATGGACTAATTGCCACGACCGTTTTTTGACTAATTTTTCACTTCATCACTTGCCTCTAACTGCTTCACTAAATTTTCTTTTAAAATCTGACATTGTTCAGGTAATGTTTTCTCAAGAAGGCTATCTATCATACCAGCCATCATCCCTTTACCCATCATTTCTAGTTGGAAGTTAAGCTCTCCCTGCTCCTCATTTACCTGTGTTCCATGATAAGTCGCATTTCCAACTATTCCTTCCTTTTTAGCTTTTAAGGAGAAATGCATCGCTGAAGGCTCGATGCATTCAGTTTGAGTAACCTCAAATTCAACCTCTCTTGAAAACATTCCTGCCTCTACCTTAATCGTCCATAACGATACGAGTTCATCTACTTGCTCAAATGCTATAAAACCAGGCATTGCCTCTGCCCAGTTACGACTATCAGAAATCACTTTCCAAGCACCTTCTAACGAATTTTGCACATGTGCTGATTCTTTCACAACTTTCATACATTTACCCCTCTCATCATGACTATTTTCTTCTATCATAACGAATAGTGACAGAATTTTCTAGTAACTACTGTAGAGGATTCTCATGTCGTTGCTTTTTCGGATACAATTTGTAGAGTTTATGAGCTGATAGGTACTTTTTTATATAATTGTAATGGCACTTCAATCAAATTCGATACTGTATTAGAAGTGCATGATCAAGAAGTATGCAAGAACCAAAGCGAACAGAAGAAGAAAGGGTGGCTGTGCTCCTCCGGCGAATCCGGTTAGCTTAACGCCCACCATTCTAAGAGCGATCTTCGAAAGAAAGAACGTACACCTTAGAGTAACTTTAATACAAAACTTCCATGATGACTTGCCGCAGCAACTCATCATGGAAGTTGGTTTTTTCCCTTTAATTGGTGGCTTTTCATTCAATAACCGTTTGACGATTCTCACACTTTTCCGTAGCCCTGCCACTTTTTGGGTGTTGCCCACACGGGATTTCCCAAAAAGATTCAGCGCACCACACAAACAGCCACCACCAACAAAGATGAAAGTAGTGTTAGTTCTTTGACTGGTGGAATTTTATTCACTTGGCTTTTGTTACTTTTCATTCAATTATTTTGTATGAGAAACTCACGAACCAAGAAGCCTGAACAAACCCGAGCGGAGGGAATGGGGAGGCCGACTCCTGCAGGAGGAGAGGGCAGGCTGAGATCCACTTGCGATAGCAAGTTAGCTCAGCGCCCGCCTGCGGAAAGCGTGCCCCCCATTCCCGGAGCGATTTTCGAAGGAGAGCACTTGAGCTTTAGCCAACTTTCATACAAAAACTATTCCCTTAATCCATTCCTAAACAGCTTTAAATTCCTTGGACCTCCAGTAAATCACCATGGCAAGCATAAAACCGACGAGCCCGAAACTGAATAACACGTGTTGAATACTAATACCAAATGAGACTAATCCAGTGACTATCCCATATGACATCGGGTCAAAGCCATTCATCGCTAGGAAAATTAAACTCATTACACGCCCCATTATACGGGCTTCTGTTTGTTCTTGAGCAACCGTAAAAAACGGAACATATACAAACACCATTGAAAAACCAATAAAGAAGAGTAAGACTGTTAGCCAACCCAAATGCCCTGTCACACTAAATAATAGGAACAAAAGTAAAGCAGCGAACAATCCATATAAAGCCGTTCTACCGCGGTGAGACTTTAATGTATACACACTAAGTAATAAACTACCCGAAAGCATACCAATTCCTAAACTCGCTTCCATATAACTGAGGTTTAATGGTGTGCCCCCAAAAACATCCACTAATAGTGGAATGGCGATATGCAATGCACCAAAAACGAAAAAGTTTAATGTAATTAATACTAAAATTCCTACTAAAAGAAATCTCGAATTCTTGACATAAGCAATCCCCTCTTTTAGATCTGTCCACGGAGTCTGCTTCATTTTCTCTTCGTCATCCTCTTCCTTAATAAATGGCGGGAAAACAAAGATAGCCGATATGAACACTAAAATCGTCGCTACCAAAAAGCTTCCCGCTATAGAAAAGAACTCCATCATTAAGCCAGCTAAGATGGGTCCAATTACAAAAGATATCTGATCAGCACCTTGGAAAATCGCATTTGCTTTTTGTAAGAACTCTTTTGGAACAATTTTAGGAATCAAAGCAGAGCTTGTCGGACCAAAAAATGCATCTAGTACACCGAATAAGCCAGCAATAATAAGTAACATATAAAATTCCAACTGGTTGTTAAAGACAAGTAAAAATAAGACTAACAATAATAACCCTTGGACAAAGTTTGTGACAAACATGATCGTTGTTTTCTTATATTTATCAGCAACTATACCACCAAATACCATCGCTAAAAGTCTTGGAATGGTCGCTGTCATTAATATAATTCCCACCGCACTCGGTGAACCAATCTCACTAATGGCATACCAAGAAACGGTTGTTAAGAACATACTAAATCCAACAACAGCAAAAATACCCGCCACTAGTAGCAAAATAAAAATACGACTCTTTCTTAATTTATATGATGGTTGATTATTCATTTTTATCACCTCTTTTTTATAGACCGACCCGTCAGTCTATTGTATACTTTATAATATGTATTATAATCATGTCAATGGAAAGCTTCCGAAAGGGTGAAAAGCATTGAAAGATATGATGATGAAGGACATTATTATGGAAGTAGCAAGAGATTTATTTATTCAAAAAGGTTATAATGCTACATCTATGGGAGAAGTAGTCAAACAATCAAATAGTAGTAAAGGAACACTTTATTATCATTTCACGAATAAAGAGGCTCTATTCTTAGAGATTTTAAACGAAGAAGAAAATCAGTTATTTTCCTTTTGGGAAAAAGAGCGGGAAAAATGCACGACTAACTACGAGAGATTTCAAAGATTTGCTGAATTGGCATCACTCGACGAATTTCCATACCCTCTGCGTTTAGCAGTATCAGAGTTTTATTTAATTGAGCACGAAACCGAGTTAATCAATGCAAAAATGAGGGAAATCGATTTACGTTATGTCAAAACGTATAAAGAAATCTTACAAGCAGGTAACGAGGAACAAGAATGGTTAATCGAAGATATCGAAACCATCAGTGAAATTGCCTCAGCTACCTTTCTTGGGCTCGATATATTTGGACACCACACCGATCAACAAAAACGGAAATTTTTGTTGGAGCGTTATATTCATCTATTTATCAAAGGCTGCAATACCCTAGACAAGTAAGATCCATTCCAAAAAGATTCAGCACACCGTACAAACAGCCAGTACGAACAAAAAAGAGAGAGTCATTACTCATCTACATTAGTATCCAAAATCCAAGTGTTCTTGTACCTTAGCCAAGATCGCTTGGCTAAAGGTACAAAAACAAAAGCCAAGGAGTCAACTTTTGTGAGCATTAGCTTCAAATTTCATACCAAACGAACATGGTGAATCCTGATTCACTTTGCCACCAACAAAGATAAAAGTAGTGGCTACTTATTAAACATCTGGTACGTGTACAACCCCATCACCATCAGGAGTCGCAATCAGTCCACCTTCAAACAACAAAAGCCAGCAACACTCAACTCAAGTTCAGCGTCACCGACTCCTATAACCGAAAAAGTAAATACTTTCCGACTCTACCATACCCTATTTAAGCTTTCGACTTTTTCCCATCCTCTAGAATAACTAGTAAAAGGAATAATAAAAAGGCTACAACTAATGCCATCCCACCAGCAATATAAAACGCCAACGTAACACCATCAGGTAATCCAAACGGGTTCATATTATAGAACCACATACCCATCGTCAAACCAATCGCACCCACTACACCCGTAATCGTTTGCCAGTTCGATAAAGTCTTTCTTTTAGGCTGATACACTTTATAATACATACTCCACGCAAACAAGGTTAACCAACCTACTAACGAAACATGAGCATGAATTGGTCGAAAGGCGTAAGAGCCTGCCCCTGACATATGTGCCCCTAAACCAACACCAATAATTCCAAATATCGCCGAAAAGATGAGTAATATTTTTGCATGATTCATATCTATTTCCTCCTATTAAAAAATTTTTTATAATGTGTCATCATCCCTATTCAAAGCCAGTTTACACACTGTTTATGAACGGAGCATGAACAAAGGGTGACAATATTTTGAGGGCATTAAGTCATGGGTAGTAAAACGCGGATGGTTGTACCTACCCCTTTTTCCGAAATGACCTCCAAAGAACCTTCATGTAAACCCACTACCTTTTTTACAATCGCTAAACCTAATCCAGATCCTTCTATTTCCTTCGTTCTAGACGGATCAGCTCGATAAAAGCGTTCAAACATGCGTGCTTTTTCTATTTCTGTTAAACCAATACCTGTATCAAATATTTCAAAAACAACCCAATCTTCTTTTTGTGTAAGTGAAATAACCACCTCTCCTGCATCTTGATTATATTTAATTGCATTGGAAACCAAGTTATCCCAAACACTCATAAGCATTGGCCTATCGCCAACATAATCAATATCTTCTATTTCATAATGTGCAAAAATACCTCTTTCCGAAAGCTTCCATTGATAACCTTTTAACACGACTAATATTTGTTCTTTTAATGAAAACTCCTCACGCGAACGCGGTTTATCCAAATCATGCAGCGTACTTAACACAAGCAGCTGTGAAGACATACTAGAAAGGCGCTCCGTTTCTTGTTTGATGACTTCCATATAGTGTTGTTTTTCCTCATGGGCAAGGTTGTCGTTTTCAAGTAAAGTTAAATACCCCTTCATATTCGAAAGTGGTGACTGAATATCATGAGAAATCGAAGAAATAAACTCATTGCGCATCGTCTCCGCTTGACTGAGTTTTTGGGTCATCGTTTCAAAGCTTGTCGCAAGCTCACCGATTTCATCATTTCTTTTCCAATCAAGTTCTACATCAAAATGTCCTCTCTGAATTCGTTTGGTTGCATCATTTAAGCTAGAAAGAGGTCGAATTAAGTAACGAGCCAAAATAAGCTCAAGGATCAAACTAAACACAATCGTAAATCCAAGTAACCAGGCAAATAAATAATGCATCTCATTAAAATGAAGCTTGATATCTGGCCGCAAGAAAAACGCATAGGTCATCCCATTATGTTGAATAGGAACCCCAATACTATTTATTAATTCATTAGCAAAAAAACCAGTAACAAACGTTTCGCTCGGAAACTCCGCCATTCCATGAAAAACATGACCGTCTAGCACATATTGTATGGTGGAACGCTCGATCGCATCATCACGAAATGCTTCGCCAAAATGCCAACTATCACCATTTTCTGCTACTAACCTAAGTTGGTATCCTGTCTGCGCTAAATAAGATAATGACTGTTGAAGGTCCTCTTGTTGACTCACATGTTTTGCAACACCTCTTGCAATCTCTGTATATTTATTGTTATTTTCCTCTTTTAAAAAATGTTGATAGTACACATTGGATAAGAAAAAAGCTAATAAACCACTTATCACCATAATGCTAAGGGTGAAGACAACAAATGAAGCATATAAAGATTTCATTTTTGCTTCACCTCAAGCGAGTAACCCACACCTCTAATCGTTTTCAGACGAAACTGATCGGTTATTTTTGAAAACCTTTCTCTGAGCCTTTTAATATGTACATCAATCGTCCTTTCATTGCCGTTGTACTCTATGCCCCAAACTTTTTCAATAAGCTGATCCCTCGTTAAAACCTTTTCATAATTAGCAGCTAACACATACAGTAACTCAAATTCCTTTAATGGCAGCATAAGTATTTTATTACCGACTTTTACTTCATAGCTCTCTTTATTAATTTGCAGCGGGCCAAGCTCAATGATACGCTCTGAGTAGGAACCAGCACGTCGTAATAAAGCTTTTAATCGAAAAAGTAGCTCCTTTAACTCAAACGGCTTGACCATATAATCGTCCGCTCCTAATGCAAAGCCTTTTTCTTTATCCTCAAGCTGTCCTTTCGCCGTCAACATAATCACAGGCACGTCGCGTTTCTGTTGCTCACGTATTTCGCGTATCAACTGATATCCATCCAGCTCAGGCATCATGATATCAATAATAATCGCTTGAACGTCATATTTCTCTAGCTGCGTAATCGCATCAGCTCCATGATGAGCTTGATAAACTTGATAATGATGTTCGGCCAAAAAACGAGTCACTAACTCTCGCAAATGTTGATCATCATCCACAACTAAAATTGACTGCATGAACATCCCCCCTACACAAAATCCATAAACTCATTGTAGCCGAGCTTCTAAAGAGAAACAAACCCTTAAAACCCCATACACGAGAAACCTGACAGTTACTCAACCATTGTGAGGCAGTAACTACACGATAAACCTCTTTCATGTCACTTACTCACCCATAGCACCGTAGTATCTACACGAAAACGCTCTTTCATGTCAGTTACTCAGCCCCCATGCGGCAGTAATTCCCGATAAAACCGCACTTACAGAAAAATCTAGCCAAAAAATCACGACTCTATCGAGTTAAACGCAAAGCTCTCACTTCAATACCAGCAAGTCAATCCCCGCACTAGCTCACACCCACCAGACTTCCACGCAAAAAAGAACCCTCTAATTAAAGAGAGTTCTTTCCTTAATATAGTCACTATTAAATGACTGCTACTTTGTTTAAAGCTTCTTCAACTGTTACTAACTCATAACCTAAGTCACGGGCAACGGCTGGATATGTCACAGCACCATTCGCAACATTAAGACCTAATGCTAATGCCGCATTTTCAGTTACTGCTTTCTCCACACCTTTATTAGCAATCTGAAGAGCATAAGGAATTGTTACATTTGTTAAACCTAATGTAGAAGTACGCGCTACCGCACCAGGCATATTCGCAACCGCATAGTGAACAACACCGTGCTTCACATATGTTGGGTTATCATGAGTAGTAATCGCATCAGCCGTTTCAATGATACCACCTTGGTCAACAGCAACGTCAACAACGACAGAACCAGGTGCCATTGATTTAATCATTTCTTCTGTAACAAGCTTAGGTGCTTTTGCTCCTGGGATTAATACAGCACCGATAACTAAATCAGACTCTTGAACTGCTTGAGCAATATTCATTGGGTTAGACATTAACGTCGTAATGCTATTTCCAAAGATGTCGTCTAATTGACGAAGACGATCTGCACTTAAGTCGATCATCGTTACGTCCGCACCAAGACCTACAGCAATTTTCGCTGCGTTTGTTCCAACTACTCCACCACCGATAATCGTTACTTTACCACGCTTTACTCCCGGGATACCAGAAAGAAGGATTCCTTTTCCGCCTTTTGGTTTCTCTAGGAATTGAGCACCAACTTGAGATGCCATACGACCTGCAACCTCACTCATTGGCGTTAATAATGGAAGTGTACGATTCACTTCTACAGTTTCATAAGCAATCGCAATAACACCGCTCTCAACTAAAGCTTTTGCAAGCTCAGGCTCAGCAGCTAAGTGTAAGTAAGTGAATAAAATTAATCCTTTACGGAAATAACCATACTCTGAGCTTAATGGCTCTTTTACTTTCATAATCATGTCAGACTTTGCCCAAACATCTGCTGCTGCAGGGATAATTGTCGCACCAGCTTCAGCGTATGCCACATCCTCAAAGCCACTTCCTAAACCAGCGTTTTGCTCAACAAGTACTTCATGTCCTGAATTCTTTAATGAAACAACACCTGCTGGCGTAATTGCCACACGGTTTTCATTATTTTTAATTTCCTTTGGAATACCAATAATCATATATGCCATCCTCCTAAAAGGTAATAATTAATCTATACACCTAGTATAAGATGGCCGATCTCATTTCCGCATTGTGATTACGTTTAAAATTGTAAGCGTTTATTTGTGAAATTTCACAAAAGCATTATTTTTGCTGTCTTTTTAATTTTAAATCCAAATAAAGCCCTAGCTTTTGTACAGGGTCCTTTAAATTAATTGACGTTATTTCCTGTATTCGCTTCAACCTATAATTTAATGTATTAACGTGACAGTGTAATTCCTTCGCAGCATCATTGACATTACTATCCTTATCTAACGTCACTTCTAATGACTCCAGTAAATTAGTCTTATTGGCTTTATCATAAAGCTGCAATCGCTCGATTACCGGATTTAATTGCATTCGTTTAATATGTTTTTGTTGTTTGAGGACATCTATATATTTAAAAATACCTAACTCATGATAAAAGTCCATATCCTCTAATTCATCTTGATACACTTGCTTAAGTTCAACGACCTTTAACGCTTCTTCATAACTTGCTTTCACATACTCATATTGTTGATAGGCATATCCACAACCAGAAATAATATCGTCTAGCCCAAACCGTTCTTTTACTTGAACTTTAAACGTCTCGATAAACTCTTTCGCATCATCCAGGTCCTCTTGATTAGAAGGTGAAATTAATAAAATCAACTGATTCTCATCAATCGTTTGAATTAATATATTGATCTTCTGGGTTGTTTTAGCCACATACACTAACTTCTTAGAGAGGTCTTGGTTAATTTCACGAAATGAAAAGACAACAACGGCTAAAGGTCCTGTTGATTGAAACCCGGTTGGCATGAGCTGTTTCGCTATTTGGTTGTGTTCAAAAGCTTCTCCTGTTATTAATTGCCATAATAACTCTTGATGGTTTTTCTCTTTGCGCTTCTTTTGTATATTAAGTTGCAGAAGCTGATTTTTGGCTTTACTCGCAGCGAGCTTTAAGTCTGCCAAGTCATTTTCGTTCAACTTTTTTTCTAATTCTAATATCCATATATATCCTAATACTTCTTGATCCTTTCGAATCGATACAGCAATGCGATTACCTAATCCAATCTCATTAATCTGTGGAATAACTAATGGTTCATTACTCGTATTTAACTTCGGAATAACGCCTTCCTTCCAAAATTTATTAATGACACGCTCTGGAACTCTTCTTCCAATAATGGTGGCAATTCTTGCTTCATCTGTTCTATCATCATGTGAACTATAGGCAAGCAAATGGTGATTCGAATCCTCTAATGTGACCGGACATTGAAATCTATCACTCACTGCATCAACAAAATCCTCCAAAGAATCAAAAGGCCGATTAAATGTATGTTGATTCGATTTGGCCATCTCTTATTCTCCTTTTATCCTAAATCTCTATTTTGAAAAAATTGTAATTGTGAACAAAATAATTCTTTTCTGATAATTAATTTACGCTTATATTGCATGTTATTATAGCACAGTTAAAATTTTTAATGACAGCTTTAGAAATTAAGGAGTGTAAATTGCATGAACATCTTAGATATTCTAGACTCAATTAATGCAGTCTTATGGGGACCTCCTAGCCTTATATTATTATTTGGGACAGGTCTATTCTTAACCTTCCTTCTAAAAGGAGTTCAATTCAGACGATTAAAATATGCCTTTAAATTGGCGTTTTCTAGAGAAGGAAATAGTGCCGATTCCGGTGATGGTGACATTAGTAATTTTAAAGCCCTAATGACAACGCTTGCAGGTACAATTGGTATCGGAAACATTGCTGGTGTTGCAACCGCTGTTACATTAGGTGGTCCAGGAGCTATTTTCTGGATGTGGGTAGTTGGTTTGTTAGGTATGGCTACTAAGTATGCCGAAGCCTTATTGGCGATGAAATACCGCGTAAAAAATAGCAATGGTGAATTTTCATCTGGTCCGATGTATTACATAGAGCGTGGCCTTGGAAGTAAATTTAAGTGGCTAGCTGTTGCCTTTGCATTTTTTGGTGCGTTTGCCGCTTTAGGTATTGGTAATAGTGTACAATCTAATTCAGTTGCCGATGTTGCAAGTGCGAGTTTTGGCGTGCCAGCTTGGGTGACTGGTGTGGTTTTAGTTGTTTTTGTTACTTTCCTTATTTACGGAGGAATTCAAAGAATCAGCTCTGTATCTAGTGTCGTCATTCCAATGATGGCTATCTTTTATATGTTTGGTGCTTTTATCATTATTGTTATTAATTATGATTTAATTATTCCGGCTTTTCAGCTGATTTTCTATCATGCTTTTAACCCTGTTGCGGCTACGGGTGGTTTTGCGGGTATTATTGTCGCTGAGGCCATTCGTAATGGTGTTGCTCGTGGTATCTTCTCCAATGAGGCAGGTCTTGGTACAGCTGCTTTAATTGCAGGTAATGCTAAGGCTGACCACCCTGTTAAACAAGCACTAGTTGCCATGACAGGTACTTTCATTGTAACTATTGTCGTTTGTACATTCACAGGTTTAACCTTAATTATTACAGGATTTTGGGATCAAACAGGTGGCCTAATTTCTGGGATTACTCATGACCCATCCTTAGAAGCTGGTGCTCTAACAGCTGCCGCTTTTGGCTCTCAGCTAGGTATTATTGGTGAATACATTGTATCGATCTCTATCATTCTTTTCGGTTCCACAACGATTATCGGATGGTATGTTTACGGTGAAAAGTGTATTGAATATTTAACGGGCAATAAAGGGATTGCCGTTTATCGAATTATTTATATTCTTGCTTGTTTCCTAGGAACAGTCGTAAGCTTACAAACGGTTTGGGCATTTGCTGACATGGCTAATGCATTAATGATGATTCCAAACTTAATCGGTATCCTTCTCTTATGGAAAGTCATTCGTTCGGAAACAAGTGACTTCTTCCAAAATCATTATAAAGCAGCAAAATAACCGATTTTATATCACTGAATAATCTTCACTCCTCTACACAAACTAGAAAAAATTGTGTTAGAGGAGTGACTTTTTTGCTTTTAGATATATTAAATCAAGTTAATGCTGTATTATGGGGACCACCTAGTTTAATCTTACTTTTTGGTACAGGCATATTCTTAACTTTTATATTAAAAGGTCTTCAATTTCGCCACCTTATTTATGCCTTTAAGCTCGCTTTTAGTAAAGAAGGTAATAACGCCAACTCGGGTGAGGGCGATATTAGTAACTTCAAAACACTAATGACGACACTAACTGCCACGATTGGAATTGGGAATATCGCTGGTGTTGCAACAGGAGTAACGGTCGGTGGACCCGGTGCGATATTTTGGATGTGGCTTGTCGGTTTACTAGGAATGGCCACTAAGTATGCAGAAGCGTTACTTGCCATGAAATATCGAGTTAAAAATAGTAATGGTGAGTTTTCAAGTGGCCCGATGTATTATATTGAAAGAGGGATTGGACAAAAGTGGAAGTGGTTAGCCGTTGCTTTTGCTATTTTTGGAGCTTTTGCCGCTTTAGGAATTGGAAATAGTGTTCAATCCAATTCAGTTGCAGATGTGGCTTTTAAAAGCTTCAATGTCCCACACTGGGTAACAGGCATTGTTTTAGTTGTTTTTGTAAGTGTCATTATCTATGGGGGGATCCAACGAATCAGCACAGTTTCTAGTATCTTTGTTCCGATGATGGCTTTATTTTATATGTTTGGGGCATTGATTATTATCGTTATGAACTATTCCTTAATACTACCGTCTTTTGGTCTTATATTTGAGTATGCTTTTACTCCTATTGCTGCTGTTGGGGGCTTTGCCGGTATTACCGTCGCCCAAGCGATCACGAATGGTGTCGCACGTGGTATTTTCTCAAATGAAGCCGGTCTAGGAACAGCGGCACTCATTGCAGGTGCAGCGAAGGCCGATCATCCAGTCAAACAAGCATTAGTAGCCATGACTGGAACGTTTATTGTCACCATCATTGTCTGTACGATTACCGGACTTGTTCTCCTCATTACCGGCTACTGGGATCAAACAGGTGGTATTCTTTCTGGTGTCGCTCACGATCCTGCCCTTGAGGCCGGGGCTCTAACAGCGGCTGCTTTCGGTTCCGTACTTGGAGTACTTGGTGAATATATCGTTTCAATTTCCATCATACTTTTTGGTGCAACCACGATTGTGGGCTGGTATGTATACGGTGAAAAATGTTTTGAATACTTAGTGAGCACAAGAGGAATTGCCGTATATCGAATTATTTATATTGCTGCCTGCGGTATTGGAACTGTCGCTAATTTAGGTACTGTATGGGCATTTGCAGATGCCGCCAACGCATTAATGATGATTCCAAACTTAATAGGACTTCTGTTACTCTGGAAGGTCATTCGTTCTGAAACCATTGATTTCTTTACGAATCACTACAAGCTAGCAAAAAAATAAATCAATGGATGTACGGCAGAACATAGCCTATTCAGTCAGGGAAATTCTGCTTAGATCCTATCTTTAGAAAAACAGCATTCACCTACTAGAATAAGGTAAATCATCCATGGTGATTTACCTTATTTCCAGTTAGAATGATAAACTTAAGGAGGGATCAATCTTTGACTATGGTATTAAAGCGTAGACAACCCCACAACAAAGGCCCAAAATAATAAGTTAAAGACAATCAGAACGGTTGCACACGTATAAAACGTCATACTTACAAATTTATTGTGTAATATTCCCCTCATCATTTCTCACATCTTTCCTTTTGAAAAGAAGGACCTAGCCTTCTTTATTTTATGCTAATTATACCATGTTAGCTTTTCGCTTGACGTAGAAACCTTTGATATCCCATGAAGGCAAATAATAAGCCAACAGCTGTGTAAATGCCTAAGAGCATAAAGGTCATTCCAAGCGACACATCACTTCCTCCTTCAGACACAGCCGAGATAAGAGATTGATGGGTCCAATAATGAGGCAAAAACTTTCCAACACTTTGCACAGCTTCAGGTAAAAATTCAAATGGCATCCAAAGTCCACCTAAAATAGCACCCGCAAAAGCAATAATTTGTGTAAAAACGAGACCTGTATTTTCTGTCTGAGAAAATACGGAAATTGCAACACCCCAACTGGTCACCATAATGGCTAAGCATAGTGCTAAACCAAAATATAATAATGGATTCAAGAGTTCCAGGCCATAAACAAATATGCCGAACACCGTAAGAATAATCACTTGAACAAAAACAATGACGGTAAAGGGCATTAATTTCCCTAAGAAAAAACGTGTAATTGATAGTGGTGTACTGGCGAGCCTTGCAATGAGACCTTTTTCTCGATCTTTCACAAAACTTATCACAATTGAAATGATAATAAATACGGAAAAGAACACACTAAACCCCGTAATAATTTGATTAACAACCACTTGCTTATCAGGAACATCATTACCAAAGATAAACATAAAACCTACGATAAACACAATCGGTAAAATCACAGTCCAAAAAATTAAAGATCGATCTTGGAGCTGCTTTTTAGCTTCCATTTTGGCAACTGCCCACATCTTAACCCCTCCGTTCTATGCGGATTTATCTCGTAGTTCCGTTCCAGTTAACGTAAAAAAGACATCCTCTAGTCGCGGTTGCATAAGTGATAAGTGACTAGGAACGACCTCCATTGCCTGACACTTTTCCGCTATTTTCTTTAGCTCTTCTAACGGTTGCTCTGTGAGAATGACAGTACCTCCGTCTTTTTTGTACATATTTTCATATGGCAAACTACCTTCTGGTAATTCTGCTTTTATATAAACACCATGTTTCGCATATTTTTTTAATAAATCAATGACCGTCCCATGCTCAACCACTCTTCCTTGATCAATAAAAGCTACCTGGTCGCATAAACTCTCAATCTCTTCCATGTAATGACTTGCATAAATAATGGTTTTCCCCTCATTTTTCAACTTATGAATCAATTCAAAGATATGCCTTCTTGACTGCGGATCAACGCCAACTGTTGGTTCATCTAAGATGATAACCTCAGGTGAATGGAGCAAAGCACATCCGATGTTTAATCTCCTTTTCATTCCTCCAGAAAACGTATGAACTTTATCCTTTTTTCTTTCTAACAAGCCAATGTCTTCAAGAATGACATCGATTCTCTCAGCTAATTCTTTGCCTTTTAGCCCATAGACTTCTCCAAAAAAGCTTAGATTAGACTGGGCTGAGACGGTTTCCTCTAAGCAAATATCTTGTGGCACATAACCTAAAGAAGGTTCTCCATGCTCAAACATACTAACCTTCCCATCATACTCTTTAAGAATACCGGATAATATCTTCATCAAAGTAGATTTCCCAGCACCATTTGGACCAACTAAACCAAAACAAGTACCTGGTTTAATCGTTATACTGACCTGTTCCAATGCTTTTTTCGTTCCATAAGATTTACTCAATCCTTGAATCTCAATCACTACGTACCTCCCCCTCTACATGTCTGACTGTTACTCGATTTCTCATCGCCCAATTTAACAAATTATTCTGAATACCATTCGGATATAACCTCATTAATCTCCAATTAAGCCCTTTTTTACGTTTAATAAGAATTGAGCCTTTTTTAAGGAAGTCGATTTCTGTGATGTCCTGCCGATTAGCCCTTTGATGATAAATGGGCATCCCACATAAAATAATTAAAAATACAAGCCTCTTATCTAGCACATTGAACTGAAATTTCACAAAGAAAAAGCTAATGAGGGCAAGGAGTAAAAGGCTGTACATCCAAATAAAAATAGGGTGACCCATTGGGTACTCATTCCGTAAAGATATGACTTGCAATAACAGCTGTATAGCAACAAGAAAGATTAACACATATATGGGCCAGCCATGATAGTTCGCTTTAAAAGTCAATGAATCACCCCTTTCTATCTAAAAACCTGTTATTTGATCACCACGCTCCACTTGTTGTTCAGCAACAAACTGAATATTTAATGACTGTCCTGCCAGACCACTTTCATCATTGGACACATGATAATGAATATGTGGTTCACTAGAATTGCCGGAGTTGCCAACTAAGCCTAGCAGTTGTCCTGACTCAACCTCATCTCCTTCTTGAACAACAATACTTCCTTCTTTAAAATGAGCAAGTACACTATATTCATCATGTTGGTGTTTAATGATGACATAATTACCTAATGGTTGTTCTGCATTCATTTCGATATTTGGCTGGTTATCATATATGGAATTCTCGATCGAAACAACAATTCCTTCTAAAGGAGCCAGAACTTCCTTTCCAAATACAAAATAATTCTCATTCTCAGTTCCAGATCCCTCGTAAGTAAAACGGTCCTCCACTTGGACAAGATCATAGGCATAACGCTGTGATTCTAACGCATAATGATAATTAACCAGCTCGTTGTGACCACCCCAGAATACAAACATCTCCTCATTGATTGGATACTGATATGTATTTTTAGTCGCAAACTCTGCATCACTAATCTCGTTTGTAATCGGTAATACTTGTAGCCCCTGAATCGTACTTTCTTCGTCAAAATAAACACGAATTCCTTTATCCTTTGTATCACTTAGCCATAATGATTCATCTAAACCTTGAAACGATAAAGACTTAATTTGCTCATATTCATTGACTCCTTCATTCCATTGAATGCCTAAAGATTCAAATTCTCCAAAGCTAACAGCTTCTTGGAACGCTCCACTCGTCTGTCCATAAATACGCTCAAAATCACCTTTTAAAAAAAGTTCACCAAACTGCTCACTTTCAAAACTCATCTCATCATTCCCCTTTTCTTCATCTGTTTTTTCGGTACACGCTGTTGCAACTAAAACAAATCCTAACACAATGAACCACTTTATCCATCTCATCTGATCATTCCTCTCGATTAAGCATTACACTACTGTACGAATTATCTTAAAAGAGGTTTCAATAATCGGATATTTCATAACCTTTTACACATTTAATTTACTCACTTTTAACAAATTATTCATGATTACGTTACAAGCATCGTATACTATTTACATAAGGGAAAAGGACAACCATTAATGGAATATCCGAAGGGCTTAACTCGGAACGAAGATACACAATATAGCAGGGCAGACCAAACCCAATCGACCTAACACTTCGCGATTAACTCGATTCATGATTTCGGCAGCGACAATCTATGATCCAAACGTAAGTATGAGCAGTAACTATCCGTTCAAAGGAGAACATAAATGGAAACCTGGATGATTCAACTCATGGAAGATCTCGGATATATCGGCATTCTCATTTTAATTGCTGTCGAAAATCTATTTCCACCTATACCGTCTGAAATTATCTTATCATTCGGTGGTTTTATGACTACCCAATCAGACATGACCCTAACAGGCGTTATCACTTTTGCCACAATAGGCTCATTGATTGGCGCCGTGATTTTATACTGGATTGGTTCTTTTTTAGGGGTGGAACGACTAGAAAAACTCATCGACCGTTACGGACACTTCATTCGTTTAAAGAGAAACGACTTATATCGTGCCAATGATTGGTTCACACGCTTTGGACCTTGGGCTGTTTTCTTCTGTCGACTAGTCCCTTTACTCCGTAGTATCATATCGATACCAGCAGGAATGGCTAAAATGAACCTTTTACTTTTCATCGTGTTATCGACCGTAGGTTCATTACTTTGGAACACATTGATTGTTATGGTCGGGGCCAAGGTAGGGGAATCATGGGACTCTGCCCTCATTTATTTTGATGCCTATGCCAAAGTCATTTATATCGTGCTTGCCTCGCTTATTATATTTGTCGTGATTCTCTTTATCTTAAAACGTTTTAGAAGAAAGTAAGCTAAAATGAACGTACAGCTTCACTCTTTAATTGTGGCTTTTTATGAAGATAGATCATTTTCTAAAGAACTGTGCACCACACCAATAAAAATAATAAACTAGCCTATTGATGGCTAGTTTATTGTTGTTACGAACACTACTGCTCACTTCACACTTAAAGAGGCAGACTATCAGGTATCGTATTGATTAAAATAACATAGATAAGGAGATTCATTGGCAAAATGATAAAAATCAATCGAACTCCTAATGAAGATATCCCTAAAAACTCAGCAATTCCTCCGCAAACCCCTGCAATCGTTCTATCTGTAGAAGACCTTATTAATTTCTTAGCCAATTCATAACCCTAACTTTCATTTTCATAAATCTTTATTCAATATTAAAAAAGCAAAACCCTCGTTCTTCTTAACTTTCACGTTAAAACATTGCGGTTCCTAGTGAAAAGTAAAGCGAGTAAAACCGCACAAACTCCAGCAGTTAATTTACCAATAATCATTGCCATAACCATTTCCTGATTGACACTGGCTACAAATCCTAAGTGACCACCAAATACAAAAGCTCCACTCACAGCAAACGCGATGTTCACAACCTTACCTCGTTCATCCATTTCTTTTAATAAAACGAGCATAGGAATGATATGAGCCAAGGAAGCAATTAATCCAGCCGTAGATTTATCATTTAAGTGAATAATCGCTCCCATTCCCTTGAGTGGTTTCGCCAATACTTTTGTTAAAACAGCAACGAACGGAAATGCACCCGCTAAGACAATAGCAATCAATCCAACCGTTTGAATTCCAGCCTCTAATGGTGCTAGACCGGGAATCATCACAAATCCAGTTAGTGTTTCAAAAGATATCGCGACTAAACCAATAATAGCCACAACTTTAATCGCAGTGCCAAAATAATGAAACAGCTTGATCATATGCTTCATAAAAAAGAGTAAGCCCGCCATAATGAACAGCGAAATGAGAACAGGGATAACTAAGTTTCTTGCCATCATACTCCAATCAAATCCGGCTACTATCCCTCCAATAAATGAACCAATTGGAATTGTGCAGAGACCAATCAGAATTCCCTTTGCAAAAAATTGGTAATCTTGCTTCTCGATCATTCCTAATGCTACCGGAATCGAAAAAGCAATGGTAGGTCCAAGCATTGTGCCAAGAAATACCCAAGCAAATAATCCGGCATCCTCTGATTTGGCCATCTCCTCAGCTAATGCATATCCCCCCATATCAAGAGCTAATATCGTATTGGCAAAAGTCGCGGGGTCAGCCCCAATAAATACATACAATGGACTTACAATTGGAACTAAAAAGTTAGCTATGACAGGGGCTAATGAGACAATACCTACAATCACTAACGCTAGTGGCCCCATCGCCACAAATCCATCTCTAAATCTCTCCCCTAAACCGAACTTATTACCCAAAATATGGTCCAAAGCACCTATAACAAGAAAAAAAGCTAATACATATATGATCATTTCATTTATACTCATCATTAATTCCTCAAAAACTTTCTAAAATAAATATACGTTATGATGTTCCTGTATCAGAATTATCGACTAACACGTTTGTTAATTTTTATAACTCCCTGCCTTGAATTACTCTGTTTCAAAGATCACTTCGCCCGTTAAACTCGTATCATAATTGCCTAACGATTGAATTTCTTTAATAAAATCGGGGTTCGTAACGATTTTCTGAATTTGTTGGAGAAGTACTTCATTTTCCAACGTTTTTCTAATGACGATATCATATCTCTCTTTGATTAAAGGAATAAATTCAAGATCCACAAGCTTAGCCACTTTTTCAATGCCGACCCCAACATCTGCTTTACCGGCTGCAATAGCGGAAGCAACCGCTAAATGACTAGATTCAACATGATGGTAACCATGTACTTGACTAGGTTGGATGTGATAAAGCTTCAGCTGTTCCTCTAGTAAAATTCTTGCCCCTGAGCCCACTTCCCGATTAATAAATCTAATGTTATTCCCCTGTAAATCTGTCCAGTTTTGAAGGTGTAAAGGATTGCTTTTACTTACCATCAAACCTGCATTTCTAGATAAAAGGTTGAGCACCATATAAGAGTGCCCTACTAAAATTCGATTCACATAAGGTAGGTTATACGTTCCTGTCTCGGCGTCAAACATATGTAAGCTAACGATGTCACATTCATCTTTATACATACTAATTAACCCATTTAGACTACCTTCATTTGATCGTAACGAGACGAAGGAGCCGAGCTTATCGAGTTGTTTACCTAACATATCTAAAACGAGATCTTGTCCACTGATGACAACTCTTCGTTTTGTTTGAGTTTGGTTTTGTACATGCATTTGTTGATTTGATTCTTTTTGAGGTAGATGATTATTCGACTGTTTTCCATTTATAAATAGCTGTAAGTCTTTTGCTTGGATACGCATCTGCCTACCCACCTTAAAGGATGGTAACGTTCCTTTTTTTAGTAAGTCATATACCGTTAGTTTTGATACCTTTAAAAGATTTGCAACTTCTTCTACTGTATAAGAAATATCTTGTTCCATCTTCAATCATCCTCCTCTCTATATTTTAATCATAAAAGACAGAAGAGCAAACTATGATTTTAAACTGCTTCTAGCTTTTTCATTATAATTAGTTATAATAGATTATGATTAGTTATATCCAGTTATAAGTGGTTCGATTTAGGAGGAAGAAATGAAAAAGTTATTATCTATTATCTATTTATGTACATTATTACTATTTGCTTGTTCAACAGAAGAACCAGATACATCGTCTGAACAAGAAGACGCTGATTCAAGCGGCGTTGAATTAACAATCTCCGCAGCAGCAAGCTTAAGCGATGCTCTGACTGAGATTCAAGCGAGTTTTGAGGAAGAATATCCACATATACAGTTACTATTTAATTTTGGGAGCTCAGGGACTTTGCAACAGCAAATCTCACAAGGTGCACCAGCAGACTTATTCTTTTCTGCAGCAGAGGATAAATTCCATGATTTAATTGAAGAAGGTTTAATTAATGAAGAGAATGGGATTGATCTTGTTGGCAATTCCATCGTTTTAGTCACACCGACTGAATATCCAAATAAAATGGAGGGATTTTCTGATTTAACAAAAGCGGAAAGCATTTCAATTGGTACACCAGAGTCTGTTCCAGCTGGGAAATATGCAAAGGAATCACTTGAAAATCTCAATATTTGGTCTACTATAAAAGATAAGGTCGTTTTCGCTAAGGACGTGAGACAGGTGTTAACATATGTAGAAACAGGCAATGTAGAGGCTGGGATTGTGTATCATACCGATGCTCTTATTTCTGATAAAGTAAATATTGTAGAGCTAGCTGATTCCGATACACATGCACCCGTCATTTACCCTGTAGGGGTTATTAATACAAGTACAAACTCAGATGAGGCATTTATTTTCTATGAGTATTTACAAACGGACGCAGCTCTAGAAATTTTAGAAAGCTACGGATTTTCGAATCTGCTGAATTAATATGACGGATTTTTGGACACCTGTTCAGCTTTCTTTAACTGTTGCCTCCTTAGCTCTCATAATCGTCCTTATTGTTGGTACTTTGGTTGCAAAATGGATGGCTCATCGTTCATTTAAAGGTAAATCACTGATTGACACATTGCTTTTACTACCATTAGTATTACCGCCTTCAGTGGTTGGCTTCTTGCTCATTATCGTGTTCGGTCGACATTCATTCGTTGGACAATTGATTGAAACGATAAGCGGGCAGCCAATCATATTTACAACTACAGCCGCTATTATTGCCGCTACAGTGGTTGCTTTTCCACTCATGTATCAATCCGCGGTAGCTGGCTTTGAGACGATTAATCGTGATATTGAAAACGCTGCTCGTGTCGATGGTGCGAATGAATTTAAAGTGTTTTCGTTTATTACGTTGCCATTAGCGGCTAAAGCGATTATTTCTGGTGGTATCTTAAGTTTTGCACGTGCTCTTGGTGAGTTTGGAGCTACGTTAATGTTTGCTGGTAATCTTCCTGGACGTACCCAAACGATTCCAACTGCTATTTATGTAGCGATGGACAGCGGCAATATGACTCTTGCCTGGCAATGGGTGATCGTCATATTATTGATATCCTTTGGCATGTTGATGATGGTGAATTTATTGAGGAGACGATATTAATTAGAAAAAGGAGATAATTGTTGATGTTTCAAAAGAAAGGCAATACTGTAAATGGAATCGCTGAAATTTTGTTAGCTGGACAGTCTCTTTCTTTTAAATTAACGGAAAGTGAGACTCGGGCCTTAATAGAAGACTTAGAATCTGTTGATTATGATTTTAAGAAATTGAGTGCTATCAAGACATATCACCCAGATGGACAATTAAAGTCTATAATTAATCCTTTACATATTGCAAGGATTTGGATGACTTGAGAAACTAAAGGTTAATAGAACTCTGTGGTTAATTGAACCAACCCCTTTTAGATATTGAGAGGGGTTGGTTTTTGTATGAAAGTTATCTAAACCTCATGGGCGGATCCACCGCTACCGAAAAACATACTTCGCTGGTTACCGGCTTCATTCTCAAGCTCTAAAACACTCTTACAACATCCACATTGATTGAAGAGCCACCAATCAAAAGGCAAAATTATTCTTTCATGCTTATTGGGATGAGTTGCTATCTTGTTGCTTAGTTTTTGCCTTCACGAAGCTTACTGATATTCGCATGGACTGCTTGCATAACAGCGTTGCGGAATCCATGTTCTTCTAAGGCACCTACTGATTGAATCGTGGTACCTCCTGGGGAACATACATCATCTTTTAACTTCCCTGGATGCTCTCCTGTTTCAACTACCATTTTGGCAGCACCTAATACGGCCTGCGCCGTCACAGCATATGCCTTTTCACGTGTCATTCCGTACATGACTGCCGCATCTGCTAAGGCTTCAATATACATATATACGAAAGCTGGTGAAGAGCCTGCTACTGCACTTGCTGTATCCATGATTCTCTCATCAATGACTTCTGCTTTGCCAAAGCTTTCAAAAATAGCGATAATATCCCGCTTATCCTCTTCCGTTAAATATGAATTAAAACTGATGGTCGACATTCCTTCTCTGACAAGTACAGGTGTATTAGGCATAGCTTTCACCATTTTCACTTCATACCCAAAACGCTCCATATTTTCAGTAAGAGACTGTCCTCCTGCAATTAACACAACGATCGTTTCAGTATTAAGCTCATCCTTTATTTCCTCTATGACATGCGGATATTGATCAGGGGTAACCGCTAAAAAGACGATATCTGAATGTTGCACGAGCTCTATGTTCGTTTCTGCAATATGTATCCCATACTTTTCGTGTACGTCAACAAGCTTTGTAATCGTACGATTAGAAGCGTAAATTTTGGAAGGACTAATTAATTTTGATTCTACCATCCCACCAATCATTGCCTTTGCCATCTTTCCACAGCCTAAAAATCCAATTCTACGATTCATCCTAACATTCCTTTCTTCGTTCCAGTCTATTCATTGTAATATACCCCTTTAAAGAGCTCAATTAACTTTAAAGAAAGTGGAGGTATTAAGTCTACTCTGTAGAATTAACTATATACTATATTTGATTAGGGGGTCATTATTATGAAGCAACAGTCCTTATCTACTTTTCAATGTGAAGTGATATCTAAATCTTTTAACTTTGTTGGTATGAATGTAACAGCACCGTTTCCTAGTAAGTTCCCTGATGCTGCGATTAATCTACATCAGCAATTTGAAAAGCGTATGCATGAAATTTCAAAGCCAATTAACCGAAACGTTTTATGCAGTCCGCATATGTGTAATGAAATTATCGCCACCTATTTTGCTTGTTTAGAGGTCGTAGAAGCTAGCGATGTTCCTGCGGATATGGTTCATTTTGAATTACCTGAAACCCGTTATGCGAAAGTAAGTTGCTCAAACCTAACCATAGATGAAGGCTATGATACTATCTTTAAATGGATGGAAGAAAAAGAAATGAAGCAAAAATACTTTTTCTACTCAATGCCAGTAGAACTTTACTATCTAGATGATAATTCAGAGGAATTTATGGTAGAAATCTTAATTCCTATTGTTGATTAATGAAAGAAAAGATACCAAGGTATAAGCCTTGGCATCTTTTCTTTATTAAGCATTCACTTTTTGCTTGTCCTTTTTAATTTGCTTACTGCGCAGCTGACCACATGCGGCATCAATGTCTGTACCATGCTCTAAACGAACACCACAGTTAATCCCTTTTTTCTTCAACGTATCAAAAAATACACGAATATCATCATTCGTACTACGTTGATACTGACCATGTTCGTCAACCGGGTTATAAGGAATTAAGTTGACATATGTTAACTTACGACGCGAACTACCAATCAATTCAGCAAGCTCTAACGCATGCTCCTTTTGGTCGTTCACACCTTGTAATAGAATATATTCGAATGTAATACGGCGATTCGATTTTTCTAAATAATAATCAACCGCATCCATTAATTTAGCTAACGGGAAGGCCTTATTTACCTTCATAATTTGTGTTCTTAAATCATTGTTTGGTGCATGTAAGGAAATGGCTAAGTTTACCTGTAGTTTTAAATCAGCAAATTCGTAAATCTTTGGTACAATACCACTCGTAGAAACTGTGATATGGCGCGCACCAATTGCCAAACCTTTTTGATCCTTCACAATCTCGAGGAAGTCAACCATGTTTTTAAAGTTATCAAATGGCTCCCCAATTCCCATTACAACAATGTGACTAACACGCTCATCTTGGCCACGTTCATCTAAATGGAATTGAACCTTCATAATTTGCTCAACAACTTCTCCACTCGACAAGTCGCGACTTTTGCGCAACAAACCACTCGCACAGAAGCTGCAACCGATATTACAGCCGACTTGTGTTGTCACACAAACAGACAAACCATATTTATGCTTCATTAATACCGTCTCAATTAAGTTACCGTCTGCAAGCTTTAAAAGGAATTTTATTGTGCCATCCTTCGATTCTTGCTTTAAATGGACATGCATCGTTTCAAAAGAGAAGTTCTCTTCTAGAAGATCCAGACAGTCTTTATTCACATTCGTCATTTGCGAAAAATCACTAACACGCTTACGATACAGCCAGTCCCACACTTGTTGAGCTCTAAACTTCTTATGCCCACGCTCTAATAACCATTCAGTTAACTGTTCAATCGTCAATCCATAAATGGACTCTTTTACCATAATAAAACCCTCCGCTACCACCTCAAAATGGACCTCATTCTAGTCATAGGCTCGCCAATCATCTAACCTTTCAAACCTAGAACAAAGGATTTACTTTTCTACATTTCGATAAATGGTCAAATTTAGTTGCCCCAACGCTTGTTATAACAAATCGTTAGGAAATTGGCATGATTGTATAAGAACAAAACATCCATACATCTCTTGATCTTTTACTACCTCATACATATTATCACGATAATAACGTAAGTCAACCATGTGTTTCGAATTCAGATTGATTGAAAGTAAAACCGTACCTTTAACTGTGTCAGCACTTCGAAAGTTCCCCCAAAAATTCGCTTGCTCATATCAACTTGCAGATAAAAGGAGTGTTATGTATGAAAGTTCGCTAACGATGATAGTTTATCCCTTCGGATATCGCTACGGGAATGGGGGGCACGCTTTCCGCAGGCGGGCGCTGAGCTAACTTGCTTTCTCAAGTGGATCTCAGCCTGCCCTTTCCTCCTGCAGGAGTCGGCCCCCCATTCCCTCCGCTCGGGTTGGTGCAGGCTTCTTTATTCGTACACTTCTCATACAAAACAATTGAATGAAATGTAAGAAAAGCTAACCAAGAAGCAAAGGCATATGAACAAAATGCCACCAGTTAAAGACGAACGCCACTTTCATGTTAGTTGATGGCGAAGTGAACAAGCTTCGCCATGGGCTTTTTGTATGAAAGTTGCTAACGCTGGAATGCGGTATTCTACTTGCCGCTACCGAAAATCATGCTCCGCTTAGGTACTGCTCATTCTCAAGTACAAATAACAGATTTACAACATTTAATAGATTGATAAGAACAAAAAACAGAGTAAACGAATAGGCAACAAAGCAAGAAACATAGGCAAATTAAACAAAACCCCCAACAATCAAGGGACCAAAAACAAAGATAAAAGTGAGATTGCACTTACTAGTGATTTTTCGTTCAATTTGCTTTTCCCTTTATTCATTTAATCTATCTTTGCTTTTTGACTGGTGGCTCTTCATTCAATAGCGTTTTTGAGAATTTTCACACTTTTCCGTAACTCCGCCGCTTTTTGGATATTGCTCGCAAGAGCTTACCCAAAAAGATTCAGCGCACCGCATAAACAGCCACCACCAACAAAAAAGAGAAAATAGTAACCCATCATCAGGATTAGTATCTAAAATCCAAGTGTTTTTGGACCGTTAGCCAAGCTCGCTTGGCTACTTCACGCCACTGTGTGAAGTTTTGAAAATAGAAAGCACCATTCAGATGAATGAATTCATCTGAATGGTGCTTTCTATTTTCAAAAACGGACCAAAAACAAAGAGCAAAATGTCATGTTATCTCGAAAATGAGCATGACTCACTGAACTTTCATACAAAAAAACAGCCCCTGAAACTAAAGGCTGCTTTATTATTTTCTATAGATTATCGAAGAACAACCTCACAACATCTGCTCCGCCGACAAAAGTACCTAAAGCACTACCAATATTCGCTAACACAACAATTAACAAGATCCTCGTTACGTTATTGCGCCAAAAACCTTTAGCAGAATGGACATCTTTTGAAAGGTTCTCAAAATCCCTAACACTCGGACGTTTAAAATAGGCTTGAACTAAACCAGCAACTAAACCAGCTGAAATAAATGGATTTAAGGAACTAAAAGGTGCCACGATAAATGCAGATAAAATAGCTAACGGGTGTCCAAATGCTATAGCCGTTCCAATCGCTGCAAACGAGCCATTCCACAATATCCAGCTTAGCGTTTGTTGCATACCAGCAGCCGGATTGGAGAAGAAAGTAAAAGCAATGATTCCAATAATTAAAATAGGAATAAGCCACCCAACCACCTTTGGCCATTTTGCCTTCGGAGGTCTTTCATTAAGCTCCTTCATGTTCTGCTTTTTATGTATTTCCTCTGTAATCCCAGGCACATGAGCTGCTCCTAACACTGCAACGACCTTCTCACCTGGTGCTGTCTTGATGTGCTCGGCTAAATATTGATCACGTTCATCAATTAATGGCTTTTTTAAACGAGGAAAACTTTCTGTTAAATCTTGGAGCATCGCATTTAACATATCTTGAGACTTCATCTTTTCCATTTCTTCCTCAGTCAACGTTTCCTTACTAAAAATAGACCCCATAATTTGATAAAGTAAATCAGCTTTACCCCTAAACCCAATTTGATGCCAAATTCGTGCAAAAGTAACTTGAATATTACGGTCTGCCAGAACTAGATCTGCTCCCACCTCTTTAGCTGACTCAATCCCTTGAATCATCTCTTGACCAGGCTTTACACCAAACTGTTCGGCCATTCTATTTTGGAAAGAGGAGATCGCTAGGTTCATTAATAATAAAGTTGCTTTTTTTTCTTTAATTACCTTAAAAATGTCCATATCCTTCCACCTATTACCGTCGCGGATGGACTGATATCGCTGTTCATCTAATTCAATACAAACTGAATCCGGTTGCTCAGCTTCTATGATTTCCTTCACTTGCACTGCACTACGTTTTGAGACATGAGCTGTTCCAATTAAAATAATTTCTTTTCCGTCAACCTCAAGCCTCGTTATATTCTCTTCTGACATTAGTTCTCCTGCCTTCTCCGAGTATTTCTTTCTATTATACATCTTTTCATTTCCATTGTATCTTCTCAACCTACGAATCAAGAGAAGATAAGCTGAATTCCTATATTTCACACATTTATGAGAACGAAGCCTCCCCGTCGACTTTTATCATCTGACCCCTAGTAAATTAAATTATTTAAACCTTTGCATTGTTCCCATTTCGCTGTATACTTTATTTAACTAACGAATATAAGCATTTTATTTTATTATTCTTACTATTGTACAAGTATATTTATAATAAGGAGGTTCAATGAGAGATGGAGATACACATAGGGAAAAAATTGAAAAACATAAGAAACTATTTACACATGACACAGCAAGATTTGGCTAAAGGCATTTGTACACAATCAATGATTAGTTTAATTGAAAAAGATACGGAGATTTACCCATCCGCTCATCTTCTGTACCTACTTAGCAAAAGACTAGGTGTATCTATTGAATATTTTTTCTCAGACGAAGAACTTTATAATAAAAGTTATGTTCAAGAAGTTTGTGACCAACTAACAGAGTTAATCCAAGAAAAGAAATATGAAAAAGCTTATGAAATGATACAGTTTGAGAAAAAAAATCCTGATTTTAAAAATCGCCAAGACCTTAAACAACTCCTCTTGTGGCGAGAAGCTATCTGTATTAATTATTTATTTAATAACAAAACAGAGGCATTGGAATTATTGGACGAAGCTATGAAGTTATCCGATACAAGTGACAAAAATTATTCGTTAATCGACCTCGATATTTTGACAAGTAAGGCGATTATTTTAAGTGAGTTAGAACTACTCCAAGAATCTTACCAACTATACAATCGACTAATCGAATACACGAAAAAACTACCTGCACAACCAAATAAATCCACAACTGTCATCAATATTTATTATAATGGGGCGAGGGTTGCCAACCTCTTAGAATATCCTCACCAGGCTTTGTCATTATGTGAGGAAGGTATTCAATCTTGTTTACGTGCAAATAGCTCCTATTTATTAGGCTATCTCTTCTATTTAAAAGCAGAAATCCTCTCGACAATCGGACCAAACAAAACAGACGAAATCAAAAAATACTACCAAAAAGCCATCAATCTATTTGATTGCATTGATGACTTTTCTAATAAAGATACAAGCATAAATCAACTTAAAAAGTTCCAAGCTAAATTCCAACCTTCTTAAACTGCAACCAAAAAATGGCACCTACTCCTAAAGATAGGTGCCATTTTTTATATAAATTCCCTCTAAAATCTTACATTACCACAAAAAACTTACTAAACAGCCACCAACAAAAAAACAAAGTAGTGGCGACAGCTTAAACAGTTGGCACTCCATACAACTCCATCACCATCAGGAGTCTGCACGACCAAAAAGGGAGCAGTGCCCTGCGAAGGTCATTTATCGCAAGATGGATGACCAGCTAACTTCAAGGCACAAACTATCATCCCTAAGTACACTTTCATACAAAACCGATATGGCTAAGCCCAATGCACTTCGCCACCAACAAAGATGAGAGTGGCGTTTACCTTCAACAGGTGGCATTTTGTTCATTATCCTTTGCTTCTTGGTTTATTAGCTTTTATTACTTTTTATTCAATTGATTTGTATGAGAAGTGAATGAACCAAGAAGCCTGCACCAACCCGAGCGGAGGGAATGGGGAGGCCGACTCCTGCAGGAGGAGAGGGCAGGCTGAGATCCACTTGCGATAGCAAGTTAGCTCAGCGCCCGCCTGCGGAAAGCGTGCCCCCATTCCCGCAGCGATCTTCGAAGAAGAGCACATGAGCTTTAGTACACTTTCATACAAAACTCACGAAATAGCTTCACGAATTTGTTTAGAGTAAAAATAACGAACAATAAAATAATAAACGATTTGAATCAAAGCAAATGCCGCTAGAATAAGCGCAATTTCAGCAAATAAATTGTATTGGAAAGCATTAGACAATGCATTCAGGGCAACAAACCCATGAATAAGGGCCACAATAATAGGTGCAAAAAATAATAAAGTAATTTGCTTATTCAGCACTTTCTTCAACTCTTTATCCGTTAACCCCATTTTAGCAATCGATTTGAATTTTTCCTTATCATCATCAAGATCACTGTATAAACGGAAATATAAGAAGCTACCCGAGCAAACAAAGAAGACAATCCCTATAAATAACCCGATAAATAATAACTGCCCAAAACTCTGCTTAAATAATACCGTTGTGTATTCAGTCGCAAATGTTTTATAAGAAGGAACCAAATTGTCTACATCATCCCCAATTTGGTAAAGCGTATCTTTATCCACTAAATCGTCGGCTTGCCATACATAGTATAGACTCTCACTCGTCTTCTGATGTGCAATCTGATCACGAAGCTCATCAGGAATAATATAGTAGACAAAATTCCCTAATACTTCATTATAAAAAATCTCTTGCTTTGGTAAAATAGCACCCACTTCGGTGAATGACAACGGCACCTCTAATTGCTCCTCAACCATTGTTCCCATATACCCATCCGCTAAAGCAGCTACCACAATTTCCTCTTCACCAAGTTCAACCTTTTCTTGACCTAATAAATGAGCCATATCATTAAACTCGGTTTGTGTAACGATCATTAAATGATTATTCATTGTACTTTCGACTTCATAGAACGAACGAATCATTTCGATGTTTTCTGTTTCTACGTCATATTTTTGGAAAACCTCATTAATAGCACCTATATCTCCTGAAATGGCCTCAACCTCTTGTTCATCATCCAAACTGGCCGTATAGCTTAAAGTAGGATTAACAGAATAAAACTGACTAGTAATCATCGTTTGAACACCATACAACGTTCCAATCGCACTAAATGCCACCGTTGAAATAATCGCGACCATAAAAAAAGTCCTCGCATTATCTTTCATTCGATAGGTTAAGTCTGAAAACAACAACATATTCGTTTCTTTCCAATAAAAGTTCGGTCTTTTCTTTAAGAACTTAATCAAAAAAACACTTAATTGCGTAAATAAAAAGTACGTACCGATAATAACTAGAATAATAACGGGTACCATAACGAAAATGACCGTAGACCCATGTGCGGTAATGGCAAGATAGTAACCGACACCTAATAACAACAAAGTTAAAATACTTAGCAGGAATGAAGCTTTCGGTTCGCCCCTCGTTTTCTTATCACCCTTTATTAAATCAACGAGCGGATCTTTTCTAAGTACAAAAGAAACAAAGAAAGAGATGAGCACAAATAATAGAATGAAAGCAATGACCGTTGTGACAATCGCTTGAGTAGGTAAATAAAAAACTAAGCTCTCTCGAAGCACAAGGACATTTTCAGCAATAAGCATGATCGCCTTAGCGAAAATAAGGCCTAGTGCTACCCCACCAATCGTTGCAAAAAAGCCAATAATCATATTCTCCATAAAAACTAAAGAACGCATTTGCCTTGGACTCATCCCTTGCATGATCAAAAGCCCAAATTCTTTTTTCCTTGACTTTAAAAAAGAACTCATAGAATAAAGCACAAAAAAGATAGAGAACAAATAAATGATTACTTGTGCGACATTCATCCCCACTCTTGCTTGTTCATTTAATCCATCTAGCATATCAGGGGAATTAAGCATAGGATGATAGGCAAAAATCGCAAATGTAAAAAATACCATCACCATAAACATACTACTCAAGAAATAAGCAATATAGAGACGTTTATTTCTTGTTACATTATTAAAGGCGAACTGACGAAAGGTCATGTGCGTTCCCTCCTAATAATGACAGTGTATCAATAATCTTTTGGAAGAAGGCTTGACGATTCTCACCACGATACATTTCAGAATACAGCTTCCCATCCCGGATAAAAATGACGCGGTCACAATAGCTTGCCGCTAAAGGATCATGGGTAACGAGCATCATAGTTGCTTCTTCATTTTGATTAATGCTTTGTAATAGCTCCATCACATCTTTAGAGGATTTTGAATCCAAGTTTCCTGTCGGTTCATCTGCAAGTAAAAGTTTAGGCTCATGAATCATCGCTCTAGCCACAGCAACACGTTGAGCTTGACCACCCGAAATTTCATATGTTCTCTTTTTCATAATAGATGTAATACCAAGCTTCTCTGCAATATCGGCCGCCTTCTGTTTCATTACCTTCACCTTCGCCTTTTCAAGCGTTAATGGTAGAACGATATTTTCTTCCACTGTTAAGGTGTGTAATAAATTAAAGTCCTGAAAAACAAACCCTAATTCGTTACGGCGAAATTTGGCTAAGTCATTACGTTTAAGTAGATGTGGCTGCCCGTTATTAATGAGGATTTGACCGGTTGTCGGTTTATCAATCGTGGCAATTAAGTTTAATAAGGTTGTCTTTCCACTACCTGATGGCCCCATTATGCCGACAAATTCCCCTGATTTCACCGTCAAATTAATATCATTCAAGGCCTGGTACGTCACTTTACCTTCATATATTTTGCTGACATTTTTTACAGTTAGCATATTATCCACCCTTTCCCTTCATAGATAAGTCGTTTCTTTATCCATAGTGTACTTAATACAAAGGGAATACTCCTATCGATTGTTCTTTCAGTTTCCTTACATTAATGTAAGGTATTGAGTCTCGGAGAAAATAATGCGAAAGCTTGTACCCTTCCCTACCTCAGTCTCAACCTCTAGGCGATGGCCTAAAAAACTTGTGACTTCCTTTACCAAATACAAGCCCATTCCTGTAGATTCCCGAAACTTACGACCGTTTTCCCCTGTAAAAAACGGGTCAAAAATTCTTTCTCTATCGCTTGCTGGGATTCCAATTCCATAGTCGCAGACTTCCAAAACTAAATCAGCATCACGATCATAAAGTGCTAAGTCGAGCTTGGATGATTGTTCAGCCGAGTATTTAACAGCATTTAAAATGACCTGAACGAGAATAAAATACAACCACTTCTCATCACTTTTAACGATAATCGGCTCTTTCGTAGTATGTAGTTTTGGATAGACTTGGTGCCTAATGAAATAACGTCGATGCTCATTCATTACTTCTCGGATTAGTGACGTTAATTTTATCTCCTCCACGTGGAAATCCTGCTCAATCGTACTTAGTCGTGACATATATAAGACTGTATCCAGCCCTTGTTTTATTCGATCCGTCTCAGCACGTAGATCAGATGCATAAGGCTCATCCATCTCCTCCGACATAAGCTGAACGACAGATAAGGGGGTTTTCATTTGATGAACCCACTGATTCATAAATTTCAATTGTTCCTCTTGCTGTCCTTCTAGCTCTTTCAATTTCTCACGATAAAATTGATATTGCTCCTTGACGCGTTCGTCAAAAGCGTTCGAAATCGGTGTTGTGTTAGTGTGAGCATACGATTCATCTAGTGATTGGAATGGAGTCTGTAAGCGTTTGTAATAGCTCTTTCTCGTAAAATAATAATAAAAGATATAGACGATCAAAATAACGAACCCTAGAAATAGTGAATAAAATAATAAGAGCCAATCCCGATAACCCGCCAACCAAAATATCGAGAAAATAACCGTATATTGAAGGAGCTGCATCAACAATAATGACTTATATTCCCTTAGAAACAACATCATCGTCCATCACCGGAGTCCCATGTAACCTTAAGCAAGTAACCAACACCTCGAACCGTTTCAATGGCGTCTTCAATGCCAAAAATTTGGAGCTTTTTTCTTACACGTGTAATATTAACATTTAATGTATTCTCATCAACAAATGCCTCATCATCCCAGAGTTTGTGTAATAACCCTTCACGCCCTGCTACTTTCGGATAGCGCTCCATAAGATACGCTAAAATATCTGTCTCTTTTTTTGTGAGTTGAACTTCTTCTGTGGCAAACTGCATCGTCAACCGTTCCGGAAAAAGCTTCAACCCATTCTCCTCTAGAATATTCTCTGATTGTACAGCGGCATATTCACCGTATGCTCTTCTTAACTGACTTTTCACTTTGGCAATAACAACTTCTGTAGAAAAAGGTTTGGTTACAAAATCATCCCCACCGTTCTCCAAAGCCATGACCTGATCCATTTCCCCTGTTCTAGCTGATATAAAAATTACCGGACATACCGATTCCTTACGAATTTGTCTACACCAATAAAACCCATCATAACTTGGCAAATTAATATCTAATAGCACTAACTGCGGATTCATGATTTGAAACTCTTGTAAGACATTATGAAATTGAAGGACAACCGATACCTCAAATCCATACTTTTCAAGTGCCTGTTTCAAATGTTCCGCTATCTTAGGGTCATCTTCAACAATCATAATTTTTTGCTCCATCTCCCTCACCCTCCTCTATTTATTATGGCATATTTTAGGAATAGAAACCAAAGAGCAGGGTAGATGTTGACGATGTAGATTAATCTCAGCTATCCAGCTCATGACTAATTACATACATCAGTTCATACAAAAACCACATGACGAAGCCCGATTCACTTCACCACCAACAAACATGCAAGTGCGGTTTTCTCTTTACTGGTGGCTTTTCATTTAATAACGGTTTTGAGAATTCTCACATTTTGCCGTAACCCCACCTCTTTTTGGGAGTTGCCCGCAAGGGCTTGCCCAAAAAGATTGAACGCACCGCACAAACAGCCACCAAAAACAAAAAAGAGACAGTAGTAACTCAACAGGATTAGCATCTAAAATCGAAGTGTTTTTGGACCGTTAGCCGGCTTGCTTGGCTACTTCACGCGACTGTGTGAAGTTTTGAAAATAGAAATGAACCTTCAGACAAATTCATTCGTCTGTGAGGTCATTTCGATTTTCAAAAACGGACCAAAAACAAAGACCAAAAAGGTCAAGTTATCTCGAGAAATGTGCACCACCCATGTAACTTTCATATACAAAAAACCTCCCTAAAATCGAGAGGTTAGTTATGAAAGAATTCGTATATTTACGGATAAAAGACTTGCAAACCAGCACCAATTAATCCTGCCTCACTGCCTAGTTCTGCTTTTTTTATTTCCACTGACTCCATTAAGCGAATGAGGCCTTTTCCTGAGATAAATTTTTGGACAAGTGAAACGATCCAGTCATTATGATCCATCACACCGCCTCCTAAAATAATGGCTTCTGGATTAAACGTATGGACCAAGTTAATGATTCCGTAAGACAGACCCGTAACCATTCTATTAACCACTTGCTTGGCATCTTTGTTGCCCTCATGGTAGAGGTCAAATACTTGCTCACTTGTTAATGGTCGCTTTTCTGCTACTGGCTTTTGCAGGTCATTCATTTTTTTCGCTATCCATGTACCTGAAGCAAAAGTTTCTAAACAACCTCTTAATCCACAATTACATAAGTCACCTTGATAATCAATTGAGGTATGACCTAGCTCTGCCGCTCCTCCCCAAGTACCTTGCAGACGCTTATTATCCATGTAGATCCCTCCACCTACACCTGTTCCAAGCGCCAAGCAAATAAAATGTTGATAAGCAACAGCTGCTCCTAATCTCTTCTCGGCCAATGCCATGACTTGGACATCGTTATCTATAAAGACAGGTAATCGATAATGTTCCTCGATGACCTTTTTTAGTGTCACGCCCGACCAACCGCTAATATTCGAAGTCGCTGAGAGAATTTCACCTCTTCTCACATGAACTTGACCCGCACTGCCTAAGCCAATCCCTTTTATAGGACAATTCAATTCGGCTGCTTTTGCTTTTAACAACCGAATTAGCGTCAATACATGCTCAATCAATTGAGACGATCCCAATTGAGAAGTCGGAATTCTCTCTTTCGCAACCACAGTACCATCCTTGCCAATAATACCAGCAGCAATTTTAGTCCCACCGATATCAATTCCTATCGCATAATCATTCATATTTGATACACCCCTTACAAGCTAAAGGCTTTAAAACGGTTGACTATTTTCCTGCAAAAACATGCTTCCCTTCTAGTAACTCTTTTAAGGTCATCATCACTTCTGGTGTTTGACTATATGTCGTCAGGTAATGGTCAAAAATGATATCACGATACGTTTGGTCGATAAATGGATTCCACAAGGACACAACGACTACTTGAGCGGTTACATGTTTAATCGATTGATACGCTTCTATCCACGCTCGGTCGAGCTTCCTTCTTTCGTTAATCAAAAGAACCACTACATCACTAGCACTAATAGAATTTAAGAAATGTTTGACCTCGACTTGACTTGGGTTTGCCTCTTCTAGATAAAACACCTCATATTGTGGTCCAGCAAAGATTTCCTTTACTAGACTCTTTCTATCACCCATATAATTCTCATCATTATACGTGCTTTGACTCAAAATCTTAATTTGTTGGTTATAACTAAATGGAATCAAATTCTGTGGATTTCTTTGTAAAGTAATTCCCTCTGCGGCAATCCTTTTCATCGTTTCTTGATAGTTGGTTTGCTTTAATGTAACTTTTTCTAAAGATGGCTCTAATATGTTGGATAACCATTTCTCTTTACTATAATGAATTCTCTGTAATGCTTGATTTACAATTAATAGTTCCAATTCCTCCGCTTCAATGGCATCGATAACTCTCTCAATCATAGCCACCTGCGATGCTAAATCTTTACCACACGCTAAAATAATGTCTGCCCCTGCCTCAATTGCTTTCACAGCACCTAGCTCTCTTCCCACATACTTTGATATGGCATGCATTTCCATAGAATCCGTTATAATCAATCCATCAAACTGATACTTCTCCCTAAGTAACTCATGCAAAATTCGCTTACTGAGAGTAGCCGGGTATTCCGGATCAATTTGTGGAAAAACGATATGTGCTGTCATAATCGCCTCTAATCCACTGTCGATATTTTCTTTAAAAGGAAGTAATTCATTTATTTCAAGCTCTTCGATTGATTTATCAACAATAGGTAGCCCTAAATGGGAATCGACCTCCGTATCACCATGTCCTGGGAAATGTTTGGCAACAGCAAGTATGCCAGCTTCATGATAACCTTTGACTGCTTCTATACCAAAAGCACTGACCTTATCAGCTTGGTCACCAAATGCTCTTGCACCAATTACCGGATTGTTTGGATTGTTATTCACATCAATATTAGGTGCATAATTCATGTTAAACCCCAAGTTTCTTAACTGTTCCCCCATACTCTTTGCTGCTTCATATGCATACGCTTTATTTCCCGTTGCTCCAATTAACATATTGCCTGGTGACAATACCATGCCATCCCACAAATAAGAAATTCCGCCACCTTCTTGATCAATGGAAATCCATAACGGTGGCCTTCCATGCTTTTTGGCTACTTCCTGTATGTCGCGATTTAGTCGAATCACTTTCTTCACATCTCGCAAATTCCTTTGAAATAAAATAACACCACCGATATTCCATTCCACAATAGCTTCATGTAATTCAGGTGTTACCTCTTCTCCAGCAAAAGCAATAACAAACATTTGGCCAATCTTCTCTTTTAACGTCCATTTTTCCATGACTTCGGCTCCTCCCTTGATAGCTAATCCCAATCTATGAACCGTTATTTTTCATAATTAACTGACAACCCTACCTCAAACATCCTTCTCCATGGCAAATATACATGCTCAAGTTCCACACGCCCATATCGTAAGTCTTCTAGATAAGTTGCGACAAACTCTTCTAATTTCTCTTTTATGAGTTCTGTTACTTCCTCAACTTGGCCCCCTAAATTCCGTGCTGTTAACCCTATTGTCGGCAGAAATTCATAAGAAATAAACTTTCTCACGATCGCTTGATAACCCCAGTCTTCTATTAATCTTGAATAATAGAACTTCCTTTCCTCTTCTTCAAAACCCTTCACTTGTTCAATCAGATTTCGTTGATAATAGGCATGAATGATACTATGAGAAATAACAGTACCTAAAGTATTACCACTCGTATTCCAGCCAGCATAAGCAATGAGTGTTTCAAGCAAATTTACCTTATGAAGTTGCTTTAATAATGAGTGATCGGCACCATTACAAATCGCAACATCTGCTAAAGCAACCTTAACTCCTTTTGATGTAAAAAACTTCATCGCTTGCACCAATTCCCGATGGTTGACCTCTGATATATAAGAGCGATTCCGTTCCTTATAGGGGAAACTAGATTCTGCCATTTCTTTCGGACCACGAGCTGGTGCATGAACCATTAATAAAAAGTCATTCTTCATTTCATCTGCTACAATGACCCCTCCGGCTGCGGTAATATGTGCTTTTATACTTTCTCCTAAACTACGATCCTCATATCTTGGAATCACAAACGGACCGTGTATCGATGAATAACGTAAGCTAATTTCTGGCACATAATCTTTTATGTCACAAAAAGCTCGAGCAAATAACGTACAAGCAATCTCATCTGCCCCAGGGTATACTGCAACTTGATCCATCAGATTTCTATCTTCAATTTCATAGGCTAGTTGACGTTGTTCCATAGCGGAAAACCCATATTCAGCATTATCATCTAAGGGAATAATCATATAATCAATACAAGCTTCTTCAACTAACTGGAGTGCTTGCTTTGTGATCCATGCATTTTGTTTTCTTCGTTTCGTATAATCACTCCAAATACTCTCTGGAATTTCTTTTTGTAAATGTTGAAGTTCTCTCAATTCCTCATCAGAGCTCAGCTTTTGCCCTTGTTTATCGGTTAACCAGCCTATCCGATGGATTTGAGCACCATACTCTTCATAATAATCAGGTTCTTCTTCACTGCTACTATAAGCAGGTACACGCATGATTAAGTCATAAACCAATAATTTTAAAGTCGGGTTCTTTTTCTTTAATTCTTTTAAAACAAGTAATCGATTTAAACCATCTTCCTGTGAATCTGTATGTAATCTAGAAGGAACGATTCCCCCATATAAGAGCATGTCTAAAGAAATAATCGCATAATCGGCATCTGCCACATTCTGCTTTAACCAATTGATAACTTGATCAACCTGAGCTGGTGCTTTCATATCACCAAGAATATCTCGACCAGGTACAAGCATCGTTACATCCGTCATTTTTGCTAAAGCTTGAGGATACAACAAGTTACATGGTCTTTCATCTAATGGTATATAGAGCACTTTTGACAATCGACTCACCTCTCCCATTATTAATCGTCATGATTTACCACCATTGATATGATTCTAAATAACTGGCGTCAAATATCATCAATGACATTTGATTTCTTTCTTTTACGAATGTTACCGCCTCTAAATAACGTTCTTTCTGTTGGTAATAGTCAAAAAGGTATAAACTAGGAATGATAAGAACCTTATTGTTAGTGACTTTACGAGCAAGTTGGATGGCCCCTTCAATACTTCTCCACGCTTCGTTCTGATGTAATTTTGCTTCGCCTTCATAAATGTCTGAATAATAACAACCAATCATAAGGAAATCTAGCTCTTCTGCTAAAGCTGACTCTGGATAATGTTCATCCGTCCAGTCGAGTTGAGGTTTATAGGAACGACTCCCCCAATTAACACCTTCATGATAATACTCGGGATACCAAGAACCGACGTATAAACCAAAAGCAGCATGCGGAGCAACTTCTTTAATGATATGATGGGCCTTCATGATGAAGCTTTTGATCACATTAGTACGCCAATTAATCCATTCGTGGAATAATTCCCCCTTTGTAAAACCATTTTCAGTAGGTACCAAGATATCCTGCTCCCAATTCTTAATAAGAATCCCTCTGGCTTTCTCAAATTCATGCAAACTCCTTTCACTAAAATCCGCGTAAATATTAGGGTAACGACATCGGTCCAAAATAAAGGCAGCCATTTCATAACGCTCCACTAACTCTTGTATAATACGTAACTGATAGTTCTGCACTTCATGAAGTACTGGATTCAAAAATATTGCCTTCTCTGTATAATCTTTGGCCCTTGTTAAGGAAGATCGCCTATTTTGCCAATGATAATACTCAACCTGACAAGACTCACTTATTTCCATTTGAATTTCAGGAAAATCGATATGTCCCGCTGTAAACACATCACATTTCATCACAATTTCCAACTCATATTTACGGGCAAAGGATGTCATCATCTCAACAAAATCTAAGCCTTTCCACGCCGAAAAACGGGACCACTCACTTACATGTGGTGCATGCATACTCGGATATGTCACAAAACCATAAGGGATTTTAGCGTCGACAATGACATGGGTAAATCCTTGCTTTTTCGCGCTCTGAAAATAATCCTCTCTACCCTGCTTAGATATAAGTCGTGTACTGTTTGCCATAAAATCTATCCATAGTACTTTGTGTTGGTCTCCTTCTATCACTCATATCCCCTGCCTTTAAGTCACTAAGAAGAAATGGTACCTAACAAAAGTTCACTAGGTACCATCTCATCATTCAATTAACGGTTGCTATACCATTCGTTTACTTCATCCGTCCATTCTTGACCACCATCGCGATTCCAACGCTCAACAAAATCATCAAATGCATCAATGGAGCTGTTACCTGCGATGATATTAGCAAATACTTCGTCCTCAATGGCTTTTAGTTGACCACCATATAATCCACTTGCACGTGTCGGCGGTCCATTATATTCAGAGAAAATGGCATTCTCACCAATTTTCGTTACGTTATCAAACAAATTAAACTCTAAACCTAATGAATCTAAACGGATTTTAGTTGTTTCAGGATCTAAAGGCTCAACCGTTGTATACATTTGGCGATATAAATGTTCGTTATGCTTTTCAAAGTCTGTTGTTGCCACTCCGTCAGTAATCTCCCAAACATCTCCTTCAAAACCTAAGAAAATTTCTCTAAATCCGTCTGCTACAATAAAATCTAGCATTCTCACTACAGCCTCAGCCTCGTCACTCGTTACTGGTACAGCATTATAACCACGCACTAGAGGGCTACCCGCCGTTCCGGAATCTCCATTTGGACCAACTGGGTATGGAATTGAAACCCATTCTGCTTCTTCATTATTTTGTGTATTCGTTAAAATAGGTCCACGCGTATCCCACCAAGCTGCTGAGAATACCCCAGCACGATCGTTGGATACTTTTTCACCTAAGACCGTTAAATTATTGGAAGGGAATTCACGATCTAAAATACCGTCAGCATACATCTCAGATAGGAAAGCTAATGCTTCCTTCATTTCAGGTGTCGTACTGGAATAAACTAACTCACCATCACGCTCTACCCATTGACTCCGTTGGACACCAAAAGCCCCAAGGATAGGTGCAATTCTTCCTAATTGGTCCGTCATAATATAACCAACATTATTATAGTGTTCTTTAAATTGATGTAAGACATCTACATATTCATCTAGAGTTTCAGGTTGCTCAAGCTCTAGTTCATTTAACCAATCCTGCCTAATATACATAATCTCTGTTCCTTGCTCTTGCAGAATATGCGGAATCGCATAAATACTTCCATCAATCGTCACGGCTTCCCATGCCTCTTCAGGAATAAGCTCTAACAGGTTTTGACCATGTTGCTCAACGATTTCCGTTAAATCTGTTAACGCATTTTGATTCACATAATTCACAAACCATGTCGCATCAGGGCTATAAATTAAGTCTGGTAAATCATTCCCTGCCATTAATACATTCAATCTCTCCATATAGCCTTCTGCAGGAGGGATTTGTACGGAAATATCTAAGTTAGTGTGCTCTTCAATAAAGTCTAAATATGGATTGTTTTCCTCGTCTAATCCACTAGGGAAACTTCGACCATAGTTATTAACGACAATTTCAATGGAACGTAACTCTTGAACTACTTCGTCTTCCGCATCTTCATTATCTGCATCTGATGGGTCATCTCCACCAGTTTCGTCACTACCACTTGGTGAACAAGCTGCAATAACAAGTAATGAAATTAAGACAAAGATGGCAAAAAACACTTTTCTTCTCACCTTTAATTCCCCCTTATTTTTCGATTGTTTTTGGGCTATGAATCAAGAATGATTATGATGTATTAACCCCCATGACCATCACCTCCTAGGTTTTAACCTTTAACAGAACCAAGCATGACACCCTTCACAAAATACTTCTGTAAAAACGGATAAACAATAAGGATCGGTACGGTACTCGCAATTAATGCCGCTGCTTTTAATGATTCAGTTGCAATCAACTGCTGTTCAAAATTATCTCTTAAACTGATTTCTGATTGATCAAATTGAATTAACTCTCTCAAGTAAACTTGTAAAGGATACAGATTTCGATCACTAATATAGATAACCGCATCAAAAAATGAATTCCAATGGAATACAGCATGAAACAGACCTATCGTTGCAATAACCGGCATGGAAAGAGGAATGACGATCCTAAATAATATCCGAATATTAGAGGCACCATCAATTCTCGCTGACTCCTCCAACTCCTGCGGTACACTTTGAAAGAAATTTTTAACAATGATTAAATTAAACGCACTAATTAAAGAGGGGATAATGTAAACCCAAAATGAGTTTAATAAACCTGTTTCTCGCACGACGAGATAGGTTGGAATCATTCCTCCATTAAATAACATCGTGAAAACGACTAGAAATAGTATGAGTCCCCTACCTTTGATATACGTTTTCGAGAGCGGGTAAGCCATCAAGCATGTAAAAAATACGTTAAAAAACGTACCCACTACGGTTCTAAGAATACTCATAACAAATGAATTAATGAAATGAGCATCCATAAATACTTCTTTATAAGCATGAAAGGTAATATCTATCGGGAAGAAAATAACTTCACCAGATACGATCGCCCGATGGCTACTCAATGATTGTGCAATGACATGGATAAAAGGGAAAAGGCAAATTAGGGCAAAGGCACCTAAAAAGATGATGTTAAACACTGAAAATGCTTTTTCACCTGTTGTTTGATGGACTGACATGCTTTTCCCTCCTTACCATAATCCGTTTTGGCCTAACTTTTTCGCTATCTTATTTGCCCCAACTACGAGGATTAAGGCAATGACTGATTTAAACAGCCCTACTGCTGTTGTATAGCTAAACTGTCCTTGTGTAATCCCGACTCGGTATACATAGGTTTCAAAGACATCACCGACATTATATACAAGCGGGTTTAGCAGGATAAACACTTGTTCAAAGCCAACTTCTAATATATTTCCCATTTGTAAGATAAACAGAATAACAATCGTTGGTAATAAGCTAGGTAATGTAATGTGCCATGTTTGTTGCCATTTATTTGCTCCATCTACTCGTGCGGCTTCATACAATTGAGGGTTAATACCCGCTAACGCCGCTAAATAGAGAATTGTACCCCAACCAACACTTTTCCAAAGATCACTCGTCACTAAAACCGTTCTAAACCAGCTATCATCAGCAATAAAATATATCGGTTCAAACCCTAAGAACGAAATAAATTGATTAATAATACCCGTAGATGGTTCAAGAATGTTAATCATAATACCGCCAACAATAACCCAAGATAGGAAATGTGGCATATAAATGACGGTTTGAATCGTACGTTTATATAACATGTTCCTAAGCTCATTTAACATAAGAGCAACAATAATAGGAGCTGGGAAACCCCAAAATAATTTATATAAGCTAATAAGTAATGTGTTAGAGAAAATTCGATAAAATTCCTCCGTTTCAAACATACGCTCAAAGTGTTTCCAGCCTACCCATTCACTTCCGCTGATTCCTGCAAATACACTATAATCTTGAAAAGCAATGACCACTCCCCACATCGGGACATACCTATATATGAGGAAAAATAGAATGCCCGGAACCATAATTAAATACAAATCCCAATGTTTGATTAAGACATTCTTTTTCTTTGGTGTTACTTTTTTGGGTAATGCGTTATGTGGCTTGTTTGCATCTAATACGGATGGTTCTGCCATTTCCCCCTCCTTCTCGGCCAATTAAACGGCATGTACAGTCGGCCATTTTAGTTCAATCCCCTCTGCTTGTAAGAGTTGCTGGAAATCTTGTAAAAGTGCTGCAGTGTTTCTAACCTGCCTTGGGCTTGTTTGATTCCTTATACAGTAAGCAGCAAGTAAGCCACTCACCTCACCAATATTCCACTCGACAGGATGTAAGCGGTAACACCCGTTAGTGATATGGGTTACCCCTAAATTCTTAGAAGCCGGTAAGAGGTTATTCATTCTTACATGAATCAAGCTCCCAAGTGGAACCTGAAAAGGCAAGCTTGAAATATCAATAAATGAGCGCTGCCCTGTGCTTGGGTGCAGATCAATACGATAACTGCCAATGCCGACAGAATCTTCAAAATTTTCAGCCCCTAAATCACCACGAACATCCGCACTAATATGTTGTTCTAAAACGGTAAATTCAGTTTTCATTCTTCGTGATTCACGAATGTAGGGATACATAGCCATTCCATCTTCCGTACCAACCACATCTTTACGCAGTCTTAAGCCACGATAACCAAACTTGCCATCTGGTCTAGGTGCTTCTGTCTGTAACCAATATAAGAGCGATAGTGAGAGCTGCTTAGCTTGATTCAGATGCTTCACTCTTTCTTCCTCTTCAACATCAATAATCGGCCCTAACCAATAATCATTTTGTGGCCAATTAATTAAAGAAATATCACCTTCAAAAAAGCCAGCCCTGAAATTCTCTTTATCAATGACTCGACGATACTCCCATAATGGAAAGGCTGCCTCACCTTTGAAGAATCCATACGTGTTTGCCTCTAAAGTAACCGGATTGACGGCCGTCCAATCTAAAAGCTTGTTCGGCCAAAAATCCGCTTGGTAGGAAGACCAAAATGAATAATCTTTAGGTTTTTCAATTGTAAAATCTTCCCCTTCTACATAATCTAAGCCAAAGCATTGAGTAAATGCTTGCATATCCATGGGGTCTGCTTCTCCACTAAGTGCATGCGGCTCCCCTGTATCACTTTGTGACTCTGATCCCGTTACATATTCCGCCCCTGCTAGTGGAAGTACATCTCCACAATCTGTTGCATCTATAAAATAGGGTGCTAGTAGTTGCTTCTTTTCTTTCGTCACAACATGTTCAACCTCAACCATTCGCACATCATCTTCGTCAGTTTCTACATGATGTACTTTAGATTCGAGTAAAAGAGTAATTCGACCCGAGTGAATAAATGGAGCTAACATTTCATCAAATACAGCTAATGCCGTTCTTGGCTCACATGCAATACGGCTTACAATTGCATTTCCTGGATTAAATTGTGCTTGTTCTCTAGCTTTTGAAGTAAGTGGAAAATGGTCCTGATAATAACTTCTTAATCTATTCCTAAAATGACGGTAGCTCCTTGTACAGCCAAAGCTTTCAATCCAACGATGCTCATCTGGTGGCACCGCTTGACTTGTCAACTGACCACCAATCCACTTCGTTTCCTCTGTCATAATAACTTTCGCTCCAGACCGTGCAGCTGCTAATGCAGCTGCACACCCTCCTGTACTTCCACCGATGATAACAATATCCGCTTTCAATTCTACATCCATCGTCAAACCCCCTAGTATAACTTGTCGGAAACAGATTTGGCGGTATTTTTCAAAGCCTTCTGTGAACGATCTTTGTCTTGGAATTCAATATACCTTGTTAAAATATCTAAAACATGCATCTGTGAAATTAGCGATGATAAAGCACCACCGTGTAACGGACTCTCTTTAGAAGATGTTAATAAAACAACATCGCTATACTTCGTAATCGGTGATTTCAAATGATTCGTAATACAAATGATAAAGGCTCCTTTTTCTTTGGCAATTTTAATACCATCTACAAGATCCTTTGTGCTCCCTGATGTCGTAATAGCAATCACTACATCCTTTGGCCCAGTTAACGAACAATTCATTGCTATTAAATGGGCATCAGCTGCGGTTAGACTCCGGTAACCTAACCGCATTAACCGGTACTGTGCTTGCTGGGCCATGATTCCAGAAGCACCTACTCCAAATATAAAAATCTGGTTAGAGGAAATAATCTTCTTAGTTACTTGTGCTATTGCATTCGGATCAACAAGCTTTTGTGTATTTTGAAGCATATTCGTATTCGCCGAAGTGACTTTTTTAGCGAGACTCTCTGCGCTATCAGATTCATGAACCTCTTCCACTTCCACAGCACCGGTTTGGTGTTCATTTGTACTTTGGGCAACCGCTAATTTAAAATCTTGATAACCTCGATATCCTAATCTCCTACAAAATCGAATAACGGTCGTTTCACCTACCTGTGCATGCTCTGCTAAATCCGAGACAGACCAATAGACAACGTCCTTCATACTATTTTTTACAACCTCTGCCACCTTTTGTTCTGATTTTGTTAATGAGCTAGCAATACTCGTTATCATCATCTCTGGACTAATTGAAAATCCTATTTTTTCCATTCACTATCATCCTTTAACTACTTTTTTATAAATATCGGTTAACAAAGGCAAGTGTTTTGTCCATATGTGAGATGATAGCCATATCATGTCCAGAGAATGGGTACGCCTCGATAGACTTCTCGCTTTTGATTAGATTGTAAACACCATAAATCGGCATCGGCGGACAAATTAAATCTTTCAGTCCAACTGAAATCCTTACTCTGCAGCTAATATGTTGGCTCAGATGAATATGATCAAAATAAGACAATGTATCATAGACCTGCTCAATCCATTGCGGATGCCGATGAAGGAATTGCTCGACTATATTAAAAGACCCTTCAAACTTCTGCTTCATCGTTAGCTCGATGTTACACATATTCGGAACGTCGGCAATCGCTAATTTCGGGCGGTCATCTAACGCCGCAACGGCTAAGGTAAGGCCTCCACCCATACTTGCCCCCATCACAGCGATTCTCTTTTGATCAATTTCTGGTCTTGTCTCGATAAAATCGAGTGCCTTCACTGAATCTACGTAGGCTTTACGATAGTAATATTCCTCTTTATCTAAAATCCCCTTCACTACCCAGCTTCCTAATTCATCACTAGAATAGGGGGAATAATCGGCACTTCTACCTTGACCACGACTATCAACAGCAAAGACAGCGTAACCTTGAATCAACCATTTCATATAATGAGAGACAGAATTTTTATGACCTGCATAGCCATGATAAATGACAAGACAAGGCAATAAGCCTTCAAACTGCGTAGGTCTAATATAAAACCCCTTCAAAGGCGTTTCATCAAACCCTTGGTATGTAACATCAAATGCCTCTATTTGTTTAATCGGATAATCAATTTTCGTCATCTGTTCATGAATGGATTTCTTTCTTACTGCATTCATTGTTTGTTCCCAAAATAAGTCATACTTCTTTGTTTTTTCCACAATCGGTATATAGGATTCTAGCTCTTCTATTGTTTGGTTAATGAAACGCATACACGCTACCCCCTTCATGTGGAGTTTGGTTCGATATTACAGCACTCATTCCTAGGAACGCTTCACATTCAACCCTACGCTTGCTTCTTGAACAGCCTCATAGAAGCTTTTTGTAATAATTTGTGGCCTCGTAATAGCAGCACCTACAACTACAGCATAGGCTCCAGCATGTATGGCCTTCGCTGCCTCTTCCGGCGTTTTAATATTTCCTTCTGCAATAATAGGAATGGGTGACTGTTGAGATAATCGTTCAATTAACGGCAAATCCGGTATTTCCCGTTCCTTTGTATAAGAGGTATAACTTGATAACGTTGTAGAGATGAGGTCAACCCCAAGCTCTATTGCCTTAAACCCTTCTTCATACGTTGAAACATCCGCCATAATCAAGCTATTACAAGAATTTCTAACCAAATCAATTAACTCTTCAAAGCGTTCTTGATTTGGCCTTTCTTGAAAGGTTGCTTCAATGGCAATCACATCCACTTCGGCTTCTATCAATAACTGCACTTCTTTTTTTGTTGGTGTAATAAATACCGGACTATCTTTGTAATTTTGCTTAATTAACCCGATTACAGGTAAATCCACCTCTGCTTTGATCGCAAGTATATCAGTCACACTATTAGCTCTTATCGCTGCTGCACCACCTTGCTTAGCAGCCAAAGCCATCTTTGCCATATGATCCGCTCCGTATAACGGCTCTCCAGGTAAGGCCTGACAGGAAACGATTAACTGGCCTTTTATTTCTTGTAGAAATAAATCTTGATTCAACGACACTCACCCCAACCTCTGTTTTCTTATCTTACGGACGTACTTATTTTTGTTCTGCTATTAGGTTGCTCTCTTTCCTCTTGTATTTGCTCCATTTTCCTAAAGCCACGCTGGCTAATCATACATAAAGCAAAAGCAAGTGCACTTCCTGAAAATAGTGGGATTAACCCCGGTAAAGCTCTCATAATAATTCCCGTACTACCTATTAAGAGAATGTAGGAGATGACAACAACCGGATTCATTAACATGATAAAAATGGAGGTTCGAAAATAATTCCACCACTTCTGTTGATATTGAACATAGACAGGAAATATAAAGAAACCTACCAGTAAATAAATAAAAGTGACAACCCAGAAGAAGTAATAAAAAATCAAAGAGGTAATGGTTGTAGGCGAAGAAAAATATAAAATATCAATATACAAAATAAAACCAATGACAAAGTAAACAAGTCCCATTGCATTCCCTTTAACAAATTCACTTTTAAAGGTTTGGAAAAAAGTTTGGAAGACTGGTACGTCAAGATTGCCACGAACCCATTGTCTAACCACGGTATATAAAGCGATTGTAGCTGGGAAAAAACCGAATAAAATAAGTCCAGCAGCCATGAAGAGGAGCCATAAAAGGTTGACGTAAGCTAATCTCATAAACATGATAGAAAATTTATAAAAGCCATTCATAAACTGGTCTTGATTCATACTTACCACCTCATTCCGCAACAGAATAAAAGAGGAATAATCCTCCATAACTTATAAAATAATTGGATTATACCTCCAATTATAACGACCACCTCTAGCTTTGTAAACATTTTTTCGTAAATATTCTGACATCTAAAATAAGCCACCCCCTCGTTTAATCAGGGGGTAGCTTATTCAAATTCTTATAAATCTAGCAAACTCTTTAAGTTATCTGCTTTATTTACGAGTTTTTTTGCATGTTCTTTTTTAATATGGTTGCCTTCATGTCTCTGCACGTGGTCTGTAAATTTTTCTAAAGCCGACCGAGCTTTTTCTTTTTCTTGAAGTGCCTTTCTCTCCTGTCCATCCTCTAGGAATTGCTTGGCTTTTAAAAGAGATTCCTCTGCTTTATTCAATCGAACGACTAAGGACTGACGGATTCCAGGTGGGTGTTGAATATATTCGGTTACTAGATCTTTTAATTCTCCTAGCTGCTCAAGTAAGTCTAGTTCTGCCCAGGTACCATACACGGTGAATTCTCTCTGATGCGTTATATAGCCATCCACTTCAATTCTAATAGAGATGATATTTTCTCCTAGCTCTATGGCAAGCTCCTCTTCTATATCACCGTTTGGAAGGACCGTCACCTCTTCTTCATTCAAATAAACCGCCGCATTTCCGACCCCTATTACTTCGACATTCCCTTGAAAGTTGATTGTGCCATGAGGGAACTCCTCTTCCTCATAATCTAAAAAACCGCGATATAAAGCAGCACGTACCTGATCACCTTGTTGGTAGCTTCTAGCGACTAATTGCCGCTTCTCACGAATACCTGAGCCGTCCAAGGCAGAAATAACAAAACCACCATCGGGAATGACACTATTATTATTCTCAGGCTGCGCCCAATTCCAATTAATGGCCTGCTGTTTGTTTACAACATTTATGACCGTTCCCGAACCATCAACTACAGCTTCAACACCCCAAGTATTTGTTCCGGTTGTCGGTCCAAATTGACTAGAATATACGTTTAAATTATTATCATTCCTATTAACATTAAAGAAATCGCCCGTTATGGAGGAATGTGAATCGATAGGATTACTAATCCCCAAATCGTAATTCTTAACATAAGGCACATTTTTAATCGATGCTTGAATCACATCAAAGTTGGCTTGTGAATAATCAAACAACATTAATCCATTCGTATTATTTAATCCTGCTTGAAATACTTCTCTTTGCAAACTAGGCTCTTGAACATTCACAAGGGCCATCCCCGCATAGAGCGGAATCTCACCGTTAGTTAAGATATTTCCTAAAGTAATATAGCGATTAATCTCTGCTGCTGTCCTTTGATATGTCCCAATCATTAGAAAATCTAGCTGATCGGTATAGCCCGTTTCATAATACGCTTCGTCATATAATTCCTCCTGCGGAAACTGCAAGCGCGGATCGTATTCAAAATTTGGACTTGCCCAATTGACTCCATTTAAATAATAGGTTTCATACCATGAACCGACATAAGCTGAGAGCTCCACTGCTCTATTCTCCTGCACATTATATTGGTCAACTAAACCCCTTACTTCTTCTGTAAATGTTTTAATCACTTGTGCACGATATGTGTACCACTCATTAATAAGTGGTCCATCAATGCGACTTGCTCCATCGTAAGTAAAAATATCCGCTGGCCAGTTTTCTAATTCCTTGCCTCTTTTATGCAGAAATTCTTCAAACTGCCGCTTGGATTCATCACTGAAATCAGCAAAATAATTATCATAGCGACCGCGGTCTAATAAAACACCATCCACATCATAATTTTTAATGACTTCCTCAAACGATCGTAGCTGATAATCACGAACATCTTCGTTCGCTGGATTTACGAAAGCAACAAGCGCTCCACTTCGTCCATATTCACTCTCCCTTAATCGAAGAATATCACCACCATCCTCATGCCGATACACCTGTTCCTCCCAATCCAAATGCTCATCCAAAACCGCAAATTCATTGTGGGCAATCGATCCTTCTGCAAAAACATTTAAGGCAGCATGTACCTCTAACCCTAGTTCATGACCGTGCCTAATAAATTCTTCTAATAAATCTAAGTCCGGATTTGAACCAGACCTAGCAGGTGCGGTCATCTCACTAACATACGGACGATTAGTTAAATCATTTTTTTGATAGGAAGCAAAGCCTTCTACCCCCTTAACATCTAAAGCAACGGCTGTAACACCAGCGTCCTTTGCCTGGACAAGCATGTCATAAATACTGTCAGATGTTTGGAACCTTCTCGCATTCGGACCTTGTTCTACCCAAAGGAAAACATGCTTATCCTCTGAGAGATTTTCTTTTCGAAAAACGATTAAAGACTGACGATCATGTAGCTGGCCCTCTTGATAAATTTCGACATCTATATAATTCGTCTGTGATTCTAATGTATATGGAAAAGTAAAGCTGCCGTCTTCAGCTATAAAAACATCTTCACCATTCACATAAAGCTCGTACTGTGAACCATCTACTAGATTCCGTACTTGTCCTGATACGTCTGTCTGACTGGCCGTTTCTGTATATAAAGCTTGATTAGATAATTCGATTCGGGCTTGCGGTCCTTCTCCTGTCATTAAATCCCTCACTGAAATCAATTCACCATTTTTCCTTAGCTTACTTTCATCGCCTAACGTAAAATTCGTGGCTAGAAACTTTCGAAAATCTTTATTTGCCCAAGAATCATCATGAGCTAATAAAACATATCCTCCATCAGGAATCTCCAAATATTGTTCTTCTTCCCATACAGGAGCTTGTCCATTATGGGAAGGATTAATCATGCGAGTGACGCGATTTTGACTATCAACTTGAACAGCTACCCATAAGCGTTTGACAAAGACTTCCTGACCATAATCGGTCGTAAACAAACTAATAAAGTCTGCTTTCCCCTCTAAGTTTTCATCCATATAGTTAATTTCTTTCATTGGACCACTTGTGCCTATTGTTGGATCCTCTGGTGGTGCCTCCACTTCAATTAAATCTTCAGAATCATTGGCTGCCATGATACTAGGCATGAGACCCAATAATAGGATAAAACAGACAACCATATACCACTTTCTCATTCCATCACCTTCATTTCATTTTTTTTATTCATGTGATTATCTAGATGAAAAAGGAATTTACCTCCATAAATTAAAAATAAGGAGGATAATAACACCATAATATACACCATTCGTCTTTATGTAAACAAAAAATTCAGAATTTTTCCCTCCCAAATAGTTAGTCTCCATACTTTTATCCCATCATAAAAAAGTTGTTTACAAGATCCTCTAACCGATCTCATAAACAACCATTCACGCTAGATAAACATAAATCCTAATAACACAGTAAAAATGAAGACAAGAATGGTAATCGCTAAGGATATGATGGCACAAATAAGGCCAGCTAAAGCCATACCTCTTCCTTGGTCTCCAAATTCCTTGATTTCATTTAATGCCATGGCAGCCAAGATAATACCTGCTACCGCTAATAATATACCGACATAAGGGATAATTAATGAGATGATACCAAGCACCATAGCAGCAATCGCTTTTCCGTTCGTTTTATTTGCAGTGGTAGGTGATGGATTTGTCACACACGCACCTCCTTATTCAATCAATCTTATAACATGCCGACAAAACCGATCCAAAATAAGAGCTTAAGTAAAAGTGTTACTGCACCGGTGACGATGCCCGTTATCGCGAGGCCCTTTTTCACTTGCTTCTTTAATCCAATAAATCCAAATATTAAAGCTAAAATGGCAAGTGGATATGGGATGAATGGTACCCAAAACAACACTAAACCAATAATTCCAAGGACGAGTGCTGATACCGCTAAACCATTACTTTCCTGGGCTTGAACAACGACTCTCGTTTCCTCCAAATTGAACCCCTCTTTTCATGTGTATAATCTAAGATGAGTGCGACTAGCCAAACTTACTCATATCCATTGACGAGTGCACATGTTTAACATTTATTTTTATTCTCTTTGAATGACCATTGCTACCACATCAGCCTCCTTAGGAAATTTGAACTCAAACATATATATGTGAAGGCTTGCTTAAATATCCCAAGGATTTACCAAATTTGAAAGCAAAAAAGAACAGATGCTTTAATTAGGTAGTTCAAATAATGTGGAGAAAACTTCTATTAACATTTAAAAAATCCACTTATTTCACAGTAAAAATACCATTTAAATTAATTGAGTAATTAATATAAGGAATTTGAGAGAATTAAAGTTCTTTTTTTGCTTAATTAAACAATTATTTGATAATTTTGTTAAGATTAAAAATAATCAATAATGGGGGAGAAGCTATTGTTTAAACAAACTTTATGTTTTATCAAGAGACAAGATGAAATTTTAATGTTAAACAGAGAGAAAGCACCTACCAAGGGGCTTTGGAATGGTGTAGGAGGTAAAATGGAACAAGGCGAGACACCGTTAGAGTGCGTGATTAGAGAAGTAAAAGAAGAAACAGGCATTGATATAACTAAAAATCAAACGAAATATAAAGGTGTTATTACCTGGGAGGTTGATAAAATTCATTTTGGTGGATTATATGTCTTCTTAGTTGATATTCATAACGATTTTATTTACCAAACTCCGAAGATGGTTGATGAAGGAATTTTAGACTGGAAACGTATATCGTGGTTATTTGGTGAAAAAAATTTCGGAGAAGGCGAAATGTTACCGCACTTCCTTCCAACAATACTTAATAATTCTTCCGTATTGGAACATAAATGTACGCTCGAAAATAATAGGCTGATGGGGTATGAATTTAAAAAGATAGAGTTAGTAGAAGAAATAAAATAACAGCTTGGGCGATTTCCAAGTTGTTTCATCTTTTGTAAAGTATATCATTTAAAGTAAATACTTTATCAGTCGTACCAACCGTTGAGCAGGAGTAATTCTTTTTCCATCGGCTGATTTGTAGGTTTCACAAAAGTTATAGACTGTTCTAAGAATGGTCAATGTGTATTGTGTGCATTTGGTTTGAAGTTTGCAAATATAACCCTTTCCATCTACTCTAGCTCTCATTAATAATTATCGCTCATTTTAGGGGAAAAACATTGATATATCAACAAATATAAGACCAAATCATAGTGCGATTTGGTCTTGAAATTAGTATGCTATTCCTTTTATTTCTCCTCAAAAACTGAACTACTTATCTTTAATCATTTAAATAACAAACAACCTTTGGCTCTGTCATCTCCTCAATGGAAAAAGCGATTCCTTCTCTACCTAGCCCTGAACCTTTTACTCCACCAAATGGCATCGCATCAATTCGGTAATCACTGCTGTCGTTCACCATCACGGCACCGACCTCTAGCTCCTGAATGACTCGATTCGCGGCTTTGAGATTATTCGTAAATACACCTGCCTGTAATCCGTAATCAACCGCGTTTGCTTCCGCTATTGCTACATCCAAGCTGCCGACAGGGAACAAAATCACAACTGGACCGAAAATTTCTTCTTGAGCGATTGGGTCTAGCCGATTGACATTGGTCAGCACAGTAGGTTCGATATAATTACCGTACCGTCTTCCTCCTGCCGACACCTTGGCTCCTCTTTCCTTCGCCTCTTCTATTAATTGCTCAACACGCTTAGCCTCACGTACATTAATGAGTGGGCCCATACTTGTTTCCTCACTTAGTTTTTCACCGATAGTGACCTGACTTGCCCTATCGGAAAATAACTGCTCAAAGCGTTCATAAATTTCTTCTTCAATGTAGACACGTTGCACACTAATACAATTCTGACCAGCAGCCCAAAAAGCACCAGACACTGTTGATTCAACCGCCTTTTCTAAATCAGCATCTTTTAGTACAATGACGGGTGAATTCGAACCTAGCTCCATACTCACCTTTTTTAATCCTGCCTTTCTAGCAATCGCCTCACCTACTTCACGCCCACCAGTAAAACTAATCATTCTTACGTGAGGACTCGTAATTAGAATATCGCCAATTTCATGACCATAGCCAGTGATAACGGATAATACTTTCTCTGGTAAGCCACCATATTCAAAGGCTTCAGCGAGTAATAGGGCACTTAAAGGGGTCTCAGTCGCCGGTTTGACAATGATTGAATTGCCCGCTGCTATCGCCGGGCCAATTTTATGTGCAACTAGATTTAACGGATCATTAAATGGTGTAATAGCTCCTACAACCCCTATTGGAAAGCGATAATAATAGCCATGACGCTGTTCACTTCCTGGCATTTGATCAAAACTAATCGTCTTTCCCTCAATCCGACGAGCTTCCTCGGCACTAATTTTTAACGTCTCAATGGCTCTTGTGACTTCTTTTTTTGCTTCTGTTATTGTTTTACAACCTTCTGTAGCGATCGTTACGGCAAATTTATCAAAATGTTGAGAGATGTATTCGGCAGCTTTTCGGATAATATCCATGCGTTCATGAACAGGCATTTTCGAGATAATCTTCGCTCCTACTTTTGCTTCCTCAACACAAAAAATCATATCCTCTTTTGAGGCAGCTGGAATTGCCTCAATGATTGAATCATCTTCAGGGTTCTTCACATTAATTAACCGCTCCCTCGTTACCCATTTCCCCGCTAAAAACATCTTTTGATTCATTAATTTTGTTTTCATCGATATTCCCCCTCTTATGTCTACATCACAACCTTCTGTTTATTTCCTGCGATATGGATCAAATCAATTAATAACGAATAACCTGTTTCGATTTTACCTGCACCTGCTCCACTTAATGTGACAGTTCCTACTAAATCACACTCATAAGCAATCGCATTAATAGCTCCTTTAATCCCTGCTAAAGAATCGGCCAAATCCACTTTTTCTGGTGCGACCTTAGCGACTACCTTGCCTTCTTCGCCCCGTTTAATCGAGGCTAATAGTTTCCACCGCTTTCCTTCAGCTCGTGCTGTTCTTATGAGTTCAGGTGTGATAGAGGTAATCCCTTGACAGCTAACATCCTCCACTTTTAACGGGACATTCATAATATGATTGGCTAAAATGACGACCTTATATCTGGCATCATAGCCCTCTACATCACTAGTTGGGTCAGCCTCAGCAAAGCCAAGTGCCTGAGCTTCCTTTAAAGCTGTCTCATAAGATACTTCTTCCTCTTCCATTTTAGTAAGAATATAGTTAGTTGTTCCGTTCAAAATACCGCGAATTTCTTTCATTTGATTTCCTACAAGTGCTAATTGTGGCATTCTTAACGTTGGTGTCCCACTCATCACGGTCCCTTCAAATCCCCACTGGACCCGATGCTGCTCAGCTAATCTAGTTAATTTTTGATAAGCCAATGCGACTGGCCCTTTATTAGTCATCACGACATTTTTACCACTCGTAAAGGCGACTTCACAGTGCGAAATGGCAGGCTGACCGGTTTCCACATTCGTGTAAGATACCTCAACAATTGTGTCCGCATTACTTTCTTTGATGGTTTTGATGCTATCCCAATCTCTTTTTAAGCCTTGACTAGTCGGATAAGCTTCTAGTGACCCCGTTTCTTGAACCGTTTCTAAAAGTAAGTTAATATCAAGTCCCTCTGGATGATAAAGCGACCCTTTGTTCCAATCAGATATAGCGACAATCTGTGCTTCAAAGCCATGATTGGCCTTTAACTCTTCTCGCTTATCTCGTAAGATCTCAGCTAAGCCTTGACCAACAACTCCAAACCCTATAAAGGCTAATTTATGCAAAATTTACACCCCCACATATTTAATAACGCCACATTCAGCGGCAATTTGAACAAAAATGGCCGTTCCCAAAACTAATGCGGATTCATCGATATCAAAAACAGGCGTGTGCAATTCACGCTGTAATTCGCCTAGTAACGAACAGCCTAAGAAAAACATCGCACCAGGTAGCTGCTTCGTGACATAACCAAAATCTTCACCACCAAGACCGAAAGGCGCTTCTGTCACTTTTATTCCTGACTTCAGCTTCTGCGCGGCACTTTTTATAATTAGATTACAATGGTGATGGTTATATAAGGCTGGCTCACCACGATGAAAAGAAAGGTTATACTTCCCACCTAATGGCTCTATCACGCTAAATGCTCTTTTGATTTCTTCTTCTAAAGCTTCTCGTACATCAGGCTGATAACTGCGGATCGTTCCGCTTATATAAACCTCGCTTGGAATAATATTGGTCGCTGTACCTGCTTTAATTTCACCAATACTCACAACGGCCTGATCAAGAGCAGAAATCCGTCTGGAAACTATGCCGTGCAGGGACTGCAGAAGTAGACCTAACATCCAAGTAGGGTCTGTCGCTTTTTCCGGATAACCACCGTGCCCTCCTGAACCAATGATTGTTGCTTTAAATTCATCGACATTGGCCATGCTGTACCCGTCGTGGATTTGAATATCTCCACTCTTAAGCCAAGGACACATATGAAGGGCAAAGGCTACATCCACCCCCTCATAAGCACCTGCCTCAAGTAAATAAGGAGAACCTGAGAATCCTTTTTGATCAGGAGTTTCCTCAGCAGGCTGAAAAATAAAACGAACCGTACCTTGCATATGACCCTCTTTAGCCAAGTTTGATAATATCTTGGCAGTCGCTAGCAAAATTGCCGTATGTGCATCGTGTCCACATGCGTGCATAACACCGTGATGTGTAGAGCGGTATTCTGTTTCGTTTTCTTCGTAAATAGGTAAAGCGTCCATATCCGCTCGCAATGCAACGGTAGGACCCTTACCTACTTTTAACTGACCCACCACACCGGTGATAAGTCCTACCCCTTTTTCTACTTTGATCCCTTCCATGTCTGAGAGTGCCTGTGCCACAAATGCCGCTGTTCGAAATTCTTTAAAGCTAAGCTCAGGAAATTGGTGGAAATGCCTCCGCCAGCTAATCAGCTGCTCCTCCATTTCTTTAGCAAATTGATAGATACTTTGGTTCATCTAGACATCCCTCATCTCTAAGTTCTAGACTTCTAACGTCGTAGTCACTTGTTCAAACGCCTGCTTAAAATCATGAATAATATCTTCACTCGCTTCAATTCCGCACGATACGCGAATAAGCCCTTCCGGAATACCCATGGCTGCACGTTCTTCAGGGGTGCACTCGACATGGCTTGTTGTTCGTGCCGGTCCTACCGTTGTTTCTACTGCACCTAAATTGGCCGCCCGATGAGCAAACTGGAGTTTTGGCAAAAGCCCACGTACCGTTTCTACACCACCTTTTACTGAAAAACTAAGCATACCGCCAAAACCTTTCATTTGTTCTTTAGCAATATTATGGTGTGGGTGTTCAGGTAAACCCGGATAATAGACCTCTTCCACCAGTCCAACTGTTTTTAAATATTGAGCAAGCTCCATCGCATTATGACTCTGCTCACGGACACGTAAATGTAACGTTTTCATCCCTCTTAACGTTAAATAAGCTGCCATTGGATCCATCGTCGCTCCATTAATTTCACGATAATGATAGATTTTTTCTATCAGTGTGCTCTCGCCACACACGACCCCGCCTAAAGCATCGGCATGACCGCCAAGAAATTTCGTAGCACTATGAATGACTAAATCAACACCAAATTCAAGTGGATTTTGATTAATAGGAGTTCCAAAGGTATTATCGACAATGACCAAGGCTCCTGCTTGTTTTCCTGCTTCTGCCATCCTTTTAATATCTGTAATTTTTACGGTTGGGTTCGTTGGTGTCTCCAAATACAAAATCTTACATCCCTTTGCTACCTCGGCTTCGATCTGTTCATGGTCCCCTGTCTCACATAAGGTCACCTCGATTTGCTGGCGTGGTAAAAACTCTGTAAAAATTTTATTTGTACCACCATACGTATCTTTAATTGAAACAATGCGATCGCCAGGCAATAAAAAGGTGGCTAACGTATTACTTATGGCTGCCATTCCTGTTGAAAAGCTAGTCGCAGCCTCAGCACCCTCAAGGGTTTTCACTTTATCTTCAAAGGCTTGAACAGTTGGATTCGTATTTCGCCCATAAATATGACCTTTTTTCTTCCCGATCGCAACGTCATACCATTCATCCATATCATCGTAATTATAGGCAACACTTAATACAACCGGTACTTGCGTCGCTCCATGTACGAGATACTCCTTTTCCCCTGCCCAAACCGCTTCTGTACCTACATGTATGTTTTTGTTCATCAAACTCACTCCGTTCTTTTAAATTTAACTTGAGATGGGCTCCACCCAACGTGTGCTCTCATTTTGGGGACCTTATCTTGTTGACTACTCTCATTTTGTGGTTCGTTCTTTTCTTTTAACGCCAGTTCGGTTCGCTTTTCGCCTTTGATGTGGCCAATTTACCGTTTAACGCAGATCTTTATCAACCCATTAAATTAATTGAACATTCAGTCATCAAATCACAGGGTTTAATGTCTCAAATGCCATACCATCTTCTTTGATGACAAGCCCTCGCGGTAGATGCACTAAGGATTCACAGCCACTTGATGTGACACGAAACGATTCGCTCACTTCAAAGCTATCTCCTTCAGACCAGATAGCGGGGATGAGATGGAAGGTCATATTCGGTAATAGAATCGTCTTATCACCTTTACGAATACTCGCCGTATGCTCGCCCCAATCCGGTGGATAATTAAGTCCCATTGAATAACCTAATCGAGATTCCTTCGTCACACCATATTTGTCTACTGTATTTCTCCAAACCTGTTCGACCTCTTCACATGTGACACCTGGTTTAATGAAGTTTAAGCACTCATTCAAGCCTTCCACCACAATGTCTGATAGATTCTTCATATTTGGTGTCGGTTGACCAATATGGACCGTTCTAGCTAAAGGGGCATGATACCGCTTATAACAACCCGCTAGCTCGATAATTACCGTCTCACCTTTTTGATATGGTTCATCGGTCCATGTTAAATGTGGTGTTGATGTTCTTTCTCCAGATGGCAGTAAGGGTACGATAGCTGGATAATCACCACCAAATTGAGAAGTTCCGCTTAGTTGCTCATGACTAATTTTTGCCGCAACATCACAGCCTCTTACACCTTCATTAACCATTTCAATACCGGCCACCATCGCTTGTCTTGAGATAACAGCAGCTCTTTTTATTAATTCAATCTCCGCTGATGACTTAATTAGTCTAACCCAGTTAACAAGGAGCGTTGCATCCATAAATGTCGCGTTCGGCAACCCTTTTACTAATTGCTGAAAACATTTTGCTGAGAAATAATAATTATCCATCTCAACACCGATATTCCTTTTGTCCTGACCGATTTGCGTTAATATCTCCGCAACGAAATCCATCGGGTGACGAACATCAGATTGTACATATTGATCAGGATAAGCAATAATATTTTCTTGATATAGCCAAGTAGTAACTTTGGCTCCATTGGCATCTGCGGTTCTTCCAATCCAAATGGGCTGCTCTTCATCATCAAAAATGGCTAGTATTTGATCAACATAAAAAGACCAACCATCATATCCAGTTAAATAATTCATATTAGCAGGGTCCGTGACTAATAATACCTCGATACCACTTGCAGCCATCCGCTCCTTTGTTTGTTTAATTCTTTTTTGATATTCTAATAATTCAATTTTCACAACCTAACACCCCTTTCCATTCAACCCACCATTTTGCTAATTTCTTTCCTTGATGTCATTATATCGGCAAAGTATCTAATTCGATATTCGTCAAAGTGTATGAATTTTCAAACTTTATTTCAGTCAATTTATCATACATGTTTGATCTAAAATGTACGAACAGGTCGTATAAACATATAAATAAAAAAACACGCGACCCCATTAAAGAGATCGGTGCTTATAAGATTTTCATTTTATTCAAAACCATTTATACTACCTATCACTATTCATCCAGAGCTTCACTAATCTTCCAAGCTTTTATACTTAGATCTAAAAGGAATAAGTGATCCGGATCATTTAAAGTAAGCTTTGTTAACGATTCAATTTTTCTTAAACGATATAGTAATGATTGTCTGTGCAAATTCAATGAACGAGCGGTTTGACTGACATTCCCTCGATATTGGTTAAAGGCAATAAATGTCCCAATTAAGTCCATTTGCCTTTCTTCATCATACTGCACGAGCGGCTCAATCGTATCTAATACAATTTCGTGCATATCGGTGTTATGAACGAGCTGTAACAATACGCGGTCGACACGTGTTTGATCGAACCACGTACGATTGGGCTGTTTGTTTCTTATTCTCCCAATTCTCAGTGACAATATCGCCTGTTGATAGCTTTCTTGAAAATCCTCAAATCCTTTAATTCTCTTACCAATTCCCCAGGAAAGCGAAACATCAGGCATTAGCTGGTATAAGCGGCGATCGACACTATCTAAAAAATCAGTGGCATATTCATGCTCTGTTTGATGCTGCACTTCTAAAAATAAAGTCATTTTCTCATCATCTCGGGTTAACATGAGCTCGCGTTCTAAGGATCGTGCTGCATAAACCAATTCCTCTTCCAAATAATGAAGCATACTCTGATTCCATTGCTCAAAAGCATCAACCGCTTGATCACGCTTAATATAAAGGCTTTTTAACTTTTCAGGATAGGCCACAATGCAAACATACGGCACATCTAGCCTGTAATGAAGTAGCTTTGCTCTCGACTGTGCTTGCTCATAGTTTGTAAATCCACCTTGTGCAAGCTCTTCAACAAAGTCACTACGTAAGCGAAGCTTTGTTTCTTCTACTGCATTTTTCCGTGACAGCCATAAGGCAATACTAGTCGCTGAATGCTCTAGAATATGATTCCTGCTATTGTTTAAATATTTTGATATTTTCAAGTGCTCAGGTATGACTACAAATAAATATCCTTGAGGTTCCCCAGACACCTGTAACACAGGAACTTGAATAAAGGACCTACTCTCATAGCTAATCACATCAAATTTCTGTATGAACGGATCCTGTGTATGTGGTTCCTGATGCTTTTTGGGAATTATACCTGTTAGAACAAGCTCCATCCATTGTTGATTAAATTCTTCAGAATACTGCTGGCTCTCATGTAAATTCCCAAAGCGGTCCGTTAAATAAAGTTCAGCGTAAATCTGTTGCTCCACATATCCCAATATATCTTTTAGCTCTCGTTCTTCAAGAATTAAATGCAGAAGCTCTTGTTGAATTTTTTCTGACTTTTGCCTTTCCTGATTTGCCTTCTTGGTGAGCTCTCCCATGACTAATTCAACGATATTAGCAAAGCGTATTTCCCAAGGAATCGTCATAATAATAAATTCGTTCCTTTTTGCGAGTTCTAAAGCTTCCTGTGGAATATCATAAATAAACCTACCTAAAGCAACCATAAGAGCAGCTGCTTCTGACTCAATAATATCTCGGACAAACTCTACAAATAATGATGGATCTTGTTTACAGCCAATAGCCGTTGTTAAAACAACTTCATTTTTTCTGACAAAATTTTCAACGGGTAGTTCAATGACCGATATCCATTGAACTTTTCTTTTATGTGCAAGCTCCTTACCCGTAATCACATCGACATCGAGTAACAGATCATCTTGTAATACATCATCTACTGTAAGAATTATCAATCACTCTCCCTTGTCATCTCATCCTTCTATTCCCCTTCTAACACTATCTTAAATCCTATAAATGAAAGTCGTAAAGTTAAAAAATAAAAAACCACTCAAGCAAGTTGAGCGGTTTTTACAATCTTAGTCAAATCTTCTTCTTTTAAAAATAATCACACAAACAATAATGGCTACGAATGCCCAAATACCTAATACTAGAAAATGTTCTAGGACAGGGCCTCCATTATCCAAGCTTACAACTAATGATAGGAATTGACCATCTGGTAAATAATTAAGGATCGTAAGAATAACCTCAGAACTAAACAGCTCTCTAAAGAGTGAGCCCATACCAAAAATAAGCATAATTGGTAATCCGACAACTGATGTCTCGATCACTGTTCGTGAAATCAAACCAAGGATCGTTCCTAAAGCGATAAAGAAGATAGTACTAACCAATACAGCCAGTGAAAATAATAATACATTCGCAGGTACCTCAAATTGACTAATTAGAGTGACAATCACAATCATAAGAACCGTGAGCAAAAACGATAGCAAACTTTTACCGATGAAAATCTCAAACGTATTTAACGGTGATAAAAGTAAACCTCTTAATGTGTTTTTCTCTTTCTCTTCGGCAATCATACCAGCTTGCACAAAAGAACCAACAACAACCATCGCTAATATAATCGGTATAACCGTCATCGCTAATGGAACTTCTTCTCCACGCCCAAACATATAGGCAAATAAAATCGGTAATACAACTGTAGATAGTATATAAGCATTTTTCATCAAATCTTTGTAATCTTTAATTAAAACGGTTTGAATTCTTTTTAATGAAATCATTACACTAACAACTCCTTTCCTGTAACACGCATGAAGATATCTCCTAAAGTTGGTTCATTGGAATGAATCGATTTTAATTGATTTTGTTCAATAGCTCGTTGAATAATTTGAGCTCCTTCTACGTCTTTTTGGATAATCTTTTTCTTTCCATCAGCAAATAAAAGTGTGATCGTTGGTTCAGCATAACGTAAGCGCAAATTAGAAGGCGAATCCATTACCTGTATTTCTCCTTGGTTTAAAAAGGCGACGCGCTCACAAATCTTCTCTGCTTCTAACATGTCATGTGTCGTTAGAAATATCGTTGTTCCTTGTTCATTCAACTTTTTCAAAACTCGGTGGACACGTTCCGTACTTACAGGGTCTAAAGCTGATGTCGGCTCATCCAAAAATAACAATTCAGGCTTGTGCAAAATCGTCCTCGCGAGAGTAATACGCTGCTTCATTCCTTTAGATAATTGATTAATAGGCTTTTTTCTTTCATTAGGTAAATCGACTTCATGTAATACTTCATCGATTCTTCGATGCTCTACACCATATAAATCACAAAACATTTTTAAATTATCTTCAACCGTTAACCTTTCGTACAGGCCTGTATTATCAGTAAGAACGCCAATCTTTTTCATTTCAGATGCTTTTTTTAACTTTTTCACCGGTGCCCCAAAAACTTCTACTTTTCCATTAAATGAAGCTAACTGTGCGGTTAGGATTTTGATTGTTGTTGTTTTTCCTGACCCACTTGGTCCTAAGAAACCAAAAGTCTCACCCTTAGGAATGGTAAAAGATACGTTTCTTAGTGCTTCTTTTCCATCAAAAGATTTTTGTAGATTATTTACATAGATAACAGAATTCATCTCATCTCTCCCTTTCGCCTTATCGCTTACCATAAGTTTATAAGTGGCAAAAGAAAGACGCCTTATATTCAAGGTGAAAGGAGTAAAACTCCCGTCATAAGGCATAGAAATCATGATGAACTGATAATATTTTTGATGAAATATACATATTACGTCTTGAATAGAGCTACAAACCATGACAATTGCTGACAATTTCCGGGGAAATAACAGCCCAGCGGCTTAAAAATAAAGATCGTCCTTACATTTTTAATATATCTTTGAGTTCCGATAGATTGCCCTTCGATAAAGGAATATTACTTTTCTTTTTGTCATCCAGAATAAGACTATAACTATTCCGCGTCCACGTCATTAATTCTCTAACCTTTTGTAAATTCACGATATACGAACGATGACATCGGAAGAACCCAAATCTCTCCAACCTCTCCTCTAATTGATTAAGGGTCATCATACAAGGAAATGATTCTCCTTTCACATGTAATAAGACCGTGCCTTCATTACTTTCTATATAATCAATTTCCGTTGGATCAAATAAGATAAACTTCTCATCAACCTTAGCGGGAATTCTTTCAAAATGAACTTGTAAAGTTTGTGATTCCTCTTGTTCTTGGTTATCCATTTCTAATTCGAGGTCATTTGAGCTTTGATCCTCCATCGTCATTTCGTAATTTTTATCAAATACGTTCACTTGTTTTAAGCCTTCATCATTAAGCCGAAAAACAGTTTCTGCCATAATAATGGCACTTTCCATATTACTTGTTATAACTAGAATCGCCACTTTTTTTGCCGCTAACTCGAGAATCAGTTGCTTGAGAATGACTTTACTTTCTAAATCAATATTTTGATCAGGTTCCTCCATAATTAAGATTTCTGGTTGATGAATGACTGATTTGATAATCGAGACGCGCCTCTGTGCAGAAGCATTCAGTTTTTTTATTTTGACATTCCGAAAAGACTGTAGGTTAGCCTTTTGTATATATTCGTCAATATTCGTAGTAGCACTGAAAATGTCACGGTAAAACTTCAAGTATTCATACACGGTTAGTCGGTCATAGATACCTTCATTTTGAAATGAAATACCTACTCTCCGTTTAAACTCTAGCCATTTCTTCGAGTTTTCAATGCCAAAGTATCTAAGCGTACCTGTTGATGTATAGTTGCTACCGATTAAGATATCAAGAAAAAGCTTACCGATATCTCGTTCGCAATGTATGGCAACCGTCTCACCAGGCTTTATTTCAAAATCTAATGAATGGAACCATGATTTATTGCCCTGAATGAGGCTTGCATTTTCTAGCTGAAGGATCGGACTTGTCATATTTATGCTCCTTTTTATGGAAGGTTAATGAGTAGCAACACGGACATCTTGTACAAATGACAGTTACCCATTTCACGCTTTGTCCCCCTGTTTTATGTCATTTTTGTTGGCAGGAGGACATTACTAATCAACCATGACCTTTTCTCTTTACATTCCATGATATTAAAACTTTGCCCTTTTTTCAGAAATACGAATTCAAGAGACGATACGTTTCAAATTCGTAGCTTGATTATATCAAAAAATGAGTTAATTTCGCTCAAGCACCTTATAAACATTCGTACCCCAGTTAATATGCACTAACTTTTCTTTATCCGTTAACATATAATCAATAAGTTTACAAACTGTTCACGGTTCGATTTCTGAAATAGTCTCATGAGGTGTATAATAAGAATGAGATTTTTAATAAAACTATATTCTTATGTGTATGTACATAATTGGAGTGAATATATTGGAAACGAAAAAAGTCTTACCTATTTTGTTTGCGATCATGTTTTTAGTCATGGTTGGTTTTGGTATTATTATACCGGTTATGCCTTTTTACGCGGAGGAGTTAGGTGCCTCACCTGCACAATTAGGATTATTAATGGCTGTTTACTCACTGATGCAATTTATTTTTGCCCCGATGTGGGGTAAGCTTTCTGACCGGATTGGCCGTAAGCCTGTCTTATTAATTGGAATAGCTGGACTTTCATTCTCATTCTTTTTAATGGCATTTGCTTCAAGTTTACTGATGCTGTTTATCGCCCGAATTGTTGGAGGGATTCTCTCTGCTGCCAATATGCCAACGGTGATGGCTTATGTGGCTGATGTAACAGACGAGGAAAATCGAAGCAAGGGCATGGGAATTGTTGGAGCTGCGGTAGGTCTTGGTTTTGTCTTTGGTCCGGGAATTGGAGGTATTTTCTCCGGGACTAACTTAACCATTCCGTTTGTGTTGGCAGGAATCTCGTCCTTGGTGACTTTTTTACTCGTATTAACAGTACTCAAAGAGTCCTTACCAGCAAACGAGAAGGGCAAGTCCACTCGAAAGAGATTACCATTCAAAGCAGCATTGCAAGGACCTACGGCTAATTTATTTCTTTTACAGCTTTTTGTGACGTTATCATTAGCTGGGCTAGAAGCAACTTTCGCATATTATGCTTTTGCCAAAGCAGGTCTAGGAACCGTTCAATTGGGGTACATCTTTATGATAATGGGTTTTGCAGGAGCTCTTGTTCAAGGTGGCTTAGTCGGAAGATTAACGAAAAAATGGGGAGAAGGCAAGGTGATTCAGCTTGGAATTGCGACATCCGCACTCGGTTTTTTCCTCATTTTATTTATTGATAGCTTTATCACGGCGGCGATTTACTTATCTATTTTTGGGATTGGAAATGGCTTTATTCGACCAAGCGTTTCTTCACTTATCACAAAAAGAGCCCAGTCCGCTTATGGTCAAGTTACAGGTCTACTATCTTCCTTCGATTCATTAGGCAGAATTTTAGGCCCACCACTTGGAGGCATGTTATTTATTGTTGCCATTCAACTCCCTTTTATCGTCGGTATCGGATTATCGTTGATTGCCTTTTTCGTTTACCGACATTATGTTTCGCAAACAAAAAAAGAGGATGCCTTATTAACTCAATCTGAATCACTTTAAGAAAGAATAAAAAAGCGAGAGAATGGCTTTAACCACCTTCTCCCGCTTTTTTGTTCTATAATTATATGCAGTAATTGCTTTACTCTATCCTTCTTTTTCTGGTTGGAATAAATCGAGCTTATTCCCATATAAATCAGAAAACCCTACGCCCCATCCACCAGGTACTTTTTGGGGTTCACTATGAAATGTTATCCCTTTTGCTTTTAATTTCGCATAATCCGCTTCAATATCATCTGTTTCAAACATTAGTAAAACTTGATCGCCCGCTTGTTTTCCAATCAGTGTGATTTGTTCTTCTGTTTCTGCTTTTAGTAATTCTATAACCGTCTGATTATCTTTGTAAGGAGAAACCGTTACATAACTCCAATCCGAGGAAAATTGCTGTTCATTAATTATTGTAAAGCCTAGTTGGTTCACATAAAATTGTTTCGCCTCTTGTTGATCAGCAACAAATAAAGTCATTTGGATCATTTTCATTATCATCACAAGATCTCCTTCTTTATTTTAATTACTTTTAGAATAACAAGGTTGACCTATGCAAACTTCTTCTTAATTGCTTTCATTCATCATAACAAATGTGCAAATAATCGCGACACATAAGATAATGCCTTTATTTTAAATTCTTTCCACTTACTAACTTCTGCTTCCTTAACCTCAGAATCAGCTTGATAGCTCCCATCAGCTAATACTAAAAGGCTTTTATGCTCCATCGCTTTATCAATTTCTGCTTGTAGGTGTTTGGCAAATGGCTCACTATCTATTAATAGCATCACTTCCGTATTTAAAAAAGCACTCCTTGAATCTAAATTAAACGAACCGACCATGCTAATTTGCTCATCAAAAATATATGTCTTTCCATGTAAGGATTCTTTATTCGATTGATATTCATATAAAGACTCAGAATAAGCGGCAATTTCACGACGGTTTGGATAATAACCAGAAAAGGCTACCGAATTGGGTGTCGACGCAAATGAGTTTGTCATCAGTCTCATTTTATCGACTTCAATATTATATTCGTCTAAATAAGAAAGCATTTTATTCGTTGGAATAATATAAGGACTCTCCATATAAACAATGCCTGACGCTTGATCGAGTTGCTTTATCAAAGCTTGCCAAATTAGCGGTTGTTTATTCCAACGCTCAAGTGGATTATGCAAAAAGGTAATCGAATTAGCCGGATACGAATTGGCGAGCCAGTCTACCTTTTCCTGAAGCTTTTGATCCTGTGCGACTGCCTGCTGATAAATCTTACGTACTTGTTTCTCACGTAGCTGTCCCTTTTCACGATTACGACTTGTCACATTTTTGACTGCTGGTTTCGTAAACTCATGGTCCCACGTTTTTTGATAATAGTTACTGATATCGGTTAATACACTTTTTGCTTCTACTTCTTGATTACTATGGATTACAATTACATCACGATCATTAGTAGCTTTAGCTGTTCCTTCTGGACTAAAATACCGATCACCAATATTTCTACCACCGAGCATGACCATTTCTCCATCAATAATTAGCAATTTATCATGGTATCGATTATTCCACGTCCACGGCATCCAAATATTGAGTGGTTCATAAAATTTTATCGCCATATTCGGATGTTCTTCCATCGCGTAGCTTACCTGATTAAAATCACGGTTAAACTGATTGACGATACCGTCTAAAATAATACGAACTTGTACTCCCCGATCTGCAGCCTCAAAGAGAGCCCCAACAAACATATCCGCATATTCACCTTTTTGAATGGCATAAGATGATACATCAATACTTTTATCCGCTTGTTGAATCAATTGAATACGTGCTAGCCCTGACTCTACTCGGTCTTGTACAAGTACAACCCGATCATTTGTAGATAAGTCTTGCCTTTCCACCACCTCAACGGTTAAATCTCCCTCCAGAGGCGATGAAAAGGTGAATAGCAAAAACGCCGTGACGATTACATAAAGCACATATATAAGAATCGTGAATCCGGTTATCTTCCCAATTTTCCTAACCATATTATCCGAACCTTTACTTTTTTTATTAGGATATGAAAAGATACGAAAAAGAATCCCCATTAATTTCTAAGTGTTATACACCCTTTTTAATAAATAGCACTTTCAAATAATTACCTTCCTTAAATGTTGAACTCACTTTAAAGTCTACTGGTAAGGAGAATTCCTGTTCAATGTGATACTTCGTATTTTGTGCTTGAAATGCCTGATGCACAAAACTTTTAAACTTATTCATATCAAAAGCAGCACTATTGGTTGAGGCGACAATCGTTCCTTTTTCAGCTGTAATATCAATCGCTTCTTGTAAAAGATTTGAATAGTCTTTCGCAGCACTGAATGTGAACTTTTTAGATCGTGCAAAGCTTGGCGGGTCTAGAACAACTACGTCAAACTGCTTGTCTTTACGTTTAGCATATTTAAAATACTTAAAAACATCTTCAACAATGATGTCCTGTGCTTCGTAATCAACATCGTTTACACTGAACTGCTCAATCGTCTTTGCCAAGCTACGATTGGCAAGGTCGACACTCGTTGTGTGAATTGCCCCGCCTAAAGCCGCATAAACGGAAAAAGCTCCTGTATACGAAAACAAATTCAAGACACTTTTCCCTTCTGAATATTTATCCCGAATCGTTTTACGGACTTCTCGTTGATCAAGAAATACACCAACCATCGCACCATCATTGAGATAGACAGCAAAACGAACACCATTTTCTAATACAAGTAACGGGAACTCTCCTCGCTCACCTACAACAAAATCGTCCTCATCAACGTATTTTCCACCTGTATTAAACCGTTTCTTCTGGTAAATCCCTTTATAATCCGTTAAGTTCTGTAACGCTTCATACACTTCTGCATGGTATTGATAAACGCCTTCACTATACCAGCTTACTACATAATAACCGTCATAATAATCGATCGTTAAACCACCGATTCCATCTCCCTCTGCATTAAAAACTCGAAAAGCCGTTGTCTCCGAGGAAGCATACAACTCTTGACGGGCCGTTAAAGCCACACCAATTTTCCTTTCAAAAAAAGCTTGATTAATTTTCTCATCTCTATTTTGCGTCAAGATCCAGCCAATACCTTTATTCTGCTTGCCGTAATAACCCGTACCTAAATAGGCTCCCGTTTTAGTCGTTAACTCTATTAATTGCCCTTCTTCTTTTAAAACACTTACCTGCTCGATATCTTCTTTAGACAGTAACGGATATCCACGCTTAAACTTTTTTTCGGCTTTTGGTTTAACCATCACTCTTACTGCTTTATGCATCATATTCCATCCTTCGCTTTCAAGATTCTTGCTTCATTGTATCGTTTTTAGCCTACATATACCAGTTCCAACAAAACCTCCCTATGCAGCCACTACACACAACTCTTGATATTCAATAGTGCAAGAAAGCACCGCACATGAGCATTGGCTCTAACGACCACAAATCTCCCAAAATGTTATTCGTATTTGAGAATAAGCAGTACCCAGCGGACGAAAATATGCCGAGATTCTGTGGGACGTAGTGGAGAAAGTTTGAGATCCGCCGGCTGCGCCGATTAGCTCAGTACGACCCCGCAGGACGCGGAGCATCTTTTTCGGTAGCGACGAGCAGCACACTATGCTTGCACTAAAACTATCTAGACATCTCCTATTTTTTTATTTTGACAATTACACTAAAATACGGTAAAGTACCTTATGTACGAACATTAATTTAAACATCATTACAAATCATTCGTATTTAGGAGTGTCATATATGGAAAATGTATTTGATTACGAAGATATTCAACTAATTCCCGCAAAATGTATTGTAAATAGCCGCTCTGAGTGTGATACATCGATTACATTAGGTGGACACACATTTAAATTACCGGTCGTTCCAGCTAATATGCAAACCATTATTGATGAGAGCATTGCTCTTAAACTTGCTGAAAATGGTTACTTTTATATCATGCACCGCTTTCAACCAGAAGAAAGAGCAGCTTTTATTGTGGGTATGCACTCACGAGGACTCATAGCTTCCATTAGTGTAGGAGTAAAGCCTGAAGAATATGATTTTATCGTTCAGTTAGCTTCAAAGGATCTTGTACCTGAATTTATTACAATCGACATTGCTCACGGACATTCCAATGCTGTTATTGAGATGATTCAGCACATTAAAAAGCATTTACCAAAGAGTTTTGTCATTGCCGGAAATGTTGGCACTCCTGAGGCTGTCCGCGAACTTGAAAATGCAGGTGCCGATGCAACGAAAGTAGGAATCGGACCAGGAAAGGTATGTATTACCAAAATTAAAACTGGATTCGGTACAGGTGGATGGCAATTGGCTGCCCTACGCTGGTGTGCCAAAGCTGCCAGTAAACCTATAATTGCCGACGGTGGGATTCGGACACATGGCGACATTGCGAAATCAATTCGTTTTGGGGCATCCATGGTGATGATTGGTTCTTTATTTGCTGGACATGAGGAGTCTCCTGGAGAAACGATTGAGAAAGACGGGAAGCTTTATAAAGAATATTTTGGTTCTGCCTCTGAATTTCAAAAGGGTGAAAAGAAAAACGTTGAAGGTAAAAAAATGTTAGTTGATCATAAAGGTTCTTTACAGGATACTTTAGACGAAATGGAGCAGGATTTACAATCATCGATTTCTTACGCGGGCGGTACAAAGCTTGATGCCATTCGAAATGTAGATTACGTCGTTGTTAAAAATTCGATTTTCAATGGTGATAAGGTCTATTAATCATAGTTAAGTAATAAACACATCCAAACGCAGGCAACTTTTGGATGTGTTTTTTTATATGAAAGTTGACTAAAAGCGATATGGCATCTTCGATGATCGCTCCGGGAATGGGGGCACGCTTTCCGCAGGCCTTGCTTGAGCCTCCGCGCTTCGCTTGCGGGGTCTCAAGGCTCAGGCTATTCCTGCAGGTGTCGGCCACCCCATCCCCTCCGCTTGGGTTGGTGTAGGCTTAATGGTTAGTGAAATTCTCATTCAAAATAAATGAATGGAAAGCCAACCAATAAAAAAGCAAATACAAATTGAATGAAGTTCCATCAATTAAAGAGTGAAACCCTACTTATATGTTTGGAGAGGACTAGTTGAAAACGTACCCACAGGTTAAGAAGTCGTCACTACATATGAATGACCTCTTTGTGCAGTTACTCCAAGGTTTGAACTCCGTATCTTCACATTAAACACTCTTTGTGCAGTTACTCCGAGGTTTGGACTCTGTATCTTCACATTAACCCTCTCTTTGTGTAGTTACTCCAAGGTTTGGACTCTGTATCTTCATATTAAACGCCTCTTTGTGCAGTTACTCCAAGGTTTGGACTCTGTATCTTCATATTAAACGCCTCTTTGTGCAGATACTCCGAGGTTTGGACTCTGTATCTTCACATTAACCCGCTCTTTATGCAGATACTCCAAGGTTTGGACTCTGTATCTTCACATTAACCCGCTCTTTGTGCAGTTACTCCAAGGTTTGGACTCTGTATCTTCACATTAAACGCCTCTTTGTGCAGTTACTCCGAGGTTTGGACTCTGTATCTTCACATTAACCCGCTCTTTGTGCAGTTACTCCGAGGTTTGGACTCTGTATCTTCACATTAACCCGCTCTTTGTGCAGTTACTCCATGCTTTGGCCTTAACATCTTCACATTAAACGCCTCTTTGTGCAGTTACTCCTTGGCTTGGACTCATTATCTTCACAAACTGATATTAATTGTTAAATTGACAATAGCTGACTTTCAACTTTGTTGGTGGTGGTCTGGTTTTGGCTCCGACATGGGCATTTGGTATGAAAGTCATCCTAATGGCGATGTGCTTTTACTTTCTGTAACTGACCTGTTTGGCCCTTTTCACGCAATTACTATGACTCTCTCCCTCAGTATCTAACCTGTTCGGCTTTTTGCGTGTACTTACTACGACTCTCCCCCTCAGTAACTATCCTATTCTGGCCTACTTGTGCTCTTACTCACGCTCTCTCAGAAAGTAACTGCTATGTATATGTACTTAACGATTAACTTGTTTAAAAATCACTTTTTCAAGCAATGAACTCGGCATCATTCGCTTCAAATAATACATCGCTTGAATACCATTACCGACTTGATAGCGGAGCTTTGGTTTTCTCTTTGCACAAACTTTTTTGACTAGGTTTGTCACAATTTGAGGATCGTCAGCATTCGCTGCTGCTGATTTCGCTTTTCTAAGTACATTTCTCTTAAAAAGAGATAAGTCTTGATTGCCCTCATCATATGCCCGTAAGGATTTTTCCCAGAGTGGCGTCTTAAATGAACCCGGTTCAATTAATGAAACGTAGATGCCTTCCTTTAGTAGCTCCAACCTCAAGCTTTCGCTCATTCCCTCTAATGCAAATTTGGATGAGCAATAAGCTGACATTCCTGGAAATGCAAAAAAGCCACTTACACTACTTATATTAATAATTTTTCCTGAATCTGACTTTCTAAGGAGAGGTAAGAGCTCTTTTGTTACGACAAAAGCACCTGTTACATTGACATCATACTGCTCTCTCCACTCTTTCAAGGTTAGATCTTGAAAAAACCCTCCCTGACAGAATCCAGCATTATTAATTAATACATCCACCTTTCCAAATGAAGAGTCAATCTCTTCTGTGACCGTTTTTACTTCCTCTTCCTTTGTCACATCCATTTTGTGGACATGTAAATGCTTTTGCAATTGTAAATGATGAACAGCTTCGACTAATTCAAGTCTATTTTCTAAATTTCTCATCGTTGCAATCACTTGATAACCACTTTTGAGCAGTTCCAATGAAATCAAATAACCAAAACCACTATTTGCTCCCGTGATAAAAGCTGTTTTCATAAAATAATCTCCTCTCAGCTAAATGCCTCGACCAATATATAAATCCCAGTAAAAAGTAACAATGCATAGGAAAGCCATCTGAAAAAGCGTTGGCTCATCCTTTTAAATAGAAATTGACCTAACACGAGACCCAAAAGCACAACCGGTATACTCATCGCTATCGATGTCCAAACTACCTGGCTCGTGCCTACCGTTACGAATTGTATAAAAAAGCTAATTAAATAGATAAATAAATAGAATGCTAATGTAGTAGCTCGTACGGCCGACTTACTCGTATTTGTCCCAGAGAAATAAAGTAAAAGCGGTGGGCCGGGCATGCCTACTGATGTCGTCAGTACACCAGATATTCCTGCCACTCCATAATCTCTGACATTATTTTCTCTTATTCGGAATGACAACAGGAGTAAGGTTGTTAAAAATAGAATTAAAGAACCTATGATAACTTTTAAATACATAATATCTATGATTAAGAATACGTAAATTCCTATTGGAAGACCTGGCATACTTCCAATCACCATACGCTTCAAGACTCCTTGATTGATGTCTCCCTTTATTTTTTGAAACAATAGAAGGGAAATGATAAAAGAGATGACAAGGTTGATTTGGATTGCTTCATAGGGCTCAAATAACAAAAGTAAAAAGGGTGTAGCTAGAATGGAGAATCCGAATCCTGAGCTTGTTTGTAACACAGAAGCTACTAATACAATCAATAAAAACACGATATAATCCATATTCACCTCTACTTATTTTTCTTCCCTTTATCATATAGAAAAAAACGCAGACTGACCAATTTATAATCAGAAAAGGAGAGCTCAATTATGTACCGATTTTATTGCCGTTTTTATCAATTCATCATGCGTATTGCAGCACGTTTTATCCCTTTTCAAGAGCCTGAAATCATCGAAGGAAGTGGGCGTTTATCTCAAGTTGTTCCCTACCTAAAAAATCAAAATCTAAACCGTCTCTTGATTGTAACCGATCAAGGCATGATCGCTACCCACTTACTCGAGCCATTGCTCCAACAATTACATACTGAACGGATTGACTACTTTCTCTTTGACCAAACGACACCTAACCCTACTATTGATACGATAGAAGATGCCCTTGGGCTTTATCATTCCAAAAGATGTGAGGCACTTCTAGCATTTGGCGGAGGTTCGCCCATTGATTGCGCAAAGGCAATTGCTGCCAGAGTAGCTAATCAACAGAAAACGTTGCCCCAAATGAAAGGATTATTTAAAGTAGGAAAAAGCGGAATACCTCCCTTCATCGCCATACCAACCACAGCCGGTACAGGGAGTGAAGCCACACTTGCGGCAGTGATAACGAATGCGACCACATCAGAAAAGTATGCGTTAATGGATCCTGCTCTCACACCGAAATTAGCCGTACTGGACCCGCTGCTTACAGTAGGATTACCGAAGCCATTAACGGCCGCAACAGGTATGGACGCTTTAACACACGTGATTGAGGCCTATATTGGCAAAAGTACAACAAGGACAACACGCTCTCTTTGTCTCGAATCTATTCAATTAATATTTCGTTACTTACACTGTGCGTATCAAGATGGTTCCGATTTAGAAGCCCGTGCAGGCATGCAAAAAGCAGCTTATCTTGCAGGAAAGGCCTTCAGTCGCTCATATGTTGGTAATATACACGCAGTCGCACATACATTAGGAGGTTATTACGGGACTCCTCATGGGATTGCTAATGCTATTATACTGCCTTCCATCCTTCGAGAATATGGATCTACGATTATTAAACCATTATCTGAGCTTGCTGATGCTGCCGGAATAACAGAGCGTTCAATGAACCAAAGAGAGAAAGCACAACGATTGATCGAAGCCATTGAGAAACTCAACAAGGACATGCAAATCCCATCAAAAACCAAAGTATTAGAAAAAGATATTCAAGCGATGGCCAAAAGGGCTTACTCTGAAGCTAATCCACTTTATCCCGTTCCTGTCATCTTTTCAAAAAAACAATTTCAGGACATCTATTATCGTATAAAAGCATAAGGAAAAGCCTATCACTTTTCCTCAGAGAAGTGACAGGCTTCTTTTAAATCAATACTTAATTCACGAATACCATCTATGGATTGCTTCATTTTAGAAACATACTCATGTTCATTTTCTATCGTTGATAATATTTCCTCTGTCGATGCGGAATTCTCTTCGGATATATTCGCTACATTTTCTATTTGTGCTTGGATTTGATTAAATTGGTCAGCTAATTCTTGAATCGATTTCATACTTTCTGTAACACCTAATGTTGTTTCATCGTTAGCGATTTTTAGCTCTCCAAAAAACTGAGCGACATCACGCAATACTTCGGTCCCACTCATAATGGCCTTTTCACCTTCTACTGCCTTATCTGAGGCTAACTGGGCTTTTTCAGACAATGTCGATGTCACGTCACTAATTTTTTCTGTAAGCTGCTCACTTTGTTCTGCTAACTTACGAACTTCGTCAGCTACAACGGCAAAACCTCTACCATGTTCCCCAGCTCTTGCCGACTCTATGGCGGCGTTTAATGCGAGGAGGTTGGTTTGTTCAGCTATCTTCTTTATACTTCCAAGCAAGTGATTAACCTTTTCTAAGCTTTCCTCCAGGTCCGTAACCGTTGAAGCTGTTAAACTTATCGATTCGTGAACGGTTTCAACATCACCCGTTACTTTATGAATTTTTTCAAGCCCCGTTGCCACTCGCTTATTGATTTCTGATGCAATTTCCGTGACTCCTTCTGTAATTTCTACCGTTTCATTTGCTTTAGTTAATGATTTGCCCATTGTTTCATTAATAATCGAAAGGCTATTTGCCTCTTCTTGAATCGCCGCTGTCATTTGCTGAACCGCATCAACGACTTGCTGACTTGATTCATATAAAGTATCGACATTTTCATTAAACCCACTCATGCTTGAGTCTAATTGGACACTACCTCTACTAACTGTTTGAAATGTTGATTCCAGCTGCTGTAGTAATTGTGTAGCCCTTTGTTCTTTATAATACGATTCGTTGATAAGCTCTCTGCCCCACTTTGTTAGGAAGAATAAGAGAGCAATTAAACCATTTGTCATAGCAAGAATAATAACAATCGCTTTTATTCCATGGTCGGTTCCGAGTAACGTCGGTGGATCGACAAAATAAATAGTTAGAAAGGAGATATTAACGATGATTCCATAAATTAAAATTAACTCTTTTTTAAAATAGAGTGTGACCATCGCAATCGTCAAAATAATGATATAGTGTTTATTTAAAGCATAACCCTCCACAAAGTAGAGTGCCCAAATCGTTAATCCAGGTAGAAAGGCGAATAAAAAGCCTTTAACATATGTAGGTATTGGTAAAAAATAATTGGCAATACATAATAATAAAACGATGAGTGAAGCTACTTGAACCGCTATTGTATCTTGAAATCCTCTTTCTATAACAATTGGAACAACTAACATTAATAGAAGTACGATAATGACCCCTAAATTAACTCGATGCACTCTTTTTGTATTATACGCATCTACCATTATTACATCTTCCTCCAAATATATATTTTTTTACCTACTTTGCCCATTCTTATATACTAATATAAATGACCTATTTTTGATAGTATTAAGATCACTTATCTATTATTTCGTAATAATCTAACTACAATTAATAGTTCTTTTGGATTATTCGCTTTTTAACGAGTATTTGTTTGGAAAGGTGCCATATTTGTCCATAAGCCGAAACTCCACCTAACTCATCCCCCTGGGTACATCAAAAATAAGGTCACTTACGCACTGTCTATGAATGGAAAGAGGCATTCATCACTTGGTACGATTGCAGCACTAGTCATGCTTTGGCTAAAGTTGGTTTCGTTGGCTGGTTCAAGGTGAACAAATTGAGCACTCAGCCGTAGAAGGAAGAAACAATAAGATCAAGACCATGCAACGTAGACATTACTTTACCCGAAATCGTAAGCACTATAAACAACGGATTTTACTAGAATGTAATGAAGAATTGCTTAGTTGTTAATAGATAGCAAGTGCATGTTTTGGTGAAGAACCCTTATAATAAACGTTTATTTTTACATAAAGAATCTCCATTGTAATGTTACAATGGAGATTCTTTATGTAAAAATAAATTTAACTGCCTATTTGCAAGCTTAGAGGAATATACCACTCATCACCACTAAAAATTCCTGTAAAATCAAATTCAAATACTCCAGCGTCTATTGAAACTGATATAAAACCTGGAAGGTGAGGATGTACATAATCAAAGATAAGCTCTGCATTTTCACCACTAAGACGTTTAGGAGCAGAAATCTGTTGTACAAATGATCCACCTTGTTGTGCATAGTTTCCAACGCTAATTGTACCACCTGTTCCTCCGCCCATTCTATTTACATCAATAGATATATTAGTTCTATCATAGAAATCTCCATCATATGAAATAGCCATTGCAGAGTAAGTAAGGAGATCACCATAGCCAGTAAAGTTTTGGTCCCAAGTTAACCCAAAAGCATCAGTATGCATTGCGAATACGCCTGAATTATAGTGCCAATCGACAGATACAAGATAAATGTAATTATTGGCGTCTTCTTCAAGCACCATTGCATGGATATAGCCAGTCCAACTTCCATGTTCCCTATACTCAGAATTGAAAGGAGCAACGAGTTGACCTTCCTTTAGAAATAATTGGTGCTCTTCTTGTTTAATTTTTTGAATTTCATGTTCAGTTAGAGCGTTAAAATTATGTGTTTCACCGTTAATAGTGTGATACAAATGGTTCGTTTCACCAACTTCATAGGATGCTTTTATACCATTGGCTTCTAGAAAAGTAATTTGAGTATGATTACTCATGTTTTTTACATCTTCTTCTGTAAACCCTCGCTCTATTAGTTTGTGTTTTCTTTGTTCTTGAGATAATTCACTTACTTGATTCTCTGTTAATATAACAACATCAGATAATGTCAATTCATTTGCAAATGTGAGGGTTGTGGAAGTCAAACTAAACAGTAGTACTAGCAACAATATTCTAAAAAACTTCAAATGATCATCTCTTTTTTGTAATATTGTGTTAAATATACTAAAATATGTTTATTATTATCAACTTTAGTTTTTTATTGTAATAGATTATGAGGTTAAATGAGCTAACTGATAAATAGAATAAATCACTGAACATACTAATTTCTTAAGATTTCTTTATTTGACATTTTTAGTATGTAGTATTCATAATTGATGTGTTAATTAAAGATAGATGAGGAGAAGTTGAAAATGAAAGAAGCTATTAAAATTACATTACTAACAGTATTTTTCATAGGGATAAGTATGGTATTATTACCATTTATATACATTTGGATAGGTGGAGGTTACTTTCAAGGTGGAATTCTTATAGTTATTCTAATTTTATTAATCATTGTCTTAGGGAATATATATGATGTCAAAGAAAGGTTGAAAAAAAATGAGGCTGAGAAAAAGAATTAGAAACTATTAATATAACTTATTAATTATTTGAGTTTGCCCAGTCCGAATCAGGCTCAAACTACTAGAAGTTATCCTTTTTTCAATATTATATAAACCAATCTCAGTGTCTTTAATAGTTACTCCTGCGCTATGAACACCAGCAATAATATTATTAGAATTATAAACTGGAGTTGCTGACTGTCCTTTATATGTATCGATATAATAAAGTATAGTATTTGGAGTAACTTCATAAAGAATATCTGAATGGTACCACTGATAATAAGCACCACTAACAACTTTATCACCCGGATATTCATTTACGGTAAATGTGTTATTAAGTAACGTACTTTCACTTAAGACTCCAACGCCCATAGACCATGTACTCTGAAAACTAATATCTGTATTTATAACTCCATAATCATAGCCATAGTTCTAGTTTCACGATTTGCATATTCAGCAGGCAAATATGCTTGTATTCCATTAGCAATACCAAAGGGTGCAATATTACCATTACGTCCAAGAACAACCTATATTCCAATCAAGTTCTTATAAACAGGTCCTTAGGGTCTAGTATCAGTTAAAGTTCCAGTACATACTGAACCACTACCGTCATCTCAATGCATTTCTAAAAAAGATATTGTAGAGTTCGGGTAAGTAAGAGTACTAGCATCTGGCCTCCTTTCATCAGGCCCAATTATTGCATAAGTAATTATTTCAGGTTCTAAAAATTCCTCAAAGCCTCCTACTTCTTCTAAGTTAACTTCTAATGAGTAGTCATATTCTATTTCTGATTTCCATACTCTAAATCTTTAGTGTCCCGAGTAATTTCTTCATATTCGTAATCCGTAAAAATTAGTTCTAAATCCGTTTCATCAGCTTTTACGTCTAATTGCCATATTAAATTTGATATAATTAACACTGAACCTAACAAATAAAAATACTTTTTCATCGCATTACCTTCCATCCTTTTATTTGTAATGATATAATAAATCACAAACAAAATTGACAGAAAAAACAAAATATTTTTACGGTATTACAAACCTTATTTATTTATAGATAATAACGTTATAATTATACCTTACAGAGAGGACAATGTTTGATGAGAAAGCTATTAATTGTATTTTTATTATTAGGCCTACTATTAATTAGATTTGATAAAACAGCCAACAATAAAGAACCAATTAATATAAATCGAAATAGTGATGAGTTCAAATATAGTAGTCTAGTACATTACCTTAAGGTGAAACAGTTTCAAGTGATAGAACTCGAAGTAAAGGAGTCTAGTGGTACCGCTAGTCCCGTAATTCTTGATGATGATTTTAGTCATGAAATTGATACAAAAGTGGACACATATAAAGTAGATGGCCATTTACAATTCAATTATGAATAAAACTGTAGAGCTATCACTCATGTCTGGCGCACCTAAAAAAGATGACTTGCACCATTAGGTGAGCCATCTTTTTTCAATTACATAATACTAACTGCGGTAATGTCTCCTTGGGATAATGAAACTAATCCACGTTTATTGAGATTACCGTTGCGGCAATCTCCTGTTTGTTTATTTGATTTTCTCCTCAATTAACGCAACTAATAGGTTTGATTCCGGTAAGCCAGTCACTTCTAAAATAACGTCGTGAAGTGCGTTGTTTTTTAACTTTTGCTGAAGTTCTACACTTTCAGGGTCTGATGGTACGTCAAATTGAAAGGCCGCTTGAATTCCCTCTAGTAATGCTTCCGGTTTCTTACCAAGCTCAAGGAGCATTCGGGCAGGTTTAATAAAACGCTCGTTGAAACTTAGCTTTCGTAATGGCCCACGTGCAACTCGAGTCACTTCATCCGATAAGTGAGGATTTTCAAAGCGACCAATGATTTTTTCTACATAATGACGATGTTCTGCTTCATCAAATCCATATTGAGCGGTTAATACTTTGGATGTTTCTTTTAATGTTTCTTGCAATGCATGTAAAATATCAGGATCCTGAATGGATTCTTTGATCGTCTCGTAGCCCTTTTGATAGCCTATATAGGCTACCGTCGCATGACCTGTATTGACCGTGAATAACTTCCTTTCAATATAAGGGGTTAAGTCAGTTACAAAAGTTGCACCATCTAAATGAGGTACTTCCGTATGAATGGCCGAGCGGTCGATTGCCCACTCAAAAAATGGTTCAACCGCCACGGTCAATAATTGTTCTTGATGCTGGTTGGGAACTATACGATCAACAGCTGAGTTTGGAAAACTTGTTGTCGAAACAATCTCTTGCCACTTGTCTTCATCCACATAAGATTGAATGAAGGATTGGAGTGTTTCTGTTGCTCCAATTGCATTTTCACAAGCAATAACAAGTGATTCTTTATTCCCTTTTTTCTGAAGTCCTTTGGCAATCGGCTCCGCCACAAATTTTAATATGGATGGACCTATTGCAGTTGTGACGATATCAGCAGAAGCAATCTCTTCAATCACTTGTTCTAATTCCGATTGACTATTAAGAGCTCGAATATTTGTGATTAGCTCCTCGCTACCGTTTTCCTCAGCCATCTTCACTGTATATTGTTTTTTATTGTTAATCTCTTGAATGATCGTTTCATTCACATCTACAAAGACAACCTCATAACCAGAATTTGAAAGCAGAGCACCTATAAATCCCCGGCCAATATTACCAGCTCCAAAGTGTATTGCCTTCATTATTCGGCAACCTCTGAAAACATGTCTAATACCTCATCCGCTGATTTTGTTTGAAGAAGCTTCTCTACATTCTCGACTTCAGAGCAGACAATAGCAATTTGAGAAAGAATTTCTAAATGCTCATCACCTACACCTGCAATACCAATAACAAGGCGAACTTCTTCACCGTTCCAATCAAGTGGTTGATCGTAAATTTGCACCGCTAATCCAGACGCCGTTACTTCCTTTTTACCTTCGTCTGTTCCATGGGGAATGGCAAGCATATTGCCCATAAACGTTGATGTAATCTCTTCCCTTTCTAACATTTTTTCAACATAATTCGAATTCACATAGCCTTTTTCAACTAAGATTTGACCGACCTCTTGGATCGCTTCCTCTTTTGTTGTTGCTTTTCCAGAAAAACGAATATTATCTTTCACTAAAATCTTTGTCATGTTGTCCACTCCTTATTGATTATGTCTTGCAAGTAGTTTTTAAATTGATTGGCCAAATAGTTCTTTATCTCTGTTTCCTGACCTTTTTCATATAGCTTAATCGAATGTTCACTTTCAATGATTTGAGCACTTATAAAACTCATCAAGGCTAATTGCGAATCATTCATTTGTTCGGGTGCTAATAAAATGAAAATCCTTTTTACTAGCATACTTTGATTATCCATACCTCGCCGATACAAAGGATCCTTTAATTCATAAATAGAAAATAGAGGCTTAATAATTTTCGGATGCCTTGTATGGAATAAGGCTAGGCTTGTCTCAGGTATAGCTAAACCGCCTAGTTTCTCCCTTTGTATTAAGGCTTCTAAAACATCATGTGCAGATTCTACCACACCACGCTGTTCATAATCAGAGCATAAAGCTAATAAATTGTCCTCTAATGTATGAGCAGGTAAAACTTTAAATTCTAGTTCTGCAAGGATCGTTTGTATATCACCATTAACCTCTCCAATTACTTGGAAAAATAATCGATCAATTGTTTTTCCTTTTACATGATGAAGATTACGATAAGACTCTCTCCCAGTCTTATTTCTTTGAACTAACGCATTTAAATGATCTCTTATTTGTCTTACTTCATCCTTAGCCAAATAAGGTCTTACGTAGATATATCCTTCAAATCCCTGCAGGGGTACCGTAGAAATAACTAAATCATAACTCTTTACCATATTCTCATCTAAATCAAACATGGAGGCATTATCCATCAACGTAATTTCTGGGAATTCTTTGTTTAGACGACTTGCTAACAGCTTTGAAGAGCCTATACCACTCGAACAAATAACTAATGCACTAAGCTCCGACTTATTGGTCCTTAATTCAATGACTGACCCGAAATGCATCACGAGAAAACCAATCTCTTCATCAGGAATTGCCCAACCTTGGAAAACCTCATCCGTGGCTTTTTTCACTACTCGGAATAATTCATCATAATCATCCTTTATTCTATCAAGGAGCGGATTATGGATTTTCATTTTGTTCCTAATTCTATATATGGCTGGTTTCATATGTGACAATAAACCTTGATATAGGGCTTCTTCCTGTAAGGAAACCTGTAATGACTTTGCTACGGCTTGTATGAGCTGCTTGACCTTTACAGCCAGCTGTAAGTCAGAGCCTTCTAATACTTCTTCTTTTTGGCCCATCCATTTAACTCCGCGGAGATGCATCGTAATATAGCCAATTTCCTCTTCTGGAATTTCTATTTGCAATTGCTCCTCTAAATAAAAGGCTAGCTTTTGCGCGAGACGATACTCTTTTTCAACCTGTAATGAACTCAAATACTCTCCTTTTAGTTCAATTCTCTCGCCTTCCTTAATTCGTTCTAAAGCGAGCGTAACATGAACGACTAAAGCAACATAAGAACTATCTGCCATTCCATCTGTAAGCTCCAACCGCCATTGATCAATGGTCATTTTCACATTCTTGATCGTCTCTATATCAACATAATGCATCAATCGCTTTAGAACGACCTTAGAAATGGGTGATTGTACTTTGTCATCGCCACTTAATAGTTGATAAAAATAGTCTTCATTAAGATTTTCACTAATTAATTTGCTTAAAGCTCGGCGAATAACAACTTCCTCTCCTTGTACTTCGACACCATATCCACGCTTTTTTATTAAGCGTAGTTGAAAGGATTTTAACCAATTTTCTACTTTACTTAAATCATTACTAATGGTAGCTACGGTCACATTTAGTTCGTTCGCTAACGCGTACAATTTTATTGGTTCTCTTACGTGCAAAAGATGAGAGAGAAGCACAATTTGGCGTTCTTCTGGTGTATATTCTTCATGCTCTAGCGATCCGAGATATGACATCAGATTCATGCGTTCTTCCAATGTTCCTTCAATCGCTAAACCTTTCCCATCTTTTTTCAGTAAGAGGTGAAACTCTGATAAAATATCTTCTATACCTTTAAGATCCCGTTGGATCGTGCGTGTACTTACTTCTAGCTCCTTTGCCATCATGGCAATCGATATCGACTTTTCTTCTCTTACTAAAAGCATCAGTATCGAACGTTCCCTAGCAGACATATACATCACAGTCACCTCCGTATCTTATTATTTTGTATGAAAGTTACTACTGATACTCATGTGCGGAGCTTTACTCGTCGCTACCGAAAATCATGATCCGCGTCCTGCGGGGTGGCGCTGCGCTAACTGGCTACGCCTTGGATCTCAGCTCTTTCACTATCTCCCACGAGAGTCTCTGCATGACTCGCCCGCTAGGTTAGTACTTATTCTCAAGTAATAAATCAATCTAACACTTTTCTTTAAAACGAAAAAGAACAAAATCAAATTAAATGAAGTTCCACCAGGTAATGATTGAAACCCTACTTCTATATTTGGAGAGGACTCGTATCCACGGGTTAAGAAGTCGTCACTATCCATGAAGAATGGCCTTTGTGCAGTTACTCCGAGGTTTGGCCTCTGTATCTTCACATTAACCGCCTTTTTGTGCAGTTACTCCAAGGTTTGGCTTCCTTATCTGAACATTAACCGCCTTTTTGTGCAGTTACTCCGAGGTTTGGCCTCTGTATCTTCACATTAACCGCCTTTTTGTGCAGTTACTCCAAGGTTTGG
>NZ_JAQQWS010000002.1:260842-319722 GCF_028610675.1 Alkalihalobacillus pseudalcaliphilus
CTTCCTTATCTGAACATAAACCGCCTTTTTGTGCAGTTACTCCAAGGTTTGGCCTCCTTATCTGAACATTAACTGCCTTTTTGTGCAGTTACTCCAAGGTTTGGCCTCCTTATCTGAACATAAACTGCCTTTTTGTGCAGATACTTCAAGGTTTGGCCCCAGCATCTGCACATAAACGGCCTCTTTGTGCAGATACTCCAAGGTTTGGCTTCCTTATCTGAACATTAACCGCCTTTTTGTGCAGTTACTCCAAGGTTTAGCCTCCGTATCTTCACATTAACCGCCTCTTTGTGCAGTTACTCCGAGGTTTGGCCTCCGTATCTTCACAAACCTTTATGAATTGTTAAGATGGTGAAAGATGACTTTCATTCTTGTTGGTGGTTGGGCGATTTTGGCTCCATGCGGGTTTTATATAAAAGTTACTTATGGGCGATAGTTCGTGCCGTGAAGTTAGCTCGTCAACGCTCCATTTTTGTTCGTGCTACTCCTGATGGCGCATGAAAACGGGATTCACCCGAGGAGTAAATTCTCGGGTGAATGGCTTTTTATTTCTTTAAACGTTCAATAAGTTCGTCATATTTAGGACTGTTCAGGAAATTTTCTACTGAAATATGTTCAGCATTTGGATTTTGCTGTTTGGCACGGTCCGTTAAGTCCTTGTGCGTAATTACGAGATCAGCATCTGCTGGCAAATTACTAATTGAAGTATTCGAAACATCTTTTTGGATGTCTGCTTTTTTCAACTTATTCTTGAGTAATGAGGAACCCATGGCACTCGATCCCATCCCCGCATCACAAGCAAAAACAATTTTGTTAATTTCTTTATCTTCTTTTTGAACCGGTGTTGAATCTAGCTCTTGTTGTTCGAATGAAGAAGAGACACTACTCTTTTTACCCTTCATTTCTTCCATCTTTTTACCTGCTGATGATAAATCAGCTTCTTCATCTTGTTTACCCGTTTTCAGGATAAATGAAGCAATTAAGAAGGAAACGGCAGTTGCAATGAAAATACCCGCAAGTACCGGTAATAGTTCACCACGAGGAGCCATAATTCCTAAAGCAATAATACTTCCCGGTGATGGCGTTGCCGTCAAACCAGCATTTAATAATGAGAATGTTAAAATCCCACTCATTCCACCAGCGATTGCTGCAATAATGAGAGCTGGCTTCATTAGGATGTATGGGAAGTAAATTTCATGAATTCCCCCTACTGCGTGAATAATAACTGCGCCAGGTGCTGATTGTTTCGCCATACCTTTACCGAAAATACAGAAGGCGAGTAAAATACCTAGACCTGGTCCAGGGTTTGTTTCCACTAAGAATAAAATCGATTTTCCAAATTGGTTTGCTTGATCCATTGCAATTGGTCCAAGAATACCATGGTTAATCGCATTATTTAAGAATAATACTTTTGCCGGTTCGACGAAAATACTTGCAAGTGGTAATAATCCTGCATTAATAATCGATGCGACACCACTCGCTAACCAACTACTAATAGTTACGACGACTGGTCCTACACCCACAAATGCAAATAATGCAAGTAGAGCGCCTAGAATACCTGATGAGAAATTATTAACAAGCATTTCAAAACCTGATTTAATTTTACCATCTACGAGCTGGTCAAATTTTTTAATAAGGTAACCACCTAGCGGTCCCATAATCATAGCACCGATAAACATCGGAATATCAGCACCCACAATAATACCTAATGTCGCTGTGGCACCAACAACACCACCTCGGACATCATAGAGCATTTTACCACCGGTATAACCTATTAAAAGTGGTAATAAATACGTAATCATTGGGTCAACTAATGTAGCAAGGTTTTCATTAGGTAACCATCCTGTGTCTATAAATAAAGCAGTAATCAAACCCCAAGCAATAAATGCCCCGATATTTGGCATAATCATTGCACTTAGGTTACTTCCAAAACGTTGTACTTTTGTACGAATACTAGTTTTTTCCGCCATACTGTTTTTCCTCCTTTTATGAAAATAAGATAATGAATAAATAAGACCTACTTTTATAGTAAGCGTTTTCTACTTAGATTCTCAATGTAATGTAAATACAATTTCGTCATCTAGAAGGATGACAAAATTAAATAAGCTTATGTTCTATTTTATATGCAAGTTACTTATGGGCGATAGGTTGTGCCGTAAAGTTAGCTGGTCATCGATCTCGCGATAAATGACCTTAGTAGGACAGTGCTCCCTGTTTGTTCAGCCCGACTTCTGATGGTGATCGAGTTGTAAACGTGCCTACAGTTTGAACAGTCAAATCCGAAACACCATTCAGATTCATCCATCTGATAAGGTGCTTTCGATATTATGCTGAACAAACTTACTAAAGTGGATTGAAGCCTGCAGATTTATTTTCATGCTGCCCCCAGCATCTCACATTATATCTTCTTCGATGCTTTTTTTTATCATTCCAAAAAGATCATAAAAAAACCTAAAATTAATTTAGGCTTTGGTTCTATGTATATGTATATGTTTAAAATAACTGGTTTTAGAGAACATAAGAAAAATGAGTTCATCGAGGAGGATTGAAATGTTTATTGATATTATTATCTTTGTTCTGATCGCTTTTGCCATCGTAGGTTCTCTTGCCGCATGGCAAAATACGCAAATTATGTTACAAGAGATTAGAGATTTGAAAGAGTATCTTGAGAACGACCGGGGTAATATCCCTCTTTCACGGAAGGAGTTTGAAAACTAATCCCCCCTTCTTATTAGGGACAGTCGCTCACTATGATTTGTTAACCAATCTTTGATTTACCTCTTCCATTTTATCGTAGAAGCTCTTTTCTAAATCAATCTCAAAATGGTTAGCAAACTTAACTAAATAGGCTATTGCGATAATTCTATTTCGTTAATATGTGAACCACACCTCTTCTTTATCCAAATATATAAGCCATTTAAAAAACCTCGAGTTAACCGTCACCCGAGGTTTAATGTGTAATCACTCATCCATATGCTCATGTTCGCCATGCTCGTCATGGAGCATGTCCGTACTTTCAAATGGGTTTCCCCCAGTAATAACAGCAAAAGTAATCATCACTAAGCTAACATACGTAACCCCACTAAGGATCCATGTCTTTATTTTCATGCTGTATCACCCCTTCTCGCTAGCTTTAATCTTTGTAATCTTAATGCATTTAAGACAACTGATACCGAACTAAAAGCCATTGCTGCCCCTGCAACCCATGGAGCAAGTAGGCCAGCTGCTGCGATTGGAATAGATGCCGTATTATAAAAGAAAGCAAAGAATAGATTTTGCTTAATATTTCTCATCGTTTTAGCACTTAGTTGAATACTGTCAGCAACACTATGGAGGTCTCCTCGCATTAAGGTCACATCTGCTGCTTCAATCGCAATATCTGTACCTGTGCCAATCGCCATACCAATATTAGCAACAGCTAATGCTGGTGCATCGTTAATACCATCACCGACCATCGCTACTTTTTTACCCGCGCTCTGTATCTTTTCAATTTGTTTCGCTTTTTCTTCTGGAACAACCTCAGCAATAATACGATCGATACCAACTTCTTGTCCAATTGCCTCAGCCGTACGCTGATTGTCCCCTGTTAACATAATAACTTCAAGGCCTAAATCGTGCATTCGTTGAATGGCTGCCTTCGAAGTTTCTTTAACCGTATCAGCGACAGCAATTATTCCTGCTAATTGCTCATTAATCACAATAAGCATAGCCGTTTTCCCTTCTGATTCAAAATGACTCATTTCATTTTCAAACTTCTCAACGTGAATCCCGTACTTATTCATCAACTTACGTGTTCCTACTAATACCTCACGCTCTTCAACTTGACCACGAATACCATAACCAGGTATTGTTTCAAAATCACTGCTACTCGTAAACGCAATTCCCTTTTTCTCAACACCTTTAACAATGGCCTCAGCGAGCGGATGCTCAGAGTTTTTCTCAAGACTAGCTGCATAGGATAAGACTTTTTCTTCATCCATGTCATTGACAATGAACACATCCGTTAACTCAGGCTTTCCTTTAGTTACCGTACCTGTTTTATCTAAAACAACAGTTTGAACCATACGTGTATTTTCGAGATGCTCTCCTCCCTTAAAGAGAACACCTAACTCTGCTGCACGCCCTGAGCCTGCCATAATCGATGTAGGAGTAGCTAAACCTAATGCACAAGGACAAGCAATTACTAAAATCGTTATTAATGGAACAATAGCCGAACGAAAATCTCCAGGTGAAATAAGGAAATACCAGACGAAGAATGTGATGATAGCAATAGCAACCACAATCGGTACAAAAATACCCGATACTTTATCAGCCACTCTTTGTATATCTGCTTTACTGCCTTGTGCTTCCTCCACAACCTTGATAATTTGTGATAAAGCTGTATCTCTCCCTACCTTTGTAGCCTCAACTTGTAAGGAACCATTTTTATTAATTGTCGCACCAATAACGGTATCACCTGTTTTTTTATCAATTGGTATACTTTCACCTGTAATCATTGATTCATCGATGGCCGATTGACCTTCTTGAATGATGCCATCAACAGGAATTTTTTCACCTGGACGAACAATAATCGTATCACCAAGTACAACTTCTTCTACAGAAATCTCCATTTCCTCACCATTACGGACAATTCTTGCTGTTTTAGCTTGCATTCCTAAAAGCTTTTCTATCGCTTGACTTGTTTTCCCTTTGGCACTTACTTCGAAAAGTTTCCCTAATACAACCAAAGTAATGATGACTGCCGCCGCTTCAAAATATAGCTCCGGCATTCCTTGCTGCCCAGCTGCAAACCACTCATACCCTAAAAAGATACTATAAAAGTAAGCAACTGTTGTTCCTAATGCAATTAACACATCCATATTGGCACTCTTATTTCGTAATGCTTTATATGCACCACGGTAAAATTGAGCCCCGACAATAAATTGAACAGGAGTCGCTAAAGCAAGCTGAACCCATGGATTCATAAACATATCAGGCATATAAATAAACGAAGTAAAACTAAAATGTGTGACCATCGTCCAAAGTAACGGTAATGTTAAAATAGCTGAAAAAATAAATTTACCTGTTTGATGGCGAATTTCCGTTTCTTTTTGGGAGGCAGTCTCTTCTTTAGACGTTTGCTTCTTAAGCTGATAACCGATTTGCTTAACCCTTTCCATCATTTGTGCAGGGTTTACTTCCTCTTTGTTATACATTACGGTTGCCGTTTCAAGTGCCAAATTAACATTGACACTCGATACCCCCTCTAACTTAGACAATCCCTTTTCCACACGGGTTGCACACGCTGCACACGTCATACCCGATACGTCAAAGGTCTCCTTCTCATGGATAACTTGATATCCTAACTTTTCAATTTTATCCTCTAATTGCTGGACACTAGTCGCCTCAGGGTCATATTTTACCTTCGTTCTTTCAAGTGCAAAATTGACATTGGCATCCTCGACTCCATCCACTTTCGCAAGACCCTTCTCTATTCGATTGGCACATGCTGCACATGTCATACCAGAAATTTGTAAAGATATTTCTTTTGAAGTCATACTGCATCCTCCTTTTAAGGTTCTTTTGTGCCAAAAGCCCCTCATTTATACGATCAAACCAACCAAATGAATGGTTCATAAATCATGACAACTCCACTATACTATACCCCCCTAATGTATTTCAAGTATTTTATTTTTGGTTATAACCTTTAGATGAAGATTCATATGTTACAAACATACCCCAATACGTATATCCCAATCATGGAGCAGTATTTGGAAAAGTAAAATTCAGCAAGTTCTTTGCCCATTATCAAATGAAACCATATGTAACGTTCAAGCGTGTGGAACTTTTCTTTTTATATACCAAATAAAACAATCATCATCACTTCTTATATTTAATATGATATAATTATAAAAATACATAAAGGGGCGGGGCACCATTAATGAAAACTATAAGCAAGAATTTATTAGGACAACGTCTAAAAGAAATTAGGCAACAAAAAGGATTAACGCAATCTAAGCTTGCAAAGGGGATTTGTACTCAAGCACAAATTAGCAACTTAGAAAGAGAAGATAGTCAAGAGAACCCCACAAGCTATACATTATATTTATTAAGTGAACGCCTAGGTGTTAGTATGGGTTACTTATATGGACAAACCTCTCATGAAGAAACCCACCATTCTAACCTTGATTCTATCAAAGAAATCGTCACCAATTTAAAAAACCGAAGAGATTATATTTCTTTAAAGTACGTCATTGATAATGAACTTAAAAATGTCCACTCCCTTACAAACGTGGATAAACAATATTTATATTGGCATGAAGCCATCTACATTTATTATTTAGAAACTGATTTTGCTTTAGCGGAGAAAAAGCTCAAAAAAGCCTTATCTTTACGAACAGATATGAACAATGCCACTGCTAGACAACAATTAATTGAGACGAAAATCAGCTATGGCATTATCTTATCGGATGAGGATAAGTATGAAGAAGCAGAAAATATGTTATTCGAATGCTTTGAAGCTAGTAAAGAAGGCGAGAATTTCAATTTTCACCTTTATGCCAAGATTCTATTTAATATTTCTACTAATTTAACGAAGCAAAAGAAATACCAGCAATCGATTGAGTATTGCTTAATTAGTATTGAGCACTGTATCAATAAAGGAATTTTATATACTTTAGGTGATAGTTTGTATCAAACCGGTTTTAATTATCATCAAATTAAAGACTTAGAAAATGGCCGCAAATATATGGAGCAAGCAAAGTTAATTTTTGAAATACAAAAAAATTATGAGATGGTCAAATTCATTGAAGAAAAACTGAAAAATCTATATATTTAATCATAAATAAATAGTATAATATACCATATCAAGCATATATTTGAGTAAGCTTGATAAATAGGAGGGATATTATGAAAAAGAATTTATTTTTCTCATTTTTAGTGTTAATCGCTTTTAGTGTTAGCCTTTCTCTTGGTGTCGCAGCAGCTGATGATAAGAAAGATTCTATGCCAGGCCTCCACTCTGAAAGCAATCTCTATTAATCAATAACAACTAGTTCATTCATCATGTTTCAAGAGACAGTCTCCTCTCAAGACTGTCTCTTTTTTTATTCAAATTTAATTAATAATGAATATATAATGAATATATTTATATACATATTATTAATTTTTATATTTACAATAATTATTTTTAGTTATATATTTAGTTTACAACCATGAATGGTCTCCTCATTTACCGAAGAACTCCTACTTTACACTAGACCAGCCGCCTTGAGCTTATATTTTTGGAGGTGAGAGCCACTGTTACACACTTGCCCTTCAACAAGATTTCCATAATCGCTCTATGAATCTTTTTGTTTTATTAAAATCATAAGGAGGAGATTGTTTTGAAGAAAATGTGGACAAAGTTCATAGCTGGTGCTGCTTTATTTTTATCCATTTCATTAACTTCTTCCGTCGTATCTGCAGAGGAGATCAAAAAGCAATATCTGATTGGGTTTGAGAATCAGCTTCAAGTAACCGAATTTCTTGAGGCAACCGAAAAAGGAAACGATCAAGTCTCGTTATTTGCAGAGGTTAATAATGATACCGTTGAAATGGAACTCTTATACGAATTTGAAGAAATTCCAGTTGTATCGGTTGAATTAAGTCCTGAAGATGTTCAAAGCCTCAAAAAAGATCCTTCCATTGCTTACGTTGAAGAGGATGTAGAGGTCAAAATAGCTAACCAAACGACACCTTGGGGAATTACACGTGTACAAGCTCCAACGGCGTTGAATAGAGGCTTTACTGGTTCGGGCGTACGTGTAGCAGTCCTTGATACAGGTATTGCCACTCATTCCGACTTAAATATTCGCGGTGGTGTTAGTTTTGTCAGTGGTGAACCTGGTTATCAAGATGGCAACGGTCACGGCACCCACGTTGCCGGAACAATTGCAGCCTTAAATAATTCAATTGGTGTTATTGGTGTAGCTCCTAATGCTGAGTTATATGCCGTGAAAGTTCTTGGTGCTAATGGCTCTGGCTCCGTTAGTGCTATTGCACAAGGCCTACAATGGTCCGCACAAAATAATATGCATATTGCAAACCTTAGCTTAGGAAGTCCAACTGGAAGCCAAACATTAGAACTTGCTGTGAATCAAGCTAATAGTGCCGGTGTATTAGTCGTTGCCGCTTCAGGTAATAATGGTTCAGGAACAGTCTCTTACCCAGCTCGTTATACGAATGCATTGGCTGTTGGAGCGACTGATCAAAATAACAACCGTGCCAGCTTTTCTCAATATGGGACAGGCTTAAACATTGTGGCACCAGGTGTTGGTGTACAAAGCACATACCCTGGAAATCGCTATGCTAGTTTAAACGGTACGTCCATGGCAACACCACATGTTGCTGGAGTTGCGGCTCTAGTTAAACAGAAGAACCCTAGTTGGTCAAACACGCAAATTCGAAATCACCTCTTGAATACAGCTACTTCATTAGGTAGTTCAACTCAGTTCGGTAGCGGACTCGTTAACGCTGAAGCAGCTACAAGATAGTATATATGTAAAAAAGGAACGTCACTATCTTATTGATAGATGAACGTTCCTTTTATATGAAAGTGCGAACATAGAGCGTTACTCGTCGCTCCAGAAATGCTCGCTCCGCGTCCTGCGGGGTGGCGCCGAACTAACTAGCTTTGCTAGTGGATTTCGGCTCTGCCACTATTTCCCGCGGGAGTCTTCGCGGCATTTCTTCCGCTGGGTTACTGTTAATTCTCAAGTTCTAAAAACAATCCAACAAACAAAATCAAATTGAATGAAGTTCCACCAAGTAATGATTGAAACCCTACTTATATATTTGGAGAGGACTCGTATCCACGGGTTAAGAAGTCGTCACTATCCATGAAGAATGGCCTTTGTGCAGTTACTTCGGGGTTTCGCCTCTGTATCTGCACATTAACCTTCTTTTTGTGCAGATACTCCGAGGTTTGGCCTCTGTATCTGCACATTAACCCTCTCTTTGTGCAGTTACTCCGAGGTTTGGCCTCCGTATCTTCACATAAACGGCCTCTTTGTGCAGATACTCCAAGGTTTGGACCCAGCATCTTCACATAAACTCCCTCTTTGTGCAGATACTCCAAGGTTTGGACCCAGTATCTTCACATAAACTGTCTTTTTGTGCAGATACTCCAAGGTTTGGACCCAGCATCTTCACATAAACTGTCTTTTTGTGCAGATACTCCAAGGTTTGGACCCAGCATCTTCACATAAACTCCCTCTTTGTGCAGTTACTTCAGGGTTCGGCCTCCGTATCTACACAAAACTTTATGAATTGTTAAGATGGTGAAAGATGACTTTCATTCTTGTTGGTGGTGGGGCGATTTTGGCTCCACCATGCGGGTTTTATATGAAAGTTGGTGCTGATGCTCAAATGCGAAGCTTTGCTCATCGCTACCCAAAATCACGCTCTGAGACAATAGCGTGGCGAAGTATAGTCTCTACTTTCCCTACAACACTTAGACACCTGAATAAGCCATAAATCCTCCATCTACAGGAACAGTAATTCCGGTAACAAACCGTGAGGACTGCTCGTCTGCTAACCATAATAGAGTTCCTAACAAGTCCTCGGGTTGGCCAAATCTTCTCTGCGGTGTGTGCTGAATAATTTTTTCAGCACGCTCGGAAAGGGCACCATCCTCTTTTAGGAGTAAACCGCGATTCTGCTCAGTTAAAAAAAATCCTGGTGCGATAGCATTAACACGAATGCCCACTTCAGCAAAATGAACCGCTAGCCACTTGGTCAAATTATCAATACCTGCTTTAGCCGCACTATAGGCAGGAACTTTCGTCATTGGTGCCGGTGCAGACATGGAAGAAATATTGATCACAGTCCCTCCTTTTTGTGTCATACCTTTGGCAAAAATTTGGGTAGAAATTAACGAACCAACTAAATTCAATTGGAAGACATGGTCAAATCCTTGTAACTCCAAATCAAAAAATGATTTCAGACTCGCATTCTCAAAGTCTCCTCGTTCAAATATCTCTTTATCAGTTACAGCATCTGGGTGATTGCCCCCAGCACCATTGATAAGTAGGTCGCATTCTCCAAACTCTCTCTGAATCACTAAATAAGCATGTTTAACACTTTCGTTATCTAAAACATCACATGATAGAGCCATTGCAGTTCCACCTAATTGATTGATTTCATCAGCAACCTTTTGCCCTTTTTCTTGGTTACGATTTAATATCGCAATTTGCATACCTTGGCGTGCGAGTTCCTTTGCCATGGATTGACACAAGACACCACTCCCACCAGTAACTACAGCCGTTTTGCCAGCCAGTCCTTTATACTTTGGAAACACCTTATTCACCTCCCTTATTTTTTATTAATTCATAAGCATCCCATAAACCCCATAGGTGCATAATACCCATTGCACGATCATATAGTCCGTAACCTGGTCTACATTTTTCTCCCCACAAATGACGGCCATGATCAGGCCTGGCATAACCGGTGAAATCATTTTCATGGTAAGCCTTGACGACATCGCTAATCGGTACTGAACCATCTTCTGTACGGTGGGATGTTTCAATGAAATCACCATTCTCATAAATACGTACATTTCGGATATGAGCAAAAGCTATTCGATGATGAAACTTGCGAATAATTGCCGGTATATCATTTTCGGGATTAGCACCTAATGAGCCACTACATAAGGTTAGACAATGAGACGAGCTATCTGAAATCGCTAAATACCTTTCTATTGCCTGCTCACTCGTGATAATACGCGGCAGATTAAACACAGACCAGGGCGGATCATCTGGGTGGATCGCCATTTTAATTCCTAACTCTTCAGCCACTGGTAAAATCTCTTTTAGAAAATATGTTAAATTCCCCCAAAGTTTTTCTTCGTCCACTTGCTCATATGCTTTCAATGATTGTTCGATTGTTCGCAAACGCTCTGGTTCCCAGCCCGGCATCGTATATCCAGAAACCGTTGTTTGCTCAATTAGTTGGTACGGTTCCATTTGCTCGACTTTTGATTTCTCATAAAATAAAGCGGTAGAACCATCCTCCAACTCTTTATATAAATCGGTTCTTGTCCAATCAAAAACAGGCATAAAGTTAAAACAAACAACTTTCACCCCTACTTTGGCGACATTTCGTAAACTTTTTTTATAATTATCTATATAGAGTTCTCGACTCGGAAGCCCTAATTTAATGTCTTCATGCACATTAATACTTTCAACTACATCTAAATGAAAATCAAAAGAGTCAGCCTGCTTTTTAATCTCCATGACTTCCTCTTCAGTCCAAACTTCACCAGCCAAACGGTGATGTAAGGCCCAAACTAAACCCTCCACCCCCGGTATTTGCTTAATTTGTTCAAGAGAAACTGAGTCATTGTTCTCCCCATACCACCTGAATGTCATTCGCATGATACCTTCCCCCTTCAAATCAAACTAATTAAAATATTCAGGATATTCTACTTTTAATGCTACTTGATCATATTGTAATAAAGTTAAATGAGCGCGCATGAGCTTTTCTGCTTTCACACTATCTTGCTTTTTAATCGCCTCTACCATGGCTTCATGCTGGTCAACTAGCTTCTCCCAATTAAACTTTAAATCCATACTTAGCTTTCTTAACCTATTTGAATGTGTATCCATTTTTTGAACGACATGCCAAACTCGTAGCTTATTTACCCCTTCCGCAAGTATTCGGTGAAACGCATGATCGAGTTGAAAAAGTAGCTGCTCATCCTCTTCATTCCTCGCCTTTTTTTGTGCTCGTATATTTTCATCTAATTGTTCCATACTTTTTTCACTAAAAGTGTGACAGGCCAACTTCATCATCCCAACCTCAGCCTGCTCCCGTAAAAACCTCGCCTCGTCTACATGCTCCAAATCAATCAACGTTACCAATGTACCTCTTTGAGGCAAAACATTTAATAATTCATCTTCTGATAACCTTAAGAATGCTTCTCTTACAGGCGTTCTACTTACTTGTAATTTTTCCGCTATTTCCTTTTCTGAAATAGACGTTCCTGGTGGAAGTTCCAATGACATAATTAATTCTCGAATATGCTTATACACATAATCTCTTGTCGTTTTCGTATATTTTATATGGTTCAACACAGCAAAATCAGCTCCTTCTTGTTCATTCTACCACACTACCATACAAGCATTCTAGCTTTAGTTTAAGCGTTTTCATTCTGTTCATTACCATAACTATAAGGGGTTTCAAGTGGACAAAAAACTTTTATGCATGTAGAAAATAGATATATAGATATATAGACACATAAATTCTAAAGGAGCTATGAATATGTATTATGAAGTGTCATGCTATAGTTGCAAAGTTGTATTTAAAGTATACGAAGGTTCACTCGCCTATAAGCAGTTTAAAGAAAGAAAAACAAAGATGTTCACTTGCGATGACTGCCAGCATCGCATTCGTCTTGAGGCCATTAACAATTTTTTTAGATGAACGATTTTAATACATATTGAAATAAGTTGCTCTTCCATTAAAAAGAGCCACTAACACTAGGTTAAGTAGCTCTTCATTTTGTCAGCTTTTGATTAGCGACTGTTCATTTCACTTGGGTGTGGACCTTTTCTTTTACCGCTATCAAGTTGATTGATCTTAGCCATCTCTTCATCTGTTAATTCAAAATCAAGTACTTGAAAGTTTTCTTCAATACGTGATGGTGTGACCGATTTTGGAATCGCAATCGTATTATTTTGTAAATGCCACCTTAAGACAATTTGTGCAGCTGTTTTCCCCTGTGCTTCAGCAATCTGTTCGATAACCGGGTCTTTTAAAACATCCCCACCTTGGTCAAGTGGACTCCATGCCTCCACGAATATATCGTGTTTCTTACAAAATTCTTTCAGTTCGTTCTGTGCCAAATACGGGTGACACTCAATTTGATTTAAAACAGGTACAACTTCACATTCTGCTAAAATTCGCTCTAAATGTTCAACTTCAAAGTTACATACACCTATCGCTTTGACACGACCATCATGATAAAGCTTTTCTAATGCTTGATAAGTTTCTACATACGTGTCAAATTCAGGTGTTGGCCAGTGAACTAAATATAAATCAACATAATCGAGCCCCAGCTTCTCTAAGCTTTCTTCAAATGCTTTAATTGTCGATTCATAACCTTGGTCTGCATTCCAAACCTTTGTCGTAATAAATAACTCGTCACGAGGGATAGCAGAGTCAGCAATTGCCTTTCCAACTCCTACTTCATTTCTATAAATCATCGCCGTATCAATCGACGTATACCCAACTTCTATCGCCTTAGCAACAGCTGCTGTTGCCTGTTCATCCTCAACTTTCCATACACCGAAGCCTAGTTGAGGCATTTGAATTCCATTGTTTAATGTAACGTTTTTCATGATATGTAACTCCCTTCTCGGTAGCTATAAGATATTTCGCAATGCGAATAAAGATATTGTAAGACTTTTCTTGAAATAAGGGAAGTTTTTTGAATTGGGGATTGTATGAAAGTTAACTAAAGGCGATATTCTCATCTTCGACGATCGCTTCGGGAATGGAGGGCACGCTTCCAGCAGGCCTTCCTTGAGCCTCCGAGCTTTGCTTGAGGGGTCTATAATTTCAACAAGAAACTTCATTTACAAATAAAAACACATCTTTAACAAACAATTGTTAAAATATTTAAAATTTTATATTTATTTATAGAAATTGTTATATAATGGGATTAATTCGTTTGCTATAAGGAGGGGTCGGAACGAAAGTTCATCTATGCTTATACATATAGAAAAATAAAAGGAGAAGATGTTCGAATGAAAAAGTGGTTATTTATGAGCATTATTTTTGCCTCATTTGTTTTTACTTCTCAAGTTTTTGCAGGTGAGTCAATCGATGACATCGAAAGTAATCAATCAATAAGTTTTGATCCTGTAACAAAAGAGGAAAGCTTTGATTACGAAATTTTAAATGAAGAAAATGATGATGCCATAGAAAGTTCATTACCTTTTGAAGGAACGGATTCCTTAGTAAATCCAATTAATAAAAAAGATGAAGCAACCGAATTGTTTAATAATGATTTTGAAATAAGTGCCATTATTGGTACTGACAATCGAACAAGGGTTACAAATACAACGGCCTTCCCTAATAGAGCTATTGTACACTTAGACATACGATACCCTTCATCAGGAACCTCACGTTTTGGCTGCACTGGCTTCTTAGTCAGTGCTGATACAGTGGTTACAGCTGGTCATTGTGTATATGACCACGATAGAGGTGGTTGGGCAACATCTATAACAGCATCACCGGGTAGAAATGACGCAAGTTACCCATATAACAGCTATAGAGGCACAACTTTTCACTCCGTAACAGGTTGGACACGAGATGGGGAAAGAGAATACGACTATGGCGCAATTAAGTTAAATGGAACTCCTGGGAACACTACGGGCTGGTTTGGATATAGAACTACTAACGGTAGTAACCTGGATCCATTAGGCCAAAGGTTTATAGTTACCGGCTATCCATGCACGCCACCTCAGAGTGCACGTTGGGGAACAATGTGGAGAGATACAGGAAGTGTTAGCGCTGTATATGAAAGAACTTTACGTCATAATGCCGATACAACAGGTTGTCAAAGTGGCTCACCTTTTTATAAAAATTACACTGATAATGGTTGGTCAGCTATTGCCATTCACACTGCAGGGTCTACTAATTATAACGTTGCTACAAGGATAACGAATGCTGCTTTTAATAATATTCAATCATGGAGTCGTTAAATAAATGAAAAAATTCATTCTCTTAACTCTGTTTATTTTTTTAGTTAGTTGTCAAGGAGATAATGTTGAAACAAATGAACCTGTGGATGTTAAAGTACAAGTATACAACGAACACTCTGAACCCATTGTTGGTTTTACTTTGTACGTCTTTGACACTACCCCGTTAGCAGGTGACATAGGAATGATAATAGAAGCAGATGCTAATAGTAATACCGTTGAATTCAAGACACTACCTGAAATTACTTACGAATTTATTATTAAAAAAGATGATCAAGAAATTTATAATGAATTGATCGATATTAAAGTTGATAATAATGAGCATAATATTGTAGTTCATTAATCTCAAATAGAAAAAGGTGAGCCCACTATAGGCTCACCTTTTTAATAAAAACTAACCTGCAAAAGTTACGCCTGAATATCTAGTCCTTTCTACACACAGCTCTGGCAAGACCTCTTACTTTTTATTCTACAAGTTTCCCCCTTTTGATTTTGAGTGATGAGTACAATTCGGTGAGAACCAAGCTAGAAACGATTGATTATCTTTTTGTATATTACCTTAGAGATTTTTAAACATTATTAATTCCTAAATTAGTATCCCCATACTCAGGCTTCTTGGTTAGAGAACTTCTCATACAAAACTTCCATGATGACTTGCTATGCAACGCCCATAAGTAACTTTCATATAAAACACTCATGGCGGAGCCAAATTCACTCCGCCACCAACAAAGATAAAAGTAGTGGCGACTGTTCAAACTGTTGGCACGTTTACAACTCGATCACCATCAGGAGTCTGCCTGATCAAACAGGGGGCACTGTCCTGTTAAGGTCATCTATCGCAAGATGGATGACCAGCTAACTTCAAGGAACGAACTATCGCCCATAAGTAACTTTCATATAAAATAAGTGAATGAAAATCCCAAAAATAAAAAAGCAAAAACGAATTGAATGAAGTTCCACCAGTTAAAGAGCCAGACACCACTTTCATTTTTGTTGGTGGTGGAGCGGTATTGGATTCGCATGTGGGGTTTGTATGAAAGTGTATCTAAACATCATGTGCGGAGATTTAATCACCGCTATCGAAAATCTGAGTTGTTAAGGACTACCGTCACTTTCATTATGGTAGTAGTTATTTATAGTTTTCCGATGAGTTAATTCGTTTTACTCAGGCTTTCTCTCTTTTTTCGTCCGCAACACCTTGACTCTACTACCATTCCTGAAATCGACAAGAGGATTCCACTTCTATTTGTCGAAATTAGTAAGTTAGAATGAAGGGGGTTATGTAATGAACGGAACCGTGATTCAATCAATATCTCAAATAGGGATACCGGTGAAAGATATACAAAGGGCTTCTCGTTTTTATCAAGGAACATTAGAGCTTCCGTTACTTTTTCAAACGGAAACGATGGCTTTTTTTCAATTGGCTGGTCAAACTTTAATGCTTACACTTCCTGAAAAAGATGAATTTGATCATCCAAGCTCGGTTCTATACTTTCAAGTTGCAGATATTCAACAAGGCTATCAATACTACCTTAAAAAAGGCGTTTCATTTAAAGGTAAGCCTCATTTTGTTGCAAAAGTTGGTGAGGCTGAGACATGGATGGCTTTTTTTGAAGATACAGAAGGAAATACCCATGCTTTAAAAGCAGAAGTTCCCGCTACATAATAGCCTAAATGAAAGAGAAGCAGTCAAAGACTAGACCGCTTCTCTTTCATTTATTTTCTGAATAGGGATAAACCCTGGTTAAGCTCTTTCGTTTGTCCGTAAACCGCTTGATAGAGATGGAATAGTTGTTGGTATTGGTTAACATTCTCAGGAATTGGCTCAAAACTTTGTTCCACTTCCAAAAACGTATCATTACATTGCTTAAGTGATTCAAACCACCCACATCCATAGGCTGCGATCATAGCGGCACCCATGGCAGGACCTTGTTCACTCTTTTGCTTGATTACCCTTGCATTAAATATATCCGCCTGCATCTGGAGCCATACATGACTTTTGGCTCCACCACCAATCGAAATTACATGATCAATTTCTTTTCCATAGCTACGAAAAAGGTCAATCGATTCATTCAGTGAAAAAGTAATCCCTTCTAAAACAGCTCGAACAAAATGAGCACGTTTATGAGAGCTATCCATGCCGATAAAACTCGCACGGATCGTTGAGTCTGCATGCGGAGTACGCTCACCGACTAAATACGGGGTAAATAGCAGTCCGTTTGCCCCAACTGGCACCTCACCAGCTTCGGCTAACAAATGCTCGAACGATTCATCCTTCGCAAATACATCCTTAAACCAACTTAAGCTATAACCTGCTGCCAATGTAACACCCATCGAATAAAAGCTGTCGGGGACACTATGATGGAAGTAATGAACCTTACCACCAAAATCTTTATCAGCATTTTGCTCAAAGGACAAGACCACTCCAGATGTACCAATGCTCACCATCGTTTGTCCCTGCTCACTCACGCCAGCACCAATTGCACCACATGCATTATCGGCACCACCCGCATATACCTTCAGGTCATGTGATAGCCCTGTCTGCCTCACAATCTCATCGCTTAAGTGACCCACAAATGCCGTTGACTCAACTAATTCAGGAAAAATAGTTGGTGGAAGCTCCAATATATCAATAATCTCAGAGCTCCATGTACGATTTTTAATATCTAGTAATAATGTACCTGCTGCATCTGAGTAATCCATATGAAGTTTACCCGTTAGCTTAAGACGGACGTAGTCCTTTGGCAACAAGACACTTTTTACCTGTTGAAATAACGTAGACTCATGTTCTTTTACCCACAAGATTTTTGGTAAAGTAAAACCTTCTAGTGCACGATTTTGCGTGATAGAAAGTAGCCGTGCTTCTCCCACTTTTTCTTCAATATCATGACATTGCTTCGTCGTTCTCGTATCATTCCAAAGGATCGCACGACGTAGAGGGACCTGCTTTTCATCTAATAGGACCAATCCATGCATTTGACCAGAAAAACTCAAGCCCTCAATCGTCGATACACTTCCACTGTACCTAGACGTTATTTCGGTCAAGCCCTCAATCGTTTTGTTTACCCAATCATCCGGGTCCTGTTCACTATAGCCTGATTTCTCATGATACAAAGGATAATCCTTGGATACTTCATCAATCACTTGACCATGTTGATTCACAAGGGCAATCTTAACGGCACTCGTTCCTAAATCAATCCCCAGTACATAGTTCACATTATCACCTCACGATCCAAATGAATTACTCCGCAAATGTTGTTAATAAATATTGATTAATTGTTGATTTTATTTGTTCAAGCTTACCAGAGCTTTGCTTAATATCGCCCAATTGCAAGGCGTACTTCTCCAGTTCCTTCAAGCCAATTTCTCCATCAACAATTTGTTTACCAATTCCATCAGAATAACTGCTATAACGCTCTTCAATGATCCCTTCAATCGCCTTATCATCTAGTAATCTCTTCGCAACCTTTAAACCTACCGCAAAGCTGTCCATACCAGAGATATGTGCTTTGAATAAATCTTCAGGCGCAAAAGAACCTCTACGTACCTTGGCGTCAAAGTTAAGACCACCTGAACCCAGTCCACCATTCTTTAAAATCTCGTACATGGCTAAAGTTGTCATATACAGATCCGTTGGAAATTCATCCGTATCCCAACCTAATAACGGATGGCCTTGGTTCGCATCGACAGAACCTAACATGTTATGGATCCGTGCATAGTGTAACTCATGCTCAAATGTGTGCCCCGCTAATGTTGCATGGTTTGCTTCAATATTAAATTTAAATTTATCAGCTAATCCATAATGTTGAAGGAATGCATAACCACTTGCTACATCAAAGTCATATTGGTGTGATGTCGGCTCCTTTGGTTTTGGCTCGATTAAGAATTGGGCATCAAAACCAATCTCATTCGCATAATCAACGGACATTTGGAAAAGACGTCCTAAATTATCTAGTTCAAGCTTCATATTCGTATTTAGAAGTGTCTCATAGCCTTCGCGCCCACCCCAGAATACGTAATTCTCTGAACCTAACTCTTTACCAACCTCTAAACCTTTTTTTACTTTTGCCGCTGCATAGGCGAATACATCTGCATTGCTCGCAGAGCCCGCGCCGTGAACAAAACGTGGGTGTGAAAAGTTATTCACCGTATTCCAGAGCAGCTTTGTCTTACTATCCTTCATATAGTCTTTAACCATACTAACGATGATGTCTAGGTTTTTATTACTTTCTGCTAAGCTATCGCCTTCAGGGGCAATATCAACATCATGGAAGCAGAAGTATGGAACACCAAGCTTCTCAAAAAATTCGAAGGCAGCTTCGACTCTTGCTTTTGCTAGATCTAGACCTGTATAGCGATCCCAAGGTCTCAATGCAGTTCCTGCACCAAATGGATCGGATAAATCCTCGGTAAACGTATGCCAATACGCAACGCCAAAGCGTAAGTATTCCTCAAAAGTTTTTCCATCAATCGTATCCTCTGGATTATAAAATTTGAACGCAAATGGATTTGTTGATTTCGGTCCCTCGTATTGAATCTTTGAAATGTCATTAAAGTAATTCATCGTATTCCTCCTAGTGTTTTTTTATATGAAAGTTAACTTGGGGCGAATGGGTTGTGCCTTGAAGTTAGCTCGTCATCCACCTCGCGATCAATGACCTTAGTAGGACAGTGCTCCCTGTTTATTCAGGCCGACTCCTGATGGTGATCGAGTTGTAAACGGGCCAACAGTTTGAATAGTCGCCACTACGTTCATCTTTGTTGGTGGCGAAGTGAATGGGGCTCCGCCATGCGGGTTTTGTATGGAAGTTAGTGCGAACATGGAGCGTTGCTGGTCGCTACCCTAAATTCTCTGTTCAAAAAAATCTCAAAACAATTCATTAAATTTAATGAGAACAAAAAACAAAATGAATGGAAAACTACCAAATAAAGAAGCAAATCCAAATTGAATCAAAATGCCACCAGTTAAAGAACGAAACAAAATTAAATAAAAATCCACCAAGTTAAGGACAAACCCATACTTTCATTTTTTGCTGCGCCATGGGCATTTTATATAAAAATTAAGGTCGAAACTTTGAAATTCTTAGTCTATTTATTAAACAAAGTTTCTAGTAAATGAACATACTGATTCTTTTTCCTAGTATAATAAGAGAAAAAACACAAAAAGGAGTTTATTATGGGTCGTACTCTCTATCACATTTTGGAATGGATCACGCGTTTTGCCTATATAAACATATTATGGTTGGCTACGACACTACTAGGCTTTTTCTTTTTTGGACTTTTTCCTGCAACGATAGCTCTTTTCACAATCATGAGAAAATGGCTGCAAGGTGAGTATGACTTCCCGATTTTCCAACGATTTTGGCACATATATAAACAAGAATTTAAAAGAAGTAATGTATTTGGGCTTCCTCTTTTTATAATTGGTTCTATCGTTGGATTTAATCTCTTATTTCTCTATTTCAATATGGATATAACACTAAGCCTGTTAACCGCCTTACTATTTGCCGGTATGCTCCTATTTGGACTTTTCATTTTTTATGTGTTTCCTACTTATGTTCATTATGATAGTAGCCTAGCAGCTTTATATAAAAACGCCTTTTTCATCATGCTAGTCAGCCCTATTCAATCTCTAGGAATCATCGTGACCTTCGTTGCTTTTTCCTTGCTGATTTACGTATTCCCAGCTATTGCTATGATTTTTGGTTCTAGCTTTTATGCTTTAGTGACTTCGCTATTTGCTCAAAGGGCTTTTCAAAAAGTTGAAGAGAAACAATCAAATATCTCTTAACCTTTCACCGCACTTGCAGAAATCCCTTCTACAATTTTATTACTAAAGAAAAAGAAAGCGACGAGTATCGGTAGCACACTAATGACAAGTGTCGCGCCGATCGCTCCCCAGTCGGTCATATACTGTCCAACAAAATTTTGAATTCCCACGGTGAGCGTCTTATACTTATCTGAACTAATAAATGTATTTACAAACACAAATTCATTCCAGTTATAAATCATATTAATAATCGCCGTCGTAGATAGCACTGGTGTTGTGATCGGTAAAATGATACGAAAGAATAGTCTGTGTAAAGACGCCCCGTCAATGATGGCAGCTTCTTCAATTTCTTTTGGTATCGTATAATAGAAACCTAGTAAAATCATAATCGTAATGGGTAGATTATACGCCGTATACGTAATAACTATCGACCAAGGATTATCAATTAAATTCACATTCAAAAACATGCTGAACAACGGAATTAATGAAGAATGGATCGGAATCATTAAACCAATCATAAAAATACCTAATACCAGCTTATTTAACTTCCACTTCATCCTCGTTATCACAAAGACAGCCATACTACTAAATAGCAACGTCAATAAAATCGCAACGAGCGTAATCCAAATACTATTAAAAAAGTAATTGCCAATCCCCGCTTCCCAAACGGTTAAATAATTCTCCCATTTAATCTGCTCGGGTAAAGCAAATGGATTCCCTGCAAAAATTTCGCGATTATCTTTTAATGAGAATAAGAATAACCAGACGATCGGAAAGACTTGAAACAAGGCGACAAGTCCTAACGTCACATACAAAAGAAAGTAACCTATGCGGCTCATTCAATCTCCCCCTTAATATTGCAGCTCTTCTTTATTAGCTGTCACTTTACGAATGATATACGTAACGATGAGTGTAATCAGTAATAACATAAATCCGACGGCACTACCGTAACCAAAATTATTTTGACCGAAGGCTAACTTATACATGTAGGATGCCATAACCTCACTGGCTCCGTTAGGCCCCCCGCCTGTCATCACATAGATCAAATCAAAATATTTTAATGACCCAACGACCGCTAATACAACCGTTACTTTCACTATCCCCATAATTAAAGGTAGTTTTATGCGATAAGCGATTTGAAAAGGGCTTGCTCCATCAATTTTAGCCGCTTCTACAATTGAATCTGGTATTCCTTTTAAGGCTGCATAATAGATTAATATATAAAAACCAGCGTATTGCCACAAAATTGGTATAAAAATCGAGTATAAAACAATGTCTGGGTTTGCTAACCATAAAGGAGGATTTTCAACTCCAAACCAAGCCAATATCGTATTTAACATTCCATTAGCTGGGTTATATACCTTAATCCACAGCTGGGCAATCGCAACAGAGGATAAGAGCATTGGTATTAAATATAACTTCCTTAATAAATCTGCTCCTTTAATCTTAGAAGCTAGAATCATGGAAATAAGTAAATAGATAATTAAACTTAAGGTCGAAAATACAGCTAATAGAAAAGAGTGTTTGGCACTATCCCAAAAACGCATATCCTGGATAACTCTTTGGTAATTCTCTAAACCTATAAACTGCATGGCACCAATTCCATCCCATTTCATCAACCCATAATAACCAGTTAAAATTAAAGGGATAAAAATTAAAATCCCTACTAGCAACAATGCCGGCAATAAATATAAGGTAATAAACCACTTATTGGACATTACTCTATTCATATAACACATCCCCAATTACTTAGAGTGGTGAGGGGCAGACTTCCTTGATTCGCCTTGCCCCTACTGACATTTATCTACGTATGATTCCTGATTGCATGAGCCAACACTCTTTACTCTTCTAAAGCTCTTTCATGTAACTCAGCAAAATCCTCAGGCGTAATTTGTAATCCAAATAACGACTGGATTAAGTCTAAGTGTTCCTGGGCTGCCGCTGCTGTCATTTGTACATCTGCATAAAGAGTAAGATTGGTCGCATTATTTAAATCATCTAATACCTCTACATACATCTCTGGCAAATCTAATCCTGCACCATCAACAATAGTTGCTGGAATAACCCCCGCCTCAGCAACGGCCCTCTCTCCCCATTGCTCGATAAAATAGGCAGCAAATTGCTTGGCTTCCTCTTGTACATCCGAGTTCTCACTTACAAATAAACCGACACCTGGTCCTCCAACAAAACTGTTTGGGTCCCCTGCACCTTCTACAGTAGGGAATGCAAAGTATCCCACACTATCTCTAAACTCCTGTGGTACATCTTCATTAGTCGTGAAGTTTGGTAAATCCCAAGTTGCAATCATATACATAGCAGACTGCTCATTCATAAACATACTTTTTGCTTCTTCATCAGCCAACCCATTAAAACCACTAACAAATGCATCGTTTTCAACAAGCTCTTGTACCTTAGCTGCCGCTTCAACTAATGCAGGGTCTTCAAAAGAACCCGTACGTTCAATCGCATTCGTTAATGTGTCGCTTCCTCCGATTCGGTCCGCTAAATACATATACCACATTGAACCAGTCCAACGGTCTCTGTTCCCTAATGCAATCGCATTCTCACCATTATCATTTAACGTCTGTACAATTTCTAATAACTCATCATACGTAGATGGTTCTGTTAAACCATATTCCTCAAAAATCTGTTTATTGTAGTAAATATAAACCGTATTAAGCTCTAAAGGTAAACCATACGTACTTCCATCTTTCTCATAGGCCTCTAATGTGCCTGCCACAAACTGTTCTCTTAATCCGTCATCTAATAAATCATCTAATGGCGTAAAACGCTCTCCTTCTACAAAAGGATCAAGATAGCCAGCCGCCCAAGTCATCCCGACATCTGGTAATTCATTTGACGAAGATAATACTGTGATTTGGTCTTTATATTGTTCATTACTTAACACCTGTAGATTAATAGAAATATCTGTTTCTTCTTCAAAGTCTGCAATAATCTCATTAACGATACGATAATGCTCCGCCGAGCTACCTTGTGGCCATAAATGCATAAAGTCAACTGTTGCCTGGCCGTTTGAATTTCCTGTTTCACCGTCGGAATTAGAACAACCAACAGCCACTAATAAAACAAGAAAAACAACCGCCAACACTGTAAACGCTTTCTTTTTCATCATTGCAATTTCCCCCTTTGATATGTCAGTTCACTTTCTGAACTAACTGTAAATTTAGAATAGCGCGTAAAACAATGTTTGTCTAGTGGATAAACTAAGTGTATAATGAATATACATAAATTCTTCAATTTTATATTGGAAAACGCTTACAGATGTATATACTAGTAGTTAAACAAACGAATACTACCAGGCAAAACGAGCAGCACGTACACCTATCCACTTTCATACAAAAGGAGGGAATCAATTGCTTCAAACATTCAATCAACATGTTGTTAAGCAACGAAACAAAGCCTTAATTTTACACACATTAATCGACCACTATCCCATTTCAAGAGCTTCCCTAGCTGCACAAACCGGTCTAAACAAGGGCACCGTCTCCTCCCTCGTGAGCGAGCTTATTGATGAACATTTAATCCTTGAATCAGGACCAGGTATTTCTAGCGGGGGCCGAAGACCTGTTATGCTTTTATTTAATCAAGCAGCAGGTTATTCAATTGGTATCGATATCGGCGTCAATTATATCCTTGCCCTACTAACCGACCTTCAAGGAAAAATTGTCATTGAAAAGAAAGTCGAGATCGACGACACATCCTTAGACAATGTTCTAACACATCTCTTTATGGTCATTGATGAACTTTTTGAGAATACTCCTAAAAGTCCTTATTCCGTCATTGGAATCGGAATCGGTGTACCGGCTACGGTTAATAAAGATGGTGAAGTCTTAATGGCTCCTAACTTACATTGGCGAAACATAAATCTCAAACAAATGGTGAATGACAAATATGATGTACCTGTCACGATTCATAATGAAGCCAATGCTGGGGCATATGGAGAGAAACGCTTTGGAGCAGGCAAATTGTACAAGGACCTCATCTATGTTAGTGGCGGCATAGGTATTGGTGTAGGCCTTATCTTTAATAATGAGCTTTATCTAGGTGAACAAGGTCTAAGTGGCGAGCTCGGACATATGACGATTCAAATGGATGGCCCTATATGTAATTGTGGAAACCAAGGTTGCTGGGAACTATACGCCTCCGAAAGAGCGTTGCTTCAAACCGCTTTAAAAGAAGGCGTTATTAGTAAGGATCAGCTATATGGTGCCTTTGAAACGATTATCGACTTAGCCGAACGAGGGGACGAAAGGACATTAGCTGTCATTCATCAATTAGGGAAAAATCTAGCTGTCGGCCTCAAAAATATGATTAATATCTTTAATCCTGAACAAATCATTATCGGCAATCGCTTAGCCGAATTAAAAAAGTGGCTGCATGTTGATTTAGAAAGACAGCTCAAAAGTTCAAAGCTAACAAACCCTGAGGCTGTTACAAAACTTCAATTTTCAGAGTTAAATAAACGCTCAGCCGCTTTAGGTGTTGCCGCTTTTTCGACCGAATATTTTATCACGATGAACTTAGAAACCTTATAGAAAAGCCCAAAGTCCTGTATTGAATTACTTTTTCGTGTGTAACAGTTAACGACTGCCTACATAAAATCCAACTAATCTTACATTTGAAAGGTGGAAATTTTTTATGACAACGATTCAGAATCCTATTTTAACAGGCTTTAACCCTGACCCTTCTATTTGCCGTGTTGAGGAAGACTACTACATTGCTGTCTCAACATTTGAATGGTTTCCAGGTGTTGGAATCTATCACTCCAAGGATTTAAAGAACTGGAAACTAGTCAGTCGTCCTCTTAACCGCTTAAGTCAACTCAACATGTGGGGAAATCCTAACTCAGGAGGCGTGTGGGCCCCTGCACTCTCTTATGCAGACGGACAATTCTGGTTAATCTATACAGACGTCAAAGTAACAGGAGGGCAATGGAAGGATTGTCACAATTACCTCGTTACTTGTGAAACAATTGATGGGGAATGGTCGGAGCCTACCCATTTAAACAGCTCAGGTTTCGATCCTTCTCTTTTCCATGACGATGATGGCCGCAAATTTTTTGTCAACATGGTGTGGGACCATCGCTTACAAAACCATAGCTTCTACGGCATTGTTATGCAAGAGTTCGACCCCAAACAGAACAAATTAGTTGGTAAAAAAGAAGTCATTTTTAAAGGAACTGATATTAAACTAACAGAAGCCCCACACCTCTATAAATTAAATGGATATTATTATCTTTTAACAGCTGAAGGTGGTACAAGATTCGAACATCAGGCGACCATTGCACGTTCGGAAGACTTATGGGGTCCCTATGAAGTTCACCCTGAAAACCCATTAATTACATCTTATCCATCTATACGAAATCCGCTGCAAAAAGCCGGGCACGCTTCAATTGTTCATACTCATACGGATGAATGGTTTCTTGTTCATTTAACAGGGCGTCCATTACCGAGGCAGGACCAGCCTATCACCTTAAATCGTGGCTATTGTCCACTTGGCCGTGAAACCGCTATTCAAAGACTTGAATGGCATAACGATTGGCCGTATGTAGTCGGTGGGAATGAGCCTGCTTTAGAAATTGAAGGGCCTAAGATGGAGGAAGTCATTTGGGAGGAAGAGCCGCACACCGATCATTTTGATGGAGATTCATTAAGCCTTCATTTCCAAACATTACGAATTCCTTTAAGCGAAAAAATATGTAACTTAGTCGATAAGCCAGGCCATTTGCGATTATACGGTCAAGAATCCTTAACTTCAACCTTCACGCAAGCATTTGTTGCAAGAAGATGGCAACACTTTGAATTCCAAGCTGAAACAAAAGTGAAGTTTAACCCATCTACGTTCCAACAGGCTGCCGGCCTAGTAAACTATTATAATACGGAGAATTGGACCGCCCTCCAACTAACTTTGGATGAAGCAAAGGGACGAATTTTAACGATAACAACTTGTGAAAACACTCATTTCGGTCAGCCATTACTGAATAATGAAGTGACCATTCCTGAAGACATTGAGTACGTGTATATGCGTGTAAATGTCCAAACGGAAACGTATCGTTACTCTTATTCATTAGACGGACAATCATGGCAGGACATTGAGATAGACTTTGACTCTTATAAACTATCAGATGATTTCGTTCAAGGCGGTGGCTTTTTCACTGGAGCTTTTGTAGGAATGCAATGCCAGGATACTTCTGGTGAAAAACAACATGCCGACTTTGATTATTTTACTTACCAATCAAATAACTGAAAGTAAATAAGGGACCTGTGCTATCCTAACGACAAAGGTTAGCTTCCACACAAAAAAGCCAGTAGTGTTTACTCTTTGTAAACCGCTACTGGCTTTCAATTTATTTTGCGGATCGTGACTGCTACGACGAAAGTGAAAAAATTTTCTTAACACTTTGGCAATCACCTAAGTCATCAAGCTCTACTGAACAAAAAATCCAATAATCTCTTGATGATCATCAAATGTTACAATTAAACTCGCTGAAGTCGTTTCGAACTCTGCGGCAAAAATAAGGGATTGGACACCCTCTTCAGGCACTTGCATGTCCGAATACTCGTAACTCACTAACTCCCCTAACATTTCATTTAATTCACCATACACTTGCTCAAGTTCTTCTGCAGATAATTGTTCTTTCATTTCATCAGAAAAATAGCCTGACGCAGCTTCAAAATCGCCATTTTCTAAATGCTCAATAAACGCCTCTGCCTCATCAATAATCGCTTCGTTACCATCTTCCTCGCTGCCACATGCTACTAAAACGAAAACACTTAGAGCGAGAATCATCCACTTCTTCACCTAACAACACTCCTTAGTTTATTTACTCCATCCATCGTGCCATATCATCTAACACGTCTTCTGAAAAACTTCCCCCATATCCATATTCATTTGGAGTCCCCTTGTGAGGCCCTTCATAATGAACAAAGAAATGATTTAACCCTGGATATAACTGAAAAGTAACGGGTTCATAATTCTCTAAAGCTTCCTGCCAGCTTTGATAATCCTTGAAGGTTACTTGGTAATCATCCTCACCCTGCACAATAAAGATTGGCTTCTTTGATTCTTCAAAGAAGGCTTCATAACGAAAGTCCTCCATCGTATTTAGATAAGTAACAGGAAGCCCAAAGACCGTTTCACCTCCATCTAGCTCATGTAACTTTTTGCTTTTTTCATATTCGACTCTTATCCGTTCTAATTGCTCCTCTGGTACATGACCAGTTTGATGAAGATATTCAAACTGATCCATAATGATATCGGAAAAAGACCGCAAAGATCCAGCTAGAGAAATGAACCCATCAAATCTATCACTTTCTGAAAGAATGACAGGCCCTGCCATTCCTCCTAAGCTATGTCCCACCAAATAAACCTGATCAAACCGGTCGTCACTTGAAACGATTTCCGCTGCCAAAACAGCATCATCTACAGTCTCTTCATACCAAGTAAAATCTTGATTCATAAAAGCCTCTGGGTAGATTAAAGTTCTTTTATCATAACGAATAGATGCAATACCACGCTCCGCTAAACCCCATGCAATATCACGATAAGGCGTTAATTCCAGCATTTCGCCATCACGATTATTAGGCCCCGAGCCATGAACAATGACAACAACAGGAATCTTACCTTCTATTTCACTCGGTACCGTTATCGTACCACCTAACTCAAACTCATTACCCTCTCCAACAGTCACCTCTTCTTCCATCACACCTTCTGGCATTTGGACAATCACCTCATCAGAAAAGTTTAAACTCGTTAACTGTTTTGACTCGTCAAATATCATCCTCATTTTGACTGTACCTTGTTCAGTATCATATAAATACTCGACAATATCATGCTGATTATTGTGACTTACTTTTGGCCCCTGTTGATTCTCTAAATGGCTATGTACTTGATGAATGGTTTCCCATTGCTCCCTCAGCTCATCTACGGTTAACCGTTCCTTAAGTTCATCAGCAAAATAACTATCAACGATCACTTCATATTCTTCATCAAAAAGCTTTGCAATGATGTCATCTGCCTTTTCTGTTGTAGATACACTACAAGCAACAAGTAACAAGAACACTAACAAAATAAGCCACCCATTATGTATTCGCTTCATGCCCCCACCCTCCCTTCACTTTTTCCTCGTTCAAAAAAACTCTTACTTGGAGATACGTAAGAGGGTATGGATTGGTTTCACTATTCATATTATGGAAATTCTAGGTTGTTAAGAGTTTTTGATTGAAGAAGGGTCGAATGAACTCTCTATTCCTTTGGAAATAGCCGTTTCAACATCTTGTAGAGAATGAAGCACATCCGCTTTATGATTTTCCGTCTCGTCAATTAACATATTCATCTCATGTACCGACTAATGTGTTTTTTCCGCCAACTCATATTCACACGATTGACGAAAAAAAAGACGCATATGGTTCTCGCCAACCATGCATCTTTTTACCACTTCGCTTGATGGTCTTCTGCCCACCCTAACATCGAGTCAATCCAATGAACCACACCTTCATCATCGACAACACGACCATTATAATAACCAATCATCTGGTGTACGCTAGATTGCACAATGACGACGTTTGTGGATGCTTCTCTTTCATAAATGGGCGTAAAGCTAAGATCGACCCGTGTAGACTGTACCGTCTTTATTTGCCAAGGTTTCATCCACTGATTTTGATCATAAGTCCATTGCAACTCTTCATGAATTTTATGAAGCTTTCCATCAATAATTAATCCATTTTCATTTTGACCCGTACCAACCGTCCATTGTCCGCCAAAATTCAAACCCACCACATGACCGGCAGCACTTTTCCCTGATGCTGCTCCCCAGTTCCATGTTGAAGAATACTTCCATATCCCTCGACCAAAATCCAAACAGCCATAGGCAGAGTCTGGTTGAAAAAGGTACTCCTTTTTTCCCCATTGTACTTTCCCACTCGCTGGTAAAGCAGGCTGCTTAGATGTAAATTGAAACCTCTTCTTACTCCATGGAATGACCACGTTTAAAGATTCCGGCTCATCAGACCGATCAAGAATAAAATCCGCTCGTAAAACTTCATTCTTTTGGCTAAAGTGATGAATTTGCACATGAATTCGTGTATGTGTGGACGCTTCTAAAAACTCAATATTCATATGTTTTCCATGAAAAGTCACCGATTCATTCACTTGATCAGGCATGTCCAATTCCCGACCTAGGGGGAATAATTCTGTTTTTTCAAAAAACTTAAGTGTGTTCAAATCCAATACATAAATAAACATCACGGCTGCATAATCAAGGTGAGAAATGGTCACTGAAAAAAGAAAGTCAGGACTTGTGAGACACCAATAATTCCATTTCTTCTTCCTGCCAAAATGGCCACTTAGATTGCAATCAATGAGCGGTTGCCTCGCCCACCCAATACTTTCCGGATTAAGATCGCCATTATCTAAACACAACTTTACAGGATAGCGAATTTCATGAGCATGCATTGGCATTCTCCTTCTAGATAGCTTTTATGGAAAATAAGCTCCTTTCTTCTAATCATATGTAGAGATAGCCTCTTAGACAAGTCTTTTTTATATGCTTGTTACGATCTCTATGTATTTTCCACGCACAACACTGCGCATCTCCTGTTGCTCGGGCTTCCTTCCTCTTTTTCTGCCTGCAACCCCGTGATTCCGCTTTTGCTCGGGCTTCCTCTCTCTTTTTCAAGCCGCAACCCCGTGATTCCGCTTTTGCTCGGGCTTTCTTCTCATTTTCCGGCATGTAACCCCGCGATTCCGCTTTTGCTCGGGCTTCCTCTCTCTTTTTCTGCTCGCAACCCCGTGATTCCGCTTTTGCTCGGGCTTCCTCTCTCTTTTTCAAGCCGCCACCCCGTGATTCCGCTTTTGCTCGGGCTTCTTCTCTCTTTTTCTGCCCGTAACCCCGCGATTCCGCTTTTGCCCGGGCTTCCTCTCTTTTTTTCAAGCCGCAACCCCGTGATTCCGCTTTTGCTCGGGCTTTCTTCTCATTTTCCGGCATGTAACCCCACGATTCCCCGTTTGCTCGGGCTTTCTTCCTCTTTTTCAAGCGCCACCCCGCGATTCCGCGTTTGCTCGGGCTTTCTTCTCATTTTCCGGCATGTAACCCCGTGATTCCGCGTTTGAACGGGCTTCCTCTCTCTTTTTCAAGCCGCAACCCCGTGATTCCGCTTTTGCCCGAGCTTCCTCTCTCTTTTTCTGCTCGCAACCCCGTGATTCCGTGTTTGCCTGGGCTTCCTCTCTCTTTTCCATCCCGAAACCCTGTGATTTCAGCTTTCCCTACAATACTAGAGCCCTTTTCAGAGGCTTACGTTACTACTTCTCACCTTTCCCTACAACACCTCAGCCCTTTCCAGCAGCACTGCCTACGCTTGTCTTATCCCTCCACCTTGTTCACCTGCCCACGTATTCCCCCTCCCTCCACCGCATATCTCCTGCGATCCAATCGGCACTGCACATCACCGTTGCAGTGCAGTACCCACCGTTTCCCTTTCACCATCTAGCTATCCACACATACTAGTGCACATCAAAAAACCGACTAGCCTCTCTACCTTCACTAGTCGGTCTTCTATCATTTCGCCTAAATGTTATTGCCTTATTTGGAAGTTCACTCCTGCTAAATCAGATTGCCCTTTCTTTGTTGCATAGAGATACACATTGTAGAAACCAGCCTGTAGCTTTTCACCATTAACTGTGCCATCCCATTTAAAGACGGTATCATATCCTGGCTTCACATTCTCTACGTAACCTATGTCTCCAAGGTAAGCTATAGGTGTCCCTTGGCTATCTGATTGATAAATAAAGATTTCAACATTTTCTGCTCCGCCAGGCAGATTGCCACCGATTTCATAAGAACCGGCTCCTGCTTGTATGATATATGGATTGGCCACACGTGGATAATCGGGTTCTTGGACAAATAAAATCGTCGGCACAACGGCACGGTCTTTACCGTTACTAATCGTTATCGTCCCTTCATAGTAACCAGGATCTAGCTTACTAGCGTCAACTTGAACGTTCATATTAACCTTTTGTGATTTCCCTGGGTTCACACGTAAATTATTACTAGTCATCACCTTAATGCCTTTTTCCGCATCCTTTAAATCTACTTCAAATGTATAGGTTTCCCTTTTATCAGAAAGGTTCCAAATCGTGAAATGCTGTCTTTCCACTTGTTTACCTTTTTTCTTATCAAAAATTCCAAATGAGTGACTACCAGGTGTAACAAGCGTTTCAGTTTCTAACGCATCGACAATTCGAATACTTCCTGCCCCTTGCGTATTATGAGGATAACCCTTACCTGTCTCAGGATCTATCAGTGTTTCGGCCGTATTCATCAAGGAAGACTTAATAAAATCAACATCCCAATCAGGATTTTCCTGTAAAAGAAGAGCTACAGCTCCGGCTACATGTGGTGAAGCCATACTTGTACCGTTTTTCGCTCCATACCCGTGTGGCTGTGCCGCATTATGTGTAGGAATCGTACTCACAATCCCAACACCCGGTGCAGAAACGTCAGGCTTAATCATCCACGTATCTGTTACAGGACCCCTAGATGAGAAACTAGCAACCGATTCACCATATTCATGACTGAATTCAATCGAAAACGTCACCTCATTTTCACCTTTGTTAAGCTCCTCCAATAACTTGGCACCATCTTCTGCCGTCGTTCTAATCGTCGGAATCGCTGTACCAGGAACCGTTACAATTTCTCCTTCTACATTATTATAGATAATTGCCGCGACGGCTCCTGCATTCTTAGCCGCTTGGGCTTTATCAACAAAAGCAATGCCTGCACCTCGACTAATTAAAGCAACTTTTCCTTCTACATCGACACCATCAAATTCTTCAGGTGCCCCGTACCCTACATTTACATATTCATAGGTTTGTCCATCAAGGGACAAAATCGCCTCATCTGTAGGGAAACCCATCACCTTAGCAGAAGCTAGCCTTAAATTCCCAGAAGTCACAACCTCCGAAGTATAGATATTATAGGGAAGATCTGTAGCTCCTACTGAAATTGCGTCACGAGACGTACCTGGTGAACCAACCGTCCAATTATTAGGTCCACTGTTACCATTCGAAGTTACAGCTACAACCCCTTCTTTCATCGCCCAATCTAAGGCAATACTTGTTGCAAAATCAGGTAAATTCAACGTATTACCGAGCGATAGGTTCATCACATCTGCACCATCTTGCACCGCTCTTTCAATCCCAGCGATAACATTCGCTGTCGAGCCTGTCCCACCTGGACCAAGAACACGATAAGCAAGTAAAGTTGCATCTGGAGCTATCCCTTTAATGAGACCATTAGCTGCCACCGTACCAGCTACGTGTGTACCATGATCGGTCGCTCTGCCTCGCGGATCACCGGCAGGTGTCTCCTGTGGGTCGTCATCATTATCTACAAAATCCCAGCCTTTATAGTCACCAAATGCATGCTCTAAATCAGGGTGCGTATAATCAACCCCTGAGTCAATAACTGCCACTGTGATGCCTTCTCCAGTTAACCCTGACTCCCACGCGACATCTGCCCCAATATGTGGAGCACTATCTAACATATTGGGATGATATACATCCTCTTCTACAACTTCTGTTTCACCTACAGATGTAACCGTGTAGGTAATGTCCGGATAAACAGCCTTAATACCAGGAATCGTTAATAAAGCAGGTACTTCATTGGCTGTCAATTCAACAGCGAAGCCAGAAAAAAGATAGTCATACTCTTGAATGATTTTCGCCTCATTAATGACCTTATCTATTCCATTTATAACTTGTGTTCGTGCTTTTGATAGACTCGATTGTGTTTTGACCGTTCCACTATGCTTGGATTCAACGACAGATGGTGTCTCAAGCTCAATAATGACCGACGTTACCTCATCTGATGTAACATCAATCTCCCCAACAAGCTCTGCACCCGTTTTTGCTTCCTTCATAACTAGATTATTGGCCGATACCGAATGGCCTAATGGAAGAAAACCTAAAATGAATATAAGAACTAATAAATGAATCTTAACCAACGACTTTTTCACCACGTATAACCTACTCCTTCACCCTTTTAATTTTTAACATTCTAGTAATTCTATTTTTTATTATTTTTACCTTGCTACTATTTTCGTATTTTCATATAGTCCTTTTAGCTAAGTAAACCTTATAAAAATACAATATATTCCAAGATAAAACTATATTCCAAAATCATCCCCACGATAAAAGCCTCTTTGTCAGATTTTCTCCATAAAAAAGTCCCTCATTTGGTCACGTAACCAAAAGAGGGACAACTTTTCTATTCTAATCCTGTTATTGAAAAGTTAACAGGTAAGTCTGTCTGTACAATTTCGTTCCCTTCAATCATAAAAGTAAAATAACGGAAATCAGTTTGTAAAATTGAATAAATTCCACATTATTACCAGAGCAATCCCAAAGCGACTATTACTTTCACCTGTTAAAAGGAAATCGACATCAATCGTTAAACTGTCCTATGGCAACAAAGTATAAGGCTCTTCAACACGTACCGTATACACACCTAAACTAGTATGCTGAACAGTAAATCCACTTCTACTCGTAATCGTACCTTCTTCACTAATTAGACCTCCAAAGGTCACAAAATCTGGTAGATTAACGGAACAACGACAAGTATTCATACAAGCTGTGCCACATTTACAGCTAGGGTCTCAATCGCAGCCGCCTTTGCTAGTCATTGGCTGGTGCATAGGCCGATTACCCCGCTACTGGATTCCCATTTTCGCTAATCATTTTTCTTCATATTCCTCACCCTCTATTCAAAAGCCTTTCTACTACTTATATAGCTTATGAGCAAAGTATGGACTGGATTGGAATTCTTACCGGTGCTCTAGCCTTTTAGCGGTCTGACTTTTATCAACTTCATTTTGCTCCTTCCACGTACCCATCGTTTTATCTAGCGAAGTATGTGTCACCCCATACCAATAATTCTCATTCTTAAAATGATGAAGCAAATGATGCTTTTTCAATTTTTGTCCAAAGGCGGTTTTCGGTTGAATCGGCCGATGTGCGACAAAATGAGACCATTCATAAAAAAGGAAATAACCGAGTAACCCTGTAGCAAAAGCGAGTGTCAGCACGATATTTGACGTAAATCCATAAATAATCGCACAGATAATAAATAGACCTGGTAAACTAAACCACCATGGTAAAAATAAAAGGTGAAGCTCATTTGGATGTGTATGATGATCGTAATGCAATCGCTTAAGCAATCTTAAGAAAAATTGTTGCTTAGGTGGCTTCATATGAAAGACAAAGCGGTGGACGACATATTCACTAAGTGCATAACTGAATGCTCCAGCAAGAATGTATACAAATGCGAGTAATGATACATGGTATAAGGTAAATATAAGGCCGGCTAGAAAAAGCAAAGTGACAATGAATACATCGGGAAAAAAGAAAAAAGTGCGAACATGCTTGCTCATCATAACACTCCCTTTCACTTGTTATGAAACTTGTATTCGAAATAGACATCGGGTATTCCTGCCCAACCAACTGATAAATAACGAAACAAAAAAGACTGCCTCATTTTCTGAAAACAGAATAAGACAGCCCTTACATACAAAAGGTTCCGAAAAATGCCTTTATTTTAACTTAAGATTTTCTCCTTAGACGGCTCTTCACCAAGACCAAGGATTTTATCGGTCGTGCGAATCATTTCGTGAAAATGCTTCGGGTGATCCATCAACGCTAAACCGTAAGATGGAATCATTTTTTTTATTTTAGGCTCCCAGCCCTTCATTTCCTTAGGAAAACATCGAGCTAACACATCAAGCATAACTTTTACAGCTGTGGATGCACCCGGTGAGGCACCCAGTAAGGCAGCAATGGAACCATCGCCTGCTGTTACAACCTCTGTCCCGAATTGTAGCGTTCCTTTTCCACCTTCGACTGTATCCTTAATTACCTGTACACGCTGACCTGCCACAATCATTTGCCAATCTTCTAGCTGAGCATCGGGAATAAATTCTCTAAGCTCCTCTAGACGCTTTTCATTCGAAAGAAGTACTTGTTGAATGAGATATTTCGTTAAACCCATTTCCTTCATCCCCGCACTAAGCATCGTAAAAAAGTTGTTTGGTTTGACAGAACAAATTAAATCCATATTGGATCCTGTCTTCAGGAATTTAGGTGAGAAGCCAGCAAATGGACCAAATAATAACGACTTTTCATTATTAATATAACGAGTATCTAGGTGTGGCACAGACATAGGCGGTGCTCCTACCTTCGCTTTTCCATATACTTTTGCATGATGCTTTTCAATGACTTCCTTGTTCTTACAGACCATAAATAAACCACTAACAGGGAATCCGCCAATTTGTTTCGATTCTGGTATACCTGTTTTTTGTAAAAGATGAAGGCTGCCTCCGCCTGCACCAATAAAAACGAACTTAGCAGAATGATATTCGACTTCTCCTGTTTGTTCATTTTTAATTTTTAATTTCCATAAACCACTCGAGTCTTTTTTGAGATCCTTAACGCTATGTTGAAAATGCACTTCGACATTTTGTTCGTTAAGATGACTAATAAGCATACGTGTTAACGAACCGAAATTAACATCCGTACCACTATCAATCTTTGTGGCTGCGATCGGCTCATCCGTTTTTCTTCCATTCATAACAAGCGGCATCCACTCGTTAAGTTTGTGAATATCTTCTGTGTATTCCATACCATGAAATAATGTATTATTTGATAGCGCTTCCATACGTTTTTTCAAAAACTGAACATTCTCAGCACCGTGTACTAAACTAATATGAGGGATTGGCATAATAAAATCTTTAGGATTACGGATTACATTGCTCTGTACGAGATAGGCCCAAAATTGTCTTGAGATTTGAAATTGTTCATTTACATTGATAGCTTTACTTATATCAACTGAACCATCTGGCTTTTCGGATGTATAATTAAGTTCACAAAGAGCAGCGTGACCTGTTCCTGCATTATTCCATTCGTTTGAGCTTTCTTCACCAGCACTAGCTAGCTTTTCAAATACTTTCATTTTCCAATGCGGTGCTAATTCTTTTAACAACGAGCCCAATGTCGCACTCATCACACCCGCACCGATTAAAATAACATCTGACTTCGTTTCTCGATTGCCCATTTCTCCCATCCTTATATCTGTTATATTTATTTGAAATTCCTCTATTATCTAATAATTATAAACCATTTAGTCAGGATAAAAAAGTAGAACTCTTATGATTCGAAGGTAGAAATAAAAACCAAAACGCTTACATTACCTTGATATCAAGATTTCAATTACTTTTTTACTTTTCTAACTCCTTTTATATTATTTCATTAAATGTATATTTTTCATAGCATATTTTTATAAAAATGAAAAAAGCCCTTGCTCATCATGCTTTTCTATCACTTGGATGAGAAGAACTTTTGGATGGAAGTGATGCTAATGATGATGTGCGGAGTTCTACTTGCCGCTACCGAAAATCATGATCCGCTTCCCACGGGTGTCTCCGCATGTTTTCGTCCGCTGGGTGACTGCAGTTCTCAAATTCAAAATCATTCTTACAACAAATATAAAAATGAATAAGAAATAGAACTGAATGAATGAAAAGCCCCCAAGTAAAAAAGCAAAGTCCAATTGAACAAAAGGCCACCAGTCAAAAAGTAAAAATAACATTGCATAAAAATCCACCCTTAAAAGGGAAAAACCATCTTTCTCTTTTTTCCCTCTGATCATGTGGAGCACCTACCCACTCTAACGTGGTACTATTAGTCATGGGTTAACCCTATACAGGAATTGGATTTGAGTAGGTGTATCAGGATAACTAATCCCAACTAATGGAGCACTTTCAGGTACTAATCCTATCAATGTGTATCCTGGAATTTCTAAAAGTTGATCTGGTGTTATGACATATTGCCCGTTTTCAATTTGAACCGTGTCAGCTGCTAAAGACCTTCCATCTTCATCAACGTAAGAGGTTATAATTTGCCCTTGAATTGTAGGTTTATTTTGTACAAGTAAGCCCCCATTGTCTGGACTTACTCCATTAATACTTGTCACCACACCTCCGTTCACCTCAATCATATACGTCACTGGGTCTATTTGATAACCAGGTAGAGCACTTACTTGACGAACTCTGTATTCACCGTCTGGCAAAGCCTGTTCAATAAATCCTGAGGAGTTAGTCGTAAATGTTCCTATCACCGTACCATCTTGTCGGGCAATTTCAAAAACAACATCTTGCAAAGGGCGATACGTCTCACTTTCGGCAAGCTGTAATAACAATTGTCCCGTACTATTACCAAATTGATAATTGGCTAATGGAAAACCATCGATTGTGATATATCCAAACGGTGAGACAAAAACATCATAACTTGTTTGATTATCTACATAGCTAGGAGGAGCATTACTTTCAACGAGCGTATAATTTCCTGGTTCCACTATTGCGAAATTAACGAGTGGATCAGAAATTTGAGTATTTATGACAGTCCCACTGCTATCAAGAAGTTCAAAGAGGGCACCACTTAAAGGCGAAATATCTGGAAAAGACAACTTTTCGAAATTCAGTTCTGCTTCTTCCATGTTAAATAATAGGAAGCCATCTGCCTCTTCACCATTAATTGTGACCTCACCTGATGTGGCTACTTCTACTAGATAACTTGGTTCAAACGGACGATAACCTGCTGGTATTCCGGTTTCTATTAACTCATAAGAACCTGGTGCTAAATGGCTAAAATTCACTTCACCTAAGCGGCTCGATGTGGCTTGATCGACTGGTATTCCTTCTTGATAAAGGGTATAAATTGCACCTGGGAGTGGGGAAAGCGAAGTATACATACGCTTTAAGGCGGTAAACTCACCGACTATACCTGGTTGACCAGGCGAATTAGGAATAACCAATTCATTGCTTTGAAAATTATTCACCCATGTTACACCAAATCGGTCAATTCGAACCTTATACATTTGTCGATTAGGCGTATAACCAAGTGGCGGTGTAACTTCCATTAAATGATAGATCATCTCAATTTGTAATAAAAAACGCACTCGTCCGCTAGAATCAGAAACCTCTTCTTGTACGTCTCCATACTGATCCACTAATCGAAATAGAGCTCCTCCTAATGGTAGATTGGTTGAGCTATCAACCTTAGTAAAGGTAAATGGTAACCTCAAATTCATAGAGTGACACTTAGAACGAGGCTTTTTTGATTTACATTTCTGAGAAAATCGATTTTTCCCTTGTCCGATCACCTTCTTCTTTTTATATGGCCAATAGTCTTTCATCGTACTCACATCCTTCTCCTTTTTAATAGGATATGAGTTATCTTTCAGTTTTGCTTGTACGAGTGACGAGGTGTTTGGTAGGGAAGTGTATAAATCCTAATTTAGGAATGTCCAGAAACGATTAAATAACCATGTACACTTTTGGGTGGGCAAAAATCAGTGCTATGTTAGGAAAAGCGTACGGAAATGTAACTTAGGGGAGGGAGGTTGTGCATCAATCACGTTTGGGTGGTTATAAACTTGTATTTTGCTCGGGCTTCCTTCCTCTTTTCCTGCCCACAACCCCGCGATTCTACTTTTGCCCTGGCTATTTTTCACCTCGCAAGCTCACGACTCTACCTTTTCTCCATCTCAGATTGATTTGAGCCCCCCATGTATGCTTTTTATGATAGTTTTCTCATGCTATAGGTGATGATCTACTTACCTTACCACTACCAAAAATCATGCTGTTTATCTTAACTCATATAAGCCCCTCTTAAATAGAAAAAAGACACCTAGCAATCAGGTATCTTTTTTATCCTTACATATTTACATCAGTTGGTTCGATATTTTTCTGTCTTCGCTTTCGGTCACGCCATGCTGGGATGACTAGTGCTAAAACCGTCACGACAAAAAGTGTAACAGCTAACGGACTTGTATAGAAAATACTCCATGAACCACCTGAGATTGTTAAAGACTGACGTAGTGCCTGTTCCATCATGCCACCTAGAATAAAGGCAAGTATAAACGGTGCTGCTGGGAAGGCAAATATCCTCATCAAGTAACCAACTATTCCAAAAATAACGAGTAAATATAAATCAAATGTGCTAAAGCTTACCGCATATACCCCGACCAAACTTGAAATGACAACTAAAGAAATCAACAAAGGGCGTGGTACTTTTAATATTTTTACAAAATAAGGAATCAGTGGTAAGTTCAAAATCAGTAAGAATATATTACCGATATACATACTTGCAATTACACCCCAAAATACCGTTGGGTTTTCTGTCATAAGTAAAGGACCAGGCTGGACACCTAGAACGAGGAATGCACCAAGCATGACCGCGGTTGTTCCTGAACCCGGTATACCTAAGCTAAGCAACGGTACAAAGGCACCACTTGTTGCAGCATTATTTGCGGTTTCTGGACCCGTTAATCCTTTAATCGAACCTTTTCCGAATTCCTCTGGTTTTTTCGCAATTTTTTTCTCACTAATATAAGCTACAAACGAAGAAATTGTTGCCCCAGCACCTGGTAACACACCAAGTAAGAACCCTAAAAAGGATTGCCTTGTTAATGGGCCCTTCATTTCTTTAAAATCTTCTTTCGTTAATTTCAAGCTACCGATATTATTAAGACCTTTCATCTTTTGCTTCCGATTAATAATTAAAAAACAAACTTCAGCTAGAGCGAAAACACCAAGTGCAATGATTAAAAAATCGATGCCATCTAATAGATTCACACTACCCATTGTGAAACGACTCGTTCCTGTTTGCGAATCAATTCCAATCGTGACAACCATAAAACCTAGAACGGCAGAAATTAACGCTTTAATAGTAGAGCCTTCTGATAGACTTGCAATCGCCGTCAAGCCTAATAACATCAAGGCAAAATATTCTGGAGGACCAAATATAATGGCTACACTTGCAAGCATTGGAGCAAATAACATTAATAGAATTACACTGACCGTTCCACCAATAAATGAAGCAATCGCCGAAATAGCTAACGCCTTTCCCGCTTTTCCTTGTTGAGCCATCGGGTAACCATCAAAGGAAGCCGCTACCGTTCCGGCAACCCCTGGAGCATTTAATAAAATCGAAGAAGTCGAGCCTCCATACATCGAACCGTAATAAACGCCGGCCATCATAACTAAAGCAATAGTCGGGTTCATCCCATAAGTCACTGGAATCATAATCGCAATCGCACTAATTGGACCAAGACCAGGTATCATCCCAATTAACGTTCCAAGTAATACCCCAATAAATACAAATAGGATCGCTTCCCAGCTAAAAGCCACTTGAAACCCCTGCATAATCCCTTCAAACATTTATCTCACTCCCCTCTTTATTTAAAATGGTAAAATTCCAGATGGTAAACGAATCGACAGTCCATAGTTAAACATGCTATAGGCACCAACAGAGAAAATAACAGCTGTTATGAGCAGAACCTTCCAATTCGTATAGCCCAAAAATCGCGAGCAAGCCACAATAAAAAACCCGGTCATAATGACGAAGCCAACCACTTCTAAAACCGTAATATAAATAAGAATCATACCGAGGACACCAAGCAGCATAAGTGCATCCTTTTTAGGAATGACTCTTTTTTGTTTTTGCTCCTCCGTATCAACATCCTTACTAAAAAAGAAAATAATCGATAATACCAATAAGGAAAAACCTAACAATTTCGGTACTAGATCAGCATCAACCGGAACAAAGATATACTCTGGAAGCTGAAAAGCCATGATTAAATAAATACTAGCAATGACAAATAACGCCAGCGAGAGCCCTTTGTTAACGTTTATATTCATGCTCTTAACTCCCTCCTATTCTTCAATAAAGCCAAGTTCAATTAAAATGGCCTCTAAGTCCTCGGATTGTTGCTTTAAAAACTCCGTAAATTCCTCACTGTCCATAAATTGTTCATCCCAACCGTACATATCACGAATGTTGGCAAATGCCTCCGATTCAGACGTTTGTCGAAAAACATCCTCATAATAAGCCAGCTGCTCCTCTGTCATTTCTGGCGGTCCAAACATACCTCGCCAAACAATAAACTCTGAGTCTATCCCTTGCTCTTTCGCTGTTGGCAGAGTTTCCAAGTACTCATCACCTTGAAGACGTTCCGGTGCCGTAATCGCAAGAACCTTTAATTTTCCAGCACGTGCCTGATCGGCAACATCCATAACCCCTGATGAAATAACATCGACACTACCATTTAAGACCGAAGTCATCCCACCACCATCCTGGTCAGAGATATACCGAATTTTTGTAATATCAACACCTGCTTTATCTGCGACCATCATAAATTGCATATGATCCATACTTCCCGGAGAAGACGCCCCTACAACGGTAACACTACCAGGATCTTCTCTCATATCTTCAAAAAGCTCATCCAATGTATCCCATTTCGCATCATGTCTAACTGCAAAACCACCGTAGTCAGCAATTAAATTTGCTATCGGCGTGAAATCCTCATATCCATATGGGGATTGTCCATTTAAGTACACAAAATGTAACGGTGGCGAACTGACAAAAATATTATGTGGGTCATTCCGTTTATGAATATAAGACCAAGCAACTGCCCCACCACCGCCTGGCTTATTCACCACCCCAAAGCTACGGTTAGCAAAACCTTCTTCGTCAATCGTCCGCGCTAACATTCGTGCCGTTGTGTCCCAACCGCCACCTGCACCAGCTGGAGCAATGATTTCAATCGAGCGGTCTGGAACCCATTCACCGTACTCGTTCACTGAACCACTTTGAACAGGTAAAGAACATCCCACAAGTAATAGAAAAGCAAGACAACTAAGTGCCCAAAGTTTCATCCTCAATGTAAGTCCCTCCTTCTTAAGTTTTTCTCATTTTACTTGCACAACTTCTTTTTGTAACCGTTTTCAATTTATTGTTCATTAATAACATTCTGAACATTTTGTTCATTTTGTGCATGATTATTTGTAAATACACTTCTGATGCACACGAGCGGCAATTGGGGCCTGGCCGTATAAGCTGTAATTGGAACTGTTGCTGCTATGCATTTCCTTTTCGCAGCATTGTGAGACACTTTTCTCTCTCCATTGCTGCGTATTCTCTTTTCCACAGCATTGCGAGACGTTTTCCTCCTCCTTTGCTGCGTATTCTCCTTTTCTCAGCACTGCGAGACATTTTTCTTCCTCTAGTTCCGCCTATTCTCCTGTTCTCAGCACTGCAAGTATCTGCCCACTTCACGACTGCGCATTCACAGCCACTCTACATTCCCAAAATAAATCCCCCCTTATTTTCCCCATTAAAAAAGTAGCAGCCTCAGCTACTACTCTCCCCCATTAGATTTTCTTTTGTAACACGTATTTTCGCTCTGGGCGTCCTACTATGCCATAGGCGAGTTCAGCTTTGGCCTCACCGACAGAGATTAAATATTCTAAATAACGTCGAGATGTCGTACGGGAGACTCCGATCGCTTGACCTACTTCCTCGGCAGCCATTCCCTCTCTCTGCTCCTCCAACACGACCTTCACCTTTTCTAATGTTAATTGGTCAATGCCCTTTGGATAATCCTCCACCTTTTCAAGCTTAAGACGCTTCGCTTGGAATAAATCATCGACGATCTTTTGCGTAGCCTCTCCTTCAGACTGAAGAATTTTCAAGTTGGCCTCTGCTTTTTTGACTGCCTCTGCTAAACGTTCTAATGCGATTGGTTTAACCAAATAATCAACAGCACCTGACAAGTAAGCTTTTTTAACGATGTCCATATCGGTCGCTGCCGTTATAAGGATAATTTGTAAATCGGGATTTTCCTTTTTGAAATCTTCCATCATTTCCGTACCGAGCTTATCGGGTAAATAAACATCCAAAAGCAACAAATCCACAGGCCAATCTTTTAGCTTTAACAACGTTTCATTCGCGTTTGCTGTACGTTCTACATACTTAATCCCAGGAAGCTCCTGTAAATAATGGCGATGGATTTCTGCAACACGAAAATCATCCTCTGCGACGAGTACATTCATGATCCTAGCCCCTTTCTTTTGGAATATAGATGATAAAAATGGTGCCCTGTGGTTCATTTTTAGTTATTTCTAACGTTCCACCTAACTCAGCCAACGATGCTTGCACAAGTGCTAGACCAAAACCACGGTGTTCTCCCTCTTTTGTGGAAAAGCCTTGCTCTAAGATACGGTCCTCATGCTCTTTAGCAATGCCAAGACCGTTATCTGCCACCTCAATAACTAAATCATGAGCCATATCGGTTAAGAAAATATCAATTTGCGGCTTGGTAACCATTGCAACAGCGTCAAAGGCATTATCAATAACATTGCCGATAATCGTAACAAGCTGATTGGTCGTTTGATCGGGCCATCTATACGTAACAAAACTATCCTCATTAATGGAGAACTCCACTTTCTTTTCAGATGCTTTTGAGATTTTCCCAATCAATACCGCTTGAATCGTCGGGTCTGCCACTTGATCAAATAAAACTTTTTCATAGGAATGCTGTTTCCCTATTTCCTCATGAATAAATTGCTTGGCTTTATCAAGATGGCCAAGCTGCATCCAGCCTGAAATCGCATACAATTTGTTCGTATATTCATGAGTCTGTGCTCGGAGGCCTTGAGAATACTGCTGGACCTCAGACAATGTATGAATAAGCTCCTGCAAATCTGAACGGACTTGAAAGCTAGCTACTTTCCCACCGTAGTGACCATCGTCATGAATGAACTTATAGCGGACTAAAAGAGCTTGCTGATGAATCGTCGTCTCGTAGGAACCCTCTCTTTGCTCGTCTGACAAAACATGGGCTAACTCGGTGTGCGGTAATACGTCCAAAACTGGCTTACCGATAACATCCTGTTCGATGTGTAAAATTTCTTTAGCCGAATGATTAACCAGCGTAATATTCCCTGCTTGATCGGTCGCAAGTAAGCCCTCTTTTATTGACTCTAAAATCGCGCCCCTCTCCTTATACATACGAGCAATTTGATAAGGCTCCAATCCAAATGTATCATTACGAATACTGCGGGCAAGTAAGTAACTACCGATCACACCTATTATAAAAATCAAAGACAGCCATAGTAAGAAACCAAGTAACCCTTGCTGGAATAGTGAATCGACATACGATGCCATAAACCCAACAGAAACAACTCCAATAATCTGTTCATCATCATAAATCGGTGTTTTTCCTCTCACCGATATCCCAAGGCTACCTTCAGCAATGGAGACGTAGCTTTCTCCATAAACAAGAGCTTGTTCATTATCACCACCGACCATATTCTGTCCTACCTTACTCGGGTCGGGGTGGGTATAACGAATTTCATTACGATCACCTACGACAATAAATTCGGCACCCGATTGAATACGGATTCTCTCGATAAAAGGTTGAATCTCACTCGCATCACCATCTATCTCCATACTCCTTTTTACTTCTGGTATTTCTGAAACAGCAATGGCTGTCGTTAATGCTTGTTGGCCAATCATTTGTCGCATCTGCTCACGCTCGAAGGATATATATAATACCGTTACCATCAGCATAATTACTGTCACTAATATACAAACAAGGACGAGAAATTTCCGCTGCAACGGCCATTGATTGTGCATGTCACCCCTCCTCATTGGTTGAATATACGTGTTATCATGAGCGAATTGAACGAAAAATAAGATCAGCATCCCATCTTATCTATTAATCTAAACGAATGTTAACAGATTAATCAATCATTTTTTCGCCATCCGTGGAAACAGCTAATGGAATAGTATCTATACTTTTATGCATAAAAAAACGAGGGAAACCCCTCGTTTTCATTATTTTACTATTTCTTTTTTTAATGATACTGGCCAGTCTTCTTGCTCATAGGCCATCGTCCAGAATTGATGCTCTAGCTGGCAGCTTTTGATGAAATGGTCGAGCATTTTTGTTTTTTCCGATTCACTTGCTTGCTCGGCTTGTTGGTCAATTTTTTCAATAAACGTTTCGACAATCTGAGTGACTTCTGCATTGGCATAAAATTGAATCCAATCATAAAATGGGTGCTCAGGTCCCGGGTTGATTTCTTCAACGAGGCGAACGCCAATTTCATAATACGTCCAAGGGCACGGAGCAAGGGCAGCTAACGTCTCACCGAGGGTACCACTTTGAGCAGCTTCTAGCATGTGACGCGTATAATGATGAGCAGTTGGCGCCAATGGGGCTTTTTGCAAATCCTCATACTGAACACCCGCTACCTGACAAAAATTATTATGTGGGTGTACCTCATCATTTAGAACAAAACCAATTTGCTCCTGAAAAAATGCCATATCATGACGCTCTTCACACTTAGATACCGCTAAACCATAAATGCGACAAAACGTACTCAAATACTCATAATCCTGCTCGACGTAATGAATTAACGCTTCCTTCGGTACATCGCCTTTAGCAATTCCACGAATAAAAGGATGCTCAAAAATCGCCTCAAAAACCGGGTCTGCTTCCTTACGTAATAACTCTGAAAACTTCATCAAAAATTCCTCCTTTAAGTTGGAGGACATCACAACATGGCGAACCTGCCTGAAAGTCATTTCCCAATAGCCAACGGACTCAACCTACTTCTCTATTCAAATAAAAAACTCCTCTTGCCAAAAATGGTAGAGGAGCAGAATGTTTGAAAAGTATGCCAAATAAAGCGTTTTTCATAAAACGTCTACATGACAATAATCCGTGCTCCACTTTCCTCCGCTGGTATCAACCAGATCAGGTTCTAAGGGTTCAGTTAAACTGTCTCAGCCCAAAAAAGGCGCCCCTAGTGGATGTCCTATATAATTCTATTTTATGGTAACATACACTTTTTGATTAAACAAGGAATAATCAAAACCTTACAAAAACCACTTCAAAATGATTGGAGTTACATATTTCAGGAAGAAAAGACGTAAAAATAAACAGGTTAGTATTCATGTAAATAAGCATGGAGAGTTTGCTATAGGCATGGATTAAAAAATGCAGATGACGTATTATATGATTATATGTACTTAATACTGATGACTCTTTATTCAGCATGGCTCTCGCTCAAATATATGCTTAGGAACCATAACATGGAGCAAGCAAATACGAATTCTAATGGCACACACGAACAATATTTTAATATAATATCTTTCATTAAAGATTAAAGGAGAAGATCATGTGGTTACTGCATCGAGACTATTAAAAGCTGTCGCTGGTGGACTGGAGGCTTTTTGGGGTATTCCTTTATTAGGTGGACTTATTATTTTTGGAACAGGTTGGGCACCACTTATGTTTATGTTAGCTGTACACATTATCGGGCTCGTTCTTGCTATGTCTAGTCGCACAAGTAAGGCTGGACATCTATTGGGAATCATTACCTCAATCATTGGTATCATTCCGATCGTCGGTATGATTATGCATATGATTACAGCCCTCGTACTCATTATAGAAACTGTAAGAGGTAAATAACTTACTATTTCTGTTTAAACAGCTAGAGATATACTTATTTCCTACAAAGGTCTGCACACTCGATATTGATTGTGTAGACCTTTTAATATTTTCTTACTTAAAATAGGAATGAAGCCCCTTTTTAGGTGAAACCATTGATTATTACAATAAAATGAAATACAACGATGGAGGTAAAAAAGGAATGGAAGAAAACGTACAAGTGAACACACCGAAAAAATCAGAAGATGAGATAAGTAATTTGATGGTCCTTTACATGTTAATCACATTCATCTTACTCCTTTCCCAACTTTTCTATTTTATTATTGGTTTTTTTAAATCACCGCAAGAGATGATTGACTCTTTCCAGACCCCTTTTATCATAAGCAGTATCCTTTTATATATGGCTATCTCAGCCCTATCAACTGACTTCATTACCACACCGGATAATGAAGCGGCTTCGGAATCGAGAAAGAGGTGGCTTTTAACTTTTATGTATATCCAGGGCTTCCTTCTATACATATTTTCAATGAGCATGGCAGGCATGAAGCGACTTCACTATGGCTTTTATATGAATGAAGGGTTTATGCCATACTTAGATGTGCTCGTAAAGGTCGCATTAGCTCTTATCATAGTTGTAGGAGCCATCCTCTACGTAACTCAGATGTTGGCTCTTGATAACTTGTCCATTTCACTAGTGATGATGGTCATCTTGAACGTTATCGTTATGATTGGAATGGGGCTTTTTTTTACTGCTGAAGAAAATCGTATGTATCACGAAGACCTCTTTTTATCTTCATTTTATTTTGTTACGGTACTTGTCGTATTCTTGGGTTATTTGGGTGCTCGTAGTCTTGCTGTCGATCTTGCCAAGAAAAACAGTGGCGTAAACGACGCCCTCATTAATCACGGAGTAGGTATGATGATGAGCTGTGCAATTATGTTCATTTATGGTCTATTCATTTGGCTAATGAAAGGATGGCTTTTCAGCTACCCGCTTCAAGAGGGGATTCTTCCCTATCTAATTTATTTTATAATTGGAGCACCTATCATGATTGGCCTCACACATATCGGTTTAATAGGCGTAAAAATCATCACCAATAACTTCAAACGAAAGGCAAACATATGGTCATTCGTTTTTGCCGTTATTTATATTGTTCTCGTTATACTCTCTCTGCTTTACTGGTTCGCTCGTGATACTTTTTATTCCTTAATTACATAGTCACCTTAGGATTCGGTAATCCCAAGGTGACTTCTCCACCATGTCATTTGATTAATAAAAACTTTTCTCAAGCGTCGTTACAATATGTCCGACATGGTCAATCGCTTGTTCAATGACTGCCATTGACGACATATCCATACCTGCCTGTTTATATAAATCAAGACCATTTAACGTTCCACCGAGCTTTAGAACTTCTGTCCATTGTTCACCTACTGATACTCCCTCTGCTTTTATCCGATTGGCAATGACGGTCGAAGCGGATATGCCTACCGAGTACGTAAAAGGATATAAGCCCATATAATAGTGAGGCTGGCGCATCCAGGTTAACTTAGCCCCCTCATCCAAATCTACGGTATCTCCCCAAAATTCTGCTAAAACTGCTCCTTTTGTTTCATTGATCACATTTGTTGACAACGGCTTTTTTTGATCCGCCATCTTATATAATCGCCTTAATAGTTCCGCTTCTAAAATATGCGTCACACAATTATGATGATAACTCATCATCTGATACATGTTGAGCCAACGAAGTAACCGCGGATCGGTACGGTTTTTCTCCAAATACTGCACAATCAAGTGCTCAACTAACGTAGAAGGTGATTCAATAAAAAGCAATGAATGACTATTGTTAATAAATTTCTGATTGTCTGCCGCTAAAGTGAGATGAATCGCGTGACCTAGCTCATGTCCGAGTAGTAATAAATCAAAAAGATTACCTACCCATGGATAAAAAGAGTAACCATGTACGCCGTGCACACCACCACCAAAGGCAATCATCCTTCTTCCAACATTATCAGCACGATACACCCAACGCTCCGTGAATACCCGCTTCATTAGTGCTTGATATTCAGGTCCAAGCACAGCAACAGCTTCTACAATTATTTCACCAGCTTCCTCATAGGAAATCATTGGGTCAAAGTCTGGATCTAAAGGTGCCTTTACATCAGAGAGTAAGAGTTCGTCCAACCCAAGCTGCTGTTTTCTAAGACTTGCATAGCGCTGCATATGTGGGGAGAGCTTCTGTAAAAATGTATCAAGTACCTGCTCAAAGTATTCGGTTGAAACGCCATCACCTGCATAAAAGTGACTCTCCGCTGGTGAATGATACTGCAATAAATAATCCATCGTAGATTCATAACCGCGCAGCTTAGCAATCGTCACATTTTTTTGGATTTCACTGTTCAGTGTTTGTGCCATCCCATGTTGATATTTACTAAGTCCTTCAGTTAAAGAACGATACGCATTCCTTCTTAACACGGTATCAGGGGATGTTTCGATTTGAGTTAAGTATGTAAAAAGAGAAACAGGTATCTCCTTTTCATCCTTATTTTTAACAGATTTAAAGACAAGATCCGAAGAGGTCACCGTTAAATAGTTACCATTTGGGGCTTGTAGCGTTTGACGCAATGCCGATAAAAGCTCTTCGCTTCTAGCATCTAGGGCATGCTTTCTTGTTTGTTCGATCTTTTCTAAATAGCGGGAGTAGATTTGGAGCTGAGGCTCTTGTTCGATATAAGTCTCGATTAATTCGCTCGGCGTGGCGAGTAGATGATTCACAAGTTCAGAGCTTAGTTGTGTACTTTTTTTCGCTAATGCATGTGAGCGACCGATACGATTTTGATTACTCTCGTCAGTTGCATCCTCTGTGTGCCGGTAGAAAGCATAATTTGAAACTTTGCTGTAGTCGACCATCATGTGATCGTATTGTTGGAGTAAACGGAATAAGTCCTGCGCACTTTTAGCTTGTGGCTTGATATGTAAAAGCTGATCTAATTGCTGTTCTACTTGGTCATAAGCTTGCTCCCATGCTTGCTCCGATGCAAAAATCGGGGTTAAATCCCACGTTTCCTCGACAGACACCTCTTGGCGTGTTTTCTTCATAGTCATCACTCCTTTTTTAAATATTCTAACATATTGATGTAAATTAACTGACTTGTTTGTTAGGAAATGGTGCTCGTGAGTCACGTGGACATGGTTGTGACTCTCTATCCAGTCGGCCAAGATTATTTTAATTTGAAGTGCCTGTTACTCTCTTTACAGCCACTTCCTCTACTTTTTTCCCTTCAATGTGGCTGCTTCTTTCTATTTACGGCCACTTCCGCTCGTTTTGCCACTTAAATGTGGCTTTATTCCTTCATTACTTCTAATCCTTCGTATTCGTCAAAATCTTATAAATCGCGTCTGTGTATGGCTTAGCTAAATGGTCTTGTGTTAATTCGAAATAGTCCGTGCTCGTTTTCTTAGTGGTCCCAAGCTCTACCCAAACTTGATCAAGCCTTTCAATCGTAACAAGTGGATGATCCATCTCACCTACGCTACCTGCTTGATGAGTATGGACTTTTGTGCCATCGCTTAATTCGAGTATGTAATAGAATTCCCCCTTATTCTGCTTCATTAAAATGCCCGAGCTACGTCCATATACGCCCGTCTCAATCGCCTCTATTTCAGTAAACGGATATTCTTGACCAAAAGGCTGTAGCATTGAATGATGGGTGATTGTCCGATCTGTTATCACCGAAATCGAGGTGAGCGCTGCATACAAAAAAAGTAAACCAACGACCGAAATACTGACTAGTAGTTTCTTTTTGTTAGCACTCAGGAAATCCTTTCTTTTCCTTCTCCCAACAAATATAAAGGCATACAACACAGAGATCGGCAACACACACTGGAAAAAGATTAAAATCAGAGTAGTGGCTTCAAAGGTCCAGAGCACAGCATCATCTGGCACAAACAATAAGAATTGGATCCCATTGATAAGTAAATAAGAGCCAACAGCGATCGCAATAAAAAGGATGAAACAAATGATCCATTTAATAACTAAGTTTAAGATACTTTTCAAAAAGAGTCTCTCCGTCCTGTCATGGTATTTTACTAGATTATACGAGAAAATATCTAATGAAGTTACATAAAAAGTTAAGAATTATTCACTTCTAGAAAAATAATAATGGCCTTTCTTCAAAACCTCTAGATATACGTCCGATTTTCCCTTATATCCGCAAAAAATCTTTTCCTAACAAAACGATTGATTTCTTCCAATCAAGTCAAAAGAGTTCTATTAGTTTTATAAAAATATTAAAAGAAAGGCTTGTTGAATACGTGTATGGTGTCGTAATGACAACAAACTCTCATATCCAACAAACCTTGTCAATATTTTTCTTTTCCTAAACTAGCTTAACAATACAAACTTAATCCAAAGAAAACGTACCTTTTAACTTATTTCTTATTAAACTAACTTTTTGTACCTTATCTTTCTCACTATAATAATGGTAACACCCATTAATAGGAGCACGCCACCAACCAATAAAATCGTATAAGAATTCGTCGCGGTATTTGGTAGTGTGCCGCCGACACCTGACTGACGACCTTGATCGTCATCTGTTCTCGTTCCGTCTTCGTTAGTATCGTCATCCGTTTTCCCGTCATTAATTGGGTCTTGGTCCTCATCGACACCATTCTGATCATCTGGGTTTGGAGTCGGGTCTGGGCTTGGATCTGGATCCGGTATTGGTGTCTGATCTGGATTAGGCTCAGGCTCTGGGTCCGGATCTGGCGTTTCGTCCTCTTCCTCAACCCCTATTAAATCAATGATTCTGCCCTCTATAACAGGATCAACAACGCCATTTAAGTACATAGGGTTTACTAAATAATCAAGGAATTGCTGCCAGTCAATTTGTCCGATATCACTAACACGTCCATCTGCATAGGCTGTAGCAAAAACGTCAAAACCGTCGCCACCTTTAGCCGTAAAATTATTCGTTGTCACTAGATAAGTCTGTTCAGCGACAATTTCTTCATATGCCTCACCCTGCTTCACTTCCATCGTGATAATACGAGATCCTGGCTCTTTTGTACTATCATACGTAAACTTCATCCCTGCAACATGTAAAAATGCCCCGCTCTCCGCAGGAGCTAATCGAACACTGTATTCAAGGATTTCTTTAATTTCTTCACCTGTCAGCTCAACGACAACCGGGTCATTTCCAAAAGGCAATACCGCAATAATTTCTCCTACGGTAATTGGACCCTCAGCAATCGGTGCTCGAATGCCACCACCATTTTGCATCGCAATCACAGCATTTGGATATTGCTCTTGTGCTTTAGCAAGCATCGCATCTGTAATGACATTGCCCAACTCCGTTTCATTGGCACGCACACTGACTTCACTATCACCCAGACGCGGATTCGCTAATGTTTTCTTGGCAACCGCTCCTGAATCCTGGTTCGCTAACTCGTCAACCTTATCTTTAAACGGCTGTAAGATTGACAGTGCCTCTGCGTCAGCTTCTTTTTCATTCGTATCAATTAACTGACCTGTATAACTTGTTACTACACCATTCTCATCAAAATCAACATGTAACTCACCTAAATAATTCGCATATTGATAGGCTTGTACAATTAATGTTGGATCCTTTTCATTGCCTTGACTATCTTGTTCAATCAACACAGGTGCAGATAACTGTGTATGGGAGTGCCCACCAACAATGACATCAATTCCTTCCACATGTTGAGCTAATAATAAATCATTACCCACTTGTGGATTACTGTTATAACCAAGATGTGTCACCGCAATAATTTTATTCACACCTTGCTCTTCAAAAGCGGCTACAGCTCTATTCGCTGCCTCAATATAATCAGAAAAAATAACGTTAACCGGACTAGCAATATCAGCTGTTTCCTCTGTCGTTAAACCAAAAATACCAACCTGCTCGCCATTAATTTCTTTAATAATTCCATCATAGGACTTGCCCGCCTCGGCAGGTGAAGTAAATTCTTTACTAGCGAGTGTGCTCATAAAGGCATCGCCAGAAAAATCAATATTCGTTCCGACAAATGGAAAATTAGCTCCTTCGACAAACTCAGCTAATGACTGATGGCCATCCTCTGAGGATCCTAAATCGAATTCATGATTGCCATAAACCATTGCATCAAACCCCATCAAATTCATCAAAGCTAAATCGGCTTTTCCATGGAACTGATTAAAATACAACGTCCCTGAAAAAACATCGCCTGCATGCAGCAACAAGGCATCCGGATACTGGGCACGAACCTCCTGCACCGCTGTATACATATAAGGTAGCTGTTCAACATGGGCATGCGTATCATTCATATGCATAATTGACAACGAAAAATGATTACTCTCACCCTCAGCAGCCCCCGCACTAATCGGTGCAGTGAAGGAAACGAGTAAAACAAAAACTAAAAATACTCTGAAAAACAAAGAGAAATATGAACTTTTTTTCATAGAATTTGTCCTCCGATAAGGTTAGTAGATTATGTACAGTACCAGTTTAATACAGTTCTATGAATCTAGCATGAAGATTTTGTGAAAATATGTAAATGAGAGGAATGAACTAGGAAGGAGGGATGAATCGGGGTTCAGGTAAAGGATATTTCTAAGTAATAGGGTAGCGCTATTGATGGAAAACATAGATAGAATCTTAATCTTGATTGGGTTATGATAGGCGAGTAGAGCTCATTCTTAGAATCTAACTATTTTCGTGTTCTGAATGGACCATTTACGGGGGTGCTTCTTTTGTTTAAGACTTCTAAATCATTAATTACCTTCACACTAATAAGTATTGTACTTATCATCGCGTTAAGGTTAGCTTGGTTTAATTATCATTCCAATGATGAATTATTTGTACATATCCAGGGTGGACTAGCTGATCTACGTAGCATGGATTTAGAAGAAAAATACGTATCTTTAGCAGGAGAATGGGTATTTTATCCTGATGAAATCGTACACCCCAACGAACTTAATAGAAACAGCTCTACCATCGTTATTCCAGATAATTGGAACGAATCGATCTTCCGTAACCAAAATTATTCTACACACGGGACTTATCAGCTTCAAATTGAATTACCCATAAATCGAGAGAATCCACTTACTTTAAGGTTTCTTAACATATTCTCAGCTGCTTCCTTTTTTGTAAATGGAGAATTAATTGGCACATTTAATGAATTAGGCCATCAAAAACATGATCGAGGCTTAATGAGAGGCCCTTTTCGAATAGATTTACCAAATGACGTCCATTCCATTAATTTAATCGTTCAAGTTAGTAATCAACAAATACCATTTATAGGCGGCATTATTGGCGATGTGCATTTAGGGGACCAAAGGGTTATAGAGCAACATTCATCAACGTCCTATGCCATGCAGCTCCTTGTTAGCTTTATCTTCTTTTTACACGCCATCTACTCTTTAATCATCTTTTTTACTTTAAAAGATATTCGGAAAAACACCTTTTTATATTTTTCTCTCATGTTAACATTATTTGGAGCAGGCATACTTATCGATGATGACGTAATCTTGCAGCTCCCCCTCTCTATTGGAGCAGCTAATAAGCTTATTTTATGCATTTTCATCAGTACATTATTTATCATGTTCATGTTAATTTCTAAGATATTTCAAATGACTTTTAAAAAATGGAATAACCCTTATATTCTTTTTCCTATTCTCATTGTTTCGACCATGTTTATACCTATTGAATATGTTCATTTTTGGACGATGTTTCAATTCATTGTTTTTCTCTATACGGTCATTTTTATGCTTTATTTAGCAGTGAAAGCCATCCTACATCGCAATCATTTTGGCTACTTTATTTTCTTATTCGTTGTCTCCTACTTTTCTAATGCCTTTTGGGGGGCTCTTATTAAATCAAATACGATAGAGATGCCTTTTTATCCACTAGACTACATTTTCTCTATGGTTTTTATTATGATCATTTTTTTCAAACAACATGGTGAGATCGTAGAGGAGAATAAGAAACAGACCGATATTATCATTGCAAATGAGAAGAAAAAAGACCATTTTTTAGCTATGACGGCACATGAGCTTCGCAATCCATTACATGCGATGATGGTCAGTCTTGAAAATGTTCTCTCTTTTCAAAATGAGTCACTTTCAAAAAAAGCGAAAAATGAGCTACAACTGGCATTAGAAGTTTCTCATCATTTAAAATATACACTTAATGATTTACAGGATTTATCTCGATTACATGACCATCAAATTGTTTTGGATATCAAACCTACGTACCTTTATGGTCTGACCAATCACATTCTTGAGATACTCAGACTTTATTCACGAAGTGAGAAGGTTGAAATTAAAAATCAGGTACCAAAGCATTTTCCACCTATTGAAGCCGATGAGCAACGCCTTTTCCAAGTTCTCTTTAACCTAATACAGAATTCGATCAAATTTACAAAAGCAGGCTTTATCTATATTCAAGCCAATGTGTATAAAGGTAAGGCGATAATCACCATTGAAGATACTGGTATTGGTATCCGAGAAGATGAATTACAAACCATTATTCAACCGTATGAAAGAGGGAGTAATCTATCCTATTATCATGATGTAGGTGGGGTTGGTCTAGGTCTTAGCATCGCTAAGCAATTCATAGAATTACATGATGGCCAGTTCTCGATTGAATCAGAGGTAGGCAGCGGTACAAAGGTCACCATACATTTAGACTTGAGCACCAAAACGACAGAGGTCACATCAACAATTACTCATTCTACTTTTATGCAACACCAAGAACCTTATAGGCCAAGCACATCCAATCGTCACAAGGATAGAATAATTGTTTTAGATGATCACCCTCTTAACCTACAAACGATTCGAATGGCTTTGGCGGATCAATACGATGTCGTAACTTACGATAATCCAGAGCAAGTCTTAGAATTACAGGATTTATATACCTATTCGTTAATTATTACCGATATAATGATGCCGCAAATGTCAGGGCATACGTTCACCCAAAAAATTAGAGAGCAATTTTCATTAACCGATTTACCTATCCTATTACTAACAGCTTTAAACCACCCTAGCGAAATAGCAACCGGTTTAAAAAATGGAGCAAATGATTATGTTTGTAAACCGATAGAACGCAATGAATTACTGGCAAGAGTCCAAACTTTAGTGGAACTACAACGTGCTGTCAAAGACCAAATCGCTAAGGAATCGGCCTGGCTACAAGCACAAATAAAACCTCATTTTATCTATAATACACTTAATTCGATTGCATCTTTAGGCACCACAAACCATGAGGCGATGGTCGATTTATTACAAGAGTTCGGTTCTTATTTAAATCGTAGTTTTGATAGTGAAAATACGAAACAGCTTGTTCCTTTAAAGGATGAAATACAACTTGTAAAATCATATGTAAGAATACAGGTAACTCGTTTTCCACAATCATTTAAGGTAGAATGGGCAATTCAAGAAGACATTGAAGCTCTCATTCCACCTCTTGTACTGCAAACATTAGTAGAAAATGCACTTCATCATGGTGTATTAAAGAATCGGGCACAAAAAGGGGTTATTACGATTCAATTAATCGAACATCAGCAACAGCCACAACTAGCTATTACCGATAACGGCCCAGGTATTGATATTGATAAGGTGAACAGACTTATTCATTCACAAAACCCTGACTCTGTCGGTATCTATAACGCTCATTACCGTCTGAAAAGAATTAATCATACCGGTTTATTATTCTCAAATATTCAACCACATGGTACATGTGTGACCTTTAAATTGCCGAAAGCCGATAACCATGAAAATAGAAGTAACTAAAACAAATGGTACTTGATGTATTGACATTCAGTACCATTTTTTATTCATTTTTAAACGAATACAAACATGAGTTTTATTGAGACATATTTTCTCCCAAAGCCTATAATTAGTCAGAGAAATTTCAGCTTTCTAGTTTCCTTTTTCACCCAAAACTTGATTAATGCTTGATTAAAATTTCTTATTATGTAAAATTATTCATATATATGTAAATAGATTTTCATGTTTTGTTCAGGTGAGACATGTTTATTCAATCATATAATTGTCGGAGGTCAGACTATATGAATATTGTATTATTTGATGATGAGCCCCTTGCCTTGGATTACTTAGAGCATCAGCTAAAAATGATTCAAGATGTACATATAGTTGGCAAGTATACAACCTTTGAATCAGACAATCTTTATAGTCAAATAGCAGAAGCTGATGTCATTTTTTCAGATATTGAAATGGTTCATGTCAATGGCTTTGACATAGCAAAGGCTCTCGCCAAACAAACCAGGCATATTCCTATCGTTTTTGTGACGGGCTATGAGAAATATGCTGTAAAGGCATTTGATATTGATGCTTTAGATTATTTACTGAAACCCGTAACCTTAAAGCGCTTAACTAAAACGATCGATAAAATTGAGAGTTACTACGCGGCCAGACAGCACGTTCAAATGCCCCACGAGTCATTAACCATTCATGTTCTTGGAGAGTTCTCATTTCAATTAGGAAGCCAAGCACCTGAGGTTATTAATTGGCGAACAAACAGTGCTTGTCAGTTATTTCTTTATTTACTACAACAACATAATGAGGTTGTTTCTAAAGATTACTTATTAGAGCTGTTATTCCCTCATCTGGATTTAAATAAAGCAAAATCACAATTGTATGCAACGATATATCAAGTGAGGCAAGCCATTTCACCATATAAGGCCTTTCTTCACATTCGCAATATTCAGAACGGATATATTTTACAAATAAAACATACCATTATTGATAAAATTAGTTGGCAACTTGAGCTAGAAAATGCCCCTTTAATTAGTTTCGACACCATTAAGAAGCACGAAGAAATCGCAGCAAAATATAAAGGAAGCTATTTAAATCAAATGGACTATTTATGGGCCGATCAAGAAAGGCTACATTTAGAAAACAAATGGTTAGACCATTGCTCCATCATCGCTACTTTCTATAAGGAGCATCAGCATGAGCGTGCAGAATATTGGTTTTCAAAAATCCTGAAGTCCAACCCTGAACACGAGGAAGCCCACTTTGCATTGATGAAATGGTATGCCTACCATAAAAAAACTAAACTGCTAGAGAAACAATTCCAAGAATATACACACACATTGGAGGACTTAGGTTTACCGATTAATTCCAACATAGCTCAATGGTATACTAACTACCAAAACACAACCCGTACACACTCATAAGCCTTGTAACCTTGCTTGATTCTACATGTACGAAAAGATATTTTTCAAAATAAAGAACTTCACACCAATAAAGGCTACCTTCATGGAATATTTATCACCATGTAGGTAGCCCTCTACAATTCATTTCTCTAAAAAACTAAACTGTTCTATTTCTAATTCTATTATAGACTATTAAAGTAGTAGCACCTAAGACTACGATAACTCCCCCTATAAGTAAAAGAAGATATGAGTTGGTCGCCGTATTCGGTAATACACCTACTGTTTCTAATTTTGGCTGTTCCTCTTTTGTTTCATCTGTTTCAGATTGCTTTTCCTGATTACCTTCGCCATGTTCATCTGTCTCTTTGTTATCGTCTACTTGAGATACGTAGGTATTAATTAGGTTAAAGCCTTCTATAGTCGTTTCATAATTGGCTACCTTTACTTCATCAACGGCATAATGGATGAGGACTCCATATTCATCATAAAGAGGTAAGTCTCCAAAATCATAATTCCAATTCGTTTGTTCCGTTACTTCCAATGTCCTTACTTTTTTGCCATTTTGGAATAACTCAACAATGATTGATGCAGGTCTAAGAGCTTCTTGATCATTAACCCATGTTTTCGTTCCTGCTACATGAATTGAACCTACACGTAGATTCGTGATGTCATAACCATATATCGTGGTTTCATAACCTTCCACTGGTTCTTCTTCAATTGTGTACGTATATGCCTGACCTTCTTCGTCATAGGCTTCCACATCTTTAAAGGTATAACTCCATCCCTCTGCTTCTGTGATCTCGACTTCGGCAATACGCTCACCGTTTTGAAGCAAGTAGACGG
>NZ_JAQQWS010000002.1:319822-343378 GCF_028610675.1 Alkalihalobacillus pseudalcaliphilus
TTCCTTCCACATCGACAGTTCCTACACGTAGATTCGTAATGTCATAACCGTGTATCGTGGTTTCATAACCTTCCACCAGTTCTTCTTCAATCGTGTACGTATATGCCTGACCTTCTTCATCATACGCTTCGGCATCCTCAAAGGTATAACTCCATCCCTCTGCTTCTGTGATCTCGACTTCGTCTATACGCTCACCGTTTTGAAGCAAGTAGACGGTAATTGCTTCTGGGCGGTCAGCTGCTTCGCCATCTAACCATGCCTTCGTGACGGGGATAGAGATTTGTTCGGAACGAATATTTGTCACCGTAAACGTATCATCCAACTGGATAATCGTATTTTTGTACCCGTCCATAATTTCCTCTACTACTTCATATGGTAATTCATGTCCATCGATATCCGTTTTATCAACAGCCGTAAAAGTCGCTTTCCAATCATTTCCTTCATCCAATTGAATGGTCTCAATCGTCTGACCATGTAGCCTTAATGACACAGTCGCAGATGTCTCCATCGCACCCTTCCAAACCTTCTCTACATTAAACGCCACTTTTTCTGGCACAAATGTATTTGTTAACTCAAAGGTACTGTCTTCTCTTGTCACACTGGCTGAATATTGAGCGAGCTCTTCTTCAACGATTGTATACGCTAGCTCATTTAAAAATTGGTCTGTTTTATTAACTGGCTGGAATGTGGCTTTCCAGTCATTCTCTTCAGTCAACGTCACAGACTCGATTTCATCCTCTTCTAACATGAGGGAAACTCTAACCGATTCTGCTCGTTTCCCAATCCAACTTTTTTCTACATTCCATGTGATTTGCTCAGGAATATACGTATTAGTTACGGTAAATGAATGTCCATCCTGTGTAATCACACTCTCATATTGAGGAATTTCCACTTCTTCAACTACATAGGTGAGTGGTTCACCATATTCATCAAATTCATTTACATCTTGATAAATATACTTCCAGTCATTACTATTATTTAATAACGCAGTTTCTACAATTTCATCATTTAGCATTAAATGCACAGTCGCCGATTCCTGTGCTACCCCGTCCCAAGCCTTTTCAACATCAAAGCGAATCATCCCTGGTTCAACTGGACCTCTTTCATTTTCAACGGTAACCTCTTGCAGGCCTAACTCAGGATTTACTCGATCTTTAAGAAGGGTAAACCTAATCTCACCAGGGTTCAGATAACCCGGAAGTGGTACTTCTTTGAGAATATAATTTCCCTCTGCAATGGCAAATCCAATATCCCACCTGCCCTCTGTATCGGTCGTACCGCTAATAAGTGCTCGATTGGGGTTATTTGCATTATATAATGTAAATGTAACACCTTCTAAAGGAATACCTGATTCCTCATCTGTTTTTACTACATTAAATTTTACTTTTGTTGCTGAGCCTTGGTTGCCATGATAAAAATTAGCTAAAGCAAAACCTGATTGACCTCGATCTCCCTCTGTACTCCAATAAGACATCGTTACATCATTTTTTAGCTCTGCACCATTCTCCCCTAAAAAGTACGTATCATATACAATAAGATATGCTTTATCTATCACTTCTTGGTTAAAGGTCAACTCAAAACTTCCATTTTGGTTATCAACATAGAGGGTATAAAAATCAGGATCAACAACGGTAGTCGATTCCGTAGGTGTATGACCTGTACCCGTTAACGTCACCTCATAGACCTTAAATGAATCCTCTACATACATTTGATTCGGATTACCTTCAGCATCCTTACCAACGATGTCTGTAATGACAATATCCTTTAATAATGATTGGCCATAGTTTACTTTCAGCGCCCATTCAATACTTCTAGAATTACTTGGGAAATTAGGGTCTCTTACTCCCTTTTCAATGCGGTGCTCTGTATAGGCGACAGTGACCGTTTCTTCCCACTCAGCAATCAAAACATTTTCGTTAAAAAGCTGTGCTTCGTTTGTAACTTTTACATGACCTGGTGTCATAGCAAAGGTAAGATCGGCATCTTCGGTTGTATACGTAATTCGATACGCCTCATTAATTTCACCTAATGTCACTCTTATTTCATGTTCCTCGGTGGCCTCATTCTCTACTTGTTCTTGATCTCCAATCCCGACAACCGACCCATCAGGCATAATTTCTAGTTTTTGCTTATAAACCGCCAATACCTTTTGCGATTCTGGAAGTGTATCGATAAATACCGCTTCACTTAAAGTATTTAAATTATAATTAAGAACAACTTCCCAATAAAAAGATTTTGTCTCGTAATTATAGTGACCATTTTTAAAACCACTTTTTCTTTGCTCGTCACTTACCGTGACAGAGCTCGTATCTGTTGGGTTACTTGGTAGGCCAGACTCGGTAATGCTCACTTCATTATGATAATTTCGCTCGTTCGTACCAACATCACGAATATCGTAATCGGTCGTATAAGTAATCGCAATCGGTTCGCTCACTGCTTCTAGCAATTTAATTTGGAACCCATCTTTAGGATTAGCTTTTGGAATTAGTTCAAAATAATCAAAATCAATTCCACCAACCGTTATCTTTAATGTATCCTCTTTCAACGTCAGGTTTTGATGTGTAAATACATCATCAATTACTGTATTAGCAGCAAGTGTATATCCTGCCTGGTTGGCACGTATTTGCCAAATGATTGTTTTATCCTGATAATTAATTCCTTCATTCCATTTATTAATCATATAGTTATTTTTGGTATATGTTGCCGTATCTGTTACTGATTTCCCTGTATCTTCACGGATGATTGTATTTGCGACACGCATTGTATCTGTAATAAAGGAGCCAGCGTCAGGTTTTGTATGATAACGAATAATGAACGGTTCACTCACATCTTCATTAAATTCTAATGTAAAACCTGTAGAGGTTAAATGAATGTCGTAACGACTTGAATCGACCGCTGTGCTACCATCTTCTTCATACACTTTAATACTCTCAATTCCATCAACTAATTCATGCTTTGCAGACTGGTCTTCATCACGATGGCTTCCCCCAGTAACGATCCAATCATCGGTAAGAATAGCCTTATCCTGCGGAATCTCTCGGTTATTAAAATTGTAACGAATCGTCCATTCCGTTGTTAAGTCAGCATTGATATTATGAGTCTTTGTTAATGGATCTCCATACTGTGAACGCACAGTTTCGCTAACTGTTGCTCCGTTCACATTCGCTTCATTCAAGAATTCAGCCCAATTTTCATCACCGGGATCTGTGATCTCCGTTTTATATCGAATCTCATAAGCCTTCTTCGGATTATTAGGTAACTCTAGTGACAACGATTCATGATCGGCTGCGATATCTGGTACTATAGCAATCATTTCCCCAAGTGTCGTCTCACCAGTAGGTAACACGATGATTTCTTGTATCTCAATTGAATCGCTGACGATTCGATGATTATCGCCTTGTAATTCATCGATAAAATGAAGGATCTCACGAGTATCACCTAAATGCGTATTGACTCGAACCGTCCAATCGATTTCCTTACTATTTACACCTTCGTTATCAGGTGTCCCTACTTTTGTTATAGCTGTACCACCCTTGGGCTTAAATGTTAAAGTAAGTGTATCGCCACCTGGTAAAGCGACTTCCTCAACCCAATCCTTACCTTGTGCGGTTAATGTCGCCCCTATGTCAAAGTACGAACCTGGGTCAATGGCAACACCTTGCCCTAATTCATCACGAATTTGTTCATTAAATGTAACCACCAATTGATGGTGTTCATTTATCGATAATGTCCCTAAATCACCAAATTGCACACCGTTTGGAAAAGCTATATTTGCAAATACATCTGGCAGTGGCAACGTTAACGTAGTATTTGGTCCATAGTTATGTCCTGCTGGTAAATCTAATTGAAAACTTAATGATACGGCGTCACCGTCTCCGGCGATCGCTTCATTTTCTACTTCAACATTATTAATCTTAAAGGTCACTTGATGAATCACGTCTTCACTCATGACCGAATCATACGTATCCGAAGCAGCAAATTGTTGCACAGATGAATCTGATTTTTTTTCGCTTACTTGCTTTTCATCAGTTACGTCATCTTTGGCAGTATTCGGGTTATGTTGACCTAAGTCTGTGGTTTCTTCCTCTACTTCCTCAGACTTTGCCGATTCCTCTGCTTTCACATCGATATCACTTTTTGCTTCCTCTTCGATTTCTTGGCTTTGCTCTAAGTCATCTTGGGCCTGTGTTACACCTTGTACTTTTGCCTCTAAGATAAAGTGTCCAGACTCACTGACCATTTCCTCTTGTGCTGTCAGCGTAATAGAAATTATACCGTTTTCTGATACTTCATATTGTCCTAACAGCAATTCCCCTGTTGCATTTGTTAATGTGTCCTTCCTCTCCGTTACCCTTAGTTGCTCCGGTAACTGAAAGCTTTCTTCATGACCATTCTCCAAATCAAGTCCATCTGTTGACCAATTCATTTGAACGCTCACTTGCCCTTGCTCAGTTGTTCCTAAATCTACCGACTGACCATACTCATCGACCAAAATCATATCATCAATGAACGTTTCCCCTTGACCTTCAGCTGATATGATTATCGGCTGAATATATGTAGCCACGGTTTGAAAAATAAGCAAAAAAATTAACGTCATACTTAACTTCCGACTACCCATCTCTCTCCACCTTCCTTTTTATATAAGTACACTAATGACAATTAAACTATATCGACCTATACAAATTCTGTACAAAAAGTGGTAAGACATAGGTAATTATTTTTTATATAGGAAATCATGTGAATTTTTTATGAAAATAAAACTTTACAACATAAAAAAAGAAGCTCTTCCCGTCTCCTTCTCTCCCAGCTACTCATATATATCATTTTTATTTTTCCAACCAATTCAAACACAAAAATTATTAACCTAGCTCAGGTATTCATCTCCCAAGCTAGGCTAGTATAATTATAAATTTAGAGACGAATCCCTTTATTCACTCCTCCTCCTACGAAACAACAACGAAGCCACCGCCACCGAAACAATCAGCAATCCACCAAACCAAACCGCACTTAACCAAAGGTTGTTCTCAATCGGTGTGCCAATTAATTGACCTCGTAATGTTTCAATTAGCGGCGTCATCGGTTGATGCTCGGCAAAGGCATGCAGCCATGTTGGCATCGTTTCGGTCGGGACAAAGGCACTACTGAGATAAGGTAGGAATAACATCGGGAATGTGAAGGCACTCGCCGTTTCGATGCTTTTTGTAAGCAAACCGAGAACGACAAATAACCAGTTAATAGAAAGCATATACAGAGTTAGCACGCCAATAACACCAAGCCATTCTATCAGACCCGCCTCAGGACGAAAGCCAATGAGTAGGGCTACACCAAATACAACCGTCGTAGCAAGGACGTTACGAATATACCCACCAATCACATGGCCAACCATAAGCGAAGATGGCTGCAGAGGCATACTGCGAAATCGCTCAAACAAACCGCCACTCATATCCTTTGTCACACTAACGGCAATTAACGAGCTTCCAAAGCCCGCACAAGTAATGATTACCCCTGGCACGACATAGTTCACATAATCGGTACCCGTTTGAATCGCCCCACCAAATACATAGACAAACATTAACATCACCACTACCGGCAAACCTATCGCCATTAATAATGATTCCGCTTCTCGGAAAATATGCTTCAAGCTGCGCTGCGACATCGTCCACCCATCACGGATCGCCCATAACCATTTTGCCTCACCCATTCGCTACCATCTCCTTTTTTGGTTGATTCGTCATTGTCATAAACACATCATCTAGCGTTGGTTTTCGAATATTGACCGCATCAGGTTCTATCCCATTTTCATACAACCTATTTAAAAGCTCTCGCAGCTGCTGAGGCGAACTCATAGGTACAGAAATTTTTCGTTCTTCATGATTCGATTGACCAGAGAGATAGCCTTGTGCTTGAAGATAACTATCCAAGTCCTTAAAAGTAAGCTCCACCGTCTCTTCACCAATGACACTCTTCAGTTGCTCAGCTGTTCCTTCTTTAACAATTTTACCTTGATCAATAATGGCAATTTTATTTGCAAGCTGATCAGCCTCTTCTAAATATTGTGTCGTCAAAAAAATCGTCACGCCCTGATCCGCAAGCGACTTAATAATTGCCCACATCGTACGGCGACTACGCGGATCCAAACCGGTTGTTGGCTCATCTAAAAAAATCACCTCAGGCGAAGCTAGTAAACTAATCGCAATATCGAGCCTACGCCTCATTCCCCCCGAATACGTCTTCACCTTCCTTTTAGCCGCTTCCTTCAAATCAAAATCCGTCAGCAGCTCTGCTGTTCTTTTCGCCACAGCCTTTTTATCAAGATGATTTAACCTGCCCATCATTAAAAGGTTTTCCTCACCCGTCAATAATTCATCCACCGCCGCATACTGCCCGGTTAAACTAATCCGTTGCTTAACCGCAAATGCATCCTTCCTCGTATCGAACCCAGCAATTGTAGCTTTGCCCGAGTCTGCATGAATTAACGTCGATAAAATCCGCACCATTGTCGTTTTACCAGCCCCATTTTCACCTAACAAAGCAAAAATTGAACCCCGCTTCACCTCAAAACTTAAACCATCCAATACTTGCTGCTTGCCATACGCCTTCTTCACATCCTGAACAGATATAATCATCTCCCGCATAAAATAAAAGCCTCCTTTTTATTTTTTGATTGATTTATTCAGTCAATATAAAACTAAAAAATATTTTTTTATTGATTGATTTTGTCAGTCAATAATAAAACAAGAATCAAGCATTTGTCAATACCCTGGTAACTTGGCTTTTTAGGCAGCAATAAAAGCCACACTTATACTTATGCAGACCATGCAGAAAAATGTTCCAAAAAAATAAGCGGATACTGTGAGGAAGACAAAAAAATCAGCTTAGACCTCCTCCCACCTTCCGCAGTCCTAGGTGTATATCGTCCAGCCCCCTATACTATACTCCCTGACATGCGTTCAACAAACAATCTAATGTTCTTAATTGGCCGTTATTTTGGGCATTTAACTGACCGGCCCACACATTTATCGTGTCGTAATCATTCTCAATAAAATTGATACCTTCTCATCAATACTATCCTTCCACCACACTGGTTCATCAGCCATGATACTAGAAACGACCGTTAGAAAGATAGCGACTAATTCTTCGGGGTCACCATCAATAATCACTCCGGTTTGTTGCCCTTCTATAAAAATCGGGATAAAAAACTCAATATAAACATAGCCAACATTTTTATATAAATCACGAATATGTTGGGGCACATCGTCACTATGCTCTAAATGCTGAATCACACGAAAAACATGATTACTACCAGATGTCAGAGCAAACTTCGTAAACGTATGGATTTTCTCAATAATCGAAAGGTCGTTATTCTCGTTCAGCCCTTGCAGAAATTGCTCCGTCTCCCCCAAAGCAACCGCCCACTCCAAGCTCCCAAACAACACATCATCCTTCGACTGAAAATAATGATAAACCAAACCATGACTAATACCCGCCTCTTTGGCAATCGTACTAATCTTCGTCAGCTTAATCCCATTCTCCGCAAATACCTTCAGCGCAGCCTTCATAATCTGTTCCTTACGTTCCTCACGAATCGACTCTAACTGAGCATCACTAAAACGAGGCATCGTCACCTTCTCCTTTACCAAATCATTCATGATAATCATAACAGATTTTGGGGTGGGAGAGAAATGGGGAATATAGTTATGGAGAAGTATGTATATATTATTTGTATTAGATTAAAAATTATCATTGTTTATGATACGGTTCACCGCTTTAAAGCCCGCGATCGAGGAAACACTAATGATAGTGCCTTACTTCGCCTCCACCATTAATTGACCGAATTCTCTTGACATATAAAAAGCACCGTCTAAGTTAATCGCGATCATTTTTCTCCACTCGTCATCGGAGGTCTCTAAGGCCTTCGCATCATTAGCTGCCCCAGCGTTATTGACTAAAATATCTAACTTGCCGTACTTCTCCTTCACATAAGAAACCACTTCTTGAATACTTTCACTATCAAGGATGTTTACTTTTAAACTATCTACATTTAATCCTTTTTCTGCAAGCTGCTCAGCACTTTTCTTAACTCCCTCTTCATTAATATCTGTGAGAATAACGGTTGCCCCAAGTGTTGCTAGCTGTTTGGATATCGCTGTGCCCATACCACCTGCTGCTCCTGTTACTAACGCCACCTTATCATTTAATTGAAATACGTTTAATGCTTTATCCATGAGATCAGCTCCTTTTATTTATCTAACCTAAAAGGGCTTTTTGTGTGCTTGTTTCTGTTTATCCTAATCACTTCAACAACCCTTCTATTTCATGCCCTTTCCTGACAAAGCTCTTATTACTTAGTCATTAATACCTTAGTTAGATAATCGATTATATAATTACTATTTCTTATTGATATATAATTAAACAAAAAGACATTAGTGTTCCATAAAAATAAGGTGAATACCAAATTTAAAATGGCGTCCACCTAGGGTATTATTAATCATTGAAATAAGTTTACGACTTATGTTTTTTTATGTTTGAAATCGACATCTAAAAGATAAAGGAACCAAGTATTGCAAAGGAGAATGCGACTATACCAGCAATGGCTTCTGTTGTGGTATATGTTTTAATTCCTCCTTGTACACTAAACCCAGCAATTTTTGTCGTAATCCAAAATCCACTATCATTGACATGACCTAACATTAATCCACCTGAAAGAGATGCCATCGCTACCCATAGCGGGTGAATATCCACGTTAGTTACAACTCCAGCCATAATCGTCATCGTTGTAATTCCGGCAACGGTACCTGAGCCAGTGACGGTTCTAAACATAATTCCCATAAAGAAAGCAATAAACAAGACAGTAAGAGATGATTGAGCATCACTCACAAATATACTTAGTATCGCTTGATCAATACCCGTATTTTGGATAATCGCACCAAAGGCTCCACCGGCACCGGTAATAAGTAAAACAACCCCGGCTGCTTGCATGGCTTGGGAAGAGGATAAATCTCTTTGATCTTTATTTAAGGATTTGGAAGCGATTACATAAGCGACCAAGGCACCTACTAATAAGGCAATAATTCGGTCACTGATAAACGGAACAATGGCTGGTGGATTCACAAAAATAACGTTTCCAACAGAACCAATAAGAATAAAGATACTCGGTAATATGATAGGAATTAATGAAATCCATGCAGAGGGTGCGTTGTCTGGTACTTCCATATTGCCGTATGGATTTTCAATGGTCGGATCTTCATCCGTTTCTTTTTTCCAAAAGCCTCGATCAAGAATCATAAAGTAAATCTTTGTTGTGATTAGAGTGGAGATGCTTCCGATTAATACCCCGCCCAGAATCATTAGTCCTAAATCAAAATTTAGAATCGTTGCAGCGGCTAAAGGATTCGGTGTTGGTGGAACAAGTGTATGTGATAACGCAGCTCCTATAATAATTGCTCCGACTGTATAAGGGAGAGGCTTATTCATTTTTTTACCTATTTGAATCGCTAATGGTACAAGAATGAGGAAGGCTACATCAAAGAAAACTGGTATCGCAAGAATAAAGGAAGCAAGAGCCAATGAATAAAGAGCCATCTTTTCAGATGCTCGCTTCAATATTGCAACGGCAATCGAATGAGCTCCACCCGAATCAGATATGAGCTTTCCTAAAATTACACCCAGACCAATAGGAATCCCTAAGCTTGCCATTAATCCGCCAAACCCATCTGCAATCGTCTCAAGTGTCTCATTAAGTCCTAGTCCTGAAGCTATTCCCATGAATAAACAGGCGATAATAAGGGAAATGGCTACGTTCATTTTAATGAGAATGATTAAGGACAACATGATAACCAATGCTAATACAAGAAAAAGAAGTAACATAACATCGCTATTCATTATAAAGCTCCTCTCACCTTTGAGTTTGTTTTATTTTTTCTCTGGTTCCTTAGTTAGAATACGGGTGTTTTACCACCCGAATTAAAAGACCTCTACTCCCTTTTTTATCTCTTGTAAAACGGCATTTTCGTTTAGCTCAACTCCAAATCCTGGTTTCTCACTTAATCTCACTTTTCCATTCACTGGAATTATTTCTTCTTTTAATAATGGGTAAAATTGAGGAACAACGCGGTCTGCTTCTGGACTCATCATTATATATTCAGCAAAGGGACTATTTGTTTTTGTCATTACATAATGGTAGCTATACACGCCACTTCCATGAGGAACGACGTATTTACCATGGCTTTCCGCTAAATTCCCAATTTTAATTAGTTCCGTTAATCCTCCGCACCAAGAAACATCGGGTTGAAGGATATCAATGTCACAAAATTCGATCAGCATTCTAAAGCCATACCTTGAGGCGTCATGTTCACCGCCACTTACCATAATCTTATTATCTGCTCTTCTCTTAAGCTCTTTATAAGACCAATAGTCTTCTGGATTAAAGCACTCTTCAACCCACTTGAACCCTAATTCTGTCGAACGGTCCATCAATTTTTGAGCATAAGGAAGATCTAAAGCCACCCAACAGTCCCACATTAGCCAAAAATCATTTCCAACTCTTTCTCTCATCAAAGCAGCTTTTTCCATATTTTTAGAAAGACCTTCTTCTCCATCGATTTGTCCATACTGTAAAGGCATTTTGCCACCAATGAACCCCATCTCTTTAGCAAGATCTGGTCTAGGACCAGTTGCATAACAAGGTTGTTCATCTCTTACAAGTCCGCCAATCATGCTGTAAATTGGCTCTTTCCTTATTTTCCCTAATACATCCCATAATGCTAAATCAACAGCAGAAATCGCATTCATAACAAGACCTTTTCGGCCATAATACATCGTAGCTCGGTACATTTGGTCCCACATCTTTTCGATATTCTCAACAGGCTGCCCGATTATAAATCGCTCTAAATGGTTTGCCACAACCCAAGCGGCTGGATATCCGCCCGTTGAAATACCAATACCGACTTCACCTTTAGTTGTTTCAACTTCCACAACTAAGGTTTTTAATAAGTTTATTCCAAAGCTTGTTCTCGTTTGTTTGTATTCTGGATAAATGCTCATAGGTGTTGCTATTTCATTGACAATCCAATGTTCCTGACCTTGGTCATGGTAATCACCACCGCCACCACCAACGACATAGGCTCTAACAGCTGTAATATATTGGCCAGTTGCTCCCATCTGATCACTTCCCATCATCAATTTTTATAAAAATCTTACCATTATCCACTTTTCCATTAACTAAATCTAAAAAAGCGTCATTTCCTTCTTCCATCGTCCGAACCTCTGTCCATCCTTCATGTGTTATTATTCCTTCTTTCAATAGGTTAACAGCTTCTAAAAAGTCGTTCTTTGTATAACAAAATGACCCTAATAGTGTTATTTCATTTCTGATCATGCTATTGACTGTTAATTGACTTTCATCCACACCAAGTCCAATATTCATAATAACTCCACCAGGATTAATGATTCGTTCTGCTTGCTTTCTTGTTGAATCAAAACCAACAGCATCAATCACCATATCAATGCCATTTTGATTAGTGACTTCTCGGATTCGAGCATCGACTGTACCTTGCGATGGATTCAAAGTATAAATGAGACCAATACGATTTGCTGTTTCTAGCCTCTCTTCATTTATATCTGCCATGATAATATGTTGGGCACCAAGATGTTTGGCAACTAGGCCGCATAATAAACCGATAGTTCCAGCACCATAAATGAATACGCTCTCATTATTACCTGCATCGAAAGCTCTTTTGACAGCTCGATATGCACAAGCTAATGGTTCAGCAAGGGCGGCTTGATATAAATTAAAATCATCAGATAATACATGGATATTTTTTGCTGGTACAACGACAAATTCGGCAAAAGCCCCCTGACGATGAATCCCGATAATTTCTCGTTTTGTACATATATTTTCTAATCCGCGTTGACAGGAGCGACAGTTTCCACATCCGATTAATGGATTTACGACCACTTTTTCACCTTTTTTGATGTCTGCAACGTTACTTCCAGTCTCAGCGACAATCCCACTAAACTCATGACCCATAATAAGAGGTGGTTTCCTTAAACTATTATGGCCAAGGTAGCCCTCGATTTCTGAACCACATATCCCTACCACTTCGACTTGAATTAAGACTTCTTCTTCCTTTGGCTGGGGAAGAGGATGATTTTCTAATTCGATATTTTCTGGACCATTCCATGATAAAACTTTCATACTATCCCCTCCTATAAAATTTGATTTTTTAATCTTCCTACGGATTCAATTTCAATCGTGCACACATCTCCTTTTTTTAGGAAGACTTGTGGGTCACGGAATACGCCAACCCCGTGTGGTGTTCCTGTTGCGATAATATCGCCCGGTTCAAATGTAAAGCTTTTGGATAAATAGGAAATAATATAAGGAATATCAAAGATTAAATGTTTTGTATTAGAGTCTTGTAGAGTTTCTCCATTTAATAAGAGCTTAATATCTAAATCATGCGGATTCTCAATTTCGTCTTTTGAAACAATTGAAGGTCCAAACGGAGCGAATGTATCAAAGGATTTCCCCCTAACCCACTGGACATCAGCAAATTGTACATCCCTGGCACTGACATCATTAAGAATGCTATAACCAAAAATATGATCAAAAACTTGCTCTTCGGCTATATTTTTTCCTTTCTTTCCAATTACAACTACTAATTCAGCTTCGTAATCAACCTGTTCAGATTCATCTGGTAGTGTGATAGTATCGTTGTCCCCAATCAAGCAACTCGCCCATTTAGAGAAAATCATTGGTTTTTTGGGTGGTTCAACATTTTGCTCAATACAGTGATCCATATAGTTATTGCCTACACAAACGATTTTTCCTGGTTCTTTAAAAGGTGCTTCAAACTTTATATCCTCTTTTCTAAAAAAAGGAATGGTATCTTTTGAATGATTATAAATCGACCTAATTTGTTCCTCCTGTTCTTCTTTTATCATTTCTAATAGAGTAATATTTTCTGTGAGCGATATTTCTTCTGTTTTTTTATACTGTTCTATTAGGTGTTTAACCGAGAGAACATGATCTCCATCTAAAATTCCAAATAGGTCTTTGTCTGTTTTAGTACTAAACGTTACAAATTTCATAATAATTGCTCCTTCCTATTAAGTATTTTCATATAGTGATAAGACTTTAGCTAACTTTTGAATCTCTTGTGTTGCTAAGCCCTTTTTTTCTTTCCAGCTAGATGCAAGCATTGTAAAACTAACGGCGGCTGTGATTTCATTACGACTATCGTAAATAGGTGCTGCTACACAATAAAACCCTTTTGCTCCTTCTTCTTCATCTGTAATGTATCCTTGCTGTTTTGCTTTCTTTAACTCTTCCCACAGCTCATCAATATTGCTGATAGTAGAAGGTGTTTTTTTCTCAAAGGTTGTTTCAGTTAATACCTCTTTAAGCTGGTCATAGTCATATTGAGAAAGGAGGACTTTGCCAAGCCCTGAAGCATAGGCAGGGAATCGATTACCTGGGTCGGTTACTAATCGAACTGGTGAACTTCCTTCTTCTCGTGCCATATAATAAACCTCATCACCTATAAGTCTACCTAGCTGGATGTGTTCATCTACGATTGTTACCACTCTTTTAGCTTCTGCAAGAAAGGCATCTAATATATCAAATTGATGTAAATAAAGCGTACCTATTGTTCCGAAAAATGGACCTAGTGTATACGTTTCTTTTTCTGTTTTCCGTAACCAACTTAAATGTTCAAGTGTATTCAGTAAAGAATAAATAGAGCTTTTACTAATCTCAAGTTCTTGAGATAAGTCAATTAATCTAAACTTACCAGGGTACCTAGCCACTAAATGAATGATTTCGTTAGCTCTAGATATAGCTGGAACCCAATATTTAGGTTTCATGATTTTTACCACCCTCATTTCAATAGGTTCATTATATTGAACCAAGTTTAAAATACAAAACCACTTAACTGAAATGATATTATAATTAATTTCAGATTGTCAATAATAATCTGAAATTTTTAATTTTAATTTTAAAGACACTTAAACAAATCCCCTCCCTTATTTAATGGAAGTGACTATCATAAATGACAGAATCTCATTTCTTCATGCTGTTGATGAAATGCTATTCATACATCACATTTTTAGCCTTGGACCAAGCACATCCAAAAAGAGGACAATTCAAATAAGCCCACGAAGCGTGGGCTTAAATTCATCCGTTGCTAATATTCTTTGTATTTACCGTTATGAGACTTTGGAACGAATGACAGATGATGCATGATGACTGCTTTTTCTCTATGGATTGCTTAAAAACGACTTCGTTCACAAGGTAAAAAGCTTTTCTCTTCCTAATCAGACCAAGGTATTATCGGACGAAATAGTCTTTCTTGGCACCACGCAAAATCGAAAATGTCTTCCTTCTCCTCAAGAGTGTTCATATCAAATGCAATTAATAAGTAATAGCTCTTTTTTAAGGAGTTTCTAAACAGCAGAATTTATACTTACATATTAATAAAACTCTAATCCTGACTATTTAATACCATCCATATTTCTAATCAGTTATTTGCTACTCACTAACTACTTCGAACTCCACCCACCATCAATAATTAACTCTTCTCCTGTGACGAATTTTGACTCGTCGGATGCTAAGTATAAATAGCCATTTGCAATATCTAATGCTTCCCCAGCAAATGGTGGTAAAGGAATCGTGCCTTCGAATGCTTTTCCTAATACTTCACGTGATGTTACACCGTGTCGTTCTGCTGCACCTGTTAAAATTGCACCCGGGTAAATGGAGTTTACGCGAATATTGTCTTTAGCAAAGTTAATGGCTGCATGTTTGGATAAGGCTCTTACCCCACCTTTAGCCGCCGCATAGGCAGCTGCACCGTTATCTGCACTACCAATAATAGCTGCAAGTGAAACACAGTTTATAATTGAACCGCTTCCATTTTCCTGCATATATGGAATAACTTTTTGCATTCCTAGGAATACAGAAGTTAAGTTTAAATTAATAGTACGGTTCCAACCATTTAATGTTTCCTCTAATAATGTTTTATGGAACGATACTCCAGCGTTATTAACTAAGACATCCACTTTACCAAATGCCTCTTTTGCCTTAACGATTACTTGTTCCCAATGCTCTTCTGACGTAACATCTAATTCAGCACAAATCACTTCGCCTTCAATGAATGCTGTTACTTCTTTTAATTGCTCAACGGCGATATCTGTCGCAACTACTTTTGCTCCTTCTTTTGCAAATAGTTTAACAGCTGCCAAACCCATCCCTGAAGCTGCCCCGGTAATAATTGCTACTTTATTTTCTAAACGTGCCAAAACATAACCCCCTCGAATTATTTAATTGTGATTTTTTGTCACAATTAAAATTTAACAAATCATCTCACTATGCGTCAACTACTCTGCTTTTATTTACGGCATCGCCTTGATAAAATAGAATCGATAGGAAGTGAATACATGGATAATTTCTTACAATTAAGTTACTTAGGCAAAACCCACTTCATAGTTGCCATTAAATCATTAACTCTATTAGTAAATGCAGATGAACTAGTAACAAGCAACACTTTAACAGAACGGTTAGGGATAGAATCGAGCTTCATTCGAAAAGTATTAGCTAAATTAATGCAAGAAAATATTGTCGAGGGCTTTGGTGGACGTTACGGTGGATATAAATTGATAGTGAATCCCGAAAAAACCACCTTATATGATATATATGTGGCGATTGCCAAAGACGCACATCCAAAAGATGAAGAGAAAGCACTCGATTCGATGGACCACATGATTATTGAAATTGTACTAGAATCACAAGCAAAAATAAAAGAAATCTTGAGTAAATACTCCATCTCTGACCTTATTAACGGGAAACACATGTAGTTCTTTACTATGAGCTCTCCATTCATAATTACTTCATCAAAAGCTCAGGTTGTTCGGCTCTGCTCGCATTACCTATATTGAACAACAAGGGATTATTTGTTTTAATGAACAAAACGGAGGCGATGTTGAGATGGAAACAAAAGCGGTATTAGATCGTATTGAAGACCAGAAGTTCGCTGTTCTATTAGTCGGAGAAAAGGAAGAAGAAATGATCATTCCAAAGGAACAATTACCAACAGGCTCTAAGGAAGGCATGTGGTTTTCTATCTCCATCGTTGATGACCAGATCGAACAAATTCGTATTGATGAGCAAGTTACTGAGGCGAGAAAAGATGCGATTAGTCAGAAGATGGCTTTATTGAAGAAGAGAAAGACTAGTAAGTTTAAGAGAGATTAGGGGTTTTACACGCAAGAACCGTGCCTGGTGTTGGTATGGTTTTTTTCTAACCAAAATTATGGCACTAGCGGTGTTAAGGTATTCACTTAAAACATACAAACAATGGAGTCGAAAGATGGTTTCTATCACTTTATCCCAAACTTGACTTCCCTCTATCACTTCCATAAAATCACATCATAAACATCGACTTTTAAAGGAGTGAATCAAATGAAGGGGATTAACTTAACCAGCTCTCTTCACACAGTCAAACGCACGGTAACAGTAGCGGAAAAGGAAGGCAAAAATGTTCGTCACGTAACGTTAGAGCGTTCCTTTAAGACAACGGCGGACGAGCTTTGGGATGCGGTGACAAATCCGAAGCGTTTAGTACATTATTTGGGTTCGGTTAGTGGGCAATTGGCGTTAGGTGGTCGTTTTCAGATTGAAAGTAATGCGGAGGGTACAGTGACAAAATGTATTCAACCGCAAACTTTTGCGACAACATGGGAGTTTGCCGGCGGAGTCAGCTGGATTGAGGTTCAGATTACAGCAGAGGGTGAGGTCGAAGCGACATTACGTTTGACCCATATATGCCCGGTGGATAACCATTGGCAGAAGTTTGGCCCTGGTGCTGGTGGGGTCGGGTGGGATTTGGTCCTGCTTGGTTTAGAAGCCCATCTTTCCGATCCAAGCTTTACTTCTCAAGCTGGTGAAGCTTTGTTAGCTACTGAGGAAGGCAAGGCTTTTATGATTGGTTCAAGTGAGGACTGGGGACAAGCAGCGATTGCAGCAGGTGAAGAACCCGGTCAAGCTGAAGTAGCAGCTAAGCGAACGACGGCTTTTTATACCGGTGGAGAAATGCCAGAAGACTAAAGATCTAAGTGATTGGACACAAGAAAAAGGAGCTGTTGAGCAAGGTTTTAACACCACCTTTTCTAACAGCTCCTCTTTTTATCCACATACCTTACCACAGACAACTAGTAATAGGTTTATCACATCAAACTACGTCCATCTGTTTGTTCGACTCTGATTCTTGGTGAGCGGTTAGCTTATTAAAAAGGAGTACACTTACTAGCCCCATTAGGCTGATAAGTCCAGTTAGTAAGATTGGTGAGAGCCAGCTACTCATCATCAAAAATACACCAGCCATACTAACTCCAGCTACGACTGCTATGGAATACAAAGCCATATACGTACTGCGGGCGTGGTCTGGGACTAGATTAGACAGCATTGCCTGTTGTGTAGGGATATAAATGATTTCTCCTATCGATACTATACACATTGCCAGTAATAGAAGGAGTGGAGTTGTGGCAATGCTGATCACACTATAACCAACAAAAAAGAGAGAAAGTCCTGTAAGGAGCGAGACTCGGTCATTATAATTCTTCAAGAATCTTATAATTAATAAGGTGAAGCAAACAACGATAATCGTATTTTCAGCCTTTAGAATACCAAGTAAAAGAATTCCATCAACATTTACTGAGACTAGTGGGCTTATTGGAACTGGCTCAGGAATAGTCGTAGAGAGTCGAACACCAATATAATTGGTTAATTGCTCCTCTACAGCAATAATCATAAAGCTCGCAAGTAAAAACACAGCAAAAAATCGCTCCTTCAAAATATGTAGGTACGCCTTAATGAAGCGAATGCGACTCGTCCTCCCGTGCTCCGTTGGTTTTACAGGTGGTGGAGGTTGATACGTTTCCTTAATAAATAGAAGTGTGATAAGCATAGTTACCATTGTCGTCACCGCAACACTGACTAACAAATAAAAGAGATATTCGAAAAAGAAAAAGGCACCAATCATACTGCCAATCGCCACACCAAGATTGCGGATCCAATAGGAATACGTATAAATGAGCTTCCTATCTTGAGGTAAGCTAACATCTATTACTAATGCCTGATAAATAGGGCTACTAACACCATTCCAAAATTGAATACCTACAAAAAAGAAGCAGGTCACATAAGGAAAGGTCCCCCAGCTATAATTGGACAATGCTGCACCCATGTAGCCCAAAGTGATACAGAGCTCCGCAACGACGATCAGCTTTTTTCGACCAATCTTATCTGATACATATCCACCAATCATGGACCCAAGGACATTTGAAGCCATCACACATAGGAAGAGAACACCTGTCACCGTACTCCCTAATTGCCCAGAAAAATAGATAATTAAGTACGGTATAACGGCCATTGAGGAAAGCGAGGAAATCAATTGCAGAGCTAGACGAATACGTATAGTTGGGTGAAAGTTTTTCATAGATAGGCTCCTTTTTTGTTGAAGAATTTAAAATGATTGATTAATCAATCATTATTTGAGTAAAAAAAGTGAACCTATTAACGAATAGGTCCAAAAATAGCTATAGTGGCTAAGGCAAACTCTTCCCATATATCACTATATCTACGATCGGTTGAATTTAAGCGCATACCGATTAAAAGGCTCGTGTATAAAGTTGCTACAATTAGAGGATCTTGTTTGATTAACAACCCTTTTTGTTGACCATTTTCAATTAAACGACTGACCTTGCCTCTGAACTGATTATGAAATTGGTCCAAAGATTCAAAGGTATCCAAGAATCGCTCATGCTGTCCAATCACTTGAACGACTAACTGCAAATAGTGATTCATTCCTGAGAATATCGACATGTGATGCTTAATCATCTTTTCTAACTCCACTAAAGGTTCTTCTGCCGCCTCATCAAATTCTAACACTTGGTTTGAGAAATCCTCTAAAGGCTCTACAACAACGGTGTGAAAAAGCTCTTCCTTATCCTTGAAATACGTAAAAACACTACCAAAGCTAATCCCGGCAGAAGCTGAAACCTTCTTAATCGTTGTCCCCTCATACCCTTCTGTCGCGAAAAGATACGTAGCAGCCTCCATGATGCTTTTTCTCTTTCTTTTCATTTTTTCAATCTGCTGTTCTGAAAGTGGCATCAACAATCCCTCCATTACGATTGATTAATCAATCATTTGTTATTATCATAAAGTTAACTTTCTTTTTTGTAAAGAGTTTATTGTCCAGCTTATTGAGCGGTTTCTTGTTCTTTACCTTAAAAGTTCCGATTCATTTATTTCCTTTTATACAGAAAAAGGGAGTATTTGGCTCCCTTTTTTGAAATTCCTTTATCCTACCAACAAATCAACCCAAACCTGAACCGCAGTTGCTAAAATCAGTACGGCAAGCATCGCCTTTAATAGCCTCGTATTCATTCTTTGTCCCAGCTTTGCACCGAGTGGTGATGCGATGAGGCTAGCGATAATCATCACAGCTGCTGGTCCATAGAGTACTTGATCCGTTGCTACTTTTCCAGCAGCGGAACCGATTGATGAGAGAAATGTGACGGCGAGTGATGTCGCAATTGTGACCCGTGTAGGTAATCGAAGCACCGTGAGCATGATTGGTACTAATAAAAACGATCCTGCCGCCCCGACAATGCCTGAGGCAATTCCAACGATAAAGGATAAGCCCGAGGCTAGTCCACGGTGGAAGGAAAGCTTTTCGACTGGCTGGTCAGGTCGTTGTTTCTTTGGTAAAAACATGAGAACAGCGGCAATCGTCGCAAGTCCTGCATAGACGACATTAACAGAGCTTTCCGGAAAATAACTAGATGCAAAGGCACCGATAAAGCTTCCGATTAAAATGCTAGATCCCATATATAGAATTAATCGCATATGCAAATAGCCTGTCCCACGGTAGGCCCAAGCCCCCGCTATTGTAGCAAAAAATACTTGGACGGCACTAATTCCTGATACTTCATGGGCACTAAAAGCCGCAAAACCGAGGAAGGGCGGGATGAAGAGTAGCATCGGATATTTAATAATCGAGCCGCCCACCCCAACCATACCCGAAATAAATGAGCCGACAAAACCAATGAGGAATATCGTGATGACAAATAACATATCCATGTTGTTTTCTCCTTACTGATGAAGAAGGAGCAGCACTGTGCCCCTTCTAACTTGTGCCTTATTCACCTTTTTTAATATGGAAGGTAATCACACCATTTTCTTCCTTCGTTTGTAATAATTCATGTCCTGTTGATTGACTCCAGGCGTCAAAGTCTTTTAAAGCACCTTGGTCAGTAGCCTGCACTTCTAAAATTTCACCTGTATTTAAGCTTTTCATTTCCTTTTTTGTTTTCACAATCGGCATCGGACATGCCATTCCTTTTGCATCTAATACTTTCTTTACATTCATGTTGTTCTCTCCTTTAAAATCGTATCGTATGTTTATCGAACGGCACAGCGGTTTGGTCCAATTTCCATCTCGCGCTGTTCATCTTCACCTGGGCTTTTCTTACCCATATTGGTCTCGCGTATTTCTTGATAGGCATTTGGCTGTGGTGGTAGATTGCCTGTCACCATCGTACGGAACTCTTTTTCATCCTCTACATTCAGACCATGGTTTCTTTCAAATAATACACCTAGCTTTTCAGCGACACTTCCATCTTCATTTAATTCGTCTATTATCATAAAATGGGCAGGTAAAACGATTAACTCAGGCGAAAGCTCTTCATATGTTTCATACAGTGATTGTCTTAAATCACCAACCCAGTCCTCCGCTTTTCCTGCCAAATCAGGTCGACCTATTGAATCAATGAATAAAATATCACCGGATAACAAGAACGTATCATCGATGATAAAAGACGTTGAACCAATCGTATGTCCCGGTGTATACAACGCTTGGACCGTAATTTGTGTGGAACCTACTTGAAGTAGCCGACCGTCTTCCATCGCTTGATAGTCAAAAATTACTTCGTCGGCATCCCTTGGTGGCAGCCAGTAGCTCGCTCCTGTTTGCTCAGCCAGCGTCCGCCCCCCAGAAATATGATCGGCATGTAAATGCGTATCGAGGACGTTGGTCATCTTCACTCCTTTTTCTTGCGCGAGACGAATATACGCTTCCGTCATCCGAGAAGGGTCAATAATTGCTGCTTCCCCTCCAGATACAACCATATAGGATAAGCACCCTTTTCCAAGCCGGACAAACTGATATAATTCTCCATCATCACGTAAATCGGCTACTTTAATCGGCTCTAAATGTTCACTCCACGCTTTCATCCCTCCTACCAAATAAGAAACGTCAACGCCTTCCTCTGCCAGCATTTCCGCCACCATTATCGATGAGCCCTCCTTGGCACAGACAACTAAAATCGGTCGTTCACTCGGTAGCTCTGGTAATAGGTCTTCCACACCATCGAGCAGGTCAAAGTATGGGGTATTCAAGTATTGAAAGTTCGCCCCTTCTACTTTCCAATCGGCAAACGCATCCGTGTTTCGTACATCTAAAATAAATAATTTCTCTTTTTGAATCACCTTCTGTGCTAGTTCTTGTGCTGTTGTCGTTGTTACACTCATTTTATATTTCCTCTCCTTCTAGTCCATTGATTCATTCCAGGTAAAACATTAAAGACTTGGTTGTAGCCATGTGCGGCTAATTTTTGGGCAGCCATATCGCTACGATTGCCCGTTCGACAAATGACATAAATCGGTGTTTGTTTTTGTAACTCATTCATTCTTTCTTCTAACTCCCCAAATGGCATCGAGATTGCCTCAGGAATATGCTCGTTGTCAAACTCGTCCTTTTCACGTACATCGAGGATGGTAATGGCTTCGTTGTTTTTAATCAGTGTTTGTAACTCCTCATTTTTAACCGTGTGTGGGAAGGCCTGCTCTTCTTGTTTTAAACTAGCCGCTCGCACATAATGCTTCAGTGTATCGCCATCCTCTATTGTTCCTAGATACTCATGCCCTGCTTTTTTTGCCCATGCTTTCAAGTCCGCTGTTGATCCTTTGTCCGTTGCTTGGATTTCAACAACCTTTCCTGGCTCGAGGTCCTTCATCGCCTTTTTCGTACGGACGATCGGCATTGGACAGGCTAAACCCTTCGCATCAACGCGTACATCATGTTTCATTGTTTCCATCTCTTCCACTCCTTTTTTATTTTAGATGAATAAATTAACGTTTCCACCTTCGGCTTCCGCTAAATATGCGGCTACTCCAGCATATTGACTACTCTCTCTTAACTCTTCTTTTTGTAGCCCGAGTAAATCCATCGTCATCGTACAGGCAACTAGGTTAATGTCCTGTTCCTCTGCTAGCTCAATTAAATCGGCTAATGGCATCGCATTATGTTTTTTCATCACATTCTTAATGAGCTTCGGACCTACGCCAGCAAAGTTCATATTCGATAAACCCATCTTCTCTGCACCGCGCGGCATCATGTTTCCAAACATCTTCTCTAAAAAAGTTTTGTTCGCTTTAATCGGTTCGTCCTTTCGTAGCGCATTCAGTCCCCAAAACGTATGAAAAATCGTCACCTTATGGTCATAGGCAGCGGCCCCGTTAGCGATAATGTAAGCGGCCATCGCTTTATCGTAATCACCGCTAAATAAAATAATATTAGTAGTTTTTGTCTCACTCATGTTTGTAACTCCCCTTTTATACTTATACCCGTACAGGTATATGATTTGCTAAAAATTTTTTGCTAAGATAGAGATTGGTTCAATCTCCTATCTTAGCGGCTCTTAACGAGTAAGTTCACAGCTTGGTCGACGTATTCCTTTGTATCTTCGCCTTCCTCAATCGCTTTTTGTACACATTCAACGAGGTTTTCACTGACAATTAAACCCATCGTCCGGTCAATCGCCGTACGTGAAGCCGATAGCTGTGAAACAACATCGCGGCAATCTTGGCCTTCTTCCATCATTTTTAATACGCCACGAATTTGTCCTTCAATGCGTTTTAATCTATTTTTCATTTGGTCGTTATATTCCATGTTTTGTCCCGCCTCCTTTTGATTAGGTTATGAACCATATATTATACCCCTATAGGTATATAGTCAAGTTTTTGATTGACCCTATTTTTTCGTTTTTTATGTTTTATATGAAAGTTACTTAGGGGCAATGGGTTTTGCCTTGAAGTTAGCTCGTCATCCATCTCGCGATAAATGACCTTAGCAGGACAGTGCTCCCTGTTTATTCAGCCAGGCTCCTGATGGTGATCGAGTTGAATGAAGAGCCAACTGTTTAAGATGTCGCCACTATCCACGAAGAATAGTCTTTGTGCAGATACTACTTGGTTTGGCCTCCGTATCTGCACATTAACCCCCTCTTTGTATAGATACTACATGGTTTGGCCTCCGTATCTGCACATTAACCCCCTCTTTGTGTAGATACTACTTGGTTTGGCCTCCGTATCTGCACATTAACCCCCTCTTTGTGTAGATACTACTTGGTTTGGCCTCCGTATCTGCACATTAACCCTCTCTTTGTGTAGATACTACTTGGTTTGGCTTCCCTATCTGCACATTATCTCTCTCTTTG
>NZ_JAQQWS010000002.1:343597-409136 GCF_028610675.1 Alkalihalobacillus pseudalcaliphilus
GTTTGGCTTCCCTATCTGCACATTATCTCTCTCTTTGTGCAGATACTACTTGGTTTGGCTTCCCTATCTGCACATTATCTCTCTCTTTGTGCAGATACTACTTGGTTTGGCTTCCCTATCTGCACATTAACCCTCTCTTTGTGTAGATACTACTTGGTTTGGCTTCCCTATCTGCACATTATCTCTCTCTTTGTGCAGATACTACTTGGTTTGGTCTCAGTATCTGCACAAACCCTTTTATCCCTTAAGGTGGCAATAGATGACTTTCATCTTTGTTGGTGGCGAAGTTGTAAACACACCGACAGGCTAAGAATTCGTCACTTGAACAACCACTTTGTGCAGTGCTCCTTGGTTTCATATCAGTAACTGTACATTAACCGCTTCTTTGTGCAGTTGCTCCTCAAGCTGTGTGCATGTTTTAGTTTGCTCTAATCTAAAAAGGCTCATCCTCAAAGGTTATATGAATCTTTTTAGGATGAGCCTCTATATGTTTTTACCTTGTTGTTCCTTCATTCATCCCGCAGCATTTTTTATACTTTTTACCACTTCCACATGTGCATGGCTCGTTACGCTTTGGCTTTTGTTCAAGCAGTTGTTTGGCTTGCTTGGCTTTTTCCGTCGCCTTTTTCAGGCTTTCCTGTCCAGCCAATTTCATGTCTTGATAACGTTGTCTTAATAGATTCATGACTTCGTTATCTTTTAATTCTTCTTTAACGATTTGATCTACTTGTTGTTCACTAACTCCAAATACATCAAGAGTTTCATATCTTTTTTTTGTTAGCGATAAGCGAATGGCAAACTCTACATCTGTTGCTATTTCATTAAAAATCAAGACAGCCTCATCACAGTCACAGATTGGATTCATGCAATACTGATCCATAATGGTGAAAACATCCTGACCACCCTTAGCAATCGCTAGTCCTTGCGCCTTTCCAAATACAACGATATAACTGATTGTATCTCCGCCTAAAATGTCACTCTTTTTCATGATTTTCATGTTGTCCCATCCTTCTAACTCAAGTTCATCCTTTTATTATAGCATTGTAAGCTTATTTCAGTTCGGTTGCTTGATCTACTTATCTATTTTTTCTTAATCTTTAGCCCTCTATACGTCCTTTGCAAACCACTGACGCCTCGCCTGCAACTGTTACTTATTGATTCGATAATCAATTTGTTGAGCTTACTTTTATCATTCACTCATTTTTTGATAACTTCGATTGTCAAGTATAATCCTGTACTCAAAATCATATACTGTTTCATACTTTTAGTCAGTAGTGTTCATTCTAAATTTAGTTTTAGTGAAGGCACAAAAGGGAATGAAAGACCGTATGTAGAAGAAGATAAAAAGCGGTACGGAGGACATGCGATGATTTCAAAAAAAGAAGCGTTGTTATCAAAGGAAGACTTTCAAACTCGTACAGATTTACCAGCATGGCTCTACAAAGAATATCAAACCTTTCATAACATCGTTACAGACAAGACATTTCCTTGTTTTTTTGGTATGAGTGCCGAACTAAAAGGTGAGCTTCGTTATGGGTATATCACTCAAAGTGATTGGAGTAACCTACCTCAAACCGTTCAAGGTTTTTTGGATTTATTTCAATCACCAAATTATAAAAGGCATGGCTTGTTCGTATTTGTGGAACCTTTTGCCAAGGAGGGCACGATCGAAGACTATCGGAAGCAATTTTGGGCGATTCTCGCATACTTACACGCAGCTGACAAGGTTGAATGGCCCCAAAATAGTCCCCGAGATCCTGACGACTTTTTATGGGATTTTCACTTTCATGGTGAGCCCATCTTTGTGTTCGGGAATGCCCCCGCTTATAAGAAAAGAAAAACACGGGATTTAGGAAATTCACTCGTCCTCGGTTTTCAGCCTCGCAAAATCTTCAAAGGGTTAGAAGGTACCGAAAAAGGCGGGATTATGTCTCGAGAAAAGGTTCGTAAACGAGTCGAGTTGTGGGACCAACTACCAAAACACCCAGATATCGGCCATTATGGTGACCCGACTCATCATGAATGGAAGCAGTTTTTCATTGGCGATGATGTTCAGCCCATTCAAGGTAAATGCCCATTTACTCATAAATCAAAAAAATGACTAGGAAATAGGTAGATGTAAGTCAAAGAGCACACATATCGGTATGTGTGCTCTTTCTTGAGTCAATCATTCTTACCTATGCGAGCTCTTACAGTGCCCAATGAAAGGCCTTCTCGTAATACTTCCTCAACTGTTCAGCATGATCCTTCCATTCTACTTGCTGTTCATATACGATTTGCTCGAATACATCTAAACATCGATGCCACCCAGCAGCTGTATATTTGGCCATTTGTACATCCTCAAATAAATGTGTAAACACCATCATACACCCGCTATCCTCTTGTGCTAATGAAATGTTTATCCAATCATTTACTTCCTGAAATTCAAAAGCGTAGGGGCTTGTTAACTTCGTTATGACTCCTTCGTATGTTGCGCCTTCACCATCATCAAAGCCTATTTTTCCTCCTACGCGTAACTCAAGCTCCCCTGTTGCAAAAGGATACCATTGTATAAAGCAATCTGGATTTGTGATCATAGAGAAAACATGCTCAGGCTTTTTAGAAAAATGTCGTTCAAACCGTAATACATATCGTTCCTGCTGCTTGTGTAAAGTTCCAAATGAGCTCATCATTCCACCTCATATCATTCATGTAATAAAAAAGCATCGTTATCCAAAAAGCAACTTGTATGCTCCCATTATACAGGGACAGAATCCTATTTCAACTCATTATTGACCTGCCACCTATTCTTTGTTGTTTGTATAAAAATTTACAAAGTAGTCGGATTATCGTTATACATCATTTTTTAGGTCGTGCGTATTTTTAAGGAATTCTACAGCGAAATTTTTCTATGTGGATGGTGCCTCTAATTCCTCATAGCTAAAATAAGCAAAATCAGCATAGTTAGTTGATTCTTGACCATTACTTGTGGCGTAAAGTCCAATATCAGTGGGTCTTAATAGCACCCAGGGTAAAATCCTACTCACCCTAGTAGCTTCATCACTTCATTTAAAGCCATTACCGGTCAAACTCCACTACAATATAGAAAAGGCTCATCGAAAAAATAAAAAGGAAGAGAGCTATATCCTCTCCTCCTCATGTATCTACATTAAAGACATCGATATTGTATTGGCCCTTGGCCCTACTTATCTTGAAGTATAGCCGGCATCAGCATGAATCGTCGTACCTGTAACATACGATGCTGCGTCTGAAGCTAACCATAGACTAGCTTGAGCTATTTCTCTCGGCTGTCCAAAACGATTTAATAGACTTAATTGTGGTGCATACTCTTCTTCTGTAAAGCCAAATTGCTCTAAAGCACCTCTTAACATTGGTGTATCTATAGCACCAGGTGCTACCGTATTGACGCGAATGTTATGAGCTCCATTTTCTAGAGCAGCTACTTTTGTCATACCTACGACCCCATGCTTAGCTGCCACGTAAGCAATATTATTTGGCTATGGTCTAAATCCACTTATTGAAGAAATATTAATAATTGAACCACCTTTTCCTTGCTTTTGTAGTTGCTGTAATTGATATTTCATACATAATGCCGTTCCTTTTAAGTCAACAGCAATTAAGCGGTCCCAGTATTGTTCGTCAAACTCAACTGTTGGTTTATCATCAGGCGTTAAGGCAGCATTATTTACCGCAACATCTAACTTTCCATAAGTCTCTACAGTAAACTCAACCATTTTACGTACATCTTCGGCATTCGAAATATCTACTTTAATAAAAGCTGCTTCACCACCACTTTGATTGATTTCTTCTGTTACAGCTCGTCCCTTTTCTTCGTTAAAATCAGCAATGACAACCTTCGCCTTAGCCTCTGAGAATAGCTTAGCTGTTTGTTCACCCATCCCCATTGCGGCTCCTGTAATAATCGCTACTTTACCTTCTAAAATTGGAAATGTCATTTTTCTTTTCCTCCTTCAAGATATGTATTTAATTCCATCCTATATGGAGATTGAGATGGTTTTCAATCATCAATATTCGCATAACTGTTTGTTACTATACAAAATACAATATTGTCTAGTATAAATATTGTGCTTACCCTATTGTTTTGACTAATTAATGTAAGAGGTGAACGCCATGGATAACCAATTAGATAAGAGAATTAGACGTTCCAAAGACGATTTGAAACAAACATTTATCAATTTACTGCATAAAAAAAGCTGTGACCACATATCCATTTCTGAAATTGTTCGTTCCGCTCAATATAACCGTGGCACTTTTTATGCAAACTTTGAATCAAAAGAAGCATTGTTAGAGGAAATAATTGATGAAGTTCTCGACGAACTCATGAACCAAATTAGAAACCCTTATCAGGAAAAAACAAACGTATATATAAGAGACATTAATCCCACTGATATCACTTTGTTTACCTACATTAAAGAGAATCAAAGCTTATTTACTTTATTACTAAGTGATCATGTCACCATCAACTTCAGATACCGATTAGCCAAAGCCATTGAAGATTTATTTATTCAAGAATATGACTATCGAATTGATGAAGAATATAATGTTTCTTTAACTTGGCTTTATATTTATCGTGCCCACGGCATTGCCGGATTAATCATTAGATGGATAGAGGAAAACTTTCCAACATCAACTAATTTCATGTCTGAACAAGTCATTGAACTCATGCTTGTCTCCACACCTAGTTTCATAAAAAAGGATAGGAAAAAAGGACACCTAAATGCTGATGCCCTTTTTACTTGCAATCCCGCGATTCGCCTTTTGCTCGGGGTTACTCTTCCTTTTTCTGCCCGCAACCCCACGATTTCGCCTTTTGCTCGGGGTTTCTCCGCTTTTTTCCACTCGCAACCCCGCGATTCGCCTTTTGCTCGGGGTTTCTCCTCCTTTTTCGACTCGCAACCCCGCGATTCCGCGTTTGCACGGGGTTTCTCTTCCTTTTTCTGCCCGCAACCCCGCGATTCGCCGTTTGTTTCACATCCAACTCTACGCATAGAACAGAACCGACTAACTATCCAAACCGTTACGTTTATAGGCAAATACAAAGATCACCGCTGACAGCAATAACCACCCAAAAAGAACCGTGCTGTCGAACAAATTCCATTGGTAGTGACCCTCTGCAAATAGACTGCTTGCGAAATTGGTTAAGACGCCTGTGTACGTGTAGTCGACGAGATAAGCTAAATCTTCCTTCAAAAACTTCAATACCGGTACGGAAGTGAAAAGGAGTGTAACGGGCATGCCCATGACGGCAGCCTGTGATTGGTTTTTCGATAAAATCCCAACGACATAACCAATTAATAAACTGATTAAGCTTGCAACCGTAGTCATGACGAGATAACTTCCGAATGGCACTTCATTAAATGCGACACCACTTGCCGGGATCATAAGTATATTTGTAACAGTCAGGATAATAAGTGGCGGAATCAGCGTTCCAATCATGTATTCAACACCGTTCACCGATGATGTCATCAAGACACGTAACGTATTCTTTTCTTTTTCTTCTGCTAACGGACTACTGCTCATCGAAATCCCGGAAATAGCAATGTTAAAAACCATACCAAAGCTTAACACAAAGGCCCCCGTTGAAAAAAACATCCCCGCTTCATTAACATCAACCTCTGGCATGAGCTGCCTCATACCGAAAGCAAAAGCAAGAGCTAACACAGGGCCGATAATAACACTCGTATTATTTAATATCGTTTGGAATTTCATACCAATGATCGCATTGATTTTTCTCATTGAACTATTCATAGTAACTCCCTCCCTGTTACTTCTAGAAAGACCTTCTCTAACGTTGGTTCACATGAGTGAATCGTGATAAGTTCATCCTTGGCCATCCACTGATGAATCTTTTCTGTCGTCTCATCTGAGTGTGGTAATACATGTGCTTGACCATCCGCAAGTTGGATTTCATACTTTTTTTTCGTATTATATTTGAGACAAACTTCCTTTGGAGCTCCTTGCTCAACGATAAGTCCATCATTCAAAAGTGCGACATGGTCACAAAGTTTGGTGGCCTCATCCATATTATGTGTCGTTAAAAAGATCGCCGTTCCATTCTCCTTTAATTCAAATAGAAGCTCATGAACAGCCTCAGCTGTACTTGGATCTAATCCACTCGTAGGTTCATCTAGGAAAAGTACTTTCGGTTGATGTAACAAGGCACGTGCTAATACTAAACGTTGACCCATTCCTTTTGATAATTGATTCGCGAGCTTACTTTTATGCTCTGCTAAACCGACTCTTTCTAAAAGTTCATCAATGCGTTCCTTTTTGACATTGAGTATTTTTGCGAAAATCTTCAAATTGTTATATACGGTCATTTTTTCATACAGCCCACTATTATCTGTCACAATTCCGACCTGTTCATAGATACTTTCATTGATTTGTTCCACAGCTTGCCCTAGTACAAACGCTTTTCCTGAGCTTTGTGCTAATTGCCCCGTCAATATTTTGATTGTAGTCGTTTTCCCTGAGCCAGACGGGCCTAGAAACCCGAATATTTCACCCGCATGAACCGAAAAAGAAAGGTTCTTTAATGCGATTTGTTCTTTAAACTTTTTTGAAAGATGCTCAACTTCTATCACGCTCTGCTTTTTCATCTGTACATCACTCCTCCAGCCATCATGATGATGGTTCATCGGACTGTCTAAGCGTTACTTCTCTTTGCTTACCTTAGAATGTCCATCTGCTTTAAGTTTAGTGAAGTGTGAGGGAAAAGTCGTAAATATCCGTTGAATCGTACTGTAATAAGCTCAATGGTAATAAATAAAGGCTGAAATGCATGCATCTCAACCTGAATCGTACGCTAAAATGTAATTAAACTTTTCATTTCCTCTAACCGATTACGGGAAAGGGGCAATTTGGCATGAGGATTCCCTTTCAAGATGAGTGTGTAGCTATTTTTGGAATAACTAATTAACTCAGAAACGCGTTGTAAGTTCACTAAATAGGAACGGTGACACCTGAAAAAGCCAAAGGTAATTAATTTTTCCTCTAATTGATTCATCGTTAAATCGGTAGGGAAATATTCATCACCAATACGAATATTACTAACACTATTTATGCTTTCAATAAAATCAATCTCATCGGGACTAAAAAAGATCGTTTTTTCAGCCAATTTACATGTCACTTTAAAAACATTTTTCGGTTGAATCGTTCCATGTTCGACCTTTTCCTGGGAAATAATATCCGATTCTTCGACAAGATCTGTTTTTTCTAAACCCGTTGAATGGTTATAACGATAAATTTCGCTACTCAATAACAATAAATCCTCGACGTAGTTCGACGTAATCAACGTCGCTATTTGATTAGCACGTAGATGCTCTATGGCTTTTAAGTACAACTCAATGCCTTCGTCTGTTAAATTGTTAAGAGGGTCTTCTAATAAAATAAGCTGCGGTGAAAATAAAAAAAGTCTAAATAAACTTACTCTTTTTCGTTGTTCCTTTGTCAGTTTTTTAATTTTTGTTTGCCAAACATCTGATAACGAAAAAGTCGCGATATACTCTTCTAATGGCTTTTCGAAAGCCGCTATTTTTTTATAAAATTTCAAATAGCTGTGAACCGTCATGCTTTCATAGAGGCCATCATCACTTTTTTCACTTAAAATCAATTGAATCTCACGCTCAATTTCTCCACTTGAAGGCATTTCTTTGCCCTCTATTAAATCAAACAAAATTTCGCTTTCTTCGCCAGATATTTTAATACCAATTCGAGAGCTCTCTTTCACATCTAAGCTGACATCCTTAATAGTCGTACGATTCCCTTCTTGTTTTAAGACATTCACCAATTTAATTAATGTCATCTTCTACACACTTTCCTCATTATTTAAAAACTTTTTATAATAATTACACTAAAATTTCTGCCCGTTTAGTATGATTCAAAAATAACATTTCTACGAGTTATCTTCGTAAACGAATTTGTTCTCATTTACTAATAATTCGTATCTAAGATAATTTGGTTGCATCTTTTGGGGAATTTATTTAAAGCATATCCTTCCGTTTCTTATTATGAAACAAATTCACATATCAAGGTGCCTCGATGTACTACGATATATTCAGCTGTTGACTTATTCATCACTTGTGAAACTTTCTTCGTATGGGTTATTTCGATCCAATCATTTTGTATATCTACTAATAACTTTATTTCCACATTCTGTTCTCCATATTTCAAACCACTATAAGATATTTTCGACATCATTATCACCCTTTACTTATAGATTAGTTATCTATTTCTATTATACTTGATATTTTTTAGATTATAAAAATTAGCAAAACAACTTTTACCTTGAAGGATGATCCTTAATCAAGAGTAACCCCTAAAAATTTACACTTGAAAAATAATCACATAACTTGTAAACTGTTCAAAGTATCTTGCTTACCTCAAATGAATATAACCTGTATAACCTCTGAATATGGCATGAGGGTCTCTACCAGGAACCTTAAAATCCTGATTACAGAAAATGAACGGTTCATTTTTTGTAATCAGGATTTTTTTATTTTATGAGAAAGGACGTTGCGTAAAAAATGAATGTTAGAGTTTTTATTCTTGCCCTTTCAACGGTTGCCGTTGGTCTTGTTGAATTAATCATTGGTGGCATCTTGCCAACGATTGCCAATGATTTAAATGTCTCCTTAAGCTCAGCGGGGCAGTTGATTACGATTTTTGCCTTAATTTATGCAATTTCTGGACCGGTCTTACTCGTATTAACGAGCAAAGTCGAACGGAAAAAGTTATATCTTATTTCCTTGTTTATATTTTTTATTAGTAATATCCTAACTTATTATAGTCCGAGCTTCTCTTTTATGATGGCCGCACGTGTATTAAGTGCCATGAGTACAGCACTGATTGTTGTTTTGTCATTAACGATTGCTGCTAAAATTGTGACACCTAATCACCGAGCTAAGGCTCTCGGTCTTATTTATATGGGGATTAGCTCATCGCTTGTGATGGGTGTACCAGTGGGAATTTTAATTTCCGATCTATTTGGCTGGCGTGTTATTTTTCTTGGCATCGCCCTATTATCGATCGGTTCCTTCATCCTCATTTCTATCTTTTTGCAGAGAATACCTGGAGAAAAGACCGTTCCACTTTCAAAGCAATTAAAGGCCGTTGGCAGCATAAAATTAGGGAGTGCCCATCTTGCTACGATGTTTATGCTAGCGGGACATTATACACTTTATGCCTATTTCACTCCATTTTTAGAGGCCGAATTGCATTTAACTGCTAATTGGATTAGTCTCTTTTATTTATTATTTGGGATTGCTGCGGTTAGTGGTGGTGCCTTCGGTGGTATTCTTTCTGATTCTATCGGTTCACAAAAAAGCATCATGGCCGTCATCGTTTCCTTTGCTGTTGTGCTATTCTTGCTACCATTCACTACATTTTCATTGGTTGTTTTCATACCGATGATGATGATATGGGGGGCATTAAGTTGGAGTCTAGCTCCACCACAGCAAAGCTACTTGATTGAAACCGATCCCGTTACATCCGATATTCAACAAAGCTTTAATAACTCCGCCTTACAAATCGGGATTGCATTAGGCTCTGGATTCGGCGGCATCGTCTTAAGTCAAACAGGCACTGTTACCCACACAGCCTGGTACGGGGCTGCACTTGTTCTGATTGCCTTACTATGTGCGATTTTCTCTTTAACAAGGAGATCGAAGGAAAGTGAAAAGGCAGAGGCTGCTTAAATTGTATTACCCGAAAGGAAAGTTTCTAAATAGCATTAACGAGCAACTCATCCTTTGAAGGATAGGCTGCTCGTTTTTTTAGGTGGGAATGTTCGTACTACATCCGTTGCTATACACTTTAAAACCCTACATTTGTGTGAAAATTTCATTACACTAACAGTCTCTTAACTCTATCTCTTTGACTGACATATCATTGATTCCGCATCTCACCAAGAAATAATTATGTACATGTAAATTTTACCGTATTATATTTGATATAAGAATCAATTTCTATGGAGGACGATTAGGATGGAGCAAGTTACTTTTTTTGAGAACAACCTATATTATAAAAAAACAGAGGAAGCTTTTTTTCTACACAAAAAGATAATAAGTGAACGTCTTCCATTTGCTGATGTTCAACACGTTGGAAGTTCAGCGATACCCAACAGCCTTACAAAGGGCGATCTTGATATACAGGTCCGTGTTACACCGGAACAATTTCCAATAGCAGTTCGAGCCCTTGAGACGTTATATGAACGTAACGAAGGCAGCTCAAAAACAAATGATTTTAGGGCATTTAAGGACGATTCAGCCACTCCTCCACTTGGCGTGCAATTAACTGTGATTAATTCTGATGTTGATTTTTTCTGGAAATTCCGTGAAATTTTATTAACTAATGACCAATATCGAAAAGAATATGACCAGATAAAGAAAAAGTATGAGGGCAAGGATATGGATACGTATAGGGAAGCTAAAAGTGAGTTTTTCGGTATGCTAATGGAGACAGCTGAATTTAGAGAATTATCATAATAAAGGTTATTGAGCACAAGGAGTTTAAAAAAGATGGACAGTAAAATTACTTATTCATTCGTTTGTTCACTTCAATCGTAATGAACTCTGGCAAATAATCGGGCGTACATCCTTTTGAGACCATTTCACCTTTGTAAAGACCTGTCTTTTCACCAATCTTCATACAGCGCTCGCGATATTTTTCATCATATACGCCAATCCAGCCTGCAGTAAAATTCATAGCCCACTGAACTTCCGGTTCTTCCTGCGAAATCTTAGCTTCAATGGCTGATAGCAACTCTGCTGTGTTATCAGGAGGAGTTTGTCCTGTCCACCTCAATCGTGCTTGAAAATACCAAAAAGCTCGCCTCTGCAGAGCAGAAGAACTATTTTCCCACAACTCCATCCTTGCAATATTCTTCTTGTCTTTAGTGAGTTGATTAGCCATTAACCAATCCATTAAGTTATTCCGCTCATCCAAGCTGTGAGTCTGCATATCCTGAACAAGCATATTCAGTGTATCTTGTGAAAGAAGTTTTTTGTCCATAATCAAGATTGCCAACAATCTAGGTAAGAACTCACCGCTTGACCAAAGTTCCATCGCTAGTTCATGATCCTTTTTAATCTCCTTGGCGATTTTCCGTAAATCACCTAGCTTCGTTTTACTAGTAATCTGAGCTAAAATCTCTTCCGCTTGGGATGAACATTTTAATTCTGCGCTTTTATTCTTATTCATCTGACACAGCTCCTTATTGAAGTACTGTTTCATATACATATATGGCCTTGACGGGATATTTCAATAAATAAACTTCGTTATAAGTCTTATTGCTTATCATTATACCATAACGTTGTGAATGGATTAATTTGATTGGGGACATTCTCCTTGACTATTTAGGCTCGTTTTCGTTAATAAATTTATCAGACTCATTCACTTTTCGTCTATATATCCGACTTTGATTGAATTTCTCAAACGCTTCTACAGCTAATTATTTTTCTGCTATTTCCTTTGAACCTTCCCCTGCACTTCAAGAATTTCATGCCCATTGAATTAAAGAAAGGCATTCCGTTTATTTTTCCAATCTTTCATATCCATTGTAGATACGTTCCCCCATTTATGGTATAGAATACTATAAGATTAAACTTTTAGAATGGAGGAGAACGACATGTACGAATTTATTAAACAAATTCCTTTTATAAGTAATTGTACGGGCATTAACGAGATTAATAAAGGATTCTCATCAGATAAAAAATATATAATCCATATGAAAGACGATAGCAAAGTTTTACTTCGAATGTTTGACTTAGAGGAGTTGAAAATAAAGCAAAATGAATTCTATATCTTAGAAAAAATGAAAGAAACAAACGTTAATTGTTCGCGCCCAATTGAAATAGGTGAAGTAGAAGGTCATGGTTATATGATTACATCGTACATAGAGGGTAAGGATGCTGAAGATGAAATTCGTAATTACTCAGAACAAGAACAATTTGATCTTGGCTATCAAGCGGGCAAAGAATTAAATAAAATGCATAAAATAAGTGCTCCCAGTCATATTTCATCATGGTATTCGCGGAAAGTCGAAAAGCACCAAAAATATATGGAGGCTTATTTACGCTGTGGGATAAAGATTATTCATGACCATAAGATATTGAACTTTATTGACGATCATATAGAGTTAATGAAACAACGACCCAACGTATTTCAACATGATGATTTCCACCCTGGCAACATGATTGTCAAGGATGGGAAACTTGCAGGTATCATAGACTTTAATAGATATGATTGGGGAGACCCTATACATGAATTTTTGAAAATAGGTATTTTCACTCGAGAGATAAGTATTCCTTTTTCTAAAGGACAAATTAAGGGTTATTTTAATAACCAAGAACCGAGTGAAGATTTCTGGAGACTATATTCACTATATATGGCCATGTGTGTGTTCTCTACTGTCGTATGGACGATAAATACCATTCCCCACAATCTAAATGAAATGTTAGATAAGGTTTATCAATTTTTGGACGACCATAACTATTTCGACACCTTCAAACCTACATGGTATGAATAAACATATTTTAATACCTTGCTTGAAACTCTTTTAAATTCCTTCGCCAGTACTTTCAAGGGTCTTTAAAACCACTAATCAAAACATAGAGAGGCTTCAACTCTCTATGTTTTCATTCATATTAAATATCTGTTATTTTTTCTTCGCTTTTTTCAAATACGCCTCACGTATTTTTTCAATTTGTTGTTTTTTATTAGGTTTAGCAGACTTCTGCTTTTCATGAAACTTAGTCACAGCTTGCTTACCTTTGGTATCGAATTGATACTTTCCCACTTTATTCACCTACTTTTCTAGCCTCTTAAAGAGCATCTATAAAAGAAATATAATACACCTTACTTTATTCCTTCCTGAAGGGATTGCCACTAACCTCAAGAGCCATCTATTTTTACTTATCTATTATTCTCACATGAATCAGAGACATTCACAAGCACCTAAAATCTCTTTTTAGAACCAAACGAATAGACACAATAGCTCACTTTTTGCATTTACCAATCCCTTTTTATGGACTGCCTAAACGCATGAGAACACCAAGCGTTCTCCTTTCGGACGCCTTTCAAACCCTTGATATACAAACAAAAATAAAGAACACCACCTATCTAACAGTAAAGGTTGTGTTCTTACTATCCATTCATCGCTCATATCAATCATAGTGAAAATAACGGCGATTACGTCTGGTAGACCATGCGTAACTCGACAAGGTGATTAAGCCCTTTACGAATCGTTGAGGGTGCTAAATCTGTAACTTGTTATACTTTCTGCACTGTGGCAACCGGAACAAAGCATTATATATAAGTATTTGTATATGCCCCCTCTGTTAGGATAGATGTCGTCTTACTACCCCAATATATATAATTTACGCTTTGTAAAGCTAATGATGACCTGGCTATCTTTAAAAAGTTGATAACCTACTATTCCATGTATTTTTAAATCCTTATTTTGGTTTAAATGTGAAACATCCGCAAAAACGGTATCCATATCTGTGAAGCTACCTAATCCCTTAATATCAAAATTCATCATCTTACCAAACTTGTAGTTTGACTCTGCTATCCCTTCATTGGCACCCAAAATATTTTTTTCCCCTTCAAACTTCATATTTCTCCCTAGTATATTTAGCAATTTATGATCAAACAAATTAGTGTTTGCACCGGTATCTAATGCTATTCGATATGAATATCCGCCTATTCCACATGTAATAATTGGTAAGTGTCCGTTCATTTCAAATTGATAGTAACTAAAGTTTTTTGCCTCAAGATATTTCTCTAATTCATTGTCGTCCCAAAAACCAAATTTTTGGTTTTGATAATCTAGGTATACATTATTCTTATTAAAGAAGTCATACCCTATTAAACCGTATACTTTTCGTTCATCCTCTATTTCTAATTGAGACAGATTCATAACAAGCGTTTCAATATCATATTTTTCAATTGTTCCACATTTTAATGATTGTAGTCTTATCTTTCCAACATCGGAGATAGGACCAGTTGCCCCCTTTAAAGTATGATCATGAGATTGTTCATAAGTATCCAGATATTTATTGTTTAATACAATACTAGGTGAACCTGAGTCTAAAATAAATGTACGACTTTCGTCGTTAATAGTGCAATTTAGAAAAATCAAGTTATCAATTAACTTGAATTCATGTAAAGAAAGACAACTCAAATTAACTCCCCCTATATATAAATTTGTATGTAAGTTACATAATACTTAAACATTTATTTATAAGGAAGGAGTGATGTTAAATAGACAAGAATTAGTGCAAAGAGGACAGAAAACCTTTAAACGTTCTCCGAAATAAATGGGCTTTCTTCTGGGATAGGGGAATAAAATTACCGTCTTTCATTAAAATATCTCTACTCTGTATACTTTCTACCCAAAGCAAATTTACAACATAACTCACATACGGAATTTCAAAGTAATTGAGATTTCCAACCTTCTCTTTAGCTTCTTTTATTGATTTTAAACTCGTTTCATAGTAATTACGAGACGTTCTTACATAAACCTTACGATTTAAGTATTCAAAGTAAACTATGTCTCTTGCCCTTTCATCTTTTAATCCCTTCTTTATTGGGATAGAAATTATTTCTCCATTTATTTCTAATTGCTGGGCCCATTTTTCCACTGTACTTTTCTTTAACGGATGCTTCAAATTTGTTAGCACTATCCTGCTACCTTTTTCTATACTTTGTGGGTACTTGAGTATAATTTCTTGTAATCTGGGTAATTCCACACTAAATATTTCATCACTTATTGCTATAATATCAAAGCTTAATATATCATTTATAAGAAGATTACTATCCACAAAGAGACTAATATAAATATTGTCGAATTGACTTTTTAAAATTGATTCAATATTATATCCCGCATTAGTTATTAAAGACTTTTCAGTACCTAATAATGCTATCTTAACCTCCATTAATCACCACTCCAAATCGGTTTATACATCCATAATTCCAATTCTAGCGTATTTTTTGGTATGATTTTTGCACGAATGTATCCTCAATCTAATAAGATTAATAACTTTAATGAATACTTCTTTGTAAAAGTAAGTCCAATATTTCCTTTAACTGAATGAACGGCAGTATGAAAGTCTATTATTAATAACTTCCTTTAGCCAATCTACTAATAACCCCATTGAAAAAGCTCTTCACTGTTATATGTTGAATTTCCGTATCCAGGTAAAATATAAACTCTTGGATATCTAAATCCTTTTTCTCCTTCTACGGAAGATGTTGATACTCCAATACTCGATGCCCATTCATAAGCGGCTTCAACTCTCTATGTTTTCATTCATATTAAATATCTGTTATTTTTTCTTCGCTTTTTTCAAATACGCCTCACGTATTTTTTCAATTTGTTGTTTTTTATTAGGTTTAGCAGACTTCTGCTTTTCATGAAACTTAGTCACAGCTTGCTTACCTTTGGTATCGAATTGATACTTTCCCACTTTATTCACCTACTTTTCTAGCCTCTTAAAGAGCATCTATAAAAGAAATATAATACACCTCACTTTATTAAGTAAAGATGATTATGTACGGCTGACATCGGGTCACCTTTTAATCATTACACAAATACAATTTCCTAATCCAAATACATGAATGTTATGGGAATGGCTCATTAGTACTTTTAGTAAAAAAGGAGGGATGTACCTCCCCCTATTGAAAGCTTACCACACCACTAATATAAATTTATCTGATGGGGAGGAACATCACGATTACATTATAATAAAAACCACCCGTTTCCACAGGTGGTTTACTCTTCCATTGAGGACGTATTTTACCGTCCTATGGAATTTTTTATTTCTTCTTGCCTATAACTTGGAAGCATGAACAATAATCTGGTGGAAATGGCTGATGAATGTAAGGAGAAAATGGGACAGTTTCAAAGAACGAGGTAAAAGTGGGTTGAGGAAGGTGAGCAGCTATTAGAGCGGCGAGAGAGGTTAGGATTATCAAGATCATTCATAGCTCAAGAAACGGGAGTAAGCCTAGGGAGATTAACCAAGTTAGAACATGACGAGTCAGTCAAAGAAGCGAGGTTATTAAGCAAGGTATGTACACGGACAATTTTCTTCAATCTTACTCGTTCGGTAACTGAAATCCAACCTTTATATTCGGTCGATTGAGGTATGCAATTTTTTTGCGGAAATATTTGAAAAAAAATTGACCGAGAGACAGGTTGGATTGCCGATTATTTTAATCAAGCAGAGGCTAGTTAAATGGCAGACAAGCAGGCAAGGAACAGATCGAAACAGCTAGGAAACATCCAAACCTTCTACCTAAGAAAACCAATAAGCATAGTTAAATAGGTAGACTCCATGTTCATTTCAACTATAGTAACATCTGTATTAACCTGCAATTGAATTAAGCTGATTTACTAACTGCCTGCCATTCTTTTTTCCAGGTAAGCTGTACTAATAATAGCAGTCCTAGTGCTAAGAGGGCAATACAAGCCAATACGATAAAACCACCTGAATAGGTACCCGTCCAATCACGTAAAATACCGAGGATATTAGGAAGGAAAAATCCCCCAATACCTCCTGCTGCCCCTACGATCCCTGTAACCATACCAATTTCTTTTTGAAAGCGTTGTGGAACCAATTGAAAAACCGCACCATTTCCCATTCCTAGAAAGCCCATACCGAGGAATAATGCAATTGTGACAAGGATAAGCGGTGGTAAGAGACTCACTACAAACATACTAATGGCTACACCAATAAAAAGCATTCTCAGTAAAGTGGTCCCACCGATTTTATCAGAAATATACCCACCAACAGGTCGTAAGAAACTACCAGCTGCCACTACGATTGTGACAAATTCCCCTGCCCGAACTCCTGATAGACCATATTGCGTCACAAAGAAATAACTAAGGAAGCTTGAAAGCCCGACAAACCCACCAAATGTCACACTATATAACAAACAAAAATACCATGTATCACGTTCCTTAAATACTAGGAAATAGTTTTTGAGTGGCTGTGGTTCTGGCTGATTTGGCGGTTCTTTTGCCATTAAAATAAAGGAGATTAGAACAAGACCTAACGGGATGATGGCCAGGCCCATGACACCACTCCAGCCATATATTTCGGCAAGTCTCGGACCAAATAAGGTGGCAAGCAAAGTCCCACTATTTCCTGCTCCAGCAATACCCATCGCAATTCCTTGCATTTTAGGTGGATACCAACGACTTGCTAATGGTAATGAGGCCGAAAAGCTAGCACCTGCGACACCTAATAAAATACCGATTGCTACTAGCTCACTTAGCGTTTGAGTAAATAACCACCCCCATACTAGTGGAACCATAGTCACAAGCATACCGCCAATGGCTGTTCTTTTTGGACCAAACCGATCGGTCAATATACCAACAATGATTCGAAAAACCGATCCACCTAAAATCGGAATCGCCACAATTAATCCTAATTGTGAGGCTGTCAAGCCAAAATCCGTTGTAATATAAGCTCCTAAGGCACCTAGAAGCACCCATATCATAAAACTAATGTCAAAATACAAAAACGCTGAAAGTAAAGATGGGGCATGGCCACTTTTTCTGAGATCTGATAATTTCATCTCTTATCCACTCCTTATCTCTGTTTAGATGGGTGACAATTTGATAGCACTTACTTTAAATCCAGGCATATGACAAATCGGGTCTAGTTGATTTGATATAAGTCGGTTGACATTTTGTTCTTCATCCCAATGAAACGGGATAAAAACCGTATCCTCTCGAATCGACTCAGAAACTTTACTTCTAACAATGACCGACCCCCTTCTTGATTCAACTTTGACAAGCCGTTGATCTTGAATACGATATTTTTTGGCGGTCGCTGGGTGGAGTTCCAAATAGGATTCAAAATTTCTGGCGATTAAGGATGAACTTTTACGTGTTTGAACCCCGGTCAAATAGTGGGAAATCACTCGACCTGTCGTCAAATAAAGTGGATACTCCTCACATATTACTTCCTTGGCTACAACCGCTACATTCGGAACCGCGAGCATCTGTGCCCGACCATCTTCATGGGCAAAACTCTCTTCAAATAAGCGTCCTGTTCCAGAATGACTTTTATCAGGGCATGGCCAGATAATCCCATTCTTTTCCCTTATACGTTCGTAGGTAATTCCATAATAGTCAGCGACACCTCCTTGACTCGCCAGCCTTAATTCTTGAAAGATTTCTTCGGCACTGCTATAGGAAAAATACTTTCCGGCTCCAAGCTCCCTTGCGATTAAACAGAGAATTTCCCAATCATGCTTTGCCTCTCCCACCACCTTCATCGATGCCTCTCTTAAAGTGACCCTACCTTCTAAATTAGTCATGGTTCCTTCATTCTCTAAGTAGGAAGTTGAAGGTAATACCAAATCTGCTAATAGGGCCGTCTCAGATAGAAACAAATCTACGGCAACAAAAAAAGAAAGCTTTGATAATGCCCGTTTGACGAAATGGGCATGTGGATTTGATACGACCGGATTCGAACAGAGCAAAAACATAGCTTTGATTTCTCCTTCATCAATCTTTTCAATCATTTCAAAGGCAGACACTCCTTTTCGTGGAAGTTCTTCTTCACGAATTCCCCATACTTGTGCTATATGTTTACGATGTTCGTTATTTTCGATAGAGCGGTAGCCTGGAAGCTGGTCAGCCTTTTGACCATGCTCTCTCGCCCCCTGCCCATTGCTTTGTCCTGTAATCGCCCCATAACCACATGCATGCTTACCCACTTTGCCTGTTGCAATTAAAATATTTAATAAATTTCGAACTGCAACAGAACCGTCTGTTTGTTGTTCAACACCACGAGCACTAAAAATCATGCCTGTTTTTGGCTTGGCAAAAGCAAGAGCCGCCAAACGAATATCGTCTACGGATACACCTGTAATTTCTGATATTTCAGTTAATTTATATGACATAACAAGTCTTTCCACTTCAGCATAACCATTTGCACGATTCGTAATAAATTCTTGATCAATCAAGTTTTCTTGAATGATGACATGTAAAATCCCATTGTATAGTGCTGCATCCGTGCCTGGCTTCAGCTTTAGATGTAAAGTGGCAAGTTTTGTTGTCGCCGTCTCCCTCGGGTCAATTGCGATCACAAAGGCACCATTTGCTTTTGCTTGCTCAAAATAAGGCATAATCGTCGGCTGGCATTCAGCAACATTGGTTCCAGCCAACATAATCACTTCAGCTTCAGGAATCTCAGACAGTGTATTCGTTAAGCCTCTGTCCATCCCAAAGGTTAGTGTTGCTGCCGAGGCAGCTGCAGACATACAGAGCCTTCCGTTGTAATCTATAAATTTTGTTTTCAAAGCGACTCGAGCAAATTTCCCCATAAGATAGGCTTCCTCATTTGTTATTGAAGCACTCCCATACACCGATATCGCATGTGGGCCATTATTGTTCTGAATATCTTTTACTCGTTCCTTTATTAATTTTAATGCCTCGGTCCATGTAATTGGTTTGAATGCCCCGTTGATTTTTAAAAGTGGTTGTGTAATTCTGTCTTGATGCAAGGCATGTTGGTGGGCGTTCATTCCCTTTATACATAATCTCCCTTTTGAAGTTGGGTTTGCCTGGCCAATCGTTTTGTAACGTTTGCGATTTCCATTTCTTGCTTCGAGCAATTGCATTTTACATTGAACACTACAAAATGGACATTGCGTATCATAAGACATTTCGATATCATTTGATTGCTGCTTTTCTCTAAAATAGGCGAGCATTGATTCCATTTACGTGTACGCTCCCTTCTTTTGCAGTTTTGCTAGGATATCTTCATTTAGTAAATGAAAGGATGATAACAGTTCATTTCGGTTGTCATCTTCAAGCACGTACTCTCTAATATGAATCATTCCTAATCTTTCACACCAATTAAATAGTGTTTCCCCGTAACGAGCTGACATCCGATAATAGTGAACCAGAGCAAGCACCAACTCTAGAACATTGGCTGATGTCGGCATGTGATAGAATAATAAAAAGTCGCCACGATTACCTTGAATCGAGATTTCCCAGCCAAGTGTTGTTTGTTCAATTCTCAGGTCACAATCACCTTGTAAAAATCGGTCTTCTATCGGAAATATACCGATTCGAACAGAATTTGGCACCAATACATCCGCACAATTTCGGTCTAACTCCACGGCTAATTGTAATGATTTTTCCGTATCCCCTCCTAATTGTTGGGAATATAATAGAGCATATACGCGTTTGTATCGTCCAGAGTCTTCCGAAAGGGGGAAATCAGCTTGAAACCTTTTGGATAATTCCTCTGAAATCTCTGGTAAAACTAGGCGTCGATCATTTTGAATGCTCACATATGGAATATGATACTGATTCAGCCATTCAGCTAATTTCGAGAGTTGATTAGCCGTAACAACTCCACCATAATAGTTAGGGGTGACTATATATGTGCCGTTCTGCTTTTTAGCCACCGTTAATTCACTAGAAACTTCCTCGACCTTCGCTTTATTAAACAATGCTAAATAGTACGTAATGACCTCCTTACAATGAGGGCACCCTTCTTTTTTCAACCAATGCTTAGCTTGCCGGACTTGTTGCCATGTCTTTAGCTTTTGTTTCATTATTCCTGCTACGATTTCCTCTTCCGTTAAAACTGTGCAGCCACACAATGGTTGATTCACACGATTGACGAAATCTTCATTTATTTGGTCTGTTTGAAGGATTTTTTGGACAACTACTGAACAACTCCCACAAGAACTAGAAGCTTTTGTTTTAGTTTTTATTTGTTCTAACGTTTTGGCCCCATGTATAAGCTTAGCCTCGATAATCGCTCCTTTTGATACAGCATTACATTGACACACCAAATCGGTATTTTTCATACGATTCATCACATCATCACCAGATTCCCACCTACTCAATAAATCCTGTTTGCTTGAATCTGATAACGTTTCCTTATTTACAATCTTGTCTAGTAATGGAGCACTATGATTTGTATCCCCATACAAGATGGCTCCAACGAGCTGATTTCCATTAAAAATCAAACGTTTATACGTATTGGTTATTTCATTTGTTAATGTTAATGAAGTGAGTGGATCGCTAGCTTCAATCATTCCCGCTGAAAAAACATCAATACCAGAGATTTTTAGTTTAGTTGAAATCGTCGTTCCACGATAAAGATATTGCTTATTCCCTGTAAGAACTTTCGCCAAAACCTTCGCCTGTTCATTAAGTGGTTGAACGAGACCATACACGATTCCACGATGTTCTGCACACTCTCCAAGAGCATATATAGCTTGTGCACTTGTTAATAAGTGATCGTCTACAATAATGGCTCTGTTTGTTTTAAGACCACTTTCTTTGGCTATGTCCACATTAGGGCGGACGCCTGCACACATAACGACGATATCCGTTTCAATCGTTGAACCATCGGTAAATCTAAGGCCCCTCACCCGATCTTCCCCTAATATTTCACTAGTTGCCTTTTGTAGCATAAATCGCATGCCTTGTTTTTGTAAATCATTCATTAGCATTGTGGAAGCAACCTCGTCAAGTTGTCGATCCATAATCCGCTCACCCAAATGGATGACCGTAACTTCAACACCTAAGTGCATTAATCCCTTTGCTGCTTCTAGTCCTAATAAACCTCCACCGATAACGACCGCCTTTTTTAACTGTTTAGAAAGCGACATTAATTGATAACAGTCAGCCATGGTCCTGAATGTGAGCACATTATCTAGGTTAGACCCTAGTATTGGAAGCTGGATGGCACTCGAACCTGTTGCCAATACTAACTGGTCATAATCAAGAGAAAAGCCTTTATCCGTCACTACTCGTTGTTGTTCTACATCAAGCTTTGTTACACGTTCTCCTAAGCGAACTTTGATATGATTATTTTCATACCATTGCTTTGGATGAAGTTCGATGTCTTGAAGCTTCTTAGTCCCCTGTAAGACAGAAGAGAGAAGAATTCGATTATAGCTCGGCACAGATTCATGACCAATGATCGTAATCTCATATAAGTCAGGTGATTGTTCGATGACCTCTTGTACGACCCTTGAACCAGCCATCCCATTACCAATAATAACGAGTTTTTCTTTTTGTTTAGCCACTCCACACCTCCTTCTAACGAGAAGCCCTTAACATTCTTTATTAAGCAAAATGTATATATCCTTTTCTTCTAGTTCAACCTCAAATACTCGTACACATCCTTCGTCTGCCCCTTCGGCCTCACCTGTTGCGGTACTGATTTTCCAATCATGTAACGGACAAAAAACATGCTCGCCACTGACGATTCCATCCGCAAGTGGTCCACCTTTATGTGGACATCGATTTTCAATCGCATGGACGCGGCCATCCTCTAGTAGAAACAGAGCTAAATCGTGACCATTGACGATCACCTGCTTACCTAGTCCATGTACAAGCACGTCTTTATTCGCTACTAACACACGTGTTTTTTCAAGCTGTTTCATTACTTTTGCCCCCTCATCCATTTGAACTCACAAATTTTTTCTCAAATAGCTGTTCTTTTTCCTCCACATTTTGGACGATACGTGCCCATGGATCCTGATGTGTCGACAAGGCCAGATCCATTCTCTTCACAAGCGCAGCTCTTTCCTCTTGATCTCCCATGATTACTTCTTTTATCGCCTCTAACCCGGTTCGCTCCACCCAATGTGATGTCCGTTCTAAATATCTTGCTTGTTCACGGTAGTATTGTAAAAAGGCACTAATTGTTTCGATCACCTCATCTGAAGTTGTGACCTTACACAATAGATCACCTTTCCTTAAATCGACGCCGCCATTACCAGCAACATATACTTCCCATGCCCCTTCTACCCCAACAATACCCACATCTTTAATGCCCGATTCAGCACAATTTCTTGGACAAGCAGAGACAGCCATCTTCACTTTATGGGGTGTATTTAACCCTTCAAATTTTTTCTCAATCTCAATCCCAAGACCAATTGAATCTTGAGTACCGAAGCGACAAAAATTTTCACCTACACATGTTTTAACCGTTCGAAGTGTTTTTCCATATGCGTAACCTGAGCGCATGTCAAGATCTCGCCATACATTCGGTAAATCGTCTTTATTAATTCCGAGCAAATCGATACGCTGTCCTCCTGTCACTTTAAGAAGTGGGACTTGATAACGATCTGCGACATCGGCAATTTTACGAAGCTGTTCTGCATTCGTGACCCCACCATACATTCGAGGGACAACAGAAAATGTTCCATCATTTTGAATGTTGGCATGTAATCTTTCGTTTACAAAACGGGAATTTCGATCATCCTCATAATTTAACGGATCGATTAATCCTAAATAATAGTTAAGGGCTGGACGACATTTTGAACAGCCTTCCGAGCTTTTCCAGCTTAGAACATTCATTACTTCATGAATAAAAGTTAACCCTAGCTCACGAATTTGTGCGACGACCTCTTCATGAGAATACTCTGTACATGTACACATTGGTTCTTTGACGTTTTGAGCCGCCTCACCCGTTGTTAACTTTAAAAGCTCTTGTACTTGCGGTTTACAACCACCACACGAACGAGACGCATTTGTACATTGGGTAATTTCCTGAACCGACTTTAGTCCTAATTCTTGGATCGCATCCACAATTTCACCTTTACTAACACCATTACATCCACAGATTGTCTCTGAATCTAGCATACTTGCTACCGCAGAAGTCTTATTAGCCCCGGTTTGCTCTGATGGTAAAATCGCAACTTTATTTAATTGTGAGACATCCTCTTTAGAACGAAGCATCGACAAAATCCGCGGCGAATCTGATGTATCTCCAAATAAAACACAGCCGATAATTCGTTTATCTTCTATAACGACTTTTTTATACACTCTGTCAAATTCATCATGGACTCGAATCGATTTCGTTTTCGCTGTATCGACAAAATCTCCTGCCGAAAATACATCAACTCCAGATACCTTAAGCTGTGTATACACAATTGAACCTTCATACCCTGGTACTTGATTTGCACTTTGAGCCGAATTTGCACAAATATGGGCGGCAAGCACCTTGCCTTGTTCGTATAAAGGAGCAACAAGCCCATACACGATACCTCGATGCTCCGCACACTCACCAACTGCATAAATATGAGGATCACTCGATTTCATTTGGTCATTGACTAATATCGCACGACCAATATCTAAACCGCTCTCTTTAGCCAACTGAATATTTGGCTTAATGCCGACTGCCATAACCACTAGATCCGCCTCAAGCTTCGTCCCATCCTTAAACAACAAACCATTAACACGTTGAGTACCTGTTAATCTTTCCGTGTGTTTATTTAAATGAAATGTCATTCCTTGAGCTTCTAACTCAATTTGAAGCATCTTGGCTGCTGCTGCGTCTAATTGACGCTCCATCAAATAATCTTGGATATGAATCACATGAACTTCCATACCTAAATGGAGTAAGCCACGTGCTGCCTCTAATCCAAGTAACCCGCCACCTATAACAGCCGCTTTTTTGTATGTTTTGGAAGACTCCACCATTGTTTCGCAATCTTTAATATTTCTAAATGCAATCACACCTTCTTTATTTGCACCAGGTAGAGGCAACATAAAAGGATTAGAACCCGTTGCAAAAATTAAATGATCGTATGCCTTATTCAATCCTGATGCACTTGTCACGATTTGTTGATTCGTATCGACGGAAACGACCGGATCTCCTGTAAAAAGTTGAATGTGATTTTCTTCATACCAATGATAATCATTCAGAACGATATCATTTACATTTGCATCACCTTGTAAAACAGAGGAAAGCAGGATTCGATTATAGTTAGGGTGTGGTTCCTCACCAAATACAGTTATCTCAAATCGATTCGGATCTATTTTTAAAATTTCCTCTATCGTTCGGATTCCTGCCATTCCATTTCCAATTAAAATGAGCTTCTCCTTCAATCTTACCCTCTCCTTTTTTGTTCAATTGCTATCTTCTTGATTGCCGATTTTGTTTTTACATCAGGATCATCGATTTCTTATCTCGTTCATTCATGTTATACAACTCTAAACCCCATTTATCCGAAAAATTCTGAATATTTGACGTGCTAATGTTTGAAGCAACTAATGTAATGTGCCGATCATGGAATGGCTGCCGTGAAATCTGCTCAAAACATCGGTCCATTGTTGCTAATTCAACTTCACTTTCACAAACAAGTAGATGAACGTGCCCATCTTCAAGAAGTCGAACTAGTGACATCTTTTGTAGAGGTGTTAACGAAAGACTAGGCTGTCTATCAAATGCATACCTATCATCTTGGATAAAAGGAAATGCATAGATATCTGCTCCATTCTGACGTAAATCTAATTGAAAAGCGGTTTCCCTTTTCGTTGGAGTGAGTACACCTATACCTGAGTATCGTTGATTTTCAAACCATGAAAACTGTTCCCTCTCCTTGACTATCTCACCGATTACAATGATCGCTGGATTTGTTACCTTTTCCTCCAAAATAAGATGCCCAATCGTCGCCAATGTACCTTCAACCGTTTTTTGTCGACTATAGGTTCCCCATTGTATGACAAGCACTGGTGTTTGTTTATGTTTCCCATATTGAATAAGCTTTGAGACGATCGTCTCGAGCTCACTTATTCCCATATAAAAAAGTAGTGTATCAACAGAATGTGCCAATGCTCCCCAATTTATCGTTAAGTGATCTTGTTTATCTTTTCGATGTCCTGTCACCACGGCAAAGGAAGCTGAGAAGTCTCGATGTGTAACAGGAACACCGGCATACATCGATGCGGCAATTCCTGCCGTGACGCCTGGTACAATTTCAAAGACAATACCATTATTTTTTAAAAAAGCGGCTTCTTCCCCTACCCTTCCAAAAACAGCAGGGTCTCCACCTTTTAAACGGACGACGTTTTTCCCTTTTTTTGCATGTATAAGCATTTCGGTTTGAATATCCTCTTGCCGTAATGTATGTTTACAAGGCTGCTTACCACAGTAGATCACTTTAGCGTCTTGATTTGCCTCCATTAATATATACGGGTTCACTAGCCGATCAAAGATCACCACATCTGCTTGCTGTAAGGCTCGTAGCCCTTTTAGCGTTAGTAATTCCACATCTCCTGGGCCTGCCCCGACCAAGGTTACTTTTCCTAGTTTCCCCATTGCTTCTCTCCTTTTTTGTTTATCCCTTTTCTTTGAGTACAGAATAACAGAAAATTATGAAAACGCGAGTCCAATGTCAAATTACTTTACACATTAATTTCCAAAAAGCCGTTTTTATGCCGCTGTAAAAAACGTTGAAAATGGCTGTATATTAACGTTTCCTCACAACATTATAGTTTCATTATGGTAACGTTTTAATACAGGTATGTAATAATGCATTAAATCTTATCATCAAGAAAAAGCAGTGGTTTTTTTGCACCACTGCGCTTATTTACGAATCTCTATTTATTGGTTATTCCATGTATTTTCCATATCAACAGTTACATAGATTTATCAATGTTTCACTTAACAATTGCTTTGCTTCACGAACCGTCGCTTCCATTCCTTTTTCCTTGCTTGCCTCATCGTTATAAATGGGTAACCGACTTTAGCGGCATATCTCTTTAAAGATTTTGCGTTAAACAAATTGTGCAACCTAATATTATAAATATCTGCACCACGTCTTGCCTACCTTCACATTTTAATCTTGAGTTGTATAATTCTACAATCAGGGCTTACCTGCCTAATTTGGTCTGCAAAAATTGAGTTATTAATTGTTAAAGTAAAAAAGGAAGTCGAGCATTCTCTACTTCCTTATATAATATACATGTATATATGTGTATAAAGTTGGTACTAGTGGAGCGGGATACTATGTCAAGAAAAAGGACACATCGAATTGGGGGATTTTCTATAACCCTACCGCACTTCGTTTGCTGACCTCGTAGTCAAGATAAGGGGCGTCATCCTTAGCTATTAGATTCGCTTAGGTGGATGGGTCTAGGGTTTGATCATAGTACTTTTTCATATGTCATTGGAGACATGTACTGATTACTTGAATGTATTCTTTTATAATTAAACGCTCACTACATATTCAAAAATGCTATGTTTCGCCTGTTCTCGTGTTTGATATTTCTCATGGAAAATTAATTCACGTTTGATAATGCCTTGACTTCAAACCCACTAATAAAAAAAACTCCTCGTTGATAGATCGATCACTCTACTTATAACATATCTCTTTCTTTCATGCAAAATAAAAAGGGAAAAGGGCTAGGGTGGTATAGTTATTATAGGAAATAAAATAATTTAGAACAATCCCTCTTTCTAAAAAACTATTACTTTATAGGAAGAATTTACTAAGTAATATGATATAATTGTTCTCGAAGGAGGGTTGTATTTTGGGAGATATTAAATTGTTTAGGTTAAATGGGGATACCGTAAATGAGTTAGAAGGAAAGTCTGTTGCAGTTGAAAAATCGTTACAACATTTATTCGAAAGGCATTTAGAAAATTTTTTAGGAGTACGCTTTTTAGCTTCAGAATATAGTACGGGTAAACGCCACCAAGGACGTATTGATACTTTAGGTTTAGATGAAAATCATTCACCCGTAATTATTGAATATAAGCGTTCAGTTAATGAGAACGTAATTAATCAAGGATTATTCTATTTAGATTGGCTTCTTGACCATAAGGCAGAGTTTGAACTGATGACTTTACGTAAGTATGGAGAAACGGTTGCAGATTCTATTGATTGGAGTAGCCCTCGTTTATTATGTATTGCAGGAGGTTTTACTAAATACGACCAACACGCAGTACAACAGATAAACAGAAATATTGAACTTTACCAATATAAACATTATAACGCTGGCTTTGTTTTACTCGACTTAGTTAATGCTACAACTGCACAAACAGTGCATATTAGCGAAGAAGTTGATACCTCATCAACAGCAACTAGCCGAAATACTAGAGTGAAAACTGTATCTGACTATTTAGAACAAGCTAATACAGAATTAGCTGATAGGTTTGAAACGTTAAAAGCTTATATGATGGCTATTGGTGATGACGTACAAATGAAAATTCTTAAACATTATATTGCATTTAAGCGCATTAAGAATTTTGCTTGTGTAGAAATACATCCACAAAATTCTAAGATATTACTTTATTTAAAGGTTAAGCCCGATACAATTACTTTAGAACAAGGCTATACTCGTGATGTAACTAATATAGGGCATTATGGAACGGGAGAATTAGAAGTAGTTATTTTTAATGATGAAGATATGGAGAAGGCTAAACTCTTAATAAATATGGCTTACGATGTAAGTTAACCATAAAGGACTTATTTAATTTTGTGGGGAATAAATTAGAAAAGTCATATTATTCTCCACTTATTATAATCTAAAAAAGATTCTAAGAGGTTAAGGAAAAAATATTAGATAACCAATATCTACAGGTATATGAGTTGTTTCAAAAGTTGTAGGCTTTAATGTGAAAGCTCACTTATATTCACAAAAACGATATGAAACATATTAAAAAAAATTTTAAACTCAATGAGAATCTTAATTTCAACTATTATTTAATAAAATTACTATTAGCTCTATTGAAAAAGAATTCGACTTTACTGAATAAGCATTCTAACTCATTTATCTTATTTCATTTTTACCTTAGAAGAGAACAAACTCATACAATCTTCATTTAATAATTCAAAAGAAAAAGCTCCTAATCATTATTTGCCTTTACTTTGATTCAATCCACCTCGCTGTTTCTAACGGCAAGTTTAAGTTGAGGATTATCCTTTTCTGAATGGCCCTCACGGCGAATTTCAATCAATTTCGAGCTGCTTGATGTTACGTTCTCAAGGTTTTGTAAGTGCTATTCTAAAACCAAGATCATCTAGCTTTAAATTAGGCATGCTTTTCCTTCTAGTCGTAGAACCACAGTTGTTCTCAACTTCAGCCCAACTGCCTCCCCGGAAGACCCTATAGTTCCCATATCGTTTAGAATCATATAGATCCCAGCACCATTCCCAGACGTTCCCAATCATATCATAAAGTCCCCATGGATTAGGAAGCAGTTGTCCTACTTGATGAACAGATCCCTTGGCGTTTTCTTGATACCATGCAATTTGATTAATACTTGCATATCGATATCCACTAGTTCCCGCTTTGCACGCATATTGCCATTCAGCGTCTGAAAGTAAACGAAAGCCATTTGCTTCCTTGTTATATATTGTGTTCTCACTATCATTTGTGAATGTGTAGCATTCCGTCCTGCCAAGCATTCTAGACAATTTGTTACAAAAAACAAGCGAATCCATCCACGAAACTTCTGTAATTGGTAGATTGTTCAAATTCGATTCTAGTTCTTCTTCATACATAACAAAATGATATAACTGCTGGGTTACCGGATACTTCATTACATAGAAAGGCTCAATCGTTTCCGTCCATGTAATAGCTTTTTTATTACCTCCAGGGTTTGATAACGTGTAGTCAGAGCTAAACCATTTATTCGTATTAATATAGTCGCGTAATTCAACAGCTCCCCCCTTTACTGGCTCCATCAAATTCATTAAATCTATTTGAAAACGTTCTTTATCACTTCCGTATTTTTCAATAATCTTATTGCCGTCCCATCTGCATTTATCTTCATATTATTCTATCCTCGAAATGTATTATCCTGTTTTACAAGCTTGAAATTTGTTCTCAAAAACTTGCGTTACTTGTGATACGGTTCTCCGTGGTGTATCTAAGTGAGGTTTTTTCTTAGGCTTCATTAGAAATATGAGAAACTTTAGTCAGAATCATCTCATATGAAGACCCTTCAGCTCCAGATTCACCGAATGCTTTGTTTTCTAAGAAAAGGACATAGGATTTTTTTCCATTCCTAGAACTTCTATAAGCAATTCCATCTAAAGTTTTTCCATCAATAGTTTTAAAAATATGCCTAAAGTATTCCGTAACAATTTGTGTTGGCACATAATCTATATGCTCTTTACCATCTTTACTAATAGGTTTGGAAAAATCCTCAAGGAATTTATAGAAAAAGATTATTACCTGCCTTTTTTCTCTTTCTTCTTCATTAAATATACTTGGAATTTTAGGAAGCTCTGTTAAATCCAGGACAGTTAACTCTTTAGTATTTCCAAACTCACCTACACTAGCGACAACATTTTTACCTTGCTTATAATCAACCTCTAATATTGCAGTATCCATATCGCAAGCACCATAAAACATAGGGATACCTGCTGGACTCATTCTATTAGAATTAAGTGCATATTCTCTAGGAGGCGTTCCTAGTTCTTTAGAAGAAGTAAAATATTCTCCCTTATTTGAAACACGTACTCGATAAAACTTTTGTGGAGGTAACACTTTTATTAATCCCATCTCTTCTACCATAGAACCTATAAAATCAATAATTTCATAAGGATTAAGGGAGCCATCAATATTAACAGAAGCTGCTGTTTTATAAAAAACATACCTTGTCTCATGTTTAACTAAATTTGAAAAGGTTCTCCAAGAGAAATATAGTTCTTCTTCCTCTGAGGTTCCATAAGGGTCAATTTCACACCACATAGTGTCTATCAGCTGATTTTTTATATCTTTCATTAAATATTCATTTTCAATCTCTGCTTCGGGACATAAAATTTCCTCCACAAAATCCCATCCATCATAGATGGATACACCTAAATAGCCACCCTCTCTTGAATCATAACCTACTCCTTCATCATCAGGGTTTCCCCATTCATACTTTAGATGGTCAATTATATACTCCATTACATCATCTATATCAGCTGCTATTGAAAATCCTTCCTCATTTGTAGCACCACAGTAGCTACAGTAATTTGAATCTGCATTTTCTTCTATAAATTTTTGTAGAAAGCTCTCATTAATACAATCTCCACAAACATATTTATCACCAAAAGTAGTAAACCCATATACACTTTGCCTATCTAATAGTCGGTCATGTATCCCCATACTTCACAAATTTCTCCTTCCATCCATACTTATCTTATTTTCGGCTTATAGGTTTTTACTCTAGTTGCACTTCTCTCCCAAACCAAACAATTTTCACTATAAGATTGCTCTATATTTAACTTATACTCACCTTTAAATCTATACATTACATCCCCAAGAGGACCTTTTACTTTGGCAAAGACAATTCTATTATGTATGTTGCTTTCAATATGCTCCTCCATATGAGCTTTTACTTTACTTTTATCCGTACTTTTTTCTCTAATAATTAGCTCATCGGAAGTAATAGAATTGTCCCATTCATCATTAGGATACAATTTGGGAAACCAAAGTCTGGTATCATCTAGATAAGGGTGTTTTGCTCCTCCTTTAAACCAACTTTTATAATTATGGCCAAAACAATTGCAAACATCGACACATTTTTCAAATGCTACATTTTCTTTTAATTCTATATAGCCTTTATTGATATATGTCTTTGGGTCATTTTCTCTCTCAATATCCCAAGGTTCAAATTCCCTTCCCATTTCACTAATTTTTTTATTTAAATATTGTATAATAAATTCGATTTGATTATTTATAGCATCCAAATCTTCACTCACATCTACTCTAAGAATCTCATGATTTGTAATAGACACAATATCTTTTTCTCTTATTTCATCCTGTATGATTTGATGAATATGGTGAGGTTCATCAACCTCTATATGGACTCCTAATTGTGGAAAATACATATCAGTCAAAGCATATCTTCCGTCGTCCCTTACAATGTATTGTTGTGTAACAAACTTTACATCAAGATTGTCTAATTTATGGAAAATTCTAGTTACTACATAATTTTCATCATTCTTTTTATTTGTCTTTGCTAATTGAGCTTTAATAAAATTGTACTTTTTCAATCTTTATCACTCCAGCTCCATTTGTTTCTGATTAAGATTGTGATAACCATATAAAAAGACAAGCCAAATTTTAATTAAAGAAAAATGGGCTTGTCTTTATTATTCTGGTTTATCTAATCGTGATTGAATGTTTTTCCAGTGTTTCTTCACTTGTGTTTCCATAAGATTTATAGTATTTGAATCTTCATCAAATATCTTCTGCGCTCTTTCAGCATAACTAATAAAATTCCCATGCCCTTTCTTACTTTTTCCCAAGTGCGAGTAGTTCTTATATAATTCTCTCCTATATGATTTACGACCGAATTCTTTTGATTTACGATTGCATATCCTTACTTTACGATATGTTCTCGTATAATATTTAAATAGACTTTTTTCTCTAATTCGAACTTCTTTACCATTAAAACCGAACCCTAAATAGTCTAATTTTGTCTCATTAAATTCTAAATCGGTAATCTGATTATCATAATAAAAATAATTCCCTGTCTTTTCAGGTTGAATTTCTAAATTTGGAATCTGTTCTTTTATATCAACCACAAATTTTTGATGAATTTGATAGTTATAGTCCTGGACTTCTCCTTCAATAGGAATTACTATAATTAAATCATCACAATATCTTCTATATAGTCCTTTTTGTTCCTTTACATATTTTTCTATTTTTTTATCAAAATCTAGTAAATAAATATTGGAGCAAACTGAGCTAATACCTGCACCTTGGGGAATTCCATAGCTCTTAGAATTTCTGTATATATTTTTATGCTTAAAGGCTCTGAATTCCTCTTCTGTGAAATATTTATAACTATTTTTTATTTCACTTTCAGTATACTTAGTCTTCAATTCTGCTTCTATCGTATCTTTAATGAAGTAACTAAATCTTGTTATATTCTTAAAAACATTATAATAATCGTCAGGTAGTGTATCCTTTTTAAGAACATAGCGGATTTTCTCTTTAAGATACCTATGGTCCAATGTATCAAAGAAATTAGTAAAATCAGCAACAAAAATATATGCACTTTTTTGCACTTTAATAAAATCAATAACTTCTTTAGCGAAGTTAATATTGCTTTTCCCAGATAAGTTATTTCTATATGCAGTTGCAACTTCATTAATACCTAGTTCATTTACAACAGAATTATAGTGGTCATTTAGCTTGTCTCCATAGTACTTATAGATAAAGCTATCAATGTGAGAGGCATAAAAAATTTTACGTACTTTTTCTTTTGGTTGTTTTTCTTTCCTGCTATATTTTTGAAATTTAATTTCAAAATGCATAAAAGGGTAAAATCCATGCTTAGCAACCCATCGAGGGTTCTGGATTTTACTCTTAACTTTATCAATTGATTTTTTATTATCAAGGTGCTTATAACCTTTTACACGATACTTTTTTTTATTCATATTTGGCAGAGCTAGCAAGGGTATGTAATCGTAGCCTATTACTCTATCAAAGAACCCTTGCAAGCATACTCTCCTTTCAAATTATAGACCATCGCTAGCCTATAAAGAGGCTACTAAATGCACTAATAGCTTATACTATAATTAGTATATTGAATTGGTTGATTATGACGATTGGAGGTATCCAAATGCCAAGTTATTCAGAAGCATTATCGATTGTAATTAGCTGGGTCAGCCTTGTGATTACAATTGAGATAAAGCTTGACAGAAATTCACCAATTTCCCTCATAACTACTTTTATGAGGCGTTAACTATACTAATTTTACCATTTTACCATCAGAGTAGTCAAAAATATCTGACTAAAATTTTAGTAGTCTTGTTTATCAATAATATATTCAAAAAAAAACAAAAGGTCCCCTTACTCTTTAACGAGTATAGAAGTCCTTTTGTTTATTAGCTACTTTTACTAGTACTGTAATCATTAAGCTCACACTCACTAAGCCATTCCTCATATTCCAATACTTTAATTCCATGAGATTCTTTATATTTATCAAATAAATTTATATTTGGTTTTAAGAAAACCCTTCCTTTATCATCAGAAACTATACTAACTTCTTCTGGTTCTAACATTGCAACCGCAATACATGAACATTCACCATAATCTTTAAATTTATATGTCCTGTTTTTAAAAGATTCATTTGTAATCTCTTTTTTAGCTAATGCTTTTTTTACAAAATTCAAGTCATTTAAATGTCCATAAAATTGTTTGCGAATTTTTTGGAAGTTTTTTTGGTATTTTTCTTCAGTTTCCACATCATACTTCACTAAATCCCTAGATTTTTCAAGTAAGTTAACCACACCTAGCATACTCTTAGACTTTTCCGCATCAGCAGCTTCAACAGCTCTTCCAGGATTTAATTCGTTTATTACAATATCGGTAACCCCAAAAGAGTTAGTACTATTTTTATAGTTTTGTAATAGTTGAATAATACCTAGAGAATTAAATCTATTTATAAAAACACAAGTATCCTTTAAGTATATCAATGGTTGCCCCCCAATTTTTCATATCTCTCTATTATTGATTCTCCTGTTTCTAATCCTAGTTCCTGCTTATCTACCAACTCTTTTACTAACTCTTTCATGTAATTGTATGGTTCTATATTAACTTGATAAAACTCATGGTTATAGTCAACAACATGCATGTGTTTAGGAAAGGTATCACTTAAATTACCAATATGTTTCTTAAATCTGCTATAAAAGGCAGCTCTACTCTTGTAGTTACGGAAATAACCATTGCTCATCTTATTAAAAGCAAATATAAAACTAGTATAATATTTTTCGCAAAGTGAGTTTATAAAAACAGCCAAATCGTCCCAATTCTCTTTTTTAAATAAATTATTTTCTAATGCAAATTTATAATCTTCAGTTACAAACTTTTCAGGATAAATCAATTCAGATGCAAATAAGTTAGCCTCTAATTCTTCTTTATCCTGACCTGCTCTTTCTGGATTTATATCAGATTTACTAATACCATTATGTAAAAACATATGACCAATTTCATGTGCTAAAGTAAAATTTTGGTGGCCAATGTTCCTTTTATAGTTAACACAAATAATTGTAAATCCATAACTATATCCTATAAAGCCCGATAACTTATCTAGGTCTTGTTTAAATAACAATAGTTTATGTTCATCAATTACTTTTTTGTTTCCTAAAAAGTCAAAAAGGTTTCCTGGATAGTCAGCTATTCCAAAAAACCTTCGGGCTTCTTCTATTTTCTTTTCCCACACCAATTTAAATTCCTCCCTTTAGGTCTTCCTTCAGTTCTATGAGAAATGAAAAATCCTCACTAAACATCTGCAATATACCTTTAACTTCATTAGACTTGGGAGTTGAAGCACCTCTATTTAAGGAACATCTAACTAAATCTTTGTCTCTAAGTTGCTTATCAGCAAAATACTCTGGACTACAATATAATACCTGTGAAATAAAGCTTAAAGTAACTTCATCGATTTCACTGTAGCTAACTTCATTACTAAGAATTGCTTGTAGCTCTTCAGATTCAATTAGGGCTTCCTCACATAATGCTTCTTCGGAAATATTAAAGCAGTCCATTCTTTCCTTTAATATATTACCAATAGTCATATGTTTTCCCCCATTTTTTGCCCTTTTATCCCTGAGAAATATTACTTTTTTGTCCATTATAACACCTCCTCAAGAAAAATGTAATTATTTTCTATTATATAAATATGATTAATTGAGTATGCCTGCTACTGTCACATTGATAATTAAATTTTATACATTCTAGAAATGTCCAAAAACCTACAATATATACATGTAAAATAAATTTTTTAACCCCATTATTCTGTTTCAGACAGTTTAATCCAATAATATAGCTGTATATCCTCTTCTCTGTTTACCCCTAATCGGAGAATTGTATAGGTCATAATATATTCCTCGTCAATAAACTCCAGTTCCATTCTGTTATTTAAAATACTATATAACTCATCTTTATCCTCTAGAACTATCATATTAAGATGAAAAGGAAGAAGAAAATTCTCCATACCCTCACCATTACTCAAATATTCAAATAGACTATAAAACTCTTTCTTTAAATATTGTACAAACCCTAAGGGAAGGTTAGCTTCTAGCTTAATAAAGTCCTTAATACTCGATATTTTAATCATCCTTGTTGCCTACTATATGTTTTTTGTGTAAGTTCTGACGCAAAACAAGCCACAATTCCAACTACTGTTCCCAATAAAAAGTATTGCACTACTATCACCTCCTTTTACTTTTCTAGATTAGTGTTCTTCTTGATAAATACGTAGATGGATACTCCAAACACCACACCTGCTTTAAATAGGTCAATTGGTGACATACGTTCACCTCCTTTAACGTAAAATTACATGTGACAAAAGAGACGATGTCTCTTTTATAATTATCCTCTCTTACTCGTTATCAAATTAAATTGTGCTTTGTAACTACCAGTTACTACTTCACACAAAGCTAATAGGCTTAACAAGTTCACCATCTTTCAAAAGACCAATTCCGATATCCTTCAAACCTTGCTTATCTTGTAACAAGTACACAACGTTTGATGCACCGCCATCATAGTAGAATACCCAGCAAGTCAGTTCTTGTTTGTGTTCTTCTGGAATAATAGCCTTAATCTCTTCGTTGCTTATATCATCTATTGAAAGGGTTTTAACATCTGCTTTCCAATCCTTCAATGCTAAATGTGGGTGATATTCACTCAGGTAATTTCTGAATACATTAATAATGCTCATAAATGATTTGCTCCTTTTCATAGGTTAATTAAAATAGAAAAAGGGGGAGAAAACTCATCCGTAACAGATGAATCCTCTCCCCCTTTAAAGGTGAGGTGTTTCGCAACATCTTTATTTAGTTGTACTTGGATAGACTCAATTTGTCGTTCCTCATTGATGTTAATTTGACGCACGAGCAGATGCATCAGTCTTTTCCTTTGCTCCCTGGTCAATGATTCTTTATAGGCAGCTTTGAAGTTTTGCATGACCTGTTTGACCATGGAAAAGTTTATGTGTTGCGTACCACCTTGCCCCATTTGAAGTTCAATAGGAGAAAGTCTCTCTTCAAGATGTTCTTTTTCTTCATTCAGAGTAGATAAGCGTTGTACAAGGTCTTCTTTTTGAATCAAATCATCTTCGTACAAACCAAGGACTTTTTCTTTTTTTTGTTGATTGGCTTCTAGTGCCTTTTTCAACGTCTCGTATTCATGTTGAATTGGTGAGGAATTTATCTCCTTCTTGTTGTTAATCCTTTTAACAATCTGCTCTATAAGAACTTCATTTGTAGCGATGGTTGATAGTTTTTGGAGTACATGTTTGTCAGCATAGTCAGTTCTTACTCCATTAGAACGACAAACTGCTGAACCTTTGTTCTTCCAAGCTCCACAAACATAATACTCCAAAACCCTTTTTGTTCCGTCTTTGAGCGTATTCGTTGTCCGCCCAATCACCATTCCGGCCCCACAGGCAGGACACTTCATAATGCCTGTGAGCGGGAACTCACCGTCATGTATTCGATTAGGCTTACCACTTCTGTTCGCCATGATGCTTTTCGCTTTTTCCCATACTTCATCTGTAATAATTGCTTCATGCTGTCCCTTTTCAATAACAGGGTGAGGATTGATATTGTTTCTTCTCTTTTCATTCCAATCTCTACGAACGTTGTACCGTATGAATCCTGCATAGATGGGATTGCATAGAATCGTTTTCACACCGTTGATGGAGAAGTCTTTGTTCTTTTTTGTTCGATGTCCTTCTTTGTTGAGTTTGTTTGCAATGAACTTGTAACCATTTCCTTCAACATAAAGGTTAAATATCTTTCGAACCGTTTGGGCCTCTGTTGGATTAACAACAAGCTTAGAAAGCTTTCTTTTGCGATTCTCCCCTGGAACACTTACTACATCATAACCAAGAACCTGACCACCATTCCAAGAGCCTTCCTTTGCTCTTGCCAACATTCCCATTTTCACATTCTGAGCAATATTATCTCGTTCAAATTCAGCAATGACCGCCAACATACGAAATTGCATTTTTCCAGCTGGAGTTTCTGTTTCGTAGCGTTCCGTATAAGAGCGGAAATCAATGTTTCTCTTTTCAAGTTCTTCGACAATATTAAGTAAATCCTTTGTCTTTCGAGAAAAGCGGTTCACCTTCCAGACAAGCACCAAATCAAAGTCTTTACTTTTGGCATCATGTAGTAGTTGCTGTAAAGCAGGTCTTCCCTTGATATTCTTTCCGCTTTTACCTCGGTCCACGTATTCTTTATGAACGACATATCCCTCACGTTCACACAAATCTCTCAATACTCGCACTTGCTCGTCTATGCTGTATCCTTCTTCTGCCTGTTCCAATGTTGAGACCCTGGCATAGATAGCAGCTTTTTTCTGTGTTCCTGTCCGGTTGAAATGGTCAATTTGGTCGTGCAGTTGTTTAGTATTGTGCTGCATAATTTTCACCCCCTTTCATACTTGCCCCACTGGTAATAATTAATTTCTCTAGTGCTGACAAAGAGGTTTTTCTCTTAGTTGATGTGTAAATTACTAATTTGTATAGGTTTTGCTGTACAGTTTCATTTTGTTTTTTCATTAGACTCTTCTCCTTTCGGTTGTTTAGTAAGATAGGATGTGACCATTTCTGCTAAAATATCAATCATAATTTCATAGTCGTAGATGTCCTCATTACTCTTATCTGCCAACGTAGAATCCCCCTAGTGATTAAACGAATATATAATATATTTTTATAAATCTTTTAATTCTCTCTGTTCTCCCTATTCTCCCAATAGTTTGTATACAAATTTTTCAGATAACTACGGAATACACAAATGAATAATTTATATAAAATAGAGGGAGAGAAGGGGGAAAGGGAGTACAATGTTTTATTGATTAAAAAGCATCTTCAAAAATGTTGCCTTCAAAAGTAATACAGTAAGTGTAATCACCTTTCTCTACATATCCAGGTTGACCAAGCACTTCCTGCCTTTGTTTTGTTTCATTCTTAGAGAAAATGAATTTCCTTTTTTGATTTTTGTTTTTGTCGTGAATAAGTACCCCCATATTTTTCAATTCATTTATTAAAATTTTTGTATCGGAATACCCTAGTTCCTTTACGACTATGTCAAATATGATTGGCAGTATAAAGCAACGTGTTTCGGTTGAACTGACTTCAATTTTCCCCCATATCTCCTGAGGATGACTAACTTCATGAGTATCACTTTTAAAATTCCTTCTATATCGAATAATATATTGCTTTAATTGACTATAAAACTTAGGTGCCATTTCTCTTTCAGTCATTGACTTTTGCTCCTGCACAATCAACATATCTACAATCTCTTCACCAGAAAGTTCAAGGTTATATGTCAATTCAAAAAGTTCCGCAGCCGTTAGTATTAATGAAAATTTAGTTGCTATACGGTCACGAAACTTGCTAATAGGCATTTTTTTTTGGATATACTCTTTATTGTCCTCCACCATCCTGGCAACCTCTTCTGGACCAAGTTCCAACATTTTTTTTGCTATTTCAGGAGCTATGTGACCATAATTTTTGAGCAATCCCTTTTTTAGGTTTTCTGCATTCTCTGCATTCTTTGTCCACTTATCAATGGAGAACTCAAATAATCTCACACGTAAACCTTCATTATTGTTTGCTTTACTGAGTATGGAGCTTTCTCCAGTAGATACTATAGTTGTATTCCACGTTTGTGTTTCCCTTAATTCAGAGTCTTTATTTAGCCTCGACTTTTCACTGTTTTGTGCCAATTCATAAATAAACGAACTGAGATTTTGTGAATCCATCAGGTTCATTGTAGATTCATCTAAAACAGTAAGAACACCATGATTACTAGCAAGCTTGCGAGCCATAGCATTTTTTGTTCCATTGTAGGTTTGTAATAACCCTTCATTTGGACTTGGACTCCCAGCTAAAGAAACACCTAACATACCTGCAGTAGTTTTTCCTGTCGTCGACGACCCAACAAGATGAACTAGCAAACTATCAAAGCCGCCAATCTTGGAGCGATTTAACATACCAATAATAAGTGCTGAAATCGCTATACAAATCATTAATTCAAGTGGAGTATGACCTTTCACTTCTTTTATATACAAATTAAAGAAATCATTTTTATTTCCAGCAGGCTTCAGCATGTACTCTCCTGAATACGTTGAATCAATTGGTGAAGCAGAAGGTTCAGTTATAATATTGTAGTGTTTATATACAAGCTGACCATTAACTATGTCCCAGCCTATACCACTATGAACATTAGTCGGCTTTAGTAACTTTTCCTGTTTACTAAGAAAGGAAGAAACCTCTGCCGCCTGAAAATCCTCTAAAACGTCTAACCCTATAGATGCCAGCTTTTTCAGCTCTCTTTTAGTCAATTCCCCTCTACCAATAGCTATAGTTTCCCATTTGTCATAAGCCCAAAATACAAGTTCTATGTGAATTTCCTTTGTCTCAACATTTCTTTTTATTGCCTTTATTTTCACTGCCTTAGAAACATATACATATCGCTCTTTCTTTTCACTCCAAACCATTAAATCATTTCCTTTTATTCGATAAGGAGAAACTTCGATGTCATGGTTAACTGTATGTCTTTGCAATAGTTTTGCTTTTCTTACTGCAGGGAGATTATTCCCTTCAGAGCTATCTGATTTCTGTATAACTGGACGTCTGACTTTTTTTAATCCCATTGATATTACTCCTTTAAATAAATTTGAATTATAAAAAGACTAGGTTGGCTCACCTAGTCTCACTCTCTGATTGGTTTTGTTAATAAAGTTCGCAAGCTGCTATGTTTGCATAGCCTTTTCCGTTGCTTAGATAATTATGAAAAATGAATGCTTTGATTTTAATTCCAACAAGGATATGTGGGTCAAACTCTTCAATGGGTACTTCCCCTAAAATATTGTCTACAAATTTTGCGAAGTTTACCATTCCCGTATCAAGGTAGAAAACTTGCTTAAGAGGTCGATTTTCTTCATCAATAAAGTCTACCTCAATTCGCTCTTTCATCAAATTGTATCCCTGAGAATTTGGCTTAATTAGACAATTAACTATTGTTAATATGGATACTCCTTCCGGCAATGCGGGAACATGAACATTACGAGGGAGATAGCTGTGTAAATTAAGTTTTTTCACAGGGATTAAAGGTTGAAGCTCTCCTTTAGTTATAGACATTATGCTTCCCCCTTTGTAGAGCTTATGTCAGACTTCTCAATATTGTTACATAGTAGAGCTTCCAAAAATCTTTTCTTTCGAAAGTACTCTAAATATAAGTCCTCATCTATTTCTCTATCTCCGCCACAAGCCGAAATTTTTTCCAATATACAGTGCTTTAATTCTATTAATTGCTTCTTCAGGTTCTCCATTATTATCTGTTCTTCTTTACTCCCTAGTTCACGAAGTAGTAGTATATCGGGAATGAACCAAAAAGCAGTAACCTCACTTCTGTTAATATATAAATGACATGGGGGATATTTTAAGTTATTAAAATCATTCGCTATAAAATTCTTAAAGGTATCCCAGTCCTCCATATTCACTTCTATTTCATCCCAATGGGACTTATAAGAAAATTTAGCATAAATATTTTCAAACTCATGGTTTCTTTTATTAAAGGACTGATACTCTTCAATAAAGTTCAAATCCCACCTTGTTCTACTTCGCAAATCGACCATTGATTCACCAATACTAAAGAAATTTTTCATTTTACTTTTCCTCCTTTTTTGTAGCCAATTTAAGCAATCATAGGAGGATATTAATGTAGTATCTCTATCTTCCAAGCTTGCTTATACTATATGGCTATCTAATAGATTGTTCGGAGTAAATCATTATAGTTATGCGAATACCAAATTGTAATTTAAAAATGGACACGTTATACTAAATGAAAAGTAACTTGGAGAAAACAATATGATTCCTTTAGACAAAAAAAGAGATGTTTTTATTCTTTGGTTTATAAAACGACATACTAAGAGAGAAATAAGCAGAAAAATAAATATGAGCAGGGGAACAGTTGATAAGATTATTAAGGAGTGTCAAGAAAGGATTGGAGAGCTTAATCTAACATTTGATGCCGACTTATTTAGCCATATGGATGAAATTGTAGTTGCCTCTTCAATACAAAGAAAGCGTACACCCTATAAGTTAACTCCAGAAACAATATCCTTAATAGAAGTAATGGTATTAAATAATGAAAAACTTGCTAGGATGGGTTCAGAAGAAGCAAAAAATACAAAAAAATTATTTGAGGATTTTCAGAAGCAAAAAATAGAGAAGCCAAATCTTATCACAGACTTCTCTATCGACTACTTTTATAAACTTGTGAGGAAGATTAAGGATAAAATCCACGAAGACGGCATCTGAAAACTTTTATTAAGGTAGATACAAAAAGTCGGAATCTCGTTTCCGATTTTTTTCTTTACATTTTATCAACTTTACTTGAGACAATATCCCCTTCTAAGTAATCCACATACCACCAGTCTTCAAATCCCATTTTTCGTTGATAGATATTTTCACTTTCAAGACAAATCTTTATTTCGATTTCTTCGCCCTTATCCTTCGCTGTAAAATAGACAAAAGACCACTCTTCCATATCGAAGGTCACGTGCTGATAGGAACGTTCCTCTAATTCATTAACATATGCTGTATATATCATTTCTCATTATCCTTTTTTCGGAGTAAGACCTCTTCATAAATCCTCTCTCCGTCTTTTAGACAAACTAGAAAAAGTGAACTATTGGTTTCTGCTTCTGTAGCAACGCCAATAATCCACTCTGATTCTTCATTGTATATATACGTTAGAAATGAAACTGGATTTGGTAAAATCCGCTTCACATCATTTGAAATAAGTTCCTCGTCCAGTTCCTCATGATATAGAAGTACCGCTTCCTCTCCTACTGCATCTGATTCAACTGCCACACCAAACTTCTCTCCCATGAAAACCTTCAGCTGTTCAATACTAAACATGGCTTGTACCTCTCATACAATATATTTTTAGCATACCTTCTCGCTATCCTCATACCCTACTAATTTCCACTGGTGTTTCAATGCAGGATAGAGGGGATGGAAACCTTTCCGGCCAAATTTTGCTTCTAGTTGCAGGATGTTTGCTTTCTTGTCTAGCAATAGAGCTAAAATCATTTTTAACCGTTCAACAGCTTTCTTGTTCGTCTCTACTCCCTTTCCAACCGCAATTATGACATCATCTACTCTGGCGATAGCTTTTTGAATACATTTCAGATTTTCAACACTGGACTCTTTCGTTTCATCACCATCCATCGATGGGAATAAATTCACAATTTCTGCAACACCGTATTCCAATTTCGAAAGATTATTAATGACGTACATTGTTGTTTGGTCTTGCACAATTTCATCTGCTTGACCAGCGCTTTTCATGATGACAAGTGCTTTTTTCTTGCTCTTGTCCCACTCTTTCCTGATAAGATATTTGTTTTTCATTTCATCATCATAAGTGACTTCTGTTTTTAGCATGTTTTTTATTGTTTTCACTTTCTTTTTACTCCTTTCAAATAACGCCTTTCTCTTTTAAAGAATTATACTTACCATCACCAATAATTATATGGTCCAATAGCTCAATTCCCATCAACTTTCCAGCTTCAGCAAGTCGTTTTGTAACTTCCACGTCTTCCCTTGATTCAGTTGTTTCACCAGATGGATGGTTATGGGCTACCATGATACTTGCTGCTGAGGACAATATGGCTGATTTCATGACCTCACGAGGACTAACGATACTTGCATTCAAACTACCAATGTGACAAATGTTGATGGAAACAGGCTGGTTCTTAGTGTCCAAAGACACGACTATAAAGTGCTCACGGTCTTTATCTTCCAAGAAACTCTTAAACAAATCGTACGCATCCTGTGGTGAACGGATACTTCTTCTTTCATAAAGAATACTAGACTCTCTAACCAACTTAACCGATACAATACTCACTCTCTTTGCAGATGATTTTTTCATTTATTATCTCTCCTTAGGCAAAATAAAAAGAGGATGCCTCACGTCTAATTGACGTGAGAACATCCTCTATTAAACTCATAACTATAATATATATTTAAATTAGCTCTTATTACGCTTATCAGCTAATTTTCGGACTTCCGGAGTACACATCGCCATCTGTATTGTATGTTAGTGTAAACACCATATCTGATAACCATTTCTTAAAAGAGTCGTTATCATTGTACTGTTTAAATACTTCCATGTTGTCAGACATAAGGTTAATGACAGCTCGATTTAAGGCTTTTTGACTCTCGATTTTTGCATTTTGCTTATCAGAGTTTTTCATCGCATTCTGATAATCTTTATCTTTCGCGACAATCTCAGGAATAGCAGCAATATGTTTCTTAACCTGGTCTTCGTCTCTCCAAGGAATATTTCCAAAGAGGTCATGGAAATTTTCAAGAATATTGCTCAGTAAATCTAACTCTACTTCTGATTTCCCACCCATTGCCGATGTAGGTACTGGTGCAATTTCATACTCTTCCTTATCCTCTAGTACAATGGACATTTTAGCTTGTGCTTCCGCCCTGTAACTATCTAAGTCAATCGCTTCGAGGATACCAATTGATAGGTCTTCTTCTTTTGGTGCAGGTAGCTTTGGTATCAAGAAGTTTAGAAAGATTGAAAGTCTTTCCCACTCGGGGTTCCCATAAGGTAAAATGGATGCCAAAAATCCGTACGTGCGAACAAATGCCTTCGCCTTGCTCTTGAAGTCAATTTGACCATCTTCATCCAAATCATCTTCATAATGCTTTGCACAGACATCAAGAATTGGGTCTAATTTATCTCGTTCCGCTCCATTAAGGTACAGTTCAACTAGGTTTTCAATATGTGTATCTGTGAAAACATGATATCGTCTGATGTCACTTTCTAAGTCATTCAACTTATCCGGGTCAGTCTCTTCTGAAAGAACCGTAGTTTTATAATACTTAGAAAAAGCATCTTGAATCGTAATTGTTTCATTTGCAAAGTCAAGTACGAACGTATCATGTTTCTGTGGGTGAGCTCGATTCAAACGAGAAAGAGTTTGAACTGCTTTAATGTCTGTCAACACCTTATCAACATACATCGTATGAAGAAGCGGCTCATCGTAACCTGTTTGGAATTTATTTGCCACAACAAGGAGACGGTATGGGTCCTTTTTGAGTTTTTTCTCAATCTCATTACTCGGGAACCCATTAACTGAGCTCTCTGTTACCTTTTTCCCACCGTACTCGTGCTCACCTGAAAAGGCAACAATCGGTTTAAACTGACTTTTACGTTTTTCCAAATATGCAGATATTGAATAGTAGTACTGGATTGCTCGTTCAATGCTGCTAGTTACAACCATAGCACGAGCATGACCGCCAATTTTTCCTTTTGCAATCACTTGGTCATGAAAATGGTCTACCATAATTTCAGACTTTAGTTCGATTGCCTTTTCATTGGACTCAACATACTTTCTCAGCTTTTTTTGTGCCTTCTTTTTGTCAAATTTCGGGTCATCTTCTACTATCTTGGCAATCTTGTAGTAACTCTTAATTGGCGTGTAGTCTTTCAATACGTCCAAAATGAAGCCTTCCTGAATGGCTTGTTTCATCGTATAGACATGGAACGGTCGATGTTTAATCTTTCCGTCCTTTGGATAAGGAACACCAAACATTTCAAGAGTTTTATTCTTCGGGGTTGCTGTGAATGCAAAGTAACTCGCATTGTTAAGCATTTTTCTCCCCTCTAGCATCTTTAAAATCTTATCTTCTGTCGTTTCATTTTCCGCATCTTCATATTGGTCAGAAAGTGCCATATTCATTTTGGCCGACATGTTTCCACTCTGACTAGAATGAGCTTCGTCAATGATGATAGCAAACTTGTTTTTTCGGTGTTCATTTCCAATGTCATCAAGAATGTACGGGAATTTATGAACAATAGTAATGATGATTTTCTTACCATCTTGAAGTAGTTTCCTTAAGTCTCCTGAGCTTTCTGCATGCCCCACCGTATTCGATACCTGCATAAACCCTTTAATGGTATTCTTAATCTGCTTATCGAGGTTAATTCGGTCAGTGACAACAATAACTGAATCAAAAAAATTCTTACCGTCTTTTGACAAAGAAACTAATTGATGAGCCAGCCAAGCAATCGAATTCGATTTTCCACTTCCTGCACTATGTTGGATAAGATATTTTTGACCGACACCCTTCTCACTGACATCAGCTAGGATAGATTTCACACCAGCCAACTGGTGATATCGAGGGAAGATTTGGGTACGCTTTACCTTTTTAGTTTCTTGGTCTTTCTCCTCAACAATTTGTGCATAGTTCTCAATGATATTTGCAAGTTCACTTTTCACAAAAATTTGTTTCCAAAGATAGTCCGTCTTGATTCCATCAGGATTAGGAGGATTCCCAGCTCCATTTTTATATCCTTTGTTAAAAGGTAGGAACCAGGATTTCTTACCGTCAAGTTTCGTACACATGCGGACTTCATTGTCATCAACTGCAAAATGAACCATACATCGTCCAAATTGAAAGAGTAATTCACGAGGGTCACGGTCTATCTTATACTGATAGACCGCATCCTCAACATTCTGCTTCGTCAATTGATTCTTAAGTTCACATGTAATGATAGGTAGACCGTTAAGAAAGATGACGAAATCAAGAGCAAGTTTCATGTTGTCTCTCGAATACATCAACTGTCTCGTTACGCTAAATATATTTTTATTGTACAGTGCTTTTGCTGCATCATTGGCTTCAGAAGGCGTAAGGTAAAACAAATCGAGTGTTACTGGATAAATTTTCAGGCCGTTTCTTAAGACTTCAATTACACCATTTTTTGTAATTTCCCCCTGCAAGCGATTCAACAACTTTACTTTGTTACTATCACTTTTATAGACACCTAACGTCTCCAACTTTTCTTTTTGAGTATCCTCTAAAAATTGAAAGAACCGTTTCTCATCTATTGCATAATCCTTATTGTAGTCACTATTCTTTCCTTGCTCATAACCATTTTGTTGCAGAAGGTAGTTAACAATTAATGCTTCTAGTCCTGATTCTTTGGTGTTGGTTGTCATTAAACCTCACACTCCTCGCCCTCTAAGACTTCCTCTAGTTCCATCGTTTCATCTTCTAAAATTTCATAGTAAGCATTCACTTCTCCATTTTCTTCTAGGAGAATGTCCCGGACATCTAATTTACCTGTAACTACATTAGAAATCAGGCTTGTGCGAAATTCTGTAATTAACTCAATTTCTTTTTCTATAGTTGCTATACTTTTATCAATTTTATCTGTTTCATGATTGATATACTCAATTATGTGTTTTTGCTCATTTAAATCTGGAACATAGAAGACAATATCCCCTAATACTCCTTGTCCAATAGTAGGTGTTGCACCACCAATAACTCTTCTGGAAATTTGACTCATAAACATGCTAGAAAACAATATCTTTTCAAAATACTCAGGATGGGCTTTACATTTTTTTAGTAAAACAAGCTGAGGATTTATTGTCATAGGATATGTTATGTTTTTAATTAATATTGCTTTTCCAAAAGAAGAACCGGTTTTAACTAAAAGAATATCATTATCTTCTACCATTATTTCGGGAGATTCATAGTATTTATCCCAAGAGATATAAGCTAAACTATCTAGTTTTAATTTCTGATTTTTAATATTACCTGGGCTAAGTGTAATTGCTCCCTCTCCTTCATTTACGATATCCGATTGAGTATAGCCCCTAAAACCTATTCTTCCATTTATACTTACTAAGTTTTTTAATCTATATTTTCTCCAATGTGCTGGTACGCTTTCTATAAAATTGATGTTAGTAGGTTGCATTTTTACATTTTGATTTAACCCTTTTGTTACTGCATCATTAATCACTAACTGCTTTTGCTCTTTTAAAACTGTTATTAACTTTTTCTTTGCTTTAATAAACTTTTTTATTTTAGCAAGCTGATGGTCTAGGTATTTAACGATGTTATCTTGTTCTGTTAAAGATGGTATAGGAAGAATAATTTCCTTAAAGTCGTTAACATCAATATTTTTCCCTTGTCTGATACCAGTAACGTTTCTTTGAAGTTCCCCTATAAAGTCATGACTTTTAAATAGGTACCTGTAATATTCTTTATTCTGATTTGTTCGTTCTTCTAAAATGTTGTATGCTGGACTAACTATACCTCTGTACCTTGAATATTCTAATCCCCCTTGGAAAGAACGCAAACTAATTACAAAATTGCCCTCCTTAACAAGTTTGAATGTCTCAAGATTTCCAGACGGCATAACAACTCTTGTTTTTAACATAGACCTGGGTATAACCCCATTACTTTGAGTTGCTGATAATAGTTCTTCAGTTGGATGATTCTTAATAGAAGTCTCAAGAAACAATCGTTTTGATTTAGCTTCTTTCCAATGAATTGGTACCTTTTTTATCCATGATTGTTTTGCTTCTTTGTATTCTGCATAGGGTTTAAGATTGCTATTCATTTTCCTTACCCCCTTATAATTTCTTGAAGCAAACCTTCAGTCTGTTGTTCGAGTACTCTGATATCTGCTAAAATTTCTTCAAGAGTGCGTAATTGCATAGGTTTATAAAAATACTTTGTAAAACTAATTTCATAGCCAATTTGCGTTTTACTCTCATCAATCCATGCATCTGTTGCAAAAGTTAGTACTTCATCCTTAAAGAACTGCTCAATTCCACCTTCATGTAACAATGGAATTTGTTCAGTGTCTCTTAAATTACTATCCGGCTCAAATTCTACAACGCAATCTTTTCCGTCAATCATGGCGCTGAATAACCCTGCTAGAGGACTTGCTTCAGCTTTTCCAGATTTGTGAACCTTTTTTATGACTCTCTCTGCTTTTTCATCGACCCGTGCAAGATGATTTTTAATCAAATTCACTCGTTTAGCTGGGAGTTTTTCACCTAGTTCTTTTGCAATTTCACCCAATTTAGTGATGAAGTCGTTAAAGTCTCGTACAATTGAATAATTGTATTTTTCAGCTACTTTTCCTATAATTATTGGAAGCGCTTCGTCTTTTTGTTGCTCACAAACTTCTGTAAATTTCTCCAATTGCTCGTTTGATAAGTCCACACTTAATCTTAATGGGCGTTCTACTGTTATCTTGTGATAGCCAAATTCTTGGTTATCAAAAATCTTCGAGTGTTCTGTCTCTTCAAAGTTGATAAGCATATCTGAAATTTGTTTTCTTAATTCAGGTGTCAACTCACAATTTTTGTTACCAAGATTTTTACGAAGTGGGCTTTTTAGACTCGTTGCATCAATGAGTTGTAATTTTCCACGACGGTCTGCTGCTTTTCTGTTTGTAACGACCCAAATGAACGTCGCGATTCCTGTGTTATAAAACATATTTTCTGGTAGAGCAATTATAGCCTCTAACCAATCGTTTTCAATAATATATCTTCTTAGATTGCTTTCCCCTTGACCCGCATCTCCTGTAAAGAGAGAAGAACCATTGTGAACTTCTACAATACGACTACCTAGTTCTGTGTCGTGCTTCATTTTGCTTAGCTTATTTGCAAGGAATAGCATTTGACCATCACTTGAACGAGGAATCATTTTAAAATCCGTCTCTCCATTATGTGTCACAATAAAGCGTGGGTCTGTTATGTCCGATTTTCCACCTAATCGCTCCATATCCGTTTTCCAACTTTTTCCGTAAGGGGGATTAGATAGCATAAAGTCAAAGTTGAGCGTTGGATAACCATCATTCGACAAAGTAGAACCGAACGCCACGTTGTCATCTTGTAGTGATTCCCCTTTAATCAGTAAGTCTGCTTTAGTGATGGCATACGTTTCTGGATTGATTTCCTGCCCATAAAGATACGTGTTGATTTCTTTATCATGTTCTTTTGCCAATTGGTGTAAACGTTCGTCTGCAATCGTCAACATTCCACCCGTTCCACAGGCTCCGTCGTATACAAGATATGGTGCATTTTTAATTTTATCTGCAATCGGTAAGAACGTGATGTCGGCCATCAGTTCCACTACGTCACGAGGCGTAAAGTGTTCCCCAGCTTCCTCGTTATTCTCTTCATTAAAGCGGCGAATAAGTTCCTCAAAGATGACACCCATTGTATGGTTATCAAGTCCTGGAATTTTAACATCACCATTATCATCTAACACTGGTTTCGGACTTAGATTAATAGTCGGACTGACAAATTTCTCAATAACAGCTCCCAAGATATCTGCTTCAATCATCGTATCTATCTGATTACGAAACTTAAACTTTTCAAGGATTTCCTGAACGTTTGGCGAAAAGCCATCTAAATAGGCGATAAAGTCAGCCTTCAATTGTTGCTGCTTAGCACGTGATTTTAAATCTTTAAGAGTGAAAGGTGATGTATTACAAAATGCTTGTCCAGCTATGCTACATAATGCATCTGTTTGATTAATTACACCAGCTTCATCCAAACTTTTTTTCATCTGTAAAACCGCATCTTTTGTTGGTTCTAAAACAGCATCCAAACGACGAATAACGGTCATTGGTAAGATAACATCTCGATATTTTCCACGTACATATACATCACGAAGGCAATCATCAGCAATGCCCCATATAAAACTAACAATTTGATTATAAGTTTGATTATTCACGTTGTTTCCTCCAAAAAAATAGTAATTAGTACAATTTTATCATACTAGTATCCTATATCTGCAGAATAAAAAAGGGAAATTCAAGAAAATGACTTGAATTTCCCTTTTAAAAATATTATTTAATACTATTAGCACCTTCAAAATAAAATACATCGTCATTGATAGTAAGAGATTCTTTCTTTGGAATACCCAATTCTTTATTAACAATATCAATGAATTTTTGCTTATCTTCTTCGCTTAAAGCGTAGTCAACAATAACTAGTTTTAATGGAATCGGATTTTCTCTTCTTCTAGAAATTTTTAATCTTTCTTTTATCGCATTATTTATATGATTATCTCTGAAGCTATAACCGACAATATAAAGTTCATCACATAAATTTTTTTCAATAACCATTTTCTTTTTAAACTCGTTGTAGTAGTAACTGAACGGTTCTTGTTGCACCTTTAAACTCTTACCACCACCTGTGACTATGGAAGGAATTACTTTAAGGTCAAATATCTTTTTATATACATCACTATTTCTTAAGCTCTCTGTTGTAATCTTAAATAATCTACCATCTGACAAGTCTTTAAAAGAAGATAATGAACCATGGAGATGATGTAAACGCACCCCTTTGGCATAATTTTCTGGATGTATCTGTCTACTTCTATCCGGACCAAAATAAAATCGATATTCATTATCTATAGGCTGCCATTTACCTCCGCGAAAGTGAAAGTCAGCGAAGTCTCTCTTACTATAGTAAGTTAATAAAATTGTTTCTAGTAATAAATCGAAATTCAAAGTGAACAGGTCGATTTCTGATGAATTATCAATGGTTTCTAATAACCACTGTACAAACCCATCTAGTTTTTCATCGATTGCTTCTTTCTTTACATTACCATCAATCAAATCAAGTATAGCTGCAGTATATTCATAAATTATATTTTGGATAGCATCAATATGCTCCTCAAAATTTCCGCTCTGTAAATTATAAGAACTCATGAACCGTTTTCCTTTTTCGAGACTTAGAAAGTCGCTATAATGTTTCAACATCTCATAAGCAAGTTCAATACTAGCTATTGCTTCTTCAAAATCTCGTTGATTATACTTGTTTTGCATGTGATGTTCAATGAATGTTCTATGTTCTTCGGTAAGCCTGTCAAAAAATCGCTTAGTGATTCCTTCCAAACTAAACTCTTTATTTAAAGCAACCGAGAGTCCATTACCCGTTAGTACAACTCTTTTCATTTTTGCGCCTCCCAAATAGTAAACTTGTCCTAATATTCTATCATATTAAGTAGGCTATAGAGATTACCAGATAGGTAATGGGATATAATGAACTTTTCTTAAAAGCATAAATCTGCAACTTACATATACCTTTAGGGATTAATGACCATGATATTCAGGTTGCTTAAACGTGGAAACACTTTAATGTTATTATCTACTATATTCATATGTAATTCTTGTTCATAACCTGTACTCTCTAATACATATCTTCTATATTCTATATTTCTCCCGTCATCCATTAGGTACTCTTCACTGTCATCAGGTTTAAGAAGCCCTATATACTCCTTTGTGTTGATATCTTTTACTGCAATAAAACTATATACTGAATTAAAGAATTCTATAGTTTTAGATTCTTTATCATCACTAACCAATAATATCTGATACTCATTTTCTAAATTACTTTTATCGAGTTCAACAAAATGGATGGAGTTTATTATATTTTTCAATTGTTTTACATCTTCATAGTTGTCAAACACCAAATGAGTGTTAGGATTATAGATTCTATTAGATACATAATTATTGTCATTTGATTTATAATAACTCTCAATAAAGTTAATTGATTCTTGGTATAGTACATAACAATAATCCAAACAACCTTTAGTTATATCTAACAATTCTTTTTCCGAGTAAATATTACTTTCCTTTCTGAATTTTGGAGTGGTCAAATTTTTTTCGCCATTAAATAAATTGAATCTTGCTTGGGTGTATATTTGAAACCTATGCTTAACAACATTATTTAAATCTGAAATAAATTTATACTCCGAACTCCCCGTCACATGATTTAAGCTAGTGATAAAACTTCCAGTATACTCTGGAAATTCGGCTAACTTATCGACTACCTTATTGAAAGTTACTTGTTTTATTGGTAATGCTTGGTTAGCAAATAGCGCCGAATTAAGCCATTGACCAAATGTATCAAAAAAACTATGTAAAGTGCTGAAAATTTCAATGGTCAGTTTATCTATGACGACATTTCTTGCTACAGGTTCACCGAAATAATCCAAATTATCTTCAGAAGGAGCGTGCAATGTCACAGACCCTTTTTCTACAACACTTTTAAAGATTCTATCTCTTTCCTCATCAAAATTATTAAATTGCTCCAAGCATATATTTCCTAAAGCTTTAAAACTTATTTCAGCTGATGCTAACTTGTATTGACATGACGTTAAGAACTGAAGACTATCCAATATTTTTTTATCTTTCAAAAGTTTTACTAGTTCATAACTTGACATATAAATACCCCGCTTTCGAAAATTCTTATAAAAAAACCTCATTTACTTATGGTACGGTTCCCCCTTAATAATCCGAAACGCCCGATACACCTGCTCTAGTAAAATCAACTTCATCAACTGATGCGGGAATGTCATTTTTGAAAAGGATAACTTTTCGTTTGCTCTTTTTTGGACATCATTTGATAATCCAAGTGAACCTCCGATAATAAATGTGACTTTGCTTTTACCGTACGTGGCTAGCTGATCGAGGTTTTTGGCAAGCTGTTCAGAGGTTTGCTGTTTACCTTCAATGGCGAGGGCGATGACGTGACTATCTTGAGGAATTTTGGCAAGGATACGCTCACCTTCTTTTTGTTTTACTTGCTCTTCTTCAGCAAGACTTAGGTTTTCTGGTGCTTTTTCATCTGGCACTTCTATAAGATTAATTTGGGCATAAGCACCCAGACGCTTTTTATATTCATCAATACCTTGTTTTAAGTATTTTTCTTTTAATTTTCCGACAGTGATAATGGTTATATTCACAGTGTGTATAGCTCCTTTTCAAAAGTTATCCACAGAAGTTATCCACATATCAACAACTCCGTTTTTCACTCTTCCGAAATACTATATTTCGCTTTGTTTTGACAAAACTCGCATGATGTGGATAACTGAGCTTCATCTGTGAGTAATTCAATCTTGGGTGCGACTTCCTTTTCATCGATAATCATATCCATAGCAAGCTCTACATGCTCTTGACATACTGTTAAATCCATGTATTTAATCCGTCCCTTCTTTCTGCTTTCCCATTATAGCATACCCTTTACTTGCTTGTGGATACCTTATGAAAATCGACGTATTCATGGCATTGAATCGACAAAAAGTTCACTAAGTTATTTTACAGTAGACGCAAAAAATAACCGAACAACTCCAACAAAATGGTTTAAAAGTAAAACGAGTACACTCACGCGATTAGTATCCAAGACTGACATATTCAGATTAGCTTTGGCTGTCGCTCCTTTCTACTTTTTACAGCCACTTCGCCTTCATTTTCAAGCCTGATGTGGCCGCTTCTTTTCTTTTATGGCCACTTCCATCTAATTCTCCACCCCGAAATGGCGACTCTTCTCACAACATCCATCTACACCCTCGATATATCAGCTCTGCCTCCGATGCGACTACCTCAGCCTCCTCCCCTACCAAACTTCCCCCAACCTCAAAAAAACAGCGAGAAATCCCGAAAGATCCCTCGCTGTTCATCCTGTCTTCTTTTCCCCGCTCCCACTCACACTTTCACTTCACGAAACACGACACCTTAATAACTCTGCTGCTCCTGCAAAGTGATTGTCACGGTTTCACGATTGCCATCACGGTAGAAGGTGACTTCAACCTCATCGCCGATGTCTGCTTCTGTATAGAGGAATTTCCTTAAATCATGGGAGTCGTTCATTTCCGTTCCATTTATATCGACAATGACGTCATACTCCTGCATGTTTGCTTGTTCTGCTGCAGACATCGAGGCGACACTTGTTACGACGACACCACCTCGAACATCATTAGGGAGGTTTAATGTCTCTTGCCAATGATAGCTTTGGATTTGATTTAACGAAATGATTCCGACACCGAGCTGTGGACGTCTTACTTCTGAAAAACGCTCAAGATCATCAATAATTGGTAAGGCTATCGCTGTTGGAATCGCAAAGCCAATTCCCTCGACAGAGCTTTGGGCGATTTTCATCGAGTTAATCCCAATCACTTGGCCTTCCATATTGAGTAAGGCACCACCACTATTTCCTGGGTTTATGGCAGCATCGGTTTGCAGCACCTCGGCATGCCAATCGATTTCACCGTCACCATTTGTATCAATCGGAATACTTCTTTCTGTCCCGCTAATGATACCTGATGTAACCGAGCTCGCAAATTCTAGTCCTAATGGATTTCCAATCGCAATCGCTGGTTCGCCCACACGTAATGTATTGGAATCGCCAAACTCGGCGACCGTTTGCACCTCATCACTATCGATACGCAGCACGGCTAAATCGGTTAGAACGTCTTCGCCGACTAGCTCCGCTTCAATTCTTGAGCCATCAGCAAGACTGACCTCAATCGCACTTGCACCATTAATAACATGTTGATTCGTCACGATAAAAGCATGGTCATCGGCTATTTTATAAACAACACCAGAGCCCGTTCCTTCACCTGGCATCCCGAGAAAGCCAGCTTGCTGAATATTGACCACACCAACAACGGCATCGGATACTTCATCGACAATATTCGTAATATCGGTTTCTATCGAATAAGAAACCGACTGTAAATCGCTCGGTTGACTAGGTGATGCACCGATCTCTTCTGGTGGCTCCCCGTCATTTAATCCGAATGAAATCCATCCGAAATTAGACATCAGTGGCATTGCTATTAACATCACTATGGCACCAATTACCCCACCGAAAAAAGCAGGGAGTATGGAACCTTTTTTATTTCTGCGCGTGGAACGCTCTTCACGTATATGGTCATCATAGTATCCCATCTATTACAGCCTCCTACATGATCAGCATCTTTTACTTATTTATATACTATATTTAAAGTGAAAAATCGACTCTTTTGTCTTGATTTATGGCCACTTGTAATCAAAATCATGTACGCCTTCCTAGCCAACATCTTTGAAAATTATTTTTTCATGAGCCGCCTGGTGTTGGTTCATTACACTCTTCTAGTATTACCGCTACGAATTTTTTTCAAACCATTTATACGATCGTTAAGGCTGTTGGTTTAATGGGATCGGTATCATATAAATCAAACGTTTCATTGATTCCTAGCTCTTGCTCTTTTAATACTTGTTCTACCGTTAGTCTAGCTAAATCCTTCATATTATTATCTAGACTTAAATGGGCCAAGTATATACGTGATGTTTCATCGGTAATCACATCGGCTAAGGCAAAGGCTGCATCTTCATTGGAGACGTGACCGACATCACTTAAAATTCGTCGCTTCGTGCTCCATGGGTATCTACCCATTTGTAACATATTAATATCATGATTTGATTCAAAGACAAACATGTTGGAGCCTTTAATCGTGCCTTTAATCCGGTCACTGACATACCCCATATCGGTCGCGAGTGTCAGCTTTCTCCCCTCATGATGGAATACATAAAACATCGGTTCCGCGGCATCGTGAGACACACCGAAGGATTCGACCTGCATATCCTCAAAATCCTTCACTTCACCGATTTCAAAATGAAATTTCTGATCGGTCATAATTGTGCCAAGTGATGCTTCCATCGCCTGCCATGTTTTTGCATTGGCATAAATCGGGAGCTTATGCTTTCTCGCAAAAATGCCGACTCCCTTAATATGATCACTATGCTCATGTGTCACTAGAATTCCGTCAAGTTCCTTAGGATCTCGATTAATTTTTTGAAAAAGCTCGTCCATTTTTTTGCCACTTAAGCCAGCGTCCACTAAAAGGCGTTGCTTTTCCGTTTCCACAAACATAGCATTCCCCGTACTACCACTTGCAAGCACGCTAAATCGTAGCGTCATTTCCCTCACTCCAGTATGTTCAACTTGCTCATTACGTTTCTTCTTCTTCCTCAACCGTTAAATTCTGAACGTCACCCTCGATCGCATGAATTAAATACGATTCATCATTACTCAATGTGACTAACCACATCGGTGCATACATTAAGTCTTCATTTTCAAAGGTGTAACGATTATGATAGCCGTACTCAATCGACGTAATCGTATCACCAATCCCGATAAAGCTTAGATTAAGTAAGACTTCAATCGCCTTCAAACTAGAAAGAATTTCACTTTCACTTCCATGTTCCTCAAATTCAATATAACGCTGTTCATATTTAACAATCTCACGTTCCTCATTGAGGTGAATAATTAACGGTGCGTACTCATCTGAATAAGCGGTATGCCCATTAAAGGCTTGATACAAATAAATGCGCTCGTAGCTTTGGTCGTAATGACCGAAGCGATAATCAGCTCCACCATTCACATGATTGATTAAGAAGTTCGTTAAATCCTGACTAAATTGTCCTTCCGTTAATGGGAACGGTTCCTGTAAAAGCGATGTTAAAATTTTGCCATCCTCACTTACTTGCGTCACTTGATTATCACCTAAATAATCAAGATGTTGATCCGTGAATGGCTGATTACGTCCAATAATATGGTGATCGTCGCTATCAACTTCAGGCAATTCAGTATCAATCGTAATATTATTCGTATTAAGTCGTTCTTGTAACGTCATTTCTGGAATCGAGCTCATCTGATAATGATCGTTTTTCTGGATTAACTGAAACGTTAGGAAAACATTTAATAATAGAAACGTGATAATAAAAATCGTTTTCGTTCTATTCCAATTCATCTCGTATTTCCTCCGTTACATCTGAGCCCGTTTGATCATTGATATCAACCTTCTCCCAACGCCCATCATATAAAATAAACCAATTCGGTTCTGCCGTTATATAGGATGGTGAACGGCTTCTCATTTCATAACCAATTAACATTTTTTCAATCTTATCTACGTCAAAAAACTCATTTTGCTGTAAAAATTCAAGAACCTCAGGCCCTGCCGGCAGCTCGATCTGCTTCGAATCAATTGGCGAGCTCTCGACTTTAAAAAGCGGCCTGGAATAATGCGAAGTTTGCCCACCAACACGATTGACCTTAATATCCATTAATCCTTCTTGGCCATCAAACATAATAACCGGCAAATTTCCTAACCTCAGTTGAAAATCTACTTCCGCCTCAGCCTCCGTTAAAGAGTCCCAATCGGCTAAATAATACGGGTTTGTCCAACCATTATGTCCGTTAATAAAATCATAGCTTGAATCAACAATATTCCGAGACATCAGTTCTTCCGAAATCACATTATAGCGAAATTCCATAAACTCCTCATTGTTACCGGTCATTCTTGTTAGCATTCGGCTTCCATCGGTATAGATGCTTTGCCCATTTGCTTGCCTAATTTCGGTAATAGAATTAGGTACCGGGAATAAAAGACGTTGGAAAAAGCTAATATCTAAAGAGCTGACAATATATGAGGAACGTCTGCCTTCATAAGGCACATTCGCAATGTAAATTTGTTCACGGAATTGCTCTTCCTCGACATTTTTAATGCCGATCGCTGGAATGAATTCATCAATGATCGCAAAGACATTTTGCTCGAACATATGATAATCAATATTGGTTCGTAAATTCGCAATGCCCTTCGATCTAGAGGAATAGAGCTGAATGTACATATTATTCGATCCATTCGGATTTTGGTAAATAAACATTCGATCAATGTCATCTAAAGGGATTTCTAAACCTTCATCCTCACTAACAAAAAGTCGGGCAAAAATACTTTTCGGAATCGCGGTTGGAAAAATTAACTCAAGCCCTTGTTCTACTTGAATCGGATAGCTTTGTTGAGAGTAACCGATCACATTTTCGACGACAACATTAGACCGAAAAATTCGCTGATACGTATCTGAAAAAGCACTATGATCAACCGGTATAAGATAGGATTCCTCCCCCTGAACAACGACAAGCTTTTCGGCGGTAATCACATCGGTAATCGAAGACAGGCTGCTGCCCCCTTCAAGTGTTTCCCTCGGAGCTAAGTTGTCACCTTCTGGTCTTGCCACATTAGGCTGAAAGGTCCATAGCTCCCACGTCAATAGAAGACTTAGGGCAACAAGTCCAATTAACAACCAATTTTTTAATTGTTCAAATCTCACTTATTGCCCCCCTTTTTCTTTTCAAAAGGTAAAGTAAAGAATATCGTTGTCCCTTTTCCATACATACTCTCTACCCAAATCTCTCCACTATGTGCTTGAACAAGCTCTTTGGCAATCGCTAAACCAAGCCCTGTACCACCGATACTTCTTGCCCTTGCCTTATCAACACGGTAAAAGCGGTCAAAGATTTTTTGCTGACTTTCACGTGGTATTCCCATCCCTTGATCCTGAATACTGACACGTATTTGTTTTCCATAATGCTCCATCCGGATCGTGACATTACCACCCTCCGGTGAATATTTCATGGCATTAGATATTATATTATCAATAACCTGTGTAAGCTTATCGCGGTCCATTTTGACATACGTATTTTTTGGCGTGATCTCGCGGGTAAAATGGATATTTTTATTCACGGCAATCATATCAAAGCGATCAACCACTTCGTGTAAGTATAAGCCAAAATCAACGGTAGTTAAGTTGAGCTTATAATCACGACTATCAATTTTGGATAGCTGCAGTAGATCATTAACGAGACGAATCATTCGCTCCGTTTCGTTTTGGGTTACCCCTAAGAATCGACGTCCTAACTCCTGATCCTCAATAGCCCCATCTTCTAATGCTTCTAAATAACTTTTCATCGTCGTTAATGGCGTGCGCAGCTCATGGGATACATTCGCTACAAATTCACGACGGTCCTGCTCAATTTGTTCCTGCTCGGTCACATCATGTAAAACGGTAATGACCCCATTAATTGGTCCATCATTTTCTTGAATGACCGAAAAACTCGCTTGTAGCATATACGCATTCTCATCATCACTAAAATCAAGAATTAACGATTCATCATGATCGAATAAATCATTAACATGATAAACCTCAGAAAGCTTTAAGACCTCCGTAATTGGTTTTCGAATCACTTCATATGTCGCTTTTCCAAGCAGCTCTTCTGCCCGTTTATTCATCAAAATAACAAGGCCATTCTCATCTGTAGCAATGACACCATCTGTCATATTACCGAGTACGGAGCTTAATTTTTTCTGTTCTCGGTCTCGGGTTGTAATCGCATCTTGGAGTTTTGACGTCAGATCATTAAATGATGTCGCAAGTTGCCCAATTTCATCCGATCCAAATACACGAACCTTCCTTGAAAAATCACCGTGTCCCATCCGCATCGCTTGTTTACGCATATCAAGAATAGGTCTTGTAATCGTTTGAGAGACGAGAACAATTAAGATGATGGTAATACCTAAAGCAATCGTCGTTCCAGATAAAAGAATGCCATTAATTTGCTCCATTTGATCATAGATCTCATCCATAGGAGCTTGAATTTGCAAAGCACCCACAATGACATTATCACGTTGCATAATCGGTACGACCAAGGAACGATATATATTTCCTTGGGCATCGACAAAGTTCCCTTCATCGGTCGTCCCTACTAATGCTCGCTTAATAAACACATCATTCGTCTGCTGTCCGATAATATTCCTTTTTGAAATATCAGATGTACCGATAACAACCTGATTGGCATCAACGACTAACACATCTGGATTCCTCACATCAAAAAGGTCACGTAATAGAGAATTCACTTCTACTTCAATGGAAGAGGAATCACTATTTGGGATAATCTGCGCTAAATTATAAGCCAAAAAATCGGCACGTTCTTGTAGCATTTGCAAGTGATTTTGATTGAGTTGATCCTCCAGCTGTTTAGTAAAATAAACGCCAATTACTTGCATCGCAATTAAAATTAAAAGCACATAAATAATAATGAGCTTAAACTGGATCGACTTAAAGAAACCAACCTTACTTTTCATTTATGCTTGCTCCAGTGGGTCTGGAGATGCTAGATAATACCCGACTCCTCTACGTGTAATAATCCATGTTGGGAAGCTTGGATTATCCTCCACTTTTTCACGCAAACGTCTAACCGTTACGTCTACAGTACGCACGTCTCCAAAATAATCATAACCCCAAACCGCTTGTAAGAGATGTTCACGGGTCATAACTTGTCCTAAATGCTTCGCCAAATAATGAACCAATTCAAACTCACGATGAGTAAGCTCGATCGTATCTCCACGCTTTTTCACTTGATAGGCATCCGGATAAATGGTTAAATCACCGATCGTGAGCTCCTTTTGTACATTCGTTTCGTCAGCACTCACTTTATGTCGACGTAAATTCGCCTTCACTCGGGCAAGTAGCTCCCGTGTGCTAAACGGCTTTGTCACATAATCATCTGCACCAAGCTCAAGACCTAGCACTTTATCAATTTCAGAGTCCTTTGCCGTTAACATAATAATCGGCACATCCGATTTCTTACGCACCTCACGACAAACCTCCATACCATCCTTATGCGGCAACATAATATCTAATAATATTAAATCCGGGTCAAACTTCTCTACTTGTGACAAGGCCTCCACACCATCATAAGCACAAGTGACTTCAAAACCTTCTTTTTCTAAATTAAACTTTAATATATCTGCAATTGGACGTTCGTCATCAACAACTAATATTCGTTTATCCATGTTTCAACGCTCCTGTTCTACACAATTATAACGTGCTACTCTCTAGTTTATCACAACTCCTACCAACTCTTCAGTAGGAAGCCTTTTCTACATGTACCACTTCTTGATAAGTCGAGTAAAAACCTTCTCACTAAGCAGAAAATTTACTTTGGCAAAAAGCGTGGTTCTCTTTGGCGGTGCGGCGGCTGTGTGTCTCTATTTGTGCAGCAATGGAGGGTCACTTTCGGTGTTCATTGCTGTGTATTTTTATTTGTGCGGCATTGGGTGCTCTTTTTCGGTGTTCATTGCTGCGTATTTTTATTTGTGCGGCATTGAGGACTATTTTTCGGTGTTCATTGCTGCGTATTTTTATTTGTGCGGCATTGAGGACTATTTTTTCGGTTTCATTGCTGCGTATTTTTATTTGTGCGGCATTGAGGACTATTTTTTCGGTTTCATTGCTGCGTATTCTTATTTACGGAGCATTGAGCTACATTTTTACGACTCCATTGCCGCGTATTCCTATTTCCGCAGCATTGAGCTACATTTTTACGACTCCATTGCTGCGTATTCTTATTTCCACAGCATTGGGGACTCTTTTTCGGTGTTCATTGCCGCGTATTTCTATTACTACCACTCCGCTCAACCAATTAAGATTAACTGTGCCGAATATACAATTTCACGCGCTTTTGTCACTCACGAACACAAACCGGCTGAATCAAAAAACTTGCCGACTAGCGATTAAAGCTACAGTCGACAAGTTTATCTAAATAATTTTGTTCATTAAGGTAAATAGTCAATCGGGTTTAGAAGTTGGCCATTTCGTGTTACTTCAAAATGCAAATGAATACCCGTCGAATCACCGGTTGAACCCATTACACCGATTTGCTCTCCCCGCTTAACTGTTTGGCCTACATTTACACTCGTTGATTTTAAATGGGCATATAACGTTTCCATGCCATTATCATGCCTAATTCTAATATAATTTCCATATCCGCCACCACTTGTAACAGCTGTGATTGTACCTCTCTCGGCCGCGTAAATTTCAAACGTACTTGGACGAGCAATATCTATCCCTTTATGATAACGACCCCAACGGTTCCCTTGGTGACTAGAAATATATCCACCATCAGCTGGCCAAGCTAGCTCAGAGCGTTCCTTTGTACCTTGAATAACGACTTTTGAAACGGGTTCCTCAATCACTTCCTGGTCAATCACTTCTTGTTCCACTTTTTCACCGTTCACATAAGTCGTCTCATATTCTACATACTGTAACCCCTTTTTACCAGCTCGTTCAACCTTCTTTTCATCTTTATAAAGGCTCGTATCTTCTTTGATTTCTACGTCATAATCAATCTCTTCTTCTTTCTTACTAACTTCAATTACCTCTAAATCCAAATAGGTCTGCATATCGCGGATTTTTAATTCATCGCCAGGTCGAATGACACTATCTGACTCTAAGTTGTTGAAATCAACTAATTCTTTCATAGATACATCAAGCTCTTTGGCAATTTGACTTAATGAATCTCCTTCTTGCACATCATATACGACCTCTGTTTCTTTTCCTGCTTCTACTTCAGAAAAAGCACGCTCAACCGATACAACTTTGTCCGGATTCACAAGAACTTCTTTTTTCTCAATATCTGTTAAAAAATTGATAGATTCAATTCGTTTTTCATTCAAATCTAATTGTGCATTGGTCTGAGCACTTGTTTGCACGACTTCGCGCTCACTGCTATCACTATCAACTAAACGCTTTTCGGCTTCTTTTTTTTGTTGATAGCGTAAAAATGCCTCTTCTTCCACCTGATCCATGACAATTGCTTGCTTTAACTTTGAGAAAGCTTCCTCCGCAGGTAAGTAGACAATTTCTTCTTCATTAATGACAAGAGCTGTCGCTACCGCTTTTAAAGTGACCGCTTCAGCCAAGTTCTCAAATGCCATTTCCGACTCAGCATTTTTGATAAATACAATCTCTGAAACGATATCAATCTCTTCGACCACATTGAAGGTTAAGCCTTCATATTTTTCTTCCTTTTCTTCTATTAATACTTGTAGGAAATCGTCCAACTCGTCTTCCTCATTAATTGTCCCGATAAACTCTTCATCTATATATAAATGATAAACACGCTCCATAACAATGCCTGAGCTTGCTAAAACATTCGAAAAACCTGATATAAAAAATATAAAAACGAAAGTGGCGATCCACCTTTTACTGATTTGGCGACCTGCCCTTAGTTCATGACGATTCTTATTATGCTTTTTCCTCACCCACATATACAAAATACCCCTTATTTTATTGCCCTTATAACGGACCTATTAATCTATGATTAGAAACTATTGCTCAAATACATAGCCAAATAGGCGATTAAAAAACGACCTATTTTTGACCTTCTTCATTTTAGCATAATTCTAAATAAGATGGGGCTAAATGACTAAATGATAATAATTTGTAATCTCTATGTAACTATATTCATGGAGTTTGAACACATGGTATGCTAAACTTTCTATTGATGAATCACTATGCACATCATTACCAGCAAGCATGAAAGTAAGAGTAAATCGACATACGCAGCAATGCGAGCGCAAACCTAATGCGGAGCAAATAAAATACTTCAAAGTTCAACGGCTAGTTTTGGACGTTTTAGGGTGTTTATAACAAATAACCAAAAAAGTTTAATTGGACCTGGTATCAGAGATTAAGGAGGCAAGAAAGTAGCCTCCCTTATTAGGGTGAAGGCTACTTGTAGGATAAATAAGGAGCTTCAAGAAATATGATCAGAGAGTCAATTATTATGATGCATGTTGATTTAACTATCTTTTAGTAAAAACAGCGGAGAAAGTCCCTTTTGCAATACCATTACTTAATAATTGAGGTGAATCTGCTACAATGAAATATTCATTAATTTTCGTATTACCATAATAACTTTCGACATATCCCTGGGTGAAATTATATCTAGGACGAAAAGTCATATAAGCTCTTTGACCAGGATTTAAATCAACTCCATATTGAGCCCCGACATTATTCTCTAAACTTTTATTCCATGTAAAAGTAGCTCTTGTTCGAATAATATTTTTTATACTAGTGCTAACACTAACGGAAAACTTTTCTTTATGAGAAACACTTTGTGTTGCGGAAACTCGACAAGATCTTGCATCAGTAGGACACGACATAGGGTTAGATACCTGTACTGCTGCTCCAATTTTTTCACCTGTACCGGTTTGCCTATATGTGTTTATAACAGAGAAAGGCGTAATTAAGTTATCGTCATATTCAGCAACTTCATTAAACAACTTTTCAAGCTGTGCTGATTCATTTAGCTCTAATAAATACTCTTCTAATGAGATTGATTTTAATCCGTTTTCTGTCAATTCGTATGGGTGTGCTAAATACTCGCCAGTTTCTTTATCATAGATATACTCTTTATCAAAAGTTAATACATATCTTTCGTTATCTGCTAATACATTTGTGGACAACAGAAATAGTACTGTAACAAATACAAATACAATAGATACTTTTTTCATCAAGTTAATTCCCCTTTTCTACTTTAAATTAACTTTTGTATCTCTATCCTCAGTGATATCAACATAAAAAAAGTTATTATCTAGTAATATTATGTCAGTATTGTCACTTTTATCAAGTGTGAGAGATATAGATTCATCAAATTTTTTTCCAATAAGAAGTGCTAAGTTTTCATTTTCATAACTAATATAATTAAACCCAACTTCTGAAGATGGAATCCTGTAACCACCTTGATGGTTTTCAACATAAAAATCATTATTTCTGTTAATTACTTCAAAGCTGTAAATGACATCAAATCCAGTATAATAAAAGATTATAATCTTATCTAGCTCTTCAATGTTAAGAATCAATTGATTTGGTTCTATGTTGTGTTCCTCCATAACAGATTGAATTGCATGATCATAACTTTTAAAAGTTTCTTCTTGCGTACAAGCCATTAAAAAGAGTGAAAAAATAACAAACAATAATTTTTTTAACATTAACATCTCTCCTACTCTATTCATTTGAAAGCTCTTATTTGTACCTAAAAAAATCTTAGCATTAGTCATATGGAATTAAAATAAAAATTTTCTACATATTAGCAGACTAATATATTCCGAAAGTAAATCGCAATAGAATCTATAGTCAATAAGTTCCCTATACATTTGAAAACTTGCCGATTGGCAGGCCATGCAAAAAAAGAGCTATTCCACAAAGCGTATATACCGCTTTTTTGGAATAGCTCTTTTATAAAAAACTAATAACCATTCAAAAATTTTCTATCTCTTTTATTCAAATAAAAAAGTATGCCTTTGCATACTGAACAAAAAGGGAAAATCTATATAAAGTGCCGGCCAGAGGACTTGAACCCCCAACCTACTGATTACAAGTCAGTTGCTCTACCAATTGAGCTAGACCGGCATAAAAAAATGGTGGCTTGGGACGGAATCGAACCGCCGACACATGGATTTTCAGTCCATTGCTCTACCGACTGAGCTACCAA
>NZ_JAQQWS010000020.1:0-39854 GCF_028610675.1 Alkalihalobacillus pseudalcaliphilus
AGAAAATGTGACTAACAATTGACGAGATACCTTGTATCTCTTTAATTCGCTTGGCTTTTGTTCAGTTTTCAAAGAACCTGTATCGCTCTGACAGCGACTTGATAAGTGTAACATCTTTGTAATTTGATGTCAACGACTTTTTTCGTTGTTATTCAGCTTTATTCGCTTCGTAACGACAAGAAATAATATAACATTTCTATTTAGCTTTGACAATAGTTTTTCTAAAATAATTTTTCTTTTTTTATCAAAACAATAATCAGCACATATCCACCAGCGTAAATAAAGCTGCGCTAACGCAACTAATAAGCATGAAAAGAGTATCCATAGATTCTGGAGCAGCACTTATTCGACTAATTTGACCATTACCCAAAGCACTCGCTATTTCAATAGTACTTTAGATCACATTAAATAAAAAATCTCATACCCAAGTAAATAAGTATCCATTTATTATTATTATTATTATTATTATTATGCGTAAACACAAGAGCCAGCCATCTCACTCTACAACTCAAGTGAAATTCCAAACGCCTGTTCACTTACTATATGACTCTCCACAAAGTATTACGAAGTTTCAATTCAACTCTTCACAGATAGCCCTTTATAAAAACATTTAACTTTTCATCCTAAATGTTTTTCTTCTATATAAAAATGAATCATCATCCCGCAAACGGAACTAGAACGTATACCACCACCAACAAATATGAAAGTCTTGTTTGGCTCTTTAACTTGTGGAACTTCATTCAATTTGCTTTTGTTATTTTCATTTTTGAAGAATGGTATTGGATAGCTTTTGTGAACATGAGAATTAGCAATAAGCCAGCGGAAGAAAACATGCGGAGACTCCAACTAACTTCAAGGCACATCCTATCGCCCCTAAGTACACTTTCATATAAAATAAAAACCGCCTCCCTTTATAAAAAGAGAAGCAGTTTATCAGTTCATTCTATTTTCTACTATTTAAGGAAAATGAAATACAATAAGAAAACCACAAACAATCCATACATAATCGGGTGAACTTCCTTACCCTTACCTTTAAAAATCATCGTAATTGGGTAGAAAATAAAACCCATCGCAATACCTGTTGCAATACTATACGTTAATGGCATACCTAAAACAACAAAGAATGCAGGAATTGCAACTTCTAAACGATTCCAATCAATTTGCTTAAGAGCAGAAGCCATCATAACCCCTACTAAAATCAAAGCAGGTCCAGTAACAGCCGGTGTTACGACCGTCAAAAGTGGAGAGAAAAATAAAGCAACGATGAAAAATAAAGCTGTTATAACAGATGTAAAACCTGTACGTCCACCTGCACCTACACCCGAAGCTGATTCAACATAAGAAGTTGTCGTTGACGTACCTAAAATAGCCCCAATTGGCGTCGCCGTCGAGTCAGCAAGTAAAGCACGCCCTGCACGTGGCAACTTATTATCCTTTATAAAACCAGCTTGGTTCGCTACACCATATAAGGTACCTGCTGTATCAAAGAAATCTACAAATAAGAAAGTTAAAATAACAATTAATAATTGCAAAGTAAAAACATCAGACCATTCAATATTAAACAGTTGACCAAAAGTTGGCTCCAAGCTCGGGATAGGAGCAACAATGGCATCAGGTGTATTAATAATACCAAAAATCATACCGACAATTGCAGTAACAATCATTCCAAAGAAAATTCCACCTTTTAAACCAATCACTAAAAAAACAACCGTAATAACTAAACCAAAAATAGTAAGTAAAGCCATAGGTTCAGCTAAATTACCGAAAGTAACAATTGTTGCTTCATCAGATTGAATTAAACCTGTATTCTGTAAACCAATAAAGGCAATAAAAAGACCGATACCCGCACCTGCTGCATATTTCATCTCCGCAGGAATTGCATTAATAATCGTTTCACGGATATTACTAATAGAAAGAATCATAAATAAGATACCAGAACAAAATACTCCAAATAAAGCAACTTGCCAAGGGATACCCATTCCAATGACAACTGAGAACGTGAAGAATGCATTTAGCCCCATACCTGGTGCTAAGGCGATTGGATAATTAGCAAGTATACCCATTAATAGAGTCGCTAATGCTGCCGATAAAGCTGTAGCAACAAACACGGCTTCTGCATCCATTCCAGCAATAGCAAGCATTTCTGGATTCACAAACAAAATATAAGCCATAGCTAAAAATGTCGTCATCCCCGCTACTGATTCTGTACGTAAATCGGTATTATTCTCCTTAAACTTAAAGAACTTTGCGATACGTTCCAACATATTTCCTCCTCATCATCATGACACATGCACCGCTCGGACTTTTCAAGAAAATATAAAAAGCTCCGAGCAAGAATCTACCCGAAGCTACGAATTTCGACAATTTTCATGCATGCACATACAAAATGGAAATAAAAAGTCACCTTATTGTATTCACATATATAAAGACTGGTAAAATCGTAGTCAAGCTATTTACGGTAGCTCGGTAGAGACTTGCAGACCTTATCCCTGCAGTTATACGATATGATGCTTTCTAATTAAAACTTTTATATATTAGAAGTTTATCAATCAGTCTTATTTCTGTCAACGAAAAATCCGAACATTTTTTAAATAGACGTAAAGGATCGTTCGTTTACTCCCACTCAATTATCGGTGGGCTACCTAGAACCCTTGGCATCATTGCTTTCAAGTGAATTTCTTCTGCTTATGGTAGGGTTTTGGAAGGGAATCAATTCCATCTTCATGTGTTAATCTTCATTATAATCATATAAGTTTTCTTAGTGAAATTGAACTTAATATTCCCTGCCCATTTTTTCAGCAAGTACTTTTAGCTTAACGTCAAATGAAAGAATCTTTGTAAACAGACTGGTTTCTATTCTTCCACGTAAGACTTCATCAACCACTATATTTTGATTTCCATATTCACCTTTCAAAAGACCTAGGAAACGTTTGATGATAAACCCCCTATAGTATTGTAGAATCTGATTAATCGCTTTTGTGTCAACATCTACAGCCTTTACAATCAGTGAAAATGAAATTCTAGGATATTGCGTTTTCAATCTTCAAATCCCTCCATAAACTTTTTTATTAAGGCTAGTCCACTTTTTCTGTTTCGATAGACGGTAGAACGGTTCTGCAATTTCTGAATCACTCATATCCATGAAATAATACATCAGTATAATCAAACTGATGTTCAATTTTTGTTTGAAAAGAAGATGGTTTCATTTTTCTGACCCCCTTTCTTGTCATGAAAGGCAGTGAGCCTTGCTCGTTTATCTCCCTTCACAATTACCCTCAATCCGAAAGGGGGATTTGTTGCATTTCTGGTAAAAAAACACATAAGCAGACTCTTTCATCTGTTTATGTGTTTTACTAAATCGTTCTATATGTATAGAAAAACTATATCTATGGATATCTTATCCGAAGTGAGAAAAAAATCTTTTTTTGATAGGTTTCAAAAAGCAAATATTGTTGTCTAACAATATATTGCAGACGACTACCTCCTAGAAGCCGCCATTTCGTAAAAAATGTGTTTAAACCTTCCCCGTAGATTTCCGTATAAAAAGAGAAACGACGGTAATTTAAACCGTCGTCTGAGAAATAATATATATACCTTGAGTGTACGAAAATCGTACTACCAGATAATGGTTTTTTTTACTAACCTCATTACTTTTTCTTTGTGTTATTTAAGCAATTTACTATTTTTATAATTTTTCACATTAGTTACTAGCATAATAAGTCCAGCTACCAATCCACTAGCTCCTAGAACACCTTTTCCTAATGTAACTCCTATTAAACCCACACATAAAATACCTGTTCCTATGGAAGTTCCAATCACTGAACCTATGCGTGTGGCTTTGGATGGACGAGTTAATTTCTTTGCGGTTTCCCATGATTTACCAACATTATCTTTTGAAATCTCTTTTGATAAGTTCACCATTTTTTCATTATAATTTTTCATAATATAATTCTCCATTCAATTATAATATTCCATTTTTATTAACAATGGCACTAATTATCGCACAGATTCCAAGTACAATTGTTAGCCAACCCCATTTTCTATTTTGGGGTTTGTTTCTCGTAACAAATAAAACAATTACACCTGTTATAATTAATATTGTTGCAACAATGATAGCTATAAGAACGGCAGTTGGAGTAAATGCCATTATTCTACCTCCATTTCATCAACTTTATTTGACAATTCAGTCATAATAAATACTGTTACAATAATACCGATACCACAAATAAATAAACCTGATAAGACATGATTAGTACTAATAACAGCGTTACCATAGGTAGCACTTAGGATAAAAGCTGTTATCAGTGTTGTTGGAATAGATTTTTTGATAAATCCAATCCTCATAGATACAATTCCAATTCCACCAACAGCCAGAATAGCCATTGCCAGCATTTGAAGTGTAGAGATAACGATTTCTTTTGACATAACATCCTGTAGAACAATAGGCGAAATAGATTCCGTTATGCTAAATACAATGTATGGTATTGAAGTACAAATGAGCATAGATATGGAGGTAAACATAACCACTAAAAGCAACTTTGCCAACAATATTTTCCTTCGACTGATAGGGTATGAAAAAAGCAATGCGACTCTTTTGCCTTTATATTCGCTTATTATTAAACGGGAATATATAACAGCTGACATAATACTAAATATAATCAGGCTGATCGTTCCTGTAAAACGAAAAATATTTGTGTAATTATGAAATTGAATTTCGTACGCTCCACTCTCGACTTGTGCTACATACGCTACAAAATATGTGAATACTAGTAATATAAGAAAGGTAATCAAACTTGCCATTACATAAGTACGAAAATTATTTCGTTTAAGCTCTAAGCTAATAAGTTTCAGCATATTTATTTCCTCCACTCATTACATGGAAGAAATAATCCTCCAGCCTTACATCATACTGTTTTTTTATTTTCGGTAAGGAAACCTCTAGTAAAACTGTTCCATTCACAAGAACGCCTATCATATCTGCAAGGTGTTCAATTTCACTTAGGATATGACTTGATAACAAGATGGTCATTCCATTATTTCTAGTCAGTTCAATGAACAAGTTTCGCATATCTCGTATCCCCATAGGATCAAGTCCATTTATTGGCTCGTCTAAAATCAATATTTGAGGTTTGTGAATAAATGCTCTTGCAATGCCCAATCGCTGTCTCATACCGAGTGAAAATTTCCCAACCGGTTTTTTATCCGTTCCATCTAATCCAACCATATCAAGTGCTTCGAACACTCCAAAACCTTTCGTATTCATATAAGCAAGGTGAATTTTTAAGTTATCAATCGCTGATAAATGCTCATAAAAAGTTGGAGCTTCAATTAAACTTCCAATCTCTTTTAGTATTTTTTTCCGTTCTTTTTTAACATCCATATCCATAATTTTAACTGTCCCATTTGTAGGAGAAAGCAAGCCAATAATGATTTTGAATATTGTTGTTTTACCAGAGCCATTTGCACCTAAAAAACCATAAATAGAACCATGCGGTACGTTCATATTACAGTCATTAATAATTAAAGTGTCAGCAAAAGATTTAGAAAGGTTACTTATTTTTATAGCCATGTTACTTTCCATAATGACTCTCCCATCTATTCATAAATCTTATCAATAACACTTTCAAGCAGTGTGTTAAATACTTCAAAATGGTCATATCCAATCGTTTCTTTATTTGTAACGACAGAAAGCAGGGCATTAAATATTCCCATTGCCTTTTGCTTATCCATCTTCAATTGGAGATTAGAGTTAAAAATGGTTTCTAAGATAAAATTGTCGTTGATAATTTGACTTTTTTCCTTCCATTCCACAGGAGCTCTATTTAAAAAAGTGATAAATTCAGAGCTGTTACGTTGTGAGAGGATATTTGTTTTATCATATTCAAGATATATTTGTTTGAGCATTATGCAAATATCTTCTTTAGATGGTGTTTTAGTAAACGTTTTTTCAATTAGATATATTAGTCTTTCTTGAATATTGTCCAGTACATTACAAAATAATAATTCCTTAGAATCAAAAAACAAATAAAAAGCTCCCTTAGAGATTCCAACTTTCGTACAAAGTTCACCAATATTTGTTTTCTTGTATCCATAGCTGGCCCAACTTTTTTCACATTCAATAATTAACTTGTCTTTTATGTTGTCTTTTTCCGTTTCAGAAAAACTCCTTACCACAGGTTATCCCTCCACCTCCACTAAACTTATGACCTAAAAAATTTTTTTAGTCATAAGTTTACTTTACTTTTGTTATTGTATTTTTGTCAATCAAAAGTTCAATTCTAAAGTATAAATTAAATTTTATCTTTTTATATTGCACATTAAAATGGAAAGTCCGCATACAAAAATTAAAATTTTGAATCGTATGTTAAGAAAAATAGGCATATATATAAAGGAGAGCACATAACAAGTATGTCTCTCCATCCACAATAACACCCAATAATTAGAAAATAGGTTAAAAATTACTCACTCTTCTTTATCTCAATATGAAACCAATAGTAGGAAACCTGATTACAAACTTTTGAAAAAATTATCAGATTTGTTTAACGTTTAAATAGACTATCTAATCACTGGAAGGGAATTTAGCCATTCACCTGATGAAATGTGGAAAGAAGGTTTAAATCCAAAAACACAAAATCTTTTTACGGAACTTCACGTTTCCTATCTGGCAACTCACGTCATGCCTCACTCAATAAGTCATTCTCAATACCAACTGATAATTTATTGAGTGTAAAGATTTGAAAGTCAGTTGGATGATTATCTGTTGTCGCAAACTGATTGAGGAGAAATCACCAACATCAGAAAAAAACAAAAACAATAAGAGACGAATGAACTTAAATTTCTCTAAAAAGAGCCGATAAATTGAGACATATTATCCTCAAAATTATCGGCTCTGCGTCTTAGCGTCTGGCTCTTTAACTATGGTAATTTTATATTTTTTTATATCAACTAAACTTTCTTGCTTACACTTTGGACAGTAAAGAGGAAAACTAATTAATATTGTATCTATATATACTTTAGTGCGTGTTTTTGAACGACAAATCGGGCAGTATATCCATTTGCTTTTTTCAATCATATAATCTTATCCTTTTTTATCCTATTTACATTCTCACATATAAAGCTGTATCATCGTTTAACAGTTTCTTATATACCTTCATTCGTTATCATTCAAATCAAAATTAATGCGATTAAGTAGGTCAACTGCTTCAAAAACAACGGTTGGATGTAGCATAGGTATCATGTGACCAATATCTGGTATGACTTGTAATTCAGAGTTCTTTAGTTCGTTATTTAATCTTTCACCTTGTTCAATAGTTCCAAATGAGTCCTCTTCACCAACTACAATTACAGTAGGTTTATCTATATCGGAATAAGTTGCACTTATTTCTTTAGAAGTTTTGGGAAATTCTAAGACATCCTCACGATTAGCTTTAAATTGGTTTGGTCTAAAACCTAATGCAATAGTTTCCTCTAAATATCCCACAGGTGCATTTTCAGGAAAAAAAGTTGAGCTTACAGTATTACTAGCTAAATTCTTACCTAAAGGTGTTTTCAACATTGTATTTAACAACACATCACCTACAATGGGAGTAGTCACTATTTTAGATAATGTATCCCCGTTTTCTGCTGGATAACCTTCTTTATACATAGCTGCTCCTAACAATATAATGCCTTCCACTTCGTCTGGAAATTGCTGTGTATAAGAAAGTGTCATTGTTCCGCTCCATGAATGTCCAACAATAATAATCGGTTCATCAATTCCTATTTCTTTTAAAGCATTTCTAATTAATGTTGCCTGAGAAATAGGTGTCACATTTCCTTCCGACCTTTCACTATAACCATAGCCAGGACGGTCAAATGCAATTCCCTGATAACCTTGAGAAGCTACTAAATGAAGTACATCCTTATAGTCATTTCCAGAAAGCATGGCCCCATGTAAGAAAACAATTGGCTGACCCTCTCCTTGTGTATAATAATGTAGCTTCACGCCATCAACAGTTATAAATTCGCCTTTTGGAGGGAACGCATTTTCTCCATTCTTCATTTCAATTATGTTATAAACATATAAACCTAAAAACAGTATCAAAATTACTATTAATCCAATAATCAATTTCTTTCCTCTTTTCAATTTTAATTTCATTTCTCCTTTTAATAAATCATTTACATACTATAAAATATTATAAAAACGTACTATTCAGTATGTTTATTGTAATAGAAATCCGTAATTAAATTACGGAGCTTTTATTGGTGCTATTCCATTCAAAAGAACTTTAGAAATTGTTTCAAATATAGGCTTTGTTTTAAAATGTGTCGAGTCAATAATGTATTCAATTAAAATCCCTTTCATTAATGCGTCAATCGTAACACTAATAGATTCAGGATTTAACTCATTAGTAATAAGACCTTTTTTCTGCATTTCACCCAAATAAATACCGACACCAGAAATAATTTTCCCATGAATCACTTGTAGCTTTTTATGAATTTCAGGTTCTCTACTTGATACAACAAACTCTAGAAAAAGTCTTGAAGAACCTTCATCAAGTTCAATAAAGTCAAATTGCGATTTAAGCCAATTTGTTAAGGCTATTTCTGGATTATCCGCAGTTAATATTCTATCTATTTGTGATGGAAGAACTTTAAGCTGTTGGGTTAAATTATGTTCTAAAATAGTCAGAAACAAATCCTGCTTACTAGAAAAGTGCCAATAAACTGCACCTTTCGTCATTCCAGCCTCATAGGCAACTTTGTCTAGCGATGAATTTACATAACCTTTAACAGAAAATACTCTTGTACCTGCTTCGATGATTAAAGTTCTCGTATCAGTAAAAACTTCTTTCATATTTGTTTGCTTTTCCTTTAGCCAAACCCTCATATTTTCCTTATTACCAAAATATCTTCTAACCGTTGTCCAATGAACATCAGCTGAGTCCGCAATTTCGGCAAAAGTAATTTGATCAAACTGCTTTGTTTCAAGTAATTTTTCTGCAACTTGAAAGACTCTATCACGAACTGACAAATAAATACCTCCGATTCTTTAACATTAACCACATTGTTACATATACATACCTTGTAGTATGTTCATATAATACTAAATAAATGTTTGAAATGTCAATTATTTTTTCTATTTACTCTAACTACACTTCTCTCCATACAAAATTAACCTAATCGGTAAAAATCCAGATTAACATCTATGTATATTCAACATTTAATCTTGAGCATTATAGCCCGCTGTTTATACAGAAAGTCATTCCCTGCCAAAATCCAACGCAAAAACAAAATTCCCTGCCAATATTTTTCCTTGGCAGGGCTTTTGTCAGGGAACTATCTTATTTTTAGCTTATTTTGTCCATTTTAGCTTCGGGCAAATGCTGTTAAAAGGTATTCCCACTTCAAATTAAGTTGTAGTCTTATTCCCACTCGATCGTTGCTGGCGGCTTCGATGTAACATCATAAACAACGCGGTTTACATGCTTAACCTCATTAACAATTCGAGTTGAAATTAATTCAAGAACATCCCATGGAATCCGAGCCCAGTCAGAAGTCATACCATCAATTGATGTAACCGCACGAATGCCTACTGTGTAATCGTACGTTCTACCATCACCCATAACCCCTACACTTCTCATGTTCGGTAAAGCTGTGAAATACTGCCAAATTTCACGATCTAGGCCAGCTTTTTTAATTTCTTCGCGTAAAATCGCATCAGATTCTCTAACTATTTCTAGCTTCTCTTCTGTAATTTCTCCTAATACGCGAATTCCAAGACCTGGACCAGGAAAAGGTTGGCGCCAAACAATCTCATCTGGAATACCTAACTCCGAGCCTAACGCTCGAACTTCATCCTTAAATAAGGCACTTAACGGTTCGATTAACTTAAACTTCATATCTTCAGGAAGCCCACCAACATTATGATGCGATTTAATCGTTTGAGCCGTATCTGTACCACTTTCAATAATATCTGTGTAAAGTGTCCCTTGAGCTAAGAAATCCATATCCGTTAACTGGTTTGTCTCTTCCTCAAACACATAAATGAACTCATTACCGATAATTTTACGCTTCTCTTCTGGATCAGATACACCTTTTAACTTGTCCATAAAGCGTTCTTTCGCGTCTACTTTGATTACCTTCATGTTAAATCCTTCACTAAAGGTTTTCATAACGCCTTCCGCTTCATCTTTTCGTAATAAGCCATGATCGATAAACATACATGTTAACTGATCGCCAATCGCCTTATGCAATAGAACAGCAACAACAGATGAATCAACACCACCACTTAAAGCACATAATACATTTTTATTACCAACAAGCTCTCTTACTTTTTCAATTTCAAGATCGATAAAGTTTTCCATCGACCATTCGCCTTCACATTGACAAACTTCATAAACGAAATTCTTTAATAACTCATTCCCAAATTGAGAATGTCTTACTTCAGGATGGAACTGCACACCATAAAATTTCTTCTCTTCATTACTCATAGCCGCAACTGGGCATGAAGGGTTAGATGCATCTACAACAAAGCCAGCCGGCGGTGCTAAAATTAAGTCACCATGACTCATCCAAACAGATTGCTCAATCGGTAAACCTTTAAAGATTTCTGATTGATTTTCTACATTAATGTTTGCTTTTCCATATTCACGGTGATCAGCAGCATCTACTTTCCCACCAAAATGCTGTGTCATAAGTTGCATACCATAACAAATTCCTAGAATTGGAATACCTAAATCAAAAATCGCAGGGTCGCAATGCGGGGCACCTTCAGCATATGCACTGTTAGGTCCTCCAGAGAAAATAATCCCCTTTACATTCATCCCTTTTAATTCTTCCGCCGTAATTTTATACGAGTGCAACTCACTGTATACACCTAAATCACGAATACGACGCGTAATTAATTGATTGTATTGCCCACCAAAATCGAGTACAACAACGATTTCTTGATTTAATTCATTCATCCTGTTCCCACCTTTTCTCAATTAAAAATCTCGCTCAAAATTGCTGTCTACTTCAAAAAGACATAAAGCTTGCATAGAACTCTCCAACATTCCACCCTACTTAAGGAATTAATGATACGGTATAGCCTTTCACAAAAGTAAATAGTTTATCACACGCCAAGCGAATCAGTAACATCTTTCGTTTAGCACACGCTCGACATCTCACTTTCTGGAACGTCACGCAAAAGAAAAAACTAGAATTTACCAATTATCTCCGAACAAACGAAAAAAAGGCAGAATTCTAGCATGATCTATTCTGCCTTCATAGTCAGACTTTTTACGGTAGCCCGGTAGATACTCTTAGGCCTTATTCCTAAGGATATACGAAGGTTTTTACTCTATACACTTTTTTTTAAGCTTGGCTACATTTTAACAACAGGAAAAACACTGGTCAAGCGGTGATTTTTTGAACAACCTCAACCCAACGTTGTTTTTGATTTTTCCAACAATCCCGATCAACAATTCCCCCATATAAAATACGCTCATAATCTTCCGTTAAAATCGTCATTCTTTTTTGTCCAACTTCCGCATCTATGCGCTCGGCGTACTCTCTTAACGTTTCTCCTTCATACCGCTCATAACCGTGCCATTTTAAATACCAAAGCAGATTTACATAAGCATCCGCAAAAACTTGTTCATCTTCTCTACGAGTGTATCTCCATATAATGAAGCGCTTCATTATTTTTTTACGGTAAAGAATAGCGACTAATAGAAAAATCGTTAATACAATCAACACCGGAATTAAATTAATACTAATTCCTGTGCCACCTGTACCAGACGCATTTTCCTCTTCATCGACTGGCTCACCCTCTTCCAGCATTTCTTCATCTGGCTCTTCCATATCTGGTGTCTCCATGTCAGGCGCTTCATCCGGATCCATAACATCATCAAATTCAGGCTGGTCAGACGCAAAAGGAAATGAGTGTGTATACCCTTTTGTAGGCTCAAATGGCACCCAGCCAACCCCTTCAAAATACACTTCTACCCATGAATGGGCATTGCCATTGGTCACTTCATACGTGTGAATGCCCCCTTCTGAGCCAATAATATTCCCATTGGTAAACCCCTTTACCCATCTAGCCGGAATATCATTTGCCCTTAACAAGACAACCATCGAAGTCGAGAAATTATCACAATACCCTCGCTGCGTATCAAAAAGGAATTGATCGACGTAGTCTTGCCCTTCTTGTGGTACAGGAACATTTTCTGTTTCGTATTCAAAATCCGGCCCAGACAAATAACGCTCTATAGCTTTAGCTTGGTCATATACATTCGTTTCATCGGCGATTAATTCAGCCGCAAGCTCCCTCACTCGGTCTGGCAGCTCATCTGGTAGCTGCAAATAATAATCATAAATGTCGCCATTAGTTATGGAATCAACCGTTATTTCACGTAATTCATCCAAATTATACGTCGGATATGCGTACGTCAGCCCATAATAATCTAAGGTGACATCATTATAGTCCGTGTCATACACACTCACCTTTGTCGTAAAAGCATCTAATCCCCAGTCGTATATCGCCCCTTCGCCATTTTCAAAGCTAGAGCCATTGAGGATGTTTTGGTCAAGCTCTAAGAATTCCCCCGGGTAAAAAATGTGAGGGAACACCGCTTTTTCTTCATCCACAAATGAAACTATCGCTGTTAAAATTTCATCCTCTTCCTCATAATCACTAAATTCATTCCAGGTCCCTTGCTGTGGTGTTGTCGTTTCCCAACCATGACCCGTATAATAATCCTTCGTTTCTCCTCGCCAGTAATGACCTCTTGTTGTTTCAGCTTGAAAAAGCGGCGTAGTATCTTGAATAAATCCACCGCCAAGCCTTTCATCATTAGTCCCATAACCAATTCTCTGTACAGAACCACCAGAGCCAGAAAGACCTAATACCTGGCGTATACCTGGCATCGGATCCTCCCAAACCGCTTCATTTTTGGGCATACTAATTGCAAAAGCACTTGCCAAAATAAGTATGGTCGCCATCATGATACCTAAGCGAACCGGTACACTTTTAGAAACCTCATTTAGGCTTTCCTTCTCTATCATTCTATAAACAGCAGAAAGCCCAACTAATAGAAAACCAACAATAAAAACGCGAATAATTGCATAATTCGCCTCATACAAGGTAAACGTATCAATGACCGCCACATAAACAATCGTGAATATAAAAAAGAATAAAGTCCTTCTTACAAAGACCGTCCAATAAAAAAGTAAATAACTTAATATCGCTAGTAAAAGGAAAAATAAAAAGCTCCGAAAAATATCCGTCAAATCTTGAAATTGGCCACTTAATAAATACGATATATTTTGGGATAAGTCTGCAAATAACGCCAACACCCAATCAATCGATAAAAATGACCCTTCAAAAAACATGATCTTTAAACTAAAAGCGATTAAACCGAACTTAATTAACGCAGATATAAATATGGGTAATTGCATAAAAGTAAGGATAAAAAATACCGCTGTTACCAGCACAAATAAAAATATATAACCAGTATCAGTTACTTGTGGTAATGGTAAAATCCACTCAATTAACAGCAAAAAACTCAAAACGTATAAGAGGAAGTCCCGACCAAACTCCAGCTTCTTGTTCTTAAACATGCTCGTCCTCCTCTATTTACTTCCCGATAAATAAAAATAATTAGTTTTAATACCAACTCTATCAAGTTCGTGAATCAATCTCTGTTCTCTTTCTGTTTTATGAACAAGACAAACCTCAATTCCAATCCGCCTCTGCTTCAACTTTGTCAGGGCTTGTACCGTTTCCTTTGTTAATTCCGCACATACAAAATATACGGTTGACTCTAGCCATCGATCATAGATTTTATCAATACTTAACGGTTGTTCTAACCCTTTAACTTCAGAGAAAATCTCTAATCCTTTGTATAAATGATTAGCTGAGATCTCCTTAACGACCCAATCTTCTAATCTAACAGAGAGCGTGACAGAGCTCTGTGACGCTAAAAAAGTAACCAAAATCGAGGCTGCTAATTCAATCGACTTCTCAAACACTTTCTCATCATTAGCATATACATAGGGATCATAAACAATCACAACACCTTCACCGCGGAATGATTCAAATTCCTTCGTCATTAACTCCATCGACCGTGCCGACTGCTTCCAGTCAATACTTGTTAATTTGTCACCAGGTATGTAATGACGGACAGTCGAAAGATTTCGTTCCTCACCAAGTTCTTTTGTCTTTATTTTGCCCTCAATCGACTCTGTTTGCTTACTATGAGGTAAATGCTGAATACGTTGATACCTCGGGTAGACATGAACCATTGTTTGACATGCGATCACTCTTTTTTTCTCAAAAAAACCAAATAAATCACCGAAATACAATTCTACGTACTCAAATTCAAATTGCCCTCTTTTTACTTCATGAATTGTATAACTGTAGGTAAATTCCTTCTGAAAGGTAAAGAAAAAGAAAGCACCTGATTGATTAACATCACCTAAATGATCGACTACACGATCACGTACCCTCATATAAAAAAAGGGCATATAGGATTTCTTCCTAATATGTATGTCAACCTGTATGTGGTCACCCGCTTTAACGACGTCAGGTTGAATAATGCGTGAAACCTCAAATCCTTTGAAAGGCATTATAAAGAAAAGGAGCGTTATACCAATTACTGTAATGACACTATAAAATAAAAACCACGCTACAAACTGCCCCTGAAACATCGCATAGGCAAACACACTAATCACTGTAACGATTAACAAAATTATTTTTAGCGTTGATTGAAGCGCTTTAGGTACTTTTACTTTTTTCACGATGATAACGCCCTTGATTTAACAACTGGCACTTCTGTTCTTTTTAAAATGTCTTTTAAAATATGAGAAATCGTAATATTCGCCAATTTGGCATCAGTCGTTAAGAGGATTCGATGACTCAATACATTCATTGCGAGATGTTTGACATCATCAGGAATCACAAAACTTCTCCCTTGAATAAGAGCATACGCTTGTGCTGCTTTCATTAACGCAATTGTCCCACGTGGACTTACACCGAGATCCACAGAACGGTGTGCTCTCGTGGCGTGGGTTAAACGTACGATATACGATTTAACCTGGACATCAACCCGAACACGATTCACTTCTTCTTGAAGCGCTAGGATTTGTTCAGTTGTTAAAACAGGAGCAATACCATCATCCATCATACCTTCTTCAATCCGACTTAACATTTCAAGCTCTTCATTGATACTCGGATACCCAATTTGAAGTTTGATTAAAAATCGATCTAACTGTGCCTCTGGTAAAGGAAATGTCCCCGCATATTCGACCGGGTTTTGTGTAGCCATCACAAAAAAAGGTTTGCTTAAATGACGAGTTTCCCCATCAATCGTTATACTCGCTTCTTCTAACGATTCAAGTAAAGCTGATTGTGTTTTAGGTGAGGTTCGATTGATTTCATCAGCCAAAACAATATTTGCCATAATCGGTCCTGGTCTAAAAGTGAACGATTGCGACTGTTGATTATATATCGATACACCCGTTACATCTGACGGTAACAAATCTGGCGTAAATTGAATTCTTTTAAACTCTGCACCAATAGACTGTGCCATCGATTTCACGAGTAATGTTTTTCCGACTCCTGGAACGTCCTCTAATAAAACATGGCCATCTGCCAATAAAGCCGTCAGGCAGAGCTCGATTTCTTTTCGTTTCCCAACTACCGTTCTTTCTATATTTTCGATAATTTGATTAATTTGTTTTGCAGCAGTCATCTGTGCCCCCGTTTCTCTTTGTTATACATACAAAGTTAAATCATTGTCAGTGTTTTATTTATTTGAGAAAAGAGAAATAGTTTATGATCATACTTTAGGAAATGTGTACTAATATGATCTGAAAAAAATCCCCAATCATCCTCGTCTACATTCATCATCATTCCATTCTCCTACTTTCTTCTCTAGTTCTATTCTACAAAAAACGATGAAAACCTACCATATTTTCATTTTTTTTCATTTATCGACTTTTGTTAACTTATATTCAGTTTTTTTGGGGAAGTTAGAGCTGGTACACGTGCGTTCACCTATTCATTTACTCGTTCATTTGCTTCAGCATTTACGGAGGTCTCTTTATTGATACCTCGGTAAATTCTGAAGAAGTGAGGCATAGTAAGCACACGAAAATGGTCGAACATGTCACTTACTGAGCGGAGGAGCCTTAGTAAGTGCACAGTAAACACCTCTGTGCAGATACACACTCTTCCTCCTTCCATATCTGCACATAAACCGCCTCTTTGTACAGATACACACTCTTCCTCCTTCCATATCTGCACATAAACCGCCTTTTTGTACAGATAACAGCCCTTTCTCCTTCCATATCTGCACATAAACCGCCTCTTTGTACAGATAACAACCCTTCCTCCTTCCGTATCTGCACATAAACCGCCTCTTTGTACAGATAACAGCCCTTCCTCCTTCCGTATCTGCACATAAACCGCCTCTTCGTACAGATACCAGCCCTTCCTCCTTCCGTATTTGCACATAAACCGCCTCTTTGTACAGATACCAGCCCTTTCTCCTTCCGTATCTGCACATAAACCGCCTCTTTGTACAGATACCAACCCTTTCTCCTTCCGTATCTGCACATAAACCGCCTCTTTGTACAGATACCAGCCCTTTCTCCTTCCATATCTGCACATAAACCGCCTCTTTGTACAGATACCAGCCCTTTCTCCTTCCGTATCTGCACATAAACCGCCTCTTCGTGCACCCACCAATCTCTCGTCTCATTTCGCCCCTCCCCCCGAAAACAAAACAAAAAAACTTGTTAGCCCCTCCCAAAAGGTGACACTAACAAGTTTTTCACATTTCATTTTTTATACAGCTTTTGTTTCTTCTTTAACCTGCTGCTGTAGTTGATACATTTTGGCATAATGACCGTTTCGCTCCATTAATTCATGATGTGTACCCTTCTCCGTAATATGCCCTTTATCTAAAACTAAAATCTGATCGGCATTTTTGATTGTGGATAATCGATGAGCAATAATAAAGGTCGTTCTACCTGTTTTTAAAGTGTCCATCGCTTGCTGAATAATGGTTTCTGTTTCTGTATCAATATTCGATGTGGCTTCATCCAACACAAGAATAGCAGGATTTACAACTAATGCACGAGCAAAGCTAATTAACTGTCGCTCACCACTAGAAAGTGTACTTCCTTTCTCCTTCACCTCTTCATCAAGAATGTTATCCATTCTTGAGAAAACGTCATATCCGCCAACAAGACGAAGCGCTTCCTCTACTTGCTCCCGACTTATGTCACTTCTGCCTAAGGTAATATTCGTTGCAATCGTTCCTGTGAATAAGTAAGGCTCTTGCAAGACGATTCCCATATGCTCACGGAGTGTCTGACGAGGAATGTCTTGAATGTTTTTACCATCCAGACGAATTTCACCCTTTTGACAATCATAAAAGCGGAATAATAAATTCATAATAGAACTTTTACCTGAACCCGTATGTCCAACTAATGCAATCGTCTCACCAGGCTTCGCTTCAAAAGATAAATCCTTTAATACGTACTCATCCTCTTTATAGCAAAAGCTCACCTTATCAAAAACAACCGAGCCTTTGGGACGTTCCATTTTTTCCTCTGAAACATCAATTCCTTTTTCATCCATTAATTCAAAAACACGTTCACCAGCAACACGAGCCTGCTCTAAATTAGCTAATTGGTTAACAATCCGGTTAATCGGTTCGAATAAGCGATTCATGTAATCAACAAATGCATAAAGGACACCAACAGAAAGCATCGCCCCTACACCTGTTTGTGCTCCACCTAAAAACCAAATTAACGCAACCAAGATCAAGTTTCTGAGTACACCTGTTAAATTATGAGATGTCATCGAGTTAAGCCTTAACATTTTATTTTGTGCTTGAAAGTGCTGATCATTTAATAACGCAAACTTCTCTTCTCGCTGAGGCTCTTTTCTAAAGGCTTGAATGACTTCCATGCCTTGAATCGACTCATTTAAAGAAGCATTAATTTCACTATTTTTCGACCTAATTTCATGATTATATTTAGACGCAAACTTACGGTACAACTTTACCCATACATATAAAATCGGAATGAGTATAAGTGCACCAATTGCTAATCTCATGTCCAACAAAAATAGAGCTGTATAAATACCAATCATATAAATGACACTCGAGAAGAAGTTCGCGAGTACAGCCACATATAACTCACGTACCGCCTCTGTATCATTTGTTACTCGAGCCACAACCTTCCCTGCTGGTAGGTTGTCAAAAAATCGCACAGGTAAGCGAGATAAATGATCAAATACGTCCGTTCTTAACCTCTGAATAATTCGATTGGCTGCTTTCTGTAAGTAAAAGCGCTGCCCATATTGGAAGAACGAAGCAAAGAGAATTAACCCTAGATAAAATAATAACCAATAAACAACTGGCATCATTTCAGGCTGATAAAAACTTAATACCTCAGAAGCTGAAAGAGGTATCGCCGAAGCTGTATAGCTATTATCACCATGCGTAACTGTTAACTGACCATTTTCAAAGGTCTTCTCACCATCAAAAGGTAGAAGCTCATCTGTCACATAAAAATTTAATCCCACTTGCACAATTTGTAACGCATTCCCAGGTTCAACCCCATCCGGAATCCGAGATTCACGCATATACCAGCCACCTTGATATGGGACCGCATTCTCTTGTTCCCCCGTATCATACCACGGCTCTTCAATACCCATAATATGTTCATCAATGATGGTTTTAGCGATAAATGGACCTGTTAATTCTGCTGCCACGCTGACAGATAATAAAATCAACGCAAATATAATCGTCTTTTTGCTCGTTAATGCGTATTGATATAAACGTTTTCCTACTGTCATGCTAAAGCACCTCCTTCAGGTGCAAGCGTCTGCCTATCGACCTGTTGTTTGTACCAGCCATTCCCTTGAACAAGCTCTTGATGTGTACCGCTCTCAATGACTTTCCCTTCATCAAGAACCAGAATTAAATCGGCATGTTCAATGGCGGACATACGATGTGTCGTAATAATCGTCGTTTTCCCTTTTCTCTCTTCTTGAATATTACCAACAATCAAGGCTTCTGTTTTTGCATCAACAGCCGATAATGAATCATCCAAAATTAATATTTCCGGATCAGCAATCAAAGCTCGTGCAATGGAGATCCGTTGCTTCTGTCCTCCAGATAGGGCCACGCCTTTTTCACCAACCATCGTTTCAAGTCCATCAGGTAAAAAAGCCAAATCCTGTTGAAAAGCCGAAGTCCTAATCGCTTTCTCAAGCTCAGCCGAAGTTGCTTCTTCCTTACCTACCCTAATATTCGCTTCCACACTTTGTGAAAAGAGAATGTGCTCCTGTGGAACGTAACCAATCCAAGTCCGAACTTGCTCCTTCGTTTGTTCCTCAATCGGCACATCCCCCACATAAATATGGCCATCACCTTGCGGGTAAAACTTGAGTAACTGCTTCACAAAAGTCGTTTTTCCACTTCCTGTCCGCCCAACAATGCCAATTGTTTCACCAGCTTTAGCCAATGCCGATACATCTTGAAGCTGTGCCTGCTTCGTTGATGGGTAACGAAATGTCACTTGTGAAAAATCGAGTTTACTAGGGTAAGGTTGAACCACTGGCTGGATCGGATCCGCTACATCTTCTTTTATCGCCAATGTTTGATTGACACGATCTAAGGAAGCACTTCCTCGTTGTAAAATGTTAATAAGTTCACCAATGGCAAACATAGGCCAAATCATCATCCCTAAATAAATGTTAAAGGTAACAAGCTGGCCGAGTGTAATCTGTTGTTGAAATACAAGAAATGCCCCATATCCAATTCCTATCACATAACTTAACCCAACTAAAATATTTACCGCCGGTTCAAATAAAGCATCGGTTTTGGCAACCTGTAGATTCTTCCTATAAACATCTTCACTCATATCTCCAAACTTCTGTTCATCCAATCGCTCTTTACGAAAAGCTCTAATGACACGCATCCCTGCTACAGATTCAAGCACACGGTCATTCAGTTTCCCAAAAGCATCTTGAGCGGCTGTAAATCGGGCGTGAATTTGTTTCCCTAAAATAGAAATAAAAATAGCCATAATCGGTAACGGTAAAATTGCGGCTAATGTGAGTTTCCAATCAACAAGCACACACATTGCTACAAGCACCGTTAACATAAAAATACTTGAATCCACTAAAGTTAATATTCCAAACCCAGCCGTCATAGAAATCGCTTTTAAATCATTTGTTCCCCTCGCCATTAAATCGCCTGTTCTTTGCTTCTCATAAAAAGGTGGATCCATTTTCAGTAAATGCTTCATAAAAGTCTTCCGTAGACTTCTTTCTAAAACGTAAGCACCTCCAAAAAGTCTCGACATCCATATATAAGTAAAACCATAACTAACAAACGTTACGACAATAAGAATCACAATTAATGTCCAAAAAACCGTACCCGTTAACTGACCCATTTGGAAATAGTCAATGGCCCGCCCAATTAAATTCGGTGGAATAATATCAAGAATACCGACTAATAAAAGCAAACCAAGTGCCAACGTATACCTTTTCCATTCTTCTTTAAAAAACCATGCTAATTGTTTAAAAATTCTAAACACACACTCACTCCCTTTTCTACTAACTAACCGCCTTCTAGTTCCCCAATTGAAATAACTTGTGCTCGTGGTATATTCTTCATCTTCCTTTCTCCTCCCTAATTCCATGTCAAAACATGATTTTCCGTGATCAAATACTAATGATTGAAACGCAAAAAAAGCATACCGCGTCATGGCGATATGCTTTGTATCCACAAGGCAAACTCACTTGAATTGACGACAATAATCATGCCGCCCTTATATCGTTTACAAGTCAGGAGTTCTTCCAGAGGACGGCTGCTTATTTAATTGACCATACCGAGCGCTTTTGATCACAAATACTTGATTATGCATAACACCGTACCTCCTTTTCCTCAAAATTAGTTTCATCACATTCACCATATTAGACGATGTTTCCAAGAAATGCAAGTCATTTTTTGATAATTCTAAAATCAAAGCTTGTTTTATCATTTACTTAGAGAGACTATTCCTCAGGTGAATGCCCAATCTCATCGGTTTCCTTCACTCTTTATGGTTGTCACCCATAAAATGAGTATACAAGAAACCATATGTTTCTTACCCAATGTTTAAAGGTGGTGTTCATTCATGGGATATTATGGTGGTGGATTTAACTATGGTTGTTGCCCTCCTCCTCCCCCGCCTTGTTATGGTGGTGGATATGGCGGCGGCTACGGTGGTGGTGGCTTTGGAATTGCTATCATTGTCGTATTATTCATCTTCTTCTTCATCTTCGGTGGTTGGGGATGGGGAGGCGGCTACGGTCCAGGAGGCCCTGGCGGCGGATATAAATAGACCCTGCACGGAAGAAAACCATCCTTATTGTTTAATAATAAGGATGGTTTTTCACGATCGGTAATTAATGAAATAGAAGAAATAATAGCCTTTTATAAAATCAAATACTTTTTTCAAACCGATTCGCCTTCATAAATAAATGCAACTCTCGATTTTCTTCTAACAGCGGATAAAATCGTAGTGGCCCTTCATAAATTTGAAGTAGATACGGGGACTTCGGAAAATGGCTCGGCTGCATAAAGTTAGGTGCGAACTGAGCAACAGGAATTTCCCCTTCATTTAAAATTGTGGCTACAAACTGGGAACAAAAGAAAGCATTTTTTCTTTTTAGATTATACTGAAACATTAAAGCAATCATTCCTAAAATATTGTAGCGATACATTTCTCGCTGAATGGAAATCTGCTCGACCTTACGCTTCATTTTTTCGTAGTCGCTTTCACTCACTTGAAGACAATATACTTCACAATGGGCTCGCTGAAATATATAAGAATGCATATCTTCCTTCACGAATCCACCAGACAACGGATTGTGCGGACGCTTTCTGCCAAAGCTGTAACACTCAGTTAATTCTTCATTAAATGAGATCGAGACATGATTTAATTTTTCTTTTGTATACATACGGATTGCTTTCGCAAACAACGTTCCTGTATCTGATAATAAGATGTATATGTTTTTTGTCTTCATATCATCAATCCTTACTCCTCATAGAAAGGCTTAATTGACTTCTATATATTTAATCACTATGGTCTACTTTATTATGTATGAGATACTTGATTCATAGAATGAGCTAGAGAGTGATTATGTATCCGTCTTTAGACTGAGCGGACAGTCCATCTTCTTGTTCGCTTCATTATAACCTTTTTTTTACAAAATAAGAATATATATTTTGTATGAAAGTTAGTGCGAACATAGAACGTTACTCGTCGCTACCGAAAATCATGCTGTGGGGTGGCGCTGAGCTAATCGGCTACGCCGCTGGAGCTCAGCTCTGCCACTACGTCCCACGGGAGTCTCCGCATGACTCGCCCGCTGGGTTACTGTAAATTCTCAAGTCCAAAAAACAATCGAACACTATTCTTTTAAAAAGAAAAAGAACAAAGGCAAATTGAACGAAAAGCCACCAGTTAAAGAGCCAGACACCACTTTCATCTTTGTTGGTGGCGTACACACGCATCTTACCTTTTTCTACAAATACTCGCTTTCAAATCGAGCCAAAGAGGCTTTGGAAAAATAGTGCTGATGTCAACTATCAACTCTAACACTTTTTCTCTCATTAGTTTTTGTGATAATTTTTATGACTTATGCTATGCTCCTAGATCCTACTTTCTATTAATAGACGCCTGTAAATCGACTTTCCCTACAGTTCTTTATTAATAATACGAGATAACTTTCTATTTTGTTTCAAAATTAGCAAAAAACTTCTATTTTGACATGGATAGGAATGTCAAAATAGAAGTTTGATTGTTTCACATTATTATAAATACCTTTTTCTTTTACTAGACGAAGGTATCCGTAATTCGTCACGATACTTAGCAACCGCACGGCGGGAGATGTCAATTTGATATTGCTTTTGTAAAGCGACTACTATTCTTTGATCGGATAAAGGCTTTTCTTTATTTTCATTATCAATAAGTTGCTTCATTAAATCTTTAATAGACGCAGTGGAGTTCCCTTCTTCCACACTCTCAGAACGTATCCCCACCGAAAAAAACGCTTTCAATTCCATCAAACCTCGAGGCGATTGCAAATACTTATTATTTGTGACGCGACTGACCGTAGATTCGTGAATATCTAACTCGTCAGCGACATCTTTCAAAATCAAAGGCTTTAACGGCTTCTGGTTAAAGATATAATCTGCCTGATAGTTGACAATAACTTCTGTGACTCTCCTTAACGTGGATTGCCTTTTTTTAATACTAGTCATAAGCCACATTACTTCATCATATTTGGCCCTAACATAACGATTCGTTTCTTCATTTAACTGTTCCGAGTTCAATTGAGTATAATGCTCATTCACTTTTATCCTCGGCAATCGCTCCATATGAACCTGGATCGTAATGGCCCCCGTCTCTCGGTCAATAAAAGTACTAACGTCTGGTGCAACATATTTGGTAAGTGTAGATTGATAGTTAATACCTGGCCGCGGTTGCAACGTTTGAATATCATCATAGACACGTTGAACATCAACTAAAGAAATTTCACATTCTTTTGCAATTTGTTTCCATTTTTTATTTGCGAGCGACTCTAAATGGAAAGTAATTATTTTTTCTGTTAGTGGTGAACGATTTTTCCTGCCCCTAAGTTGAATGAGTAAACATTCCTGTAAATTTCTTGCACCAACGCCAAGCGGATCGAGTTTTTGAACAATGGCTAGTGTTTCTTCAGCCTCTGTTTCTGATATCCCTAAATCATAGGATAGCTCAGATAACGGAAAAGCTAAATATCCATCATCATTTAAATGCTGAATGATAAACGCGACTCTTCCAAACTCTTGCTCTGATAAAGCAAGTAATCTCGTTTGCTCTAGCAAAAACGGCTGTAACTCATTCGTTTCATCCGAAACTTGCTCTAACCATGAACTCTCTTCCTCGCGTTCATAACTTCGTGCATTCATTTGAAAGTCATAACGTTCTACTTCATCATGTTTGATTATCTCTTTTTCCTTAGGTTGCTCCAGCTCTAATAAAGGATTCTCTAACGCCTGCTCTTCTACATGGGCAATCAATTCTTGGGTTGATAATTGAAGCAAGGATATGGCATGACGTAGTTCTGTTGTCATATATAGTTCTGTCTTTTGCTTTTGCACTAAACTAAAATCAAGCATCCTCGTTCACCCCTTACAACAAATTTACTTTTTCGAGAATAGTCCCCTTACTGCAAACATCACATTTTGCGGACGTTCAGCTAGCCTTCTCATAAAATACCCGTACCAATCTTTACCGAATGGTACATAAACACGCATCGTATAGCCCTCATCAGCAATACTTTTTTGTAGTTCCGTTCTCATTCCATATAACATCTGAAATTCAAATCTAGATATCGGGATATTATTATCTGCAGCGAATTGCTTTACTTGATCAATTATATGATGGTCATGAGTCGCGATTGCTGTATATTTCCCCTGTACAAGATGTTTTTTTATAATAGTAAGATAATTCTCGTCAACTTTTTCCTTATCTTGGTAAGCGACTTTGGCTGATTCCTTATATGCACCTTTAACTAATCTTAAGCTAAATTGACTCATTTCGTCTACATCCTTTTCTGCCCGATGTAAATAAGCTTGAATGACCGTACCGATATCCTCATAATCTTTTCTTAATTCAGCTAGTATATTTAATGTCTTTTGACAACGAGAATAATCTTCCATATCAATACGAATGAAAATCTGATGCTTTTTCGCGGTACGAACGATTTTTTTCATATTGTCTAGGCAAAACTGTTCATCAATATCTAACCCAAGCTGAGTAAGTTTGACTGACATATGCGAAGAAACACCAGATTGTGAAATCGCTTCAAGCGTTTGACATGCCATTTCCGTAGACTCCTCTGCCTCTTCCTTTGTTTTTACATACTCACCCAAGTGATCAACTGTACAAACAAGACCTTGACTATTGAGCTTTTTTAACGCCTGTAGCATTTCATCTATTTTTACTCCAGCCACTACTTGTGAGGCACCGAATTTAAGACCCCACTTCTTTGCCCCACTACTAATAAGACGATTATGCGATAAAAATAAAAAGAAATTACGAGAAACTTTGTCAATGACCATCATGATCCCTCCGCTTAACACTTCAAATTTATGTTTATAAATGCTATTTGCAAAAAACGCGCCAAAAAATCAACTGTTAACATCCATCCACACATAATTGATTCAGACTAAGACACTCAATCGCCGCATGATATTCGGCAGCGACGAATTACGCTCCATGTTCGCATTAACTTTCATGTAAAACCACATAGCAAAGCCCCGTTCACTTTGCCACCAACAAAGAAAAGACTGGTGTTTAATTCCTTGACTGGTGGAACTTCATTCAATTTGACTCTGTTTTATTTTTGGGTTCTTCATTCATTTATTTTGTATGAGAAACGCACGAGCTAAGAGGTCTGCACCAACCCAAGCGGAGGGAATGAGGTGGCCGACTCCTGCAGGAGGAGAGGGCAGGCTGAGCTAACCGGCGGAAAGTGTGCCCCCCATTCGCGGAGCGATTATCGAAGGTGAGCATATCGCCTTTAGTTAACTTTTATATAAAAAGATATAGAATTATTAGACATTTTTGTATATGATGAAAGAATCATATACACTTTTGTCTTATACATTGACACTAAGGAGGGCTTTTCTTGAAAACAGCTTTTCAATTATCCAATTTACTCCTACCTCTGCAAGAGAACCTATCCGTACAAAATATGAAAATTGTATCTGCAGATGATGATCTATTATCCTTGCAACAATTAGATTTCAACCAAGATTTATTAATAGAAGGAAAAGACGGTCAACCAATTGGCTGGATCCCTATCAACCAATTCATGAAAGAACTCTTTCATTACTCTAAACAACTAAGAGCCCATTACGACACTCTCCTACTTAATGTCGAAGACGCCATCGCCATTACGGATCGTGAAGGCTTGGTCACAGCCTGGAATCAAGTCGCTGAAGACATGTACCACGTATCACCTGAGCAAATTATCGATCAGCCGATAACCGATTTCTTTGATAAAGAAGCCTTAATTTTACTGGCTACTATGGAGAATAAAGTTGGAATCAGACAACAATATAATCAGCCGCGCCATCACGTACATGTCCTTATTAACAGTGCCCCTATTTTAGTAGACGGAGAGGTAGTCGGAGGCATCTCCATCGAAAGGGACATCACTGAAATGGTCAAATTAAATGAGCATCTCTCTGAAACAACGGCCTATTTGCACGACTTAGAACAAAATGTAAACGGTTCAACTGAACAAGCCTTCCAAAAAATAAAAGGACGTAGTGCTAATCTTCAAGAAGCAATCGATCTAGCAAAAAAAGTCGCCAAAACTGATGCACCTGTCTTAATTACCGGGGAAAGTGGTGTCGGTAAAGAGCTATTCGCAGAAGGTATTCATCATGCGAGTAAACGAACGGATAAGCCTTTTATTGCGATTAACTGTGGAGCCATTCCTAATGCTTTATTTGAGAGCGAGCTATTCGGCTACGATAAAGGAGCTTTTACTGGCGCGGTACGCGGTGGCAAAAAAGGAAAGTTCGATTTAGCTAAAGGAGGAACGCTCTTTTTAGATGAAGTCGGGGAAATGCCACTGGAATTACAAGTCAAGTTACTAAGGGTCATTCAAGAGAAACAATATTATCGTGTCGGCGGAACTGAATCTATTCCTTTTGATGTTCGTATCATAAGTGCAACGAACCGCAATATCGAGCAGATGGTTCAGGATGGTTTGTTTAGAGAGGATTTATACTATCGTCTCAATGTTATCTCCATCCAAATACCTTCATTGCGCGAGAGGTTAGAGGATGTCCCGGCACTCGTTCAACTTTTTCTAAAAGAGTTTTCCTTTAAGTATTCCATACCCGCTCCACAAATCGACTCCGAAGTGATGTATGCGTTCATGCAACATAACTGGCAAGGAAATATAAGACAATTACGCAATACGGTTGAAAGACTTGTGATTTTAGGTAGTGATACGGATAAAATTGAAGCTAAGCATTTACCAGCACATTTTCTGGAAAAGAACTTTGTTCCAACCAATCAGCCAGGGCAACCACCAGCGACAGTTGAAGCCGAGGAAAGACACCATACTCAATTAACAAAAGAACAATTACTAAAAGCTTTAGAAAAAACATATGGAAACCGCTCTGCTGCTGCGAAATTATTAGGTATCTCACGAGCCACCTTATATAATAAAATGAAAAAATTCCAATTAGTTACCTACAAATAAGCCATAACGCCACATAATGATAGTTCCATTTAGATGACTTATACAAAAATGTCTAAAGATTTACACTAATGTATAAACCTAGTCACTAAGCTCATAAGCATAGAGTAAAGATAAATAGTGTTAGTATAAGATAAACCGGCTAATAAGGCTGTACCAAAAAAGTTGGCACGGATATTGCAATAATATTTAATGTTGAAAAGATGAGTTCAATTAATCTTCCAAAATAAGAATGAAGAAGGGATGATTCACATGACTTGGGAATACAAACATGAACCATTTACTGATTTTAGCGATCATAATGAACAAACAGCTTTTAAAGAGGCCTTAGCATTAGTCAAAAAAGAATTAGGTAAAGAATATCCAATCGTTGTTGGTGGCAAGAAAATCTTTACTGATGATAAAATCACTTCAGAAAACCCAGCGAACCACTCAGAGGTCGTCGGTTATGTATCAAAAGCTTCTCGCGACCACGCCGAGCAAGCACATGAAGCGGCTCAAGAGGCATTCAAATCTTGGAAGACATGGAAAGCAGAAGAACGTGCTGCGATTTTATTCAGAGCAGCGGGTATTATTCGTAAAAGGAAACATGAATTTTCTGCATACCTCGTATACGAAGCTGGGAAGCCTTGGAAAGAGGCAGACGCTGATACTGCAGAAGGAATCGATTTCTTAGAATACTATGGTCGCCAAATGTTAGAACTAAAAGACGGCGTAAAAATTAACAGCCGTGAATTCATTGAGCATAATACTTACAATTACATTCCATTAGGTGTTGGTGTGACAATTTCGCCTTGGAATTTCGCATTCGCTATTATGGCAGGAACAACAGTCGCTCCAGTTGTTGCAGGTAACACCGTGTTATTAAAACCAGCTAGTACAACACCAGTAATCGCTTATAAGTTTATGGAAGTTCTTGAAGAAGCCGGTCTTCCAGCTGGCGTTGTTAACTTCATCCCAGGTAGCGGTTCAGAAATCGGCGATTATTTAGTTGACCACCCGAAAACAGCATTTGTCAACTTTACCGGTTCTAAAGAAGTTGGCGTTCGCATTTATGAGCGTGCCGCTAAAGTACACCCTGGACAAAAATGGTTCAAACGTGTCGCTATTGAAATGGGTGGTAAAGATACGATTATCGTTGATAGTGATAGCAATATCGACATCGCTGTTCAATCGATCGTTCAATCAGCCTTTGGTTTCTCTGGACAAAAATGTTCTGCTTGCTCAAGAGCCGTCATCCACGAGGATGTGTATGATGAAGTATTAGAAAAGGTTGTCGCAGAAACTGAGAAACTAACAGTCGGTAACCCTGTTGATCAAGCGAACTATATGGGACCTGTGAACGACCAAGCTGCCTTTGACAAGGTGAAGCAATATTTTGAAATCGGCTCTTCTGAAGGTCGCTTAATGACTGGCGGAACTGCCGATAATAGCGAAGGTTACTTCCTACGCCCTACTGTTTTTGCAGATGTAGCACCGAACGCTCGTCTTATGCAAGAAGAAATATTCGGTCCAGTTGTTGCGTTTTCTAAAGCGAAAGATTTTGATGAGTTGTTAGAAATCGCTAATAACACGGAGTATGGTTTAACTGGCGCTGTAATTTCTAATAATCGTCGTCACTTAGAAAGAGCGCGCCATGAGTTCCACGTCGGTAACCTCTACTTCAACCGTACGTGTACAGGAGCAATTGTTGGGTATCAACCATTTGGAGGCTTCAATATGTCAGGTACTGATTCTAAAGCCGGCGGACCAGATTACTTAACATTATTTATGCAGCCTAAGACTGTTTCGGATGCACATTAATAGCTAGTAATAAATGAAAAACTCTCATTAACCATATTGGTTTTGAGAGTTTTTTGTATGGAAGTTGATTAATGCTAGTATGCGGAGTTCTACTCTTCACTCCCAAAAATCACGCTACGCGACAATCACGTGGTGCCGCCATTACTTAACTGATTGAACTAATACAACAATTGATGTATGTTGGAATCAATAAAAAAATTATTCCATCCAAGAAACTTTAGAAATTTTGCAGCGAAATAAAATCACAACGAATATTGAATCCGTTCCCGTTGGCTTAGACTGAGGAAGTTGCAAGGCATACCTCCCGAATCAAGAAGAAAAGGATAAATTATTTATCCTTTAATTGAATATGTAAGAAATAACCGTACCTTTGTGTAAGTCGCAGAGATTAGTAAACAGGAGGGTTAAATATGATAATGAATTTTGAACAGATTGACCAATTCAAGAAAGAACTCGATCATTACAGACCACTTCCTCCAGAGGTAGTCAAAAATCTAAAGGCGTTTTACCTAGTAGATTGGACATATCATTCAAATGCGATAGAAGGGAACACACTTTCTTTACTAGAAACGAAAGTCGTCATTGAAAAGGGGCTCACAATCGGTGGGAAAAAGCTCGAAGAACACTTTGAAGTAATGAACCATACCGAGGCCATTCACTTTATCGAAGAACAGGTTCAAAATCAGACACCATTAACTGAAAGAACCGTAAAAGATGTTCATCATCTTATTCTTAAAAATATTGATGACCGTAATGCGGGGAGATACCGTAGTGTTAACGTTAGAATTTCTGGAAGTGAACACACACCGCCACATTTTCTACAATTAGATGAAGAGATGAGAAAATTACTCTCCTGGTATGATAGTAATAAAACAGAACTTCATCCTGTTCAATTAGCAGCACTTTTTCACTTTAAATTTGTTTATATTCATCCTTTTTCTGATGGAAATGGCCGTACTGCAAGATTACTAATGAACCTTATCCTGATGGGACATGGATATCCACCTGCCATTGTGAAGGCAGAAGATAATCAAAGACTTGAGTACTACAATACTCTAGAACTTGCCAGCGTCCAAAATCAACTCGTACCATTTATTGAACTAATCGCGGAGTGCGTAAAAGATAGCCTTCATAATTATATTAGTATGATTAAGTAATGGTAAAAAAGAAAACAAGCTCTTAAATACTAAGCATTAGTATTAAAGCTTGTTTTTTTAATCGATGAATTAGAGAGAAGGATTTAGCATCCATTAATCACTTTCAGGCAAAGCCTTTGTTACTAGGTACTCACAGCACTGATAGGGATAGCTTTTTTATTTGTTGGCTTTTCATTCACTTTGATTTTTGTTCATTCAATTTAATGAATGTTTTAAGATTATTTTTTGAACTAGAGAATTTAGGGTAACCCAGCGGACGGAAACATGCGGAGACTCCTGCTGGACGTAGTGGCGGGCTGAAATCCACTGGTTATGCCAGTTAGTTCAGCACCACCCTGAAGGACGGACAGCATCGAACCTGTTCTTATTCTTCATAACAACTAAATAAAAGCATGATCAGTATTGATCACACTTCCTTAACATGATATATTTATATAGATACGCACAAAAATAAAAACGGGACGTACTTATCCTATAATAATTATATCCTAAACTCTGTGCTGATGTCAAGCTTGTAAATTAACTTTTTTTAAAGGGGTGTTTGCTTTGGAATTAGAAATTCAACAGGAGCAGAAACGATTGGAATTGGTATTGGACGTAATCGAAGCAGAAACAAAAAAGTTAAGTAATGAAACGGCAAAGCGTAAAAATGAGGTCGTTCAAACGCGCAAACATTTTTGGGATGAAGTGAAGGTCAATACCGATACATTTGATGATTATCTTGAAACAATTATTGGTTTACGTCAGGAAGCTCAAGCTCTATCTGTAAGCCAAAGTACACACCAGCACACTTCAAAACGTTTATCGACCTTACATCGCATGGAGCAAGTACCCTATTTTGGACGCATTGACTTCACTGAGGAAGGAAGTCACCATTCTGAGCCTATATATATCGGCCTCTCCTCCCTTACCGATAAAAGTGGAGAAGAGTTTCTCATTTACGACTGGCGTGCCCCGATTTCTAGTGTCTATTATGACTTCCAGCCCGGCCCTGCTCAATATGAAACACCAAGCGGGCGCATGAATGGCCAGCTAGAGAACAAGTTTCAGTACTTAGTTCGTAAAGGCAAAATCGAGTCGATGTTTGATACCAGCCTTACAATCGGTGATGAAATATTACAACAAGTCCTCGGACAAAGCACGAATAAGCATATGCAAAGTATCGTTGCCACGATCCAACAAGAGCAAAATCGCATTATCCGTCATGACAAAGGACGCCTGCTAATCGTACATGGTGCTGCTGGAAGTGGGAAAACATCGGCAGCCTTACAACGAATTGCTTATCTACTTTATAAATACCGCGAACAAATTAACGCTGATCAAATTATACTTTTCTCACCCAATACGATGTTTAGTAGTTATGTTTCAAATGTTTTACCTGAACTTGGCGAAGAAAATATGCAACAAGTCACTTTCCAACAATATTTACAATATCGACTTGGAGACCTATTTCAAGTTGAGAACCCTTATGAACAACTTGAATATGTTCTAACAGCAACCAAAAACCGTTTGTATCATTCAAGGATCGCAAGTATTCGTTTCAAAGCATCCACTGAATTTTTTAAGGCCATGCAATCCTATCGCCAATCTTTAGCAGTAGATGGCATGATTTTTACCGACATTCCATTTCGCGGACAAACAATTATTACCGCCGAGAAGTTGACCAAGCGTTTTTACTCCATAGATTCATCTCTTAGCTTTCATAATCGCCTTGAGAAACTACGTGATTGGTTATTAAAAGAATTATCATCATTCCATAAAAGGGAGCGTGGAAAGCCTTGGGTCCAAGAAGAAATTGAGCTACTGAGTAATGAGCAATACCATAAGGCGAGAATTTTTTTAGCGAAAAAACGTGGTTACGAAAGGGCAGATATTTCAGATTATGAGGTAGAACCCGAAGCACTTGCCCACCTCATTGTTCGCAAAAAAATAAAGCCATTGCGAGAATACGTACAATCCTATCAGTTTGTTGATTTTAAAGCGATTTATCAACAGCTTTTCTCAATTTCAACTCCTATTCACCAATGGTTAACATCAGAAAAACCATCTTTATGGGAAGCTATATGTGAGACAACTTCACAAGCACTTAAAGAAAATATACTATACTATGAAGATGCTACTCCCTTTTTATTATTAAAAGAGATGATTCAAGGCTTCCAAACAAACCGTTCAATCAAACAAATCGTTATTGATGAGGCACAGGATTACTCTCCATTTCAATTCGAATTTTTAAAACGATTGTTTCCTGTGGCAAGAATGACCGTCTTAGGTGATTTTAATCAGGCAATCTTTGCCCATGCCCATGAGCAGGATAACTTTAACACACTTACAAGCCTTTATGGTGCTGAACAAACTGAAATGATTGAATTAACGAGAAGTTACCGTTCAACAAAACCCATTATTGACTTTACAAGCAGGCTTGTTGCCAATGGACAAAACATCGTTCCTTTTAATCGTGATGGAGTTAAACCCCAGCTTACTTTCATATCTAGTAGAGACGAGTTACATCAAGCGATAACCGCTCAAGTAACCGAGTGGCAAGAACAAGGCTATCAAAGCATTGCGATTGTTTGTAAGTCTGCGGCAGAGAGCTTCGCAGCCTTTTCTTCTCTCTCTGATATTAATGACTTGAAGCTATTAAAGAGTACCTCGCTTGAATATGAGCAAGGGGTTGTCGTGGTCCCTTCTTATGTATCAAAGGGAATTGAATTTGATGCAGTGATTATTTATGATGCTTCAGCAGACGTTTACGAAGAGGAGAGCTTGCGTAGAATTTTTTATACGGTTTGTACGAGAGCGATGCATCAATTACAGCTCTTTAGTATTGGGAGGCCGACGAGCTTTTTAGATCATCCATTAATTAATGAGATGATTGAGGCAAAACATTTACATCGGTGATTTTTTTGAGACACTTCTGATTGCCTACCGGCTTTTCGGAGGTGTTTTTCCTTTGTGTAAGGTTAGTTTTGTGTGGAGCCCTGCTCGTCGTTCCCTAAGATCATGCTGTGTGTCCTGCGAAGTTGTTTTCCTTAATCGTCACTCAATTCATAGTCATTTAATGAAATCAAATAAATAATCTGATATGCCGCTCCATTTGAATGAAAGAGCAGGAACACCCCCAGCAAAGAAGCCACCCAATTAGGTGGCTTCAACTCTTACTCTTCCATCTCATCATGTAAGCCACGTTCTCCGCTCCAACCTTCTGGCCATTCACCACCTGATTGATAAATATCTGTTGCATCTTCAACCCAATACGTATACATGAATCTAGGCTCGTTATCAAAAACAACTTGAATATGATAAGGGTTTGTGTGAGTGTAGCCTTCCTCACGATGAGGTACTCGTTTGAACTCCCATGTTTCACCTGGGTAATTCTTTTCTAAATACCCATCAAGTAACTCGATCTTTTTCTCAACCTGATAATCAATCCAATAAGGATGTACGAATGAAAAGCCTACTGCCATAATGAAAACCAAACCGGTTATAGCAAATCCGTATTTCCACCACAAACGCTTTAAGAAGAAAGTGACAAGTAATACAATCCCCATTAATACCCAGACGAGTGACCACCAAATAATCTGTAACGGCTCCATGAGGACACTTCCCCCCTTTTATGTGTCGATTATTTCTGTTCGAGCACTTTATAGATTCTCTCCAAGGCCCAATCAAGCTCTTCCTTGGTAATGACTAATGGTGGGGCAAAGCGAATCACTTTTTCATGAGTTTCTTTACATAACAAACCAAGTACTTTTAATTGCTCACAATAAGGGCGAGCAGACTCTGTTAATTCAACACCAATAAATAGGCCTTTACCACGCACCTCTTTAATAAGTGGGTTATTGATTTTTATTAATTGTTCTTTTAAATATTGTCCTAATTCCAGTGAACGAGATACTAGATCCCCTTCCTCCATCACCTCTAACGCAGCTAAAGAAACCGCGCAAGCGAGTGGGTTACCACCAAAAGTCGAACCGTGGGAACCAGGCTCAAATACGCCTAAAATATCTTTGTTTGCTGCGACGACTGAGATCGGAAAAACACCTCCGCCTAACGCTTTTCCAAGGATATACATATCAGGTACAACCTCTTCCCAATCACAAGCGAAAAGTTTACCTGTCCTTCCTAATCCTACTTGTATCTCATCGGCAATAAATAAAACCTCGTTGCTTTGACAAAGTTCCTTGGCTTCCTTTAAAAATCCTTCTGGTGGCACAATAATACCTGCCTCACCTTGGATGGGCTCAAGTAAAAAAGCAGCTGTATTCTCCGTGATTGCCCCTTCCAACGCTTTGATATCACCATATGGAATCACTTTAATTCCTGGTAACATTGGACCAAATCCACGCTTATATTCCTCGTTGGAAGATAAGGACACCGCCGTCATCGTACGACCGTGAAAATTTTCTTCACATACAATGATTTCAGCCTCGTTTTCCGTTACACCTTTAACATCATACGCCCATCTTCTTGCTGCCTTAACAGCTGTTTCAACTGCCTCAGCACCCGTATTCATCGGCAAAACCATCTCTTTTTTCGTTAAATGAGCGACCTTTTCATAAAAGAAACCTAACTGATCATTATGGAAAGCCCTTGAGGTTAGCGTCACCTTTTCAGCCTGGGCTTTCAATGCCTCTATGATTTTAGGATGGCAATGACCTTGGTTCACAGCAGAATATGCACTTAACATATCAAGATAGCGATTTCCCTCTGGATCTTGCACCCAAACCCCCTTCGCTTCGGAAATAACGACCGGTAATGGATGATAATTGTGAGCCCCATATTTCTCCGTTTGTTTTAGAATATCAACTGTTGACATCGGAAAACCTCCTAGCCATATTTTATGAATCTACCTCTAAATCAGATGTAGCTATTCTCTCTACACTTTATTTATTCCATGAAATCATCGTTTTTCCTTCTCATTCTACGTATAAACATATTAAGCTCACATTAATTGACCTAGCTGAAAAATATAACTGAAATAAATGCTAAATCACTTCTTTCTGTGGTTCAGAACGTATTAGTCGACTGGAAGAAAACCTAATTATAAAGCTAATCACAATCATAAAAATAAAAAAGTAAAGTGCGTACAGTTTTATGAAGCTACTTGTCATATATATAACCGTATAAATAAAAGGTGATAGGACAGCCAAATAATTAATTACAAGATAAAACCAATTTTTCTTAATGAACAGATTCATCCCCAAAAGCTTCGTTGCTGTGTAATCCAAGCTCCATACTAAAGCCAATAAAAACAAATGATACTCCGGGAAATTGAAGATTGTTAGTAGTAAAAATACAACAGTTAGAACACAACCAACTAATATATCTTTTCTCAAATAAATAACCTCCTTTTATTGTTCAAAATCGAAATACCCTAAATAGTGCAATGCAACTCATAGTAACAACTTATCGTTGCCCTTTCTTCATTCCTTTTTGACTGGTGATACTTTGTTAATTTTATTTTTACTTCTTACTTTGGTCACTTTTCATTACTTTACTTTTATATGAAACTGCGAACATTGAACGTTACTCGTCGCTACCGAAAATTATGCTTCGCGTCCTGCGGGGTGGTGCTGAACTAACTGGCACAGCCAGTGGATTTCAGCCCACCACTACGTCCCGCGGGAGTCTCCGCATATTTTCGTCCGCTGGGTACTGCTCATTCTCAAGTACAAATAACATCCATTAAAATATCAAATTAGTGGCGACTTCTTAAACAGTTAGCCGGTTTACAACTCCATCACCCCATTAGGAGTCGCACGAACAAAAGGGAGCAGTATCCTGTTAAGGTCATTTATCGCAAGATGGATGACGAGCTAACTTCAAGGCACAACCTCTCGCCCCTAAGTACACTTTCATGCAAAACTCTCCCCATTAAAATAACAACAACGCCAGATAAATCACAAAAGTAACCGTTAAACTACTTAACAAAGTAGAATACAAAACGATTTGTGCATGTAGCTCTGGAGCGACATCATATTCAAGTGCCAACGTTGCTGTATTTCTTGAAGTAGGAAAAGAACTCGCAATCAATAACGACTGTGCCATCACACCATCTATTTGCAAAAGATAAATTACACCCACAGCGACAAGTGGACCCACTAGTAACCTTCCGATTAGTGCCAAAGTTATCACACGGTGAAATACGCGAATTTGAATGTTAGCCAGTTGAGCTCCAAGTAAAAGTAAAGCAACAGCAACAAACCCATTGGCCAGATGTTCAATTGGAAAAAGAAGAAACGAAGGCAGTGATAGATCAAAGATTTGAAAGAATAAGCCCAAGACTAGTGCATAAATGAGCGGCAGCTTTAAAAAGGATTTCATAATTTCCAGAAAGGACTTTGTCGTCGATAATAAATTGTATAGACCATACGTATATGTCAGCATATTTTGAAAAATCAGCACAAAAATTTGGATCGAGACACCAAGTGGATTAGCACTAAAAATGAGTTGGCTCACTGGCAAACCATAATTACCTGAATTCATGAGGGATATACTATTTTTTAAAGCGGCTTCTTCATGATCCTGTACACTAAATACCTTACCGATTATATACGTAATAAAAATCATCGCTATAGTAAAAATCAGCAAATACATAAGTAATTGAGCCAGCAATGAGAAGTCAATATGTACTTGATATATATTTAGGAATACAGCTGCTGGCATAAAACAATGAACCAACCATTTAGAGATGGGCGCTAGTTGAAATTGATACTTTTTTTGTATCACTAAACCAAGTGCCATTAAAATTAGTATAGGCAAAATAACATCTAGAAAAATAATCGTGACCCTCTTTACTCCTATCCTGTTGCATAATAAGATTCGTACTTCCTATTTTACTTCTTAGATCACGATTTGAATAATCGAAATTTGTAATGAAATCCAATAAGAGTAGCTTATATCGAATAGAGTTAGCTCCTTTTTATTCTTTTGATGATAACCAAATTGTGCGGATCTTACCCTCAACAAACCAAAAGGTTAAACTAATTTTCTCTCGTCTGTCCCTGTAAACCATCGCTTCTCCTAAACCCATTTCCTGATACGTATAATAATGTCGACCATATCGCTCTTCGACATCTTCAACAGAATCTCCACTACCTACACCACGTTTTGTTACATAATTAGCGTTACCCATAGAGATAGATTGAATGACACCAGTTACTTCCGTAGAAATAAACAATAAATCATTTTGATAGTAGTAGCCATTATCCACCTCTCGTTTGGAGTAGCGACCCAACTCTGCAATTATTTCTTCATTTAATTGCTTGTTAATCTCAAATGGTCCAATCGCTTCTCCACTGAGGTCGGTTGACAGTATCAGGAATGGCCGAAACATATAAATGGCTAAACAAGCGAATAACATCAAAAAATAGAGCAAACCTATTCTTTTATTTTGAACAGAAATTGCTATTCCAATAAATATAACAACAAGTAATAAGAGTGCAATTAATAATAGCATCTATTCACCATCCTAATTGAAGAATTATGAATAGGATACTACTATTTTTATCGTTTTTCAATAATTAAAAATTGATAAACAGACATTTTAATTAAATAAGACCTTTGCCCACTCTATTACTTGATAGAGGATAAAGGAAAAGTATACTAAATAGCTAGTTATCCCCACATACCTAATTAATTGATTTTCTGCTCTTTCTACATTGGACATTGCAATTAGGACAAGAGATAAAAAGATCAAGAAAAAGAACTCATGAATCCTGCCTCATAAGGTCATAGAAAGATTTGACTGAATTTTACTTTTGGCTTTAAAAGAGTGTTGAATGGTATCGTCGAATACTGTCATTTTTTAATTACATTTTTTTCTAATTTAATTATTGACTTTTCCTATTAGTATAGTATGATTTAAGTGAGCATAATGCTCCACTCCTTTTCACAGCATATACGGTTGTGAATCCCCCATTGTTCGCCTCCCTTTAATTGGGGAGGCATTTTTTTAAATACGTACAGTTGCTTCACTTCAAACCTAGCTCTTTGACTATAATAAATGAAACGCTGGACTCACATTCATCCTAGTCCCCTTTTACTTTCTTAGCATCCACACAACAAATGGAATCAGCAATAATGCGAGAGCACCTCCACCTAACGATAAAGTCGCATAGCTGGACTGAGCCACGACCATTCCAGACAATGCACCACCCGTGGCACCCGCTAAAGCAATTAATACATCCACAGAGCCTTGTGTTTTTGCACGTGTCGTTGCAGTCGTCGAATCAACGAGTATCGTCGTTCCACTTATTAAGCCAAAATTCCAACCTAACCCTAATAAAATTAAAGCAATCATTAAATTCAAGAGCGAATCTGCAGGACCGAATGCAGCAAAAAGACCTGCTGCGATCAATGTCACACCAGCAGCAATCGCCATGATTCTGCGTCCAAGTCGATCGACCAATACTCCTGTTACTAAAGAAGGTAAGTACATTGCGGCAACGTGAGCCGCAATGACCATTCCTACCTGATGTAAACCGTGACCATGGTGTCCCATATGAATGGGTGTCATTGTCATCACCGCGACCATAACAATTTGTGTTGAAACCATAATTGCTGCGCCTGCTATTACCCCTCTTTTATCAAAAGCCTCAATCAGTTCCGATTGTACCCCTTTTTTATTCCCTTCTTCTATCGCAATTTGTTGTGCGACAATAAATGGATCGGGTCTTAGAAAAACAAAAATAACAGCACCTGCTAATAGGAAAGCGACAGCCGCAAGTATAAATGGCCCTGCAAGTGCAGGTATACCAAATCGTACTGCTACGCCACCCATTACAGTAACCAAATTCGGACCTGCAACAGCACCAAAAGTAGTAAAAACCATTGCAATACTAACAGCCGTGGCCCGCTGTTTCGGGTACGCTAAATCAGTTCCTGCATAACGTGCTTGCAGATTCGTTGCAGTCCCAGCCCCATACACAAATAAAGAAATAAATAATAACCATACTTGACCCAAAACAGTTGCAGCTACTACCCCAATCGCACCTAAACCTCCAGCAAAAAAGCCTATTGAAAGCCCTAATCTTCGACCGAATTGCTGTGTAAACCTACCAACTAAAAACGCTGTAAGTGCAGATCCTAATGTAAATAAGGCGGTTGGAAGACCTGCATAGGCATGAGAGCCGAGCATTTCTTGGGCAAGTAAAGCACCTACAGTAATTCCTGCCGCTAATCCGGCCCCTCCAAAAATTTGTGACAATACAATAATCCACAGCGTTCTTCTATAGAGCTGTGTTTTTTTCTGAGGTGAGATCGCTGATTCCCACTCTTTTTTATTTACAAGCTGTTCCCCCAATACATTCATCCTTTCCTCAACCACTTGCCCACTTTATTTTATCTGACCATCACTGGATTTCGCTAGGAATAATTATAAATAAGTATTTTACGTATTTGGGTTTACACCGCATTCGGCGCATTTTTTCCACTTGCAACCCCAAGATTCACCGGTCGCTCGGGCTTTCTTCCTCTTTTTTCAGTCAAGTCCTGAATATTGTGTAAATACTCCTCTATAATGTTTCCACTCTCTTTTAGTATGGATTGTGTTGGGGGGGGGGGGGGGGCGGGGGGCGCCCCCCCCCCCCACC